>DAMALH010000041.1:0-40072 GCA_032000125.1 Buttiauxella sp. | reverse complement strand
CGACGGCGGGCGGCGCTGAGAAGGTGGCGGCGCTGCAACAGCTCGGCGTTAGGCGCGCCATCAACCGCCATAGCGAAGATTTCGTTGCGGTTATCGTTGATGAAACCCAGGGACGCGGCGTGGATGTGGTGCTGGATAACGTCGGGGGCGATTACGTGGCGCGCAATCTGAGCGTGTTAGCGCCGGGTGGGCGGCATATTAGTCTTTCCTTTATGCAGGGGGCGAAGATTGAACTCGATCTGCAACTGGTGATGCGTAAGGAGCTAAGCCTGACTTCTTCTACGCTACGCCCGAAAAGCGCAGCCGAGAAAACGCGACTGGCGCAGCGCATCAGTAAACATCTGTTGCCGCTGATCGCCGCCGGTAAAATCGCGCCGACCCTCTATCAAACGTTACCGTTAGCGCAAGCCGCAGACGCGCATCGCATTCTGGAAGCAAATACCAACATCGGCAAAGTGCTGCTGCAGGTGGCGTCATGATGCAACTCTTTTTTGCCTCTACGTCTGCCTATGTGCGCAAAGTCATGGTGTGTGCGTCAGTGCTGGGGCTTGCCGACGAAATAGAACGGCTGGATTCCGCCGCGCATCCTGTCGTGCGCGACGAACGCATCGCCGCGTTTAACCCGCTGGCAAAAGTACCGGCGCTGCGTACCGAAAACGGCATCTGTCTTTATGACAGCCGGGTGATTTGCGAATACCTCAACGCGCGTGCGCAGGGCGATTTATTCCCGCAAGAGGGAGAAGCGCGCTGGCAAAGTTTGGCTCGGCAGGCGCTGGGCGATGGGTTAATCGATGCGGCATTACTGGCGCGCTACGAGTTCAGCGTCCGTCCGCCTGAGAAGCAGTGGCAGGACTGGGCGGACGCGCAGCTGAAAAAAGTCGCCGCCGCGCTGGCGGAAATTGAAAGTCAGGTCAGCGGCTTTAGCGATCGGCCCGATGATATTGGCCTTATTGCCATCGGTTGCGCGCTCGGCTACCTCGACTTCCGCTTTGCCGAACTCAACTGGCGCGCCAGCCATCCGCTGACCTCCACCTGGTTCGCCGTCTTCGATGCGCATCCGGCCATGGCCGCGACCCTTCCGTACGTTTAATCAGGAGGATGTATGTCACAGCAGATCTATTTTCTCAACGGGCCGAATGCCAATTTATACGGGTTGGATAAAAACGGCACTTACGGCAGCGACAGTTTTGCCAGCATTGGCGAGCGTTGTCGGCAACGTGCTGAATCGCTCGGGGTAACGTTGCAGTTCCGCCAAAGCAACCACGAAGGCGTACTGGTCGACTGGATTCAGGAAGCGCGCCAGAACGCCGCGGGATTGATTATCAACGCGGCGGGTCTGACCTACAGTTCAGTACCCATTCTTGATGCATTGCTGATGTTTGATGGCCCGATTGTTGAAGCGCATATGAGCAACATCTGGAAACGCGAGCCGTTCCGTCATCGCTCCATGGTATCGAAAGCGGCCACCGGGGTGATTGCCGGACTGGGCGTGATCGGCTACGAACTGGCGATCGATGCGGTGGTCAATCTGCTGGGAACCCCCGCCGTATGAGTACATTAGTGTTTTACAGCGAATTTGACAGCTTCGACGAATGGTCGGCCTTACTTGCACCACATCTACCCAGCGTGAAGATTTGCCGCGCCGAAACGGTGCAAAACCCCGACGACGTGCACTATGCGCTGGCATGGAAACCGCCACTGGGTTTCTTTGCACCCTACCGTCATCTCAGGCTACTGGTGAACCTTGGCGCGGGTGTTGATTCACTGGTGGGGCGCGACGATCTGCCGGATATCCCGATTATTCGCCTGTCCGATCCGGATATGGCCCGTATGATGGCCGGTTATGTGCTGTTTGCCGTACTGCGCTATGCGCGGGATATCCCGGCGTTCGAGCACGCGCAGCGTGAACAGCGCTGGCATTATCTGCATCCGCGCGCGCCCTCCGGCATCCGTGTCGGTGTACTGGGCCTGGGAGAGCTGGGCGCGTATGCGGCGCGGGAGCTGGCGCGGCAGGGCTTTGACGTGCGCGGCTGGTCGCGTTCGCAAAAAGAAATAGCCGGTATTCGCTGTAGCAGCGGACAGGCATCGTTGAATGATTTTCTCAGTCAGAGCGACATTCTGGTCGTGATGCTGCCGCTCACGCCGCAGACGAGCGGCCTGCTCAGCGCAGAGCGGCTGGCGCTTCTCCCACAGGGTGCCGCATTCATTAATGTGTCGCGCGGTGCGATTGTCGATCAGGCGGCGCTGACGGAAGCGTTGCGTTCGGGACAGATAGCTGAAGCGACGCTGGACGTATTTGACCGCGAACCGCTGCCGCCACACGATCCGCTGTGGCGGTTAGACAACGTGCTGATCACACCGCATCTGGCGTCGGTTGCTCTTCCAGCCAGCGCCGCGCAGCAGGTCGCCGAAAACATTCAGCGCGCCGCACGCGGTGAGCCGGTGACCCACCGGGTGTTCCCGGCGCGGGGGTATTAATGCGCGTCTGCGTTACGCCACTCGCACCACCTGCGGATCGAAATAGCTCGGTGCGGCCATGCCGGGAATATACTGGTCGGAGATAAACATGCGGCAGCGCTCGGCGAAGGCGTTCACCACCATTGAGTGCTGCGTGTGGGCCACGGTAGCGTAACCGAGCTGCATTGGCCGATTGACCCCCGCCAGCCGCACGCGGATCAGACGCTTGCCATCCTGGGACAGATGCGCTTTCGGTCGCACGTTGGCGATACCGAACCCCACGCCATTTGCCACCATCGCACGCACCACTTCCATATTGCCGGAGCGCATCACCACGTTCGGCGTGACGCCCGCCTCGCTAAATCGCCCAAGGAAATACTCCCGGCTCCACGGCATATCCAGCAACACCATCGGCATCGTCGCCAGATCCTGAATTGACACCGCCGGGTGCGTCGCCAGCGGATGATGTTCTCCTACCATCACATACGGCGGCAGCTGCGCCAGCGAGGTAAAGGCGATATCACTGGCAGGGACCAAATCGTAGCTCAGGGCGATATCGATATCGGCGGTGCGTAACTGTTTGAGCAACTGTTCATGATTGCCTTCCACCAGCGTAATGCGCACACCGGGAAACGCGCGGCCAAAGCCGAACACCAGTTCAGGCGTCAGCATCGGGGCCAGCGTATCCAGACAGCCCACGCGCAGCGGGCCGCGCACATTGTTCATCGATTCCGACGCAATAGTATAAAGGTTCAACATCTGCTCCAGAATGAGCTTTGCCTCCTTCAGAACCTGATGACCAATGGCGGTCAGCGACACGCCCTGGGCGTGATGACGTACAAAGAGCTGCACGCCCAGTTCAGATTCAATATGGGTGATGGCCGCAGAAATCGACGGCGAGGAAACGTGAATGCGTTCCGATGCGCCAATAATGCTGCCAGCCTCACCGGAGGCGACAAAATATTCCAGCTGACGCTGGGTAATACGACTGAGCATGCAGGTTCTCCTGAGATTGCTGACGCAATCATGTCGCGCCAGTCATTCTAATAGTGCTGATTAACCTGCATTTATCATGCCAAAAGCCCAATAACAGCATAACTCCCTGGCGTGGTGTGGTTACTCTTCGCCTGTGCCTCACTACGGCTTCAGACAATCCGTTGCAAAGCAGCGCCTTTTTTAGCATCAGAAATCCTGATGCAACGACGAGGAAAAGGCTGTTTTACGCCATCACCTGACCACGGCATTATCGATTTCACACCAGGGAACACCGTTTGCACCCTTTAGGCGCGCCGGGTTTCAGATAGCTACAACAGCCATTTCATGCATGGGGATGAGAATATGTTGCGTAAGATTTGTGCCTTAACGTTGTTGACCACGAGCGCACTCAGCGCAGGAAATGCGGCGGCGGCTGACAAGCTAATTGTCAGCACCTGGGGCGGCGGTTTTAAAGATCTGATTGATGAAACCATTGCCAAAGCGTTCACCAAAGAAACCGGTGTAGAAGTGCAGTTTGTCACGGGTGGCACTATCGATCGTCTCAATAAAGCTAAGCTGGCCGGCGGTTCACCTGAAACTGACGTGACCTTTACTACGGCACATGTGGGCTATCTGTATGCTAACTCTGGCCTGTTTGAAAAAATTGATATGAGCAAACTCCCGAATGCCGCGAATCTGGTACAGCAGGCGAAAGTCAGCCCTTATCACCTCGGCGTGTGGGGTTACGTTTATACCATCGGCTATCGTCCGGACCTGGTGCCAAAGGGCACCAGCTTTGAGAGCTGGGAAGATCTGTGGAAGCCAGAGCTGAAGGGCACGCTGGCGCTGCCGGACTGGGACCCGAGCCATATCATTGCGGTTTCCGCAAAACTCTCCGGTACCGATGCGGCGCACTGGCAGCAGGGACAGGCGAAGATGAAGGCGCTGATTCCGAATATTAAATCCTTCTATACCGATGATGCTAACAGCCAGCAGCTGATCGCCACCGGCGAAACGCCGGTACAGGTAATGCTGTCGATGAACGCCTACAACATGATGGCCGAAGGGGTGGACGTCAAGCTGGTGATACCGAAAGAGGGCGCGATTTTGGGCGTTGATACCCTGGGTATTAATAAAGGCACCAAACATGCCGATCTCGCGTATAAATTTATGAATATTGCCCTGAAGCCTGAAATTCAGGAGCAGGTGGCAAAGATTTACCACGGCAGTCCAACGGTCACCAACGCCCATATCGATCCTGACGTGGCGAAACTGCCGGGCATGCTGACCACGCCTGAGCAGTGGAACGCCACTATCAATACCGATCCGCAGCTGCGCGCCGAGAAAACCGCGGAGTGGCGTCAGTGGTTCTCTGAAAACATCATGTCTCATTGATCTACCGGGCGGCTTACGGGTCGCCCTGGTTCTACCTGCAACCTATTATTCAGGCAGCAACGTCTATGACGAGAAAACCGACATTTTTACCCTGGTTCATTATTCCCGCCATGTTTACCGCCATCGGACTGGTTGTCGCGATGTTCGCGGTAATGCAGTTTAGCGTGCGTGCCTATATTCCCGGTTCGCTTGACGTGGGCGGATTTACGCTGGCGAACTTCTCTGGCCTCATCAAAAGCATCTATGCCGATGCCTTTATTAACACGGTCATGCTGAGCGCCAAAACCGCTATCTTTGGCCTGCTGATGAGCTATCCACTGGCGTATGCGCTGGTGCGTACCCGCACTACGTGGATAAAGTCCACTATTTTGATTATCGCGATTACGCCATTGTTTCTCGGCGAAGTGGTGCGCACCTATTCATGGATTATCGTGCTGGGTAACAGCGGCTTCCTGAATAGCCTGCTGCTGGCGACAGGCATCATCTCAACGCCCGTTCAGTTTATGTTTACCCAAACGGGCGTGGTTCTGGCGCTGGTACACGTCACCATGCCGATCATGGTACTTATGCTGGCGACCGCGTTGTCGCACATTAACCCTGATTATGAGAAAGCCGCCGCCAGCCTCGGCGCAGGCGCAATCCGCACCTTGCTGACCGTGACCATCCCTCTGTCTATTCCCGGCATTGTTTCCAGTCTGACCACCGCTTTTGCCTGGACCTTTAGCGCCTTCGCCACACCACAACTTATTGGCGGCGGACGCGTCAGCACCGTGGCAACCATGGTTTATCAACTGGGTTTCTCGTCGATGAACTTCCCGTTTGCCGCCGCGCTTAGCATCGCCGGGCTAATTCTGACCGTTTTGCTGCTGATGGCGCTAAAACGCATGACCCGATTCCTGAATGCGATGGGGGAGCACTGATATGACCCGTTCGATGAACGATAAACTGACGATGCTGGCGGGACGCCTGCTGGTCGCTGCTATTCTGATCTTTGTGATGCTGCCGACTATCGTGGTATTCATCTCCTCATTCAGCAGTACCTCCGTGTTGTTCTTCCCGCCGAAAGGATGGTCGCTGCGCTGGTTTGAGCGTGCGGTGAGTTACGATGATTTTCGCCACGGTTTCTTTTCCGGGCTGATTGTCACCGCCTGGGCATCGTCGCTGGCGGTGATTATCGGTGCCACGCTGGCGATTGCCATTGAACGCTATTGCTTCCCGGGCAAACAGGTACTGGAAGGGATCCTGCTGTCGCCGCTGTTTATCCCGCACTTCACCATTGGTCTGGGCCTGCTAATGCTGGTGTCGCAATTCAACCTCGGGCGCGGTTATCCGCTGGTGATTTTCTGCCACATCGTGCTGGTACTGCCGTTTGTGCTGCGCAGTGTGTATGTGTCGCTAAAAAACCTTGAACAGCGCATTGAACTGGCGGCAGCCAGTCTCGGTGCCTCGCCGCTGCGCGTGGTATGGACCATCACTGTGCCGCTGATTTTGCCGGGTCTGTTTGGCGGCTGGCTGTTTGCCGCGATCCTTTCCTTTAATGAATTTACCGCCTCGCTGTTTATTACCACCCAGGCGACTCAGACCTTACCGGTAGCGATGTATAACTATGTGCGTGAATTTGCGGATCCGACACTGGCAGCCCTGTCGGTTATTTATATTGCTGTTACTGCAACCATGTTAGTTATTGCAAATAAATTTTTAGGGCTCGGTAAAGTATTAAACGTCGAAGCCCGGCATTAATAAATAGTAAATCAATGCGGTTTGTATTTTATGCAGCACTGCATTTAAAAAGCCTGATTATCATTAATACGCCATCCGATGAAAATATTGGGGCGCTCATATTTAGGAATTCAACATGTCAGTAGAAAAAATTAATACCGTTATTGTAGGCGCGGGTCAGGCCGGTATTGCCATGAGTGAACATCTGGCGCTGATGGGCGTTCCCCACGTTGTGCTGGAGCGCAGCCGTATTGCGGAACGCTGGCGCTCTGAACGCTGGGATTCGCTGGTGGCGAATGGCCCTGCCTGGCACGACCGCTTTCCGTCGCTGAAATTCGACAATATTTCTCAGGAAGCCTTCCCGCCGAAAGAGCGCATGGCGCAGTATTTTGAAGAGTATGCGAAGATGCTTGATGCGCCAGTACGTACCGGTGTTGACGTGCATCGGGTGACGCGCCTGGCAGGACGCAGCGGATTCAGGGTGATGACCTCTGCCGGTGAATTTGAGGCCGACAATGTGGTGGCCGCTACCGGCCCGTTCCAGAAACCGTCATTTCCACAGCTCGTGCCGCAAAGCGCCGGGGTGCAACAGATCCACTCTTCCGACTATAAAAATCCGCAGCAGCTGCCCGCAGGCGGCGTGCTGGTGGTGGGAGCGGGCGCGTCGGGGACGCAAATTGCCGAAGAGCTGCGTAAATCGGGCCGTGACGTGTATCTGTCGGTTGGCGAACATTATCGTCCGCCGCGCGCTTACCGCAACCGTGATTATTGCTGGTGGCTTGGCGCGCTCGGTCTGTGGGATGAGGTGAAAATAAAGCCGAAGAAAGAGCACGTGGCCTTTGCGGTGAGCGGTTATGAAGGGGGTAAAACCGTGGATTTCCGCCGCCTGGCGCATATGGGCATTACGCTTGCGGGCATCACTAAAAGCTGGGATAACGGCGTGCTGCGCTTTGCCGCCGGGCTGGCTGAAAATATCGCTGAGGGCGATAAAGCCTACTTTGACGTGCTGCGCGATGCGGACGCCTATATTGAACGCAACGGGCTGGATTTGCCGCCGGAGCCACAGGCGTGGGAGCTGCTGCCGGACCCGGAGTGTCTGCTCAACCCGCTGATGCAGCTGGATATCGCCGCGGCGGGTATTACCACTATTATCTGGGCGACGGGATTTAAATTTGATTTCAGCTGGCTGCAGGTTGATGCCTTCGACGAAAAAGGTCTGCCGTTTCACAAACGCGGTATTTCCGCCGAGCGTGGTATTTATTTTCTCGGCCTGCCAAATCTGGTAAACCGCGCCTCATCCTTTATTTACGGTGTATGGCACGATGCTAAATATATTGCCGATCATATTGTTTTGCAGAACGCGTATACCGATTACGTTAAATCCTGATTTTTTATTATCGTTATTTAGCCCTCTTTCACTGGATAACTGATATGACCATTACCTGTATTGAAGAGCTACGGCAACTGGCGCGTAAGCGGGTGCCAAAGATGTTTTATGATTATGTGGATGCTGGCTCCTGGACCGAATATAGCTATCGCGCTAACGAAGCCGATTTACGTCGCCTGGAATTTTGTCAGCGCGTGGCGGTGGATATTGCCGGGCGCAGCACGGCCAGCGTGATGGCTGGACAAAAGGTTACCATGCCAGTGGCGATAGCGCCCACCGGATTAACCGGTATGATCCATCCCGACGGTGAAATCCTTGCGGCGCGCGCGGCGAAAGGGTTCGGCATCCCCTTTACGCTTTCTACCATGAGCATTTGTTCGCTCGAAACCGTGGCGCAGGCGACGGATTACCATCCGTTCTGGTTCCAGCTCTATGTCATGCGCGATCGTCAGTTTGTCGCCAGTCTTATCGATCGCGCGAAAGCCGCGAACTGCGGAGCGCTTATCGTTACTATGGATCTTCAGGTATTTGGTCAGCGCCATAAAGACATCAAAAATGGCCTGTCGACGCCGCCAAAAATGACGCTGCGTAATCTGCTTAACATTGCCAGTAAACCGCGCTGGTGCCGCAATATGCTCGCCACGCGGCATCGTAACTTTGGCAATATTATTGGTCATGCCAGCGGCGTTGATAATATCAATGCGATGGTGGAGTGGACCGCGCAGCAATTCGATCCGTGCCTCTCCTGGCAGGATATTGAGTGGATTAAACGGCGCTGGGGCGGCACGTTGATCGTTAAGGGCATTATGCATGTGGACGATGCGCGTCTGGCGGTGGCGGCGGGTGCGGATGCGCTGATTGTTTCCAATCATGGCGGGCGTCAGCTGGATGGCGTGTCGTCATCTATTACCCTGTTGCCGGAGATTGTGGCAGCAGTCGGCGATCGCATTGAGGTGCATTTCGACGGTGGTATACGTTCCGGACAGGATCTGCTGAAGGCGGTGGCGCTGGGGGCGAAGGGGACGTATATCGGGCGCAGTATGCTGTATGGCTTAGGGGCGCTGGGCGAGGAGGGAGTGACCCTGGCGCTCAATATCATCCGCAATGAATTCGATTTATCAATGGCATTTTGCGGCAGGACCAGTGTTGCTTCTATTGACGCGGGGATCCTGCGCGGCAGTCCGGCAATGTTTAACGGCGTGATTTGACCCGGCAGTAAGACACGACCGGGCCTGACACATTAGACGTTAAACAAGAAGTTCATCACGTCGCCATCTTTAACGACGTAGTCTTTACCTTCTGCACGCATCTTGCCCGCTTCTTTCGCGCCTTGCTCGCCTTTGTAGGTGATAAAGTCTTCAAACGCGATGGTTTGCGCGCGGATAAACCCTTTCTCGAAGTCGGTATGGATTTTACCGGCTGCCTGTGGTGCGGTTGCGCCAACAGGAATGGTCCATGCGCGTACTTCTTTCACGCCTGCGGTGAAGTAAGTTTGCAGATTCAGCAGCTCATAACCGGCGCGAATCACGCGGTTCAGGCCAGGTTCTTCAAGGCCCAGCTCAGCCATAAACTCGTCACGATCCGCATCGTCAAGTTCGGCGATATCCGACTCAACCGCTGCGCATACGGCCACAACCACGGACCCTTCGCCAGCGGCGATTTCGCGCACTTTGTCCAGGTATGGGTTGTTCTCGAAGCCGTCTTCATTGACGTTGGCGATATACATGGTTGGTTTGAGCGTCAGGAAGCTCAGGTATTTGATGGCGGCCTTGTCTTCGTCGGTCAGGTTTTTCAGCGCGCGCAGCATGCCCGCGTTTTCAAGCTGTGGCAGACATTTTTCAAGCGCGGCCAGTTCAGCTTTGGCATCTTTATCGCCGCCTTTGGCTTTCTTCTGTACGCGATGAATAGCGCGCTCGCAGGTGTCGAGATCGGAGAGCGCAAGCTCGGTATTGATAACTTCAATATCGTCAGCCGGATCCACTTTGTTATTCACGTGGATAATATTGTCGTTCTCAAAACAACGCACCACGTGGCCGATGGCTTCGGTCTCGCGGATATTGGTCAGGAACTGGTTGCCCAGGCCTTCACCTTTAGATGCGCCTTTTACCAGCCCTGCGATATCCACGAACTCCATGGTGGTTGGCAGAATACGCTGAGGCTTTACGATTTCGGCAAGCTTGTCCAGACGCGGGTCCGGCATTGGCACAACGCCAGTGTTCGGCTCAATGGTACAAAACGGGAAGTTAGCAGCTTCGATTCCCGCTTTGGTAAGCGCGTTGAACAGGGTGGATTTACCGACGTTCGGCAAGCCGACGATACCGCATTTGAATCCCATGGTTTAAATCACCTTAATTGCTTGGTAATCAAAGAGTTGTTGTTAACTCAATGAAAAAATGTAGATAACTTTGCCTATTATACACGTAAACCTTTTATAAGGGGTGTGTAAATAGGCTCAGGCGGCCCCTGCAGAGGCTACTGCGCCTTAAAAGCGTGCAGACGGTTGGTGGCTTTAGTCAGTCCGTCTTTAAGCCAGACCTCCGTGCAGCGTGCCGCTTCGTCTACGGCGTCATCAATCAATTTTTGCTCGCCGGTCGGCGGTTTGCCGAGCACAAAGCCCACAACTTTACTTTTATCGCCCGGATGACCGATACCGACGCGTAAGCGGTGAAAGTTAGGGTTATTGCCCAGCTTGCTGATGATGTCTTTTAACCCGTTGTGGCCGCCGTGGCCGCCGCCGAGTTTAAACTTTGCCACCCCAGGCGGCAAATCCAGCTCATCATGCGCCACCAGTATCTCATCCGGCGCGATACGGAAGAAGGTGGCCATAGCGCTTACCGCTTTGCCGCTCAGGTTCATAAACGTGGTCGGCACCAGCAGGCGAACATCCTGGCCGGCAAGGTTTATGCGCGCGGTATAACCGAAGAATTTGGCTTCTTCTTTTAGCGACTGATTATGGCGCTGCGCCAGTAAATCAACATACCAGGCCCCGGCGTTATGACGCGTTGCCGCATATTCCGCACCTGGATTGGCCAGGCCTACAATCAATTTAATACTCACGTTTTCTTTCCTGAAAGCAGACTCAAGCCGGGTAGTTTACTGTGCTGCCGGCGCGTTGACAAAGCGCAATGCGCCGGTAGCGAGATTATTGAATAGTTCAGCGGCGAGACCATTAGAATTTCATGGTATTCAGCAGGTTATTTGTAAATTTTCGTCATGCTTTCATTCGTAATTGTGATCGCTGGCGCACATAATTCCGGGGGGTGTTGTCTATACTTTACACACAAGGAGAGGGGGCATTCCCCCGCTGACCCAGAACCATCCGGAGGTGACAGATGAAACGCAAAAACGCTTCGTTACTCGGTAATATGCTCATGGGGTTGGGGTTGATAGTCATGGTGGTTGGCGTGGGCTATTCCATTCTGAACCAGTTGCCGCAGTTCAACCTCCCGCAAATTTTTGCTCATGGTGCCGTACTGAGTATTTTTGTCGGTGCCGTGCTATGGCTTGCTGGCGCGCGCGTCGGCGGGCACGAGCAGGTTTGTGACCGCTACTGGTGGGTACGCCACTATGACAAACGCTGCCGCCGCGATGAGCATCGTCACAGTTAAACGGCAAACAGATTTAACAAAGCTCCGTCATGTGACGGAGCTTTTTTGTTTCAGGCCTCAAGCGCTGCCTGTACATCAGGGAAAAAAGCCAGCCGACCGGGTATGGGCTTCACGCCCGCGCGGGCAAGCGTTCGTAACGGCTGAAACTCAAGGTTTGTGACGCGCAGTTCGCATCCCTGCGGGAGTTTTTCCACAAAGCGTCCAAACGCATCAAGTCCACCGGCATCCAGCACCGGCACGGCATCCCACTGCAAAATAATGATGTGATGCTGCTCTATACGCCTGGTTAAGTCGGTAAACAGCCCGTCCGCCGCGGCAAAGAACAGCGGGCCGGTGACGCGAAACGCCAGTACGCCTTCCGGCGTGGTGATATTGAGCGGGGCCAGCCTTGTCATTCTTGCTATGCGGCGCATAAACAGCAGCGAAGCCAGCACGATCCCCACGCTAATGGCGATCACCATATCGAACAGCACGGTCAAAGACATACATATCAGCATTACAATGATGTCGTCTTTTGGCGCGCGCCTGAGCAGGTTGATAACTTTGTGCGCCTCGCTCATGTTCCACGCAACCATCAGCAGCAGCGCGGCCATGGCGGAAAGCGGTAGCCAGGAGAGCAACGGCGCCAGCGCCAGCAATGCCAAAATCACCAGCAGCGAGTGGATAATGGCCGCCACGGGCGAGGTTGCGCCAGCACGGACGTTCGCCGCCGAACGAGCTATGGCTGCCGTGGCGGTAATGCCGCCAAAGAAGGGCGCGATGATATTGCCAAGCCCCTGGCCGATAAGCTCGCCGTTAGCGTTGTGCTTGGTACCGGTCATGCCGTCAAGGACCACCGCGCAGAGCAGGGATTCAATGGCGCCAAGCATGGCCATGGAAAACGCGGCGGGCAGAAGGGCGCTCAGCGAATCCCAGCTCAGGGTAAAGTTTGCATCGGGCAGGTTCCAGGGCAGCATCAGTTGAGGCAACAGTTGCGGGATACCGTTGCCCTGGGTGCCGTCTGCCAGCACGTAGTGGAAGCGGGAGCCGATGGTCGCGACATCACCGCCGCTTAGATATACGACGCCCATAACGGCGCAGCCCGCAAGCAGAGCAGGCAAATGCCCGGGTAAACGGATGCCCAGGCGAGGCCAGAGTATAAGCATGCCGAGAGTCACCACGCCAATAGCGGCATCGCCAGCGTTCAGCGTCGGCATTGCCATTGCCAGCGCGGCAATTTTATTCAGATAGTGTTCCGGCACGTGCTCAAGCCGCAGGCCAAAGAAATCTTTCACCTGCATGGTGGCGATGGTGATCCCAATTCCCGAGGTAAAGCCTAGCGTCACCGGCAGCGGGATATATTCGATCAGGCGACCAAAACGCGCCAGGCCAAAAAGGATAAGAAACAGGCCGGACATCAGCGTTGCGATAAGCAAACCGGCAAGGCCAAACTGCTGTGCAACGGGGTAGAGGATCACTACAAAAGCGGCGGTAGGGCCAGAGACGCTATAGCGCGAGCCGCCGCTTAGGGCAATGACAATCCCTGCGACTGCCGCCGTATAGAGCCCGTACTGCGGTGCGACGCCGCTGCCGATTGCCAGAGCCATCGCCAGCGGGATGGCGATAATGCCCACGGTAACGCCCGCAATGGCGTCATGCGTAAAACGGGAAAGGGTATATTTTTCGCGCCAGCACGCATCTATCAGAGCGCGAAAAGGCATAACAGCAGAAGAAGATACGTTTTTCACAATGATTCCATCCGTGAGCGCATCATCTGTCATCAATGGCAGGTGAAGGAGGCCGTGCTAGCAATAAAAGCTGAAAAAGAAAAAACCCGCCGGAGCGGGTTTTTCCGGCGGGTTCGATTAATGTTCGAACATCGCAGAGATTGACTCTTCGTTACTGATGCGGCGAATGGCTTCGGCCAGCATACCGGACAGGGTCAGGGTGCGGACGTTCGGCAACGCTTTAATTTCATCAGACAGCGGGATGGTATCGCAAACGATAACTTCATCGATTACCGAGTTACGCAGGTTGTGCACCGCGTTACCGGAGAAAATCGGGTGAGTGGCGTAGGCGAATACGCGTTTAGCACCGCGCTCTTTCAGCGCTTCCGCTGCTTTGCACAGGGTGCCGCCGGTATCGATCATGTCGTCAACCAGCACGCAGTCACGGCCGGATACGTCACCAATAATGTGCATAACCTGAGAAACGTTAGCGCGCGGGCGACGTTTGTCGATGATGGCCATATCGGTGTCGTTCAGCAGCTTGGCGATAGCGCGGGCGCGTACCACGCCGCCGATGTCCGGAGAAACCACGATTGGGTTTTCCAGGCCGATTTGCAGCATATCTTCCAGCAGGATTGGGCTACCGAAGACGTTGTCTACCGGCACATCGAAGAAGCCCTGAATCTGTTCTGCGTGCAGGTCCACGGTGAGAACACGGTCAACCCCAACGCTTGAAAGGAAGTCAGCAACTACCTTTGCGGTAATTGGCACACGGGCGGAACGCACGCGGCGGTCCTGACGAGCATAGCCAAAGTAAGGGATAACAGCGGTAATACGACCTGCAGAAGCGCGGCGCAGGGCGTCGACCATAACAACGAGTTCCATCAGGTTGTCATTGGTTGGTGCACAGGTGGACTGGATGATGAAAATATCACCACCGCGTACATTTTCGTTGATTTGTACGCTTACTTCACCGTCGCTAAAACGTCCGACGGCGGCGTCACCAAGAGAGGTGTACAGGCGGTTGGCAATACGTTGTGCTAGTTCCGGGGTGGCGTTACCAGCAAAAAGCTTCATATCAGGCACGAGAAGAACCTCAGGCATGCGTCCAGTGGCGGATGGCTGCTACCGCAACAGTGCGGAAGGCGGGTGGGGCAACACCCATCCAGGCGGTGTTTAAGAGCTTGATGCAACGTCTGAAACAAGGTGACGTTGTCACCAATACTCAGCTTGCCCGGCGATGGCCAGATGCAGCGGGGAGAGATTAACGCCTCGCGCTACAAAGCCGTGTAACCATGCCGGGGCTTGCTCAAGCACCTGGCGGGCTTCGGACTCGGTGTTAAATTCAGCAAACACGCAAGCGCCGGTGCCGGTCAGGCGCGACGGCGCGTATTCTAACAGCCAGGAAAGCAGCTCATCAACCTTACGAAAACGTTTTCTTGCGATAACTTCACAATCATTTCTAAATTCACAATCCAGCAACATCTGAATTGTGCGGGCGGGAGTATCTCTTTGTAGCTCAGGATCTTTAAAGATGACCGGCGTCGGAATGCTGACGCCCGGATGCGCTACCAGATACCATTTCTCTTCCGGTTCGACCGGCGTAAGAATGTCTCCTACGCCTTCGGCAAAGGCCGCATGGCCGCGAACAAACACCGGCACATCGGCGCCAAGCGTAACGCCCAGCGCGGCAAGGCTCTCTTCACTCAACCCGGTTTGCCAGAGGTGATTTAGCGCAACCAGCACCGTTGCCGCGTTGGAAGAGCCCCCGCCAAGTCCTCCCCCCATCGGCAAACGCTTCTCTACGCCTAAATTCGCGCCCGCATTCGCAGGCAGCGTGCCCAGGCTCTTCGCTTCGTTCATTAATAAACGCGCGGCCCGGACTATTAAATTCTCATCATCAGGCACGCCTTCAACCGGCGTGCGGAGCTCAAGCACGCCGTCCTCGCGTAGTTCGATAGTGATGGTGTCGCCGTAATCCAGAAACTGAAACAGCGTCTGCAGGTTGTGGTAGCCGTCTGCGCGACGGCCGGTGATATACAGAAAAAGATTCAGTTTTGCAGGAGACGGCCAGCGGGTAATCATTATTTAACGGTCCAGTTATCCATTTTCAGCTTGATGCGCTGGTCGCCTTCGCGCAGTTCCATATTAGACGGCAGGGCGGGCTGGACTTTGTCGTTGTAGTCGCTGTAGACCACTTTCCAGGTTTTGCCGTTCTGGGTGTAGTTGACTTCGCTCAGGCGATACTGGTTATCAAGCTTATAGTCAGTCGCCTCGCCCGGCAGGCCGAGTATCCACTGACGCAGGCTGTTTAATGGAATAGGCATGCCCGTCAGGCGGCCAACCATATCTTCCGCGTCCTGCGCTTCGTAATGTTTACCGTTGCGATCGACAAGCTGCACCTTACCTGGCTGCGCGTTCAGCTCAAGTTCGGTACTGCCAAGAGGGTTAGTCAGCAGTAAACGATATCTGTCCGGCGCGGTTTGCTGCCAGTTAAAGCGCGCGTAGACCTTCTGGCTATCGGAAAGATAAGCAAAAGCGCCACGCGTCTGGTACTGGGTGATTTTTTGTACTTGTTGCTGGTGTTGTAACCACTGCGACGAGTCCGGACTTTTGCCAGGACCGGTCGGTTGATTAACGGCGCACCCGGCAAGAACCAGGCTTGCGAGCGGCAGAAGGCGCATCAGACGGGCTTTGGGCATGATCATAGCGACAGGGAATCCTTAGAAATCGTTATTGTGGTTAACCGTTTATGCTAGCCGTGCCCAGGCGGGGCGTCTACGTTCAAGTTGTCTTAAATCACAAATTGGCGCGATACTCAGCGTGGGATGGTTCTCTTTTATTGACCGCGCGCATCCTGTATGATGCGCGCAGAAATCCTTATCAACATCGGTATTACTCAGACCGCTCAATGACCCTGTTAGCACTAGGCATCAACCACAAAACGGCTCCGGTATCGCTGCGAGAACGCGTAACGTTTTCGCCGGACACGCTCGACCATGCTTTGGGTAGCCTGCTGGAGCAGCCCATGGTGCAGGGCGGCGTAGTGCTTTCTACGTGCAACCGTACCGAGCTGTACCTTAGCGTTGAAGAACAGGACAACCTGCACGAGCGGCTGGTGCGCTGGCTGTGCGATTACCACAACCTTAAAGAAGAGGAAGTGCGTAACAGCCTCTACTGGCACCATGATAACGACGCCGTAAGCCATTTAATGCGCGTTGCCAGCGGGCTGGATTCACTGGTGCTGGGCGAGCCGCAGATCCTGGGTCAGGTTAAGAAAGCGTTTGCCGACTCGCAAAAAGGGCATTCGCTTTCCAGCGAGCTGGAACGCATGTTCCAGAAATCGTTCTCGGTGGCGAAACGGGTGCGCACGGAAACGGATATCGGTGCCAGCGCCGTCTCGGTGGCGTTTGCCGCCTGTACGCTCGCGCGCCAGATCTTTGAATCCCTTTCCGGCGTTACCGTGCTGCTCGTAGGCGCTGGCGAAACCATTGAGCTCGTCGCCCGTCATTTGCGCGAACACAGCGTGCAGAAAATGATTATTGCCAACCGTACCCGCGAGCGGGCGCAGGCGCTGGCCGATGAAGTGGGCGCCGAGGTTATTGGCCTCGGCGACATTGACAGCCGCCTGAAAGACGCCGATATCATTATCAGTTCCACCGCCAGCCCGCTGCCTATCATTGGGAAAGGGCTGGTAGAACGCGCCCTGAAAGCGCGTCGTAACCAACCTATGCTGCTGGTGGATATTGCCGTTCCGCGCGATGTGGAGCCGGAAGTGGGTAAGCTTGCCAACGCCTATCTCTACAGCGTGGACGACCTGCAGGCCATTATTCAGAACAACCTCGCGCAGCGTAAAGTCGCAGCGGCAGAGGCTGAAACCATCGTGGCGCAGGAGTGCAGCGAATTTATGGCCTGGATGCGCGCCCAAAGCGCAACCGAAACTATCCGCGATTATCGCAGCCAGGCGGAGCTTATTCGCGACGATTTGTCTGCCAGGGCACTAGCCGCACTCTCTCAGGGCGCCGATGCCGAAACCGTGCTTCAGGATCTGGCCTGGAAATTAACCAATCGCCTGATTCATGCCCCAACCAAATCGCTTACGCAGGCTGCCCGTGACGGGGATGACGAACGCCTGCAGATTCTGCGCAACAGCCTCGGGCTGGATTAGCACAACAACTCTTATTACAAGGTGATACACCACCCATGAAGCCTTCTATTGTTGCCAAACTGGAAGCCTTGCAGGAGCGCCATGAAGAAGTTCAGGCCCTGCTTGGCGACGCAGCCACTATTGCCGATCAGGATCGCTTTCGCGCGCTTTCTCGCGAATACGCCCAGCTGAGCGATGTCTCACGCTGCTTCCTGCAGTGGCGCCAGGTTCAGGAAGATATTGAAACCGCGCAAAGCATGCTCGACGATCCGGAAATGCGCGAAATGGCGCAGGAAGAGCTGAATCAGGCTAAAAGCGACAGCGAAGAGCTGGAACAGCAGCTGCAGGTCCTGCTGCTGCCTAAAGACCCGGATGACGAACGTAACGCCTTTGTTGAAGTGCGCGCGGGCACAGGCGGCGACGAAGCCGCGCTGTTTGCCGGTGATTTGTTCCGCATGTACAGCCGCTATGCGGAATCCCGCCGCTGGAAGGTTGAAATCATGAGCGCCAACGAAGGCGAGCATGGCGGCTATAAAGAAGTGATTGCCAAGATCAGCGGCGAGGGCGTATATGGCCGCCTTAAGTTTGAATCCGGCGGCCACCGCGTGCAGCGCGTTCCGGCGACGGAATCTCAGGGCCGCATTCACACCTCCGCCTGTACCGTAGCGGTAATGCCGGAAATTCCCGAAGCCGAGCTGCCGGATATCAATCCGGGCGATTTACGTATTGATACCTTCCGCTCTTCCGGCGCGGGCGGTCAGCACGTTAACACCACCGACTCGGCTATTCGTATTACCCACCTGCCAACCGGCATCGTGGTGGAGTGTCAGGACGAGCGTTCGCAGCATAAAAACAAAGCGAAGGCGTTATCCGTGCTGGGCTCCCGTATTCGTGCGGCTGAAATGGCGAAGCGCCAGCAGGAAGAGGCGTCTACCCGTCGCAATCTGCTTGGCAGCGGCGATCGTTCAGACCGTAACCGTACCTACAACTTCCCGCAGGGCCGCGTCACCGATCACCGTATCAACATTACGCTGTATCGTCTGGACGAAGTGATGGAAGGCAAGATCGACGGGCTGATTGAGCCTATCGTGCAGGAATATCAGGCCGACCAGTTGGCGGCGCTGTCCGAGCAGGATTAATGGATTTTCAGCGCTGGCTACAGCAGGCGATAGCCCGGCTTCACGAGAGCGAAAGTCCGCGTCGCGATGCCGAGATCCTGCTGGAGTTTGTCACCGGTAAAGCCCGTACTTTTATCCTCGCCTTTGGCGAAACTGAGCTTACGCCGCCGCAGTTGCAGCAGGCAGAAGCGCTGCTGGCTCGCCGTGCGTGTGGTGAACCTGTGGCTCATCTCGTTGGCGAGCGGGAGTTCTGGTCGCTGCCTTTGCTTGTCTCACCGGTAACGCTCATTCCGCGCCCCGATACCGAATGTCTGGTCGAACAGGCGCTGGCGCGCATGCCTGCCGCGCCGTGTGGCGTGCTGGATTTAGGCACCGGCACGGGCGCCATCGCGCTGGCTATTGCAAGCGAGCGGCCGGACTGTGAAATTACCGCGCTGGATCTTATCCCTGAAGCCGTAGCGCTTGCCCGCAATAATGCCGATCGGCTTGGCATTACTAATGTCAGAGTCTTGCAAAGTCACTGGTTTAGTGCGCTCAATACCGAGCGTTTTTCGCTTATTGTCAGCAACCCGCCTTATATAGACCGCGACGATCCGCACCTGGCCCAGGGCGATGTGCGTTTTGAGCCGCTAAGCGCGCTGGTTGCTGATAATGCCGGGCTGGCGGATATCCGCACGCTGACAGAAACGGCGGGGCGGTTTCTCAAACCCGGCGGCTGGCTGCTTCTGGAGCACGGCTGGCAGCAGGCACGGCAGGTGCAGCAGCTTTTTGTCGCAGCCGGTTTTAGCGAAGTGCAGACCTGTCAGGATTACGGCGGCAACGATCGCCTGACTCTGGGACGCTATTTCTAACGAAAAGGAACGCAACGGTTGGCAACTTACTTTGCAGTCAAAAATTTGCATATTTTGACAGTCTTCATTTCCGTGAGCCTGTTTATTTTACGCTACTGGTGGCAGTACCGTGATTCTGCCCTGTCGCACAAGCGCTGGGTACGCATAGTGCCGCATGTGAACGACACCCTCCTGTTGGGCAGCGGCATTGCACTGGTGATGATTACGCATTTCTATCCCTTTACGCCGCAGGGCGCATGGCTGACGGAAAAACTATTTGGCGTTATCATCTACATCGTTTTGGGTTTTATCGTGCTGGGCCGACGCCCGCGCAGCCAACAGGTACGGTGGTTTGCCTTCCTGTTGGCGCTGGTGGTGCTCTACATCATCGTTAAACTCGCCACCACAAAAATACCGTTATTGGGGTTAGTATGAGGTCGTTAGCCGATTTCGAATTTAATCAGGCACCGCTGTGCGAAGGCATGATTTTAGTCTCGCAGCTAATACGCGAAGATTTTCCGGAAGCGGAAGTGCGCGTGCAACTCGAACGGCTGGTCAGCCAGGCGCGTGAAGATATCTGCGAAGCCGACTGTTCCGATCGGCAGTTAGAGAAGCTGCTTGAGCTGTTTTACGGCGAATGGGGTTTCCGGGATGCCGGCGGCGTATATCGCCTGTCAGACGCGCTGTGGCTGGATAACGTGCTGAAAAACCGCCAGGGCAGCGCCGTTTCCCTGGGGGCGATTTTACTGTGGATTGCCGAACGTCTGGATATTCCTTTAATGCCGGTCATCTTCCCGACGCAGCTTATTCTGCGCGGCGACTGGATGGACGGAGAAATGTGGCTCATTAATCCTTTTAATGGCGACACCCTGGACGAGCATACGCTCGACGTGTGGCTGAAGGGCAACATCAATCCGACCGCCGAGCTTTTTGAAGAAGACCTTGATGAGTCTGACAACGCCGAGGTTATTCGCAAGCTGCTGGACACGCTTAAATCCGCCCTGATGGAAGAGCGGCAGATGGAGCTGGCATTACGCGCCAGCGAAGCCCTGCTCCAGTTTAACCCGGAAGATCCTTACGAAATCCGCGATCGCGGTCTTATCTACGCGCAGCTTGATTGCGAGCACGTGGCGCTCAACGATCTAAGCTATTTTGTTGAGCAGTGTCCGGAAGATCCGATTAGCGAAATGATTAAAGCGCAAATTAACTCGATTTCGCATAAGCAGATTATCCTGCATTAATGCAAAATTTTTGATTCACACCTGATAAGGCGATCTGAAAGATGGAACAAAAAGTGGTTAGCATTGGCGATATCAACGTCGCAAACGACCTGCCGTTTGTGCTGTTTGGCGGCATGAACGTGCTGGAATCGCGCGATCTCGCGATGCGTATCTGCGAGCATTACGTCACCGTTACGCAGAAGCTGGGCATCCCTTACGTCTTCAAGGCATCGTTTGATAAAGCCAACCGTTCATCCATTCACTCTTACCGCGGGCCGGGTCTTGAAGAAGGGATGAAGATTTTCCAGGAACTGAAGCAAACCTTCGGCGTGAAAATCATCACCGACGTTCATGAAGCAAGCCAGGCGCAGCCCGTTGCCGACGTGGTAGACGTGATTCAGCTGCCGGCTTTCCTCGCCCGTCAGACCGACCTGGTTGAAGCAATGGCGAAAACCGGCGCCGTTATCAACGTGAAAAAACCGCAGTTCGTAAGCCCGGGCCAGATGGGCAATATCGTTGATAAATTCCATGAAGGCGGCAACGACCAGATTATTCTCTGCGACCGTGGAGCTAACTTCGGTTACGACAACCTGGTTGTCGACATGCTGGGCTTTAGCGTAATGAAACAGGTTTCTAACGGTGCGCCGGTTATCTTTGATGTGACCCACGCCCTGCAATGCCGCGATCCGTTTGGCGCGGCGTCCAGCGGTCGTCGTGCACAGGTTGCCGAGCTTGCTCGCGCCGGTATGGCAACCGGCCTTGCGGGTCTGTTTATTGAAGCGCACCCGGATCCGGACAACGCGCGCTGCGACGGCCCGTCCGCGCTGCCGCTGGCAAAACTTGAGCCGTTCCTCAAGCAGATCAAAGCGATTGACGATCTGGTGAAAGGCTTCGAGACTCTGGATACCAGCCGCTAAGCGTTTTAATCCGCGACAAGTAAAAAGCCCTTATCTTGCGAT
Source organism: Buttiauxella sp. (assembly GCA_032000125.1). Classification (GTDB taxonomy): domain Bacteria; phylum Pseudomonadota; class Gammaproteobacteria; order Enterobacterales; family Enterobacteriaceae; genus Dryocola. Next base: position 18,551 of record DAMALH010000041.1, on the reverse strand, counting down.
AAGGGCTTTTTTTATAGCCGACTCGAATCAGGCAAATATCGTCATCAGGTAAGCGGCGAACAGCGCCAGGTGCGCGGTGCCGTTAAGCACGTTGGTGCGTCCGGTTGAGAACGAAATCTGGCACAGCACAAGCGCCGTGAGCATAACCACCAGCTCCGGCTTGCCAAGGCCGAAAATCAGCTCGTTGCCCGTCAGCATTGCAATCAGCGTTACCGCAGGCACCGTCAGCGAAATGGTTGCCAGCACCGAGCCGAAGAACAGGTTCATGGCGCGCTGTACCTGGTTGCTCAGCACCGCTTTTAGCGCCCCCAGCCCTTCAGGAGAGAGGATCAGCAGCGCAACAAGGAAGCCCGTGAACTGCGCCGGGGCATTAAGCGTGCTGAGCAACGACTCCAGCGGGCTGGCGTTCATCTTCGTTACGGCAATAACGGCGACCAGATGCACAATCAGCCAGACGGCATGCCAGGTGCTGCTGTGCGCGGATGGCTTACCGTGATGTGGGTTATCGTCATCGGCTTCGTCTTCGTGCTCGTAGACGAACAGGCTCTGATGCGTTTTGGTCTGGATCAACAGGAATACGCCATACATCGCAGCGGAAATCGCGGCTACCATCAGGGACTGGCCGACGCTGAAATTGCCTTCCGGCAGGGCGGTTGGAAACACCAGCACGATAACCGCCAGCGGGAACAGCGCTATCAAATATTGTTTTATGCCAAACAGATTCATGTGCTGGGTGGCGAATTTACGCCCGCCCAGCAGCAGCGAGACGCCCACCAGCCCGCCGGTTACGATCATAATTATGGAATAAAGCGTATCGCGCATCAGCGTGGGTGCGGCATCGCCGGTGGCCATGAGCGCGGAAATTAAGCTGACTTCAAGGATAACAACGGAAAGGCTGAGAATTAAAGAGCCGTAAGGTTCACCTAAACGGTGTGCCAGCACATCGGCATGGCGTACTACGCTAAAGGCGCTGCTTAAAATAGCCACTAACGCCAGAATGTTAATCCCGACTACCACCGGCAACGACTGGCTGGAACCCCATACCGCCAGTACGGCCAGTGCCAGCACCGGGAAAATGAGGGAACTCTCCTTATGGCGGGTTTTCACCGCGTCATGTTGTGTTTTTGGCATTAAGATTCTCCATCTGCGCAAGTGATAAGCTATTTATTGATTGTGTTTGAAATTTTAAGCTCTGATAAAATAGCAAAAAACGGCGTATCTGCGGAAATATTTACTTACTTTTACTGCTTTAACATGATTATTCTGCTAAGCGTTTGTAAAAATAATTTATCGTTTTTTATAAATTCAAAAACAATGGGTTAGTTTTATTTTACTTTAAAATTAGCCAATTATTGGCGGTGCCGGGCGCTTTGTTTCACACTTAAGACTCATCCATTAAGGAGAGTAAACTATGCCTTATAAAAGCAAAAGCGATCTGCCGGACAGCGTGAAAAACGTGCTGCCTGCCCATGCGCAGGATATCTATAAAGAGGCCTTTAACAGCGCCTGGGATGAATACAAGGATAAAGAGGATCGCAAAGACGATACCAGCCGGGAAGAAACGGCCCACAAGGTCGCCTGGGCGGCCGTGAAGCATCAGTATCAGAAAGGCGATGATGATAAATGGCATAAGAAAAAGTAGCCTTAAGCACGCGTTTATCCAGTCTTGTGCCAGCGTCTGGCAGGTAAAATGACGTTTTACTGGTCTGCAATGGTCATCAACCTTGCCAGCGCCTCGCTAATTGCTTATCGTCACCGGTAGCTGCTTTATAAATGAGCAGTTAAAAGCCGGGAAGGCGCAGTTGGCGTAGTCACATGGAAGTATGCGGTGGCGGAGGTGCAGGGTGTTAACGCGCGATTTCTTAATGAATGCGGATTGTAAAACGGCTTTTGGTTCCATCGAGGAATCTTTATTGTGGACGCCCGAACAGCGTTCAGCCTCGCTTGCGGCGACCCTTGCCTGTCGGCCCGATCGGGCGCCGGTCTGGCTGTTTGGGTACGGCTCTTTGATGTGGAATCCGGCTTTCGAATTTGACGAATCGGCCCCGGCCACGCTGGTGGGCTGGCACCGGGCGTTCTGCCTGCGTCTTACCGCCGGGCGCGGTACGGCCTGTCAGCCCGGGCGCATGCTCGCGCTTAAGGAAGGCGGGCAAACAACCGGTCTTGCCTATCGTCTGCCCGAAGCGCTACTTGAAGAAGAGCTGACGCTGGTGTGGAAGCGCGAAATGATAACCGGCTGCTACCTGCCTACCTGGTGCAAGCTTGCGCTCAAGGATGGCCGCAGCGTTAACGCGTTAGCGTTTATCATGGATCCCCGTCATCCGCTGTATGAGGCCGATACCCGCGCCCAGACCGTTGCGCCGCTTATCGCTGCCGCCAGCGGCCCGCTGGGCACCAACGCGCAGTATCTGTTCTCGCTTGAAACCGAACTAAAAAAACACGGCATGCAGGACGACTGCCTTGATGAGCTGGTAAGCCAGGTACGCGCCTGGCTGCAAAAGCCGGAAGCAGAGGGCGGAAGCTTCCAGCCCGGTTTTGCCTGATAAGAAAAAACCGCTTCGGCGGGTTTTTTACTAGATACGAAAATGCCCGGCGGTTTCCGCCAGCTCGCCGGCCTGGCTTTGTAACGCGCCCGCGGCGGCGGCAGATTGCACCACCAGCTCTGCGTTTTGCTGCACCATATTATCAAGATGTGTTACCGCGTGGTTAATCTCCTGAATGCCTTTCATCTGTTCGCTGGTGGCTATCGTAATTTCGCGCATGATGCCGGAAACGCTGCCTACGCTTGCGACGATTTCATGCATTGCCTCCCCGGCCTGACGCACATATTTTGAGCCGTTCGATACGCTTTGCGTGGTGGAATCGATCAGCATTTTGATCTCTTTTGCGGCCTGCGCGCTGCGGCTTGCCAGGTTACGCACCTCGCCGGCAACCACGGCAAATCCACGACCTTGTTCACCCGCGCGTGCGGCCTCCACTGATGCGTTGAGCGCCAGGATATTGGTCTGGAAAGCAATGCCGTCGATAACGCCCGTTATATCGCCGATTTTCCCGGAGGCGGTTTCGATAGCTTCCATGGTGGAGATAACCTGCGACACGACGCGTCCGCCGCGCTCTGCGGCTTCACTGGCGCTGGCGGTCTGGAGGTTAGCCTGCGCCGCGGCTTCGTTAGAGTTAGCAACAGAGGCGGTAATCTGCTCCACGGCGCTTGCGGTTTCACGCAGGCTTGAGGCAGCCTGCTCGGTGCGACCTGACAGATCCTGGTTTCCTGCGGCAATTTCATTAGCGGCGACTTTTACCGACGCGCTGGCGTCACGCAGTTGCAGCATCACCACCGACAGCTTATCGCTGAAGGCGTTAAATGCATGGGCAATTTGCGCCACCTCATCGTTCCCCGACTCCGGAAGACGCTGGGACAAATCATCAGTCCCGGAGCTGATGGCATGCATTGCATCACGAATGGTGCTAAGCCGTTTCAGTACGGTCGCCACCAGTAAATGCACCACCAGGCCTGAAATAAGCACCAGCGCGACCAGCGCGATGGCCGACGCCTTCAGCAAAGCACGCATGCCGGAGGTGGCGTCGCTATTATCCAGCGCGACAATCAGAAACCAGTGCGTGCCGGGAACAGGCGTGGCAAGCAGTTGTTTGGTTTTATTGCCCATGCTGCCCGTTGCCCTGTGGCCGTTGGCCAGCAGCTGCTCAAAGCCGGTGCCCGTTACAGCGTCACTGAAAGGTTTGAGGGTTAGGGCCGAATCTAATGCCGCGATAACCGAGCCGTCGCCGTCAACCAGCATCCCGCTGCTGTTGGGGGTTGGATGGATGCTGCGTACGTTTGCGACTACGCTGTCCATCATCACGTCACCTGCGACAACCGCTTTTACTGCGCCGTTTTCGGAAACCGGCACCGCAAAAGTGACCACCAGTTTACCCGTACCTGCGTCCACGTATGGCGCGGTGACGATCGGGCCATTTTCTTTTAAAACTTGCTGATACCAGGGACGGACCGTTGGGTCATAGTCGGCGGGAACGCCGGTGGGGTCGGAAAACTTCGCCGTCTTGCTGGCATAGCCGACGTAAACGTTACTGAAGCCGCCTGCGGCTGCGAGCTGGCGGAAAACGGGCACCGGATCGTCTGTTAACGCCACGTTCTCCAGAGAACGGATGATGGCCATTTTGCTGTTCACCCAGTCGGTGATGGCGACGGCGTGGCTTTCACTGGTGCTCTTCAGCGACTCCTCAATGGATTGCTGATTGTCAGCGCGCGTGACCCGATAGTTAATAATGGTGTTGAGAACCAGGGCGACAATCAAACAGCCTGCCGTCACACAAATAATTCGAGCGCGTATTGACCTGAACATGATGTTTTCCTGCTGTGTTATTTTCGGAAATTATCGGCAAGCACAGCAGGAAACTTGATAGCGTGGAGCGAGGTATAAGTAAAAAATATTACTGTGGGGTAATTATTAGAATGTTAATACTTTATCAGCGCTCAGCGTCCATTCCGCCAGTTCGACCAGCGTGCCGATAGCAACGCCGTCAACCAGCGGCAGCGACGTAACGCCGCGTCCGTCGGTGCAGGTTTTGCATAGCTTCACCGGCACATCCTGCGCGGTAAGAATCTCCAGCATCTGTTGGATGTTATAGCCCTCTGCCGGCTTCTGGCCGCGTAATCCTGCGGTGACCGCATCGGACATTAAAAAGAGCTTCAGCTCCGGCTGCAGTACCTGTTCACGTAGCGCAATGGCCAGGCGCAGGCTGTTAAACAAAGACTCGCTGCCGTAAGCGGCCCCGTTGGCGATAATCACTATTTTCTGCATTTGTTCTCCTCTGTGCCGAAAGGCACTACTTTTGCTTAAGCCAGAATATCCCTTTGCCGTTCAGCAGCCATTAGCTCCCCACGAACGGGTAAGCAGGCTTACGCATATGCTACAACGCGCGCGCGGGGGCGCCAACACCTGGCTTTGTTCTGCGGCCTTTACTGTCCAAAACGGCCGATTAAACCGGCAGCCGCCAGCACGTGATCTTTGAGCTTTTCGAACAGTTGCTCGCGTGTTAGCCCTGCCGGGAGAGCGTCCGCACGTAAATCGGTGGCGATCAGCGTCCAGGTATAATGATGCGCGCCGCTGCCCGACGGCGGGCAAGGACCATACCAGGCCTGGGTGCCGGGCGTGTTTTTGCCGCCGGTAAAACCTTTACCGTCGCGCAGCTCGTTGGCGGCAAAGCCCGTCATGCTTGCGGGAATGTTATAAGCAACCAGATGGGTCACGCCAAGGCCTTTTGCTCCTTCTGGATCGTGGACTATCAGCGCGTAGCTTTGCGTTGTGGCAGGGGCATTGCTCCACACCACGGCAGGAGAAAAGTTGTTCCCGGTACAGTTAGGATTCTCCTTTGCATTCCCGGCGTACTTTTTATGCAGCATCGCGTTATCAGCAAAATCAGGAGACTGAAGCATAAACAGCCCTTCGGCCTGTGCCGCAAAACAACCGAACAGGAGAACGGCGGATAAACAGCGTAGCGAGGTTTTCATAGTTTGATGCTCACAAGGCAGGAGCTTTAAGCGTAGCGCTGAAATCAGGAAATGCGATATGTTATAATTTCCGAATGTTAAGAAAATCCGTGCCGCTGTTGACCCTTTCTTACGCGCTCCTGTGTACCGGAGGGGTTGCCGCTACCCGCCAGACGTTTATCGAACAGGCTTCCACCCCCTTTAGCGCCGCCCCGAATGAGCTGCCCGATATGGGAATCGCTCCGGAAACGGATGCCGCTGCCAAACGCATTGCCGAAATGGCGAAGCAGTTCGGCGAGGCCAGCATGACCGATAACGGGCTGGACACCGGCGAGCAGGCGCGTCTTTTTGCTTTTACCAGCCTGCGCGACGTGCTGACCGATAGGGTGACTAACGAGGCGGAATCGCTGCTTTCGCCGTGGGGCAAAGCCAGCGTTAACCTGAAGGTGGATGAACACGGCAACTGGAACGGCAGCAGCGGCTCAATGTTTACGCCGTGGGCCGATAACAGCCGCTATCTGACCTGGAGCCAGGTGGGTTTCACCCGACAGGACGACGGGCTGGTGGGGAACCTCGGTGCCGGGCAACGCTGGGTGGCGGGAAACTGGCTGCTGGGCTACAACACATTTTACGACAGCCAGCTGGTGAGCAATCTCCAGCGGGCCGGATTTGGCGCCGAGGCATGGGGACAGTATCTGCGTTTGTCGGCTAATTATTATCAGCCGCTCAACGGCTGGCAGGGCGAAACGGAGACCCTTGAACAGCGTCTTGCGCGCGGCTATGACGTTACCGCGCAGGCCTGGCTGCCGTTCTACCGGCATATCAATACCAGCGTCAGCCTTGAGCAATACTTTGGTGAACGCGTAGATTTATTCGACAGCGGCACGGGCTACCGTAACCCGGTTGCCGTCACTATGGGGCTGAATTACACGCCGGTTCCGCTCGTCACGCTAACCGCGCAGCATAAACAGGGCGAGAACGGCGTGGCGCAGGAAAATCTTGGTCTGAAGCTCAACTACCGTTTCGGCGTACCGCTGGGAAAACAGCTTTCCGCCGGCGAAGTGGCAGCGGCCAATTCCCTGCGCGGCAGCCGCTATGACAACGTTGAACGCGGCAACCTGCCGGTGATGGAGTACCGCCAGCGTAAAACGCTATCCGTATTTCTGGCGACGCCTCCCTGGGATCTTCACCCTGGGGAAACGGTGCAGCTTAAGCTTCAGGTGCGGGCAAACCATAAGATTCGCCAGATTACCTGGCAGGGGGATACGCAGGCGCTTAGCCTGACCCCACCGCCGAATAACCGCAGCGCGGACGGCTGGAGCGTGATTGTGCCGGCAAGGCGAGAGGAGGCCGAAAACGATTGGCGTCTGTCGGTAACCATTGAGGATGAGAAAGGGCAAAAGGCGACGTCAAATTGGATTACCCTCAAGCAGGCGGCGCCGCTGCTGGCGAATCCGGCAGAGGACCCACGTTACGATCTGCTGCCGGAAGAGGGCGACTTACCCTAGAAAATGCGTTCCTGATGCACCCAGACCGCCGCCTCGACGCGGGATTTAAGCTTCATTTTTTTCAGCAGGTGTTTCACATGCACTTTAACGGTGCTTTCGGTGATATCCAGACGGCGGGCGATCATTTTGTTCGGCAGGCCCTGGGCGATAAGCTTAAGTATATCGCGTTCGCGTGGCGTTAACTGGTTTACGTCGCGGTCGGTCGTTGCGCGGTTGGCCCGCAGGCTTGCCGCCAGCACCGGCGTTAACGCTTCGCTTAGCACCATTTCACCGGCCGCCGCCTGCTGCAGCGCTTTCAGCAGATCCTCCGGCTCCATGTCTTTTAACAGATAGCCGTCAGCCCCACGTTTGAGGGCGGTAACCACATCTTCTTCGTGATTCGATACGCTAAAGACAACGATGCGTCCGGACAGCGGTTTCTCGCGCAGGCAGTCGAGCGTTTCCAGCCCGTTCATTCCGGGCATATTTAAATCAAGCAGGATAAGGTCCGGGTCAAGGGATTCTGCAAGCTGAACGCCCTGAGCGCCGTCTCCGGCCTCACCAACAACCGCCAGCTCCGGCGCCATGCTGATTAACTGTTTGACGCCGCTTCGCAGCATCGGGTGATCGTCTATCAGTAATATGGTTGCTGCTTCCGGGTTCGGGCTATTCATTATTTACTCCTGTGGCAGAAGACAAATGCGCTTCGGGCATAAAACTGACGACCACTTCGGTGCCGCCGCCTGCACGATCCCGTATCTGGCAATCCCCTTTCAGGCTTTGCGCACGGTCTCGCATAATTATCAGGCCGTAATGGTTTCGCCGCTCTCCGTTATCCGGAATACCGCAGCCGTTGTCCCATACGGTGAGTTTAACCTGCCTGTCCTGGCGCACGACTTCCACTCCGCACGCTGAGGCCCGGGCATGTTTGAAGCTGTTGTTTAACGCTTCGCGGGCAATTTGCACCAGATGAATGGCCTGATGCGACGGCACCAGGCGTGGCGGTAGCTGGTAGTCCAGCTCCACCGCAAATCCTAGTTTTTCACTGAATTCCTGACAGCTTGATTCAAGGGCTGGCCGCAGCCCCGGTTCAATTAACTGCAGGCGGAAGGTGGTTAATAACTCGCGTAGCTGCCGCCATGAGGCGTTCAGCTCGTTCCGCATCAGCCCCAGCAAATCACGGCTTTGCTCAGGCAGGCTTTCACCCTGCATTTGCAGACAGCTGACCTGCATTTTCAGACAGGAGAGCGACTGGGCGATGGAGTCGTGTAGTTCACGGGCGATGGCGGAGCGCTCTTCCATCACGACAAGCTGCTGCTGATGCTCATACTGCCTTTCCAGCGCCAGGGTGGCGGTAAGCTGTTCAACCAGCGTTGAGATCAGCTGCTGCTGGTCGACCGTGAGGCTGCTGCCTACCGGCAGTTGCGCCAGCACCAGGCCATAGTGAATGTGGTTATCGGTTAACCGCCACTTCAGCGCGGTAGTTTCAACCGGCTCAGGCGCCTGTTCCCGTGGGCAGAGATGGCAGCCCCGTTCCTCACAGCTACTGTCCGGCTGATAGGTATATTCGTCGTAGTTTTCTTCGTCTTCGTATTCATAGACGCGCAGTTCGATATCGCGCAGCGGCGTAAGCTTTTGCAGTTCGCTTAAAACCGGTGAAAGCCTTTGGCATAGCGGGGCCTGAGAATGAAGACGACGGTTTGCCTGGTAGAGGAAGGAAAGGATCTGGTTTTTTTGCTCAAGGCCGGCCGTTTTTTCACGCACGCGTTGTTCAAGCCCGGCATAACTTTCGGCCAGCTCCGCAGACATGCTGTTGAATGCCAGGCCGAGCGTGGCCATTTCGTTACGGCCGCTGATGTTCACCCGATGGGTGAAATCTTTTTGCCCGATAGCAAAAGCCATGTTCAGCAACTGCCGCCAGGGGCGCAGCAGGCGCTTGCGCAGCCAGACGACGGTAAAGACCAGCAGCAGACCCATCAGCACCGCCATGCACTGTTGAAGAAGAATCACGCGATGGAGGCGAAGCTCGGTGGTTCTGTCAAACGAGCTCACCAGCCGGTCGATTCGGCCCACAAACTGCGCAACATGCGGCGTTACCTGCTGTGCATTGTCAGCACTTTTCATCGCCGGGCCGAGCGTGTCGCGCCAGTAATGCTGGATTTCGTTAAGCTGAGCCTGCTGGCCATCGCGGCGTGCCGCCTGTTGCAAATCGTCGCTCCAGGTGGTTTGCTCCATTTCCTTAAAAAAGGCGTTGTCTTTTTCGGTCAGCGGAATGGCGGCCAGCAGGCGATAGGTTTGCATACGCATCGAGCCGGCCTTATTGATGGCGTGGGCGTTACCCTGAATTCCCTGTGCGAGCAAGCTGGCAAGGCTCATTCCCACAATACCTAACGCCGCCAGCAGCAGCACGATAAGCGCAAGCTGGTTGACGAGGGTTAAGGGGGAAAACAGGCGTTTCAACATAAACGAGCGCGCTCCGGGCAGGCCTTAATCGTAAAAAATAGAGGGTCATTCTCAGCTATCCTCTGGAGTATACCCATACCCCCTAATGATTACCCCTTAATTGCCGTAGGTGGCATAACCCTCGTAAATAGTAAGCATAAGCTGCGACAGCCATGTGAAAAATCAGGTTTTTTTTACCCACCCGCTTTACTCATAAAGAATCATGGTTAATTTTTGACCGTTATTTTGTTCGGTTATCCCTTGATTTGCATCAAATTAGATTCAGCAATACTCCCTAATGTGACCGCAATTACTCACACAAACTTTGAGGTGTTTATGTCTCAATCATCCACCAGCGGGCAGAAATCGGGGGCGCTAATCACGGACTGGCGTCCTGAGGAAGCAGAATTCTGGCAAACCCGCGGTCGTCATATTGCCAGCCGCAATCTGTGGATCTCGGTACCGAGCCTCCTGCTGGCGTTTTGCGTCTGGATGTTGTTCAGTGCCGTTGCGGTCAACCTTAATAAAGTCGGCTTTAACTTTACGACCGACCAACTGTTCATGCTGACGGCTCTGCCTTCAGTCTCCGGCGCGCTGCTGCGCGTGCCTTACGCTTTTATGGTACCGATTTTCGGCGGCCGCCGCTGGACCGCTTTTAGCACCGGCATTCTGATTATTCCCTGCGTCTGGCTGGGCTTTGCGGTGCAGGATACCAGCACGCCGTTCAGCACCTTCATCACCATTTCTCTGCTGTGCGGCTTTGCCGGTGCGAACTTTGCTTCCAGCATGGCAAATATCAGCTTCTTTTTCCCTAAATCGAAACAGGGCGGGGCGCTGGGAATTAACGGCGGGTTAGGGAACCTCGGCGTGAGCGTAATGCAGCTTGTTGCGCCGCTGGTGATTTCGCTGTCCATGTTTGCCGTATTCGGCGGCACCGGCGCGGCGCAGGCGGATGGCACCATGCTGTTCCTTGAAAACGCGGCGTGGATTTGGGTGCCTTTCCTTGCGGTTCTCACCCTTGCTTCCTGGTTCGGCATGAACGATCTTTCCGCCTCAAAAGCGTCTTTGCGTTCACAGCTACCGGTGCTTAAACGCGCCCACCTGTGGGTCATGGGGCTGCTTTATCTGGCAACCTTCGGATCGTTTATCGGCTTTTCTGCCGGTTTTGCGATGCTATCGAAAACCCAGTTTCCGGATGTGAATATTCTGCACTTCGCCTTCTTCGGCCCGCTGTTCGGTGCGCTGGCGCGTTCTGCTGGCGGCGCCATTTCCGACCGCTGGGGCGGCACGCGAGTCTCGCTGATAAACTTTGTGTTTATGGCTTTGTTCAGCATGCTGCTGTTTACCACGCTGCCGCACGACGGCGTGGGTGGAAACTTCACCGCCTTCTTCGGCGTGTTCCTGATGCTGTTCCTGACGGCCGGTCTGGGCAGCGGATCCACCTTCCAGATGATCTCCGTTATCTTCCGTAAGCTCACCATGGAACGTGTGCAGGCGGCAGGCGGTACGCAAGAACAGGCGATGCGTGAAGCGGCAACGGACACCGCGGCGGCGCTGGGCTTTATCTCGGCGATTGGCGCAATTGGCGGGTTCTTTATTCCTAAAGCATTCGGGACTTCGCTGACGCTGACCGGCTCTCCGGCAGGCGCAATGAAGGTCTTCGTGGTGTTTTACATCATTTGCGTGGTGATTACCTGGGCCGTCTATGCCCGTAAATCATCCCGGTAACCGATTGACCTTTTGGTTATCCCTTGCGCGGCTTCGGCTGCGCTTTTTTTTATGCGCGCAGTAGTTACAACATACTAAACGGTTAGCCTGCGTTACGATTTCAGCCCGGCGTCTATAGGGTAAGGGCTCATCTACCCCTTAATACCTCAAGGGGGGATTTTTCTACTCACTACAAATCGAAATAAAAAATAATTACTTTTAAATTAGTCGCTTGTCATTAAATGGCGGGTTATCCCTTGGTGGTATATGGCGCTTTTTGTCCGACAAACACTTTCTACACAGTTGATCGTTATCAATTATCCCGCCATATGAGCGCGTTACCGTGCCTGCAAATCAGCAATGTCGATTCACCAGAAGAGCCTTCAGGCTCCACATCAGGAGAACCCCGATGAGCAAGTTTCTTGACCGGTTTCGTTACTTCAAGCAGAAGGGCGAAACTTTTGCCGATGGGCATGGCCAACTGCTCGATACCAATCGTGATTGGGAAGAAGGCTACCGCCAACGTTGGCAGCACGACAAAGTCGTGCGCTCCACCCACGGTGTAAACTGCACCGGCTCCTGTAGCTGGAAGATTTATGTCAAAAGCGGTCTGGTCACCTGGGAAACCCAGCAAACCGACTACCCGCGCACTCGCCCTGATATGCCAAACCATGAGCCACGCGGCTGCCCTCGCGGTGCCAGCTACTCCTGGTATCTCTACAGCGCTAACCGCCTGAAATACCCACAAATGCGTAAACGCCTGCTCAAATTATGGCGTGAAGCGAAAGTACAATATAGCGATCCGGTTGATGCGTGGGCCTCTATCGTTAACGATCCGGAAAAAGCCAAAAGCTACAAGCAGGCTCGCGGTCGCGGAGGACTCGTACGTTCCAGCTGGCAGGAAGTCAATGAGCTGATTGCAGCGGCTAACGTCTACACGGCTAAAACTTACGGACCTGACCGCATCACCGGCTTCTCGCCAATCCCTGCGATGTCGATGATTTCTTATGCTTCCGGTACCCGTTACCTGTCCCTGATTGGCGGGACCTGCATGAGCTTCTACGATTGGTACTGCGATCTGCCGCCGGCTTCCCCACAGACCTGGGGCGAGCAGACCGATGTGCCCGAGTCCGCCGACTGGTACAACTCCGGCTACATTATCGCCTGGGGCTCTAACGTGCCGCAGACGCGTACGCCGGACGCGCACTTTTTCACTGAGGTTCGCTACAAAGGGACGAAAACCGTCGCCGTAACGCCTGACTATGCCGAAATCTCCAAGCTTTGCGATCAGTGGCTTGCGCCCAAGCAGGGAACGGATTCTGCGATGGCGATGGCGATGGGGCACGTTATGCTGCGTGAGTTCCATCTGGATAACCCAAGCAAGTACTTTACCGACTATGTGCGGCGTTACACCGATATGCCAATGCTGGTCACGCTGGAAGATCGTGACGGCTTCTATGCCCCAGGCAATATGCTGCGTGCAGCCGATCTGGTCGATAGCCTCGGCCAGGAAAATAATCCGCAGTGGAAAACGGTTGCGCTGAATGACGCAAGCGGTGAATTGATCGCGCCGAACGGCTCCATCGGCTTCCGCTGGGGCGAGAAAGGCAAGTGGAACCTTGAACAGCGTGATGGCACTAGCGGTGATGAAACCGAACTGCGCCTGAGCCTGCTCGGCAGCCACGATGAAGTGGCTGAGGTTGGCTTCCCTTACTTCGGTGGCGAAAGCACAGAGCATTTTGAAAATGTTAAGCTGAAAGACATTTTGCTGCACAAACTGCCGGTTAAACGCCTGCAGCTAGCCGACGGTTCCACCGTCCTGGTGGCGACGGTATACGATCTGACTATGGCTAACTACGGTCTGGATCGCGGTCTGAACGATGATAACTGCGCCAACAGTTATGATGACGTGAAAGCGTATACTCCGGCCTGGGCCGAGCAGATTACCGGCGTGCCGCGCCAGGATATTGTACGTATTGCACGCGAGTTCGCGGACAATGCTGACAAGACCCATGGCCGCTCGATGATCATTGTGGGCGCCGGCGTGAACCACTGGTTCCATATGGATATGACCTATCGTGGTCTAATCAATATGCTTATCTTCTGCGGCAGCATCGGCCAAAGCGGCGGCGGCTGGGGCCACTACGTGGGCCAGGAAAAGCTGCGTCCGCAGACCGGCTGGATGCCGCTGGCATTCGCGCTTGACTGGCAGCGTCCGCCGCGCCATATGAACAGTACTTCATACTTCTATAACCACTCCAGCCAGTGGCGCTACGAGACGGTAACGGCAGATGAGTTCCTCTCTCCGCTGGCGGATAAATCCCGCTATAGCGGCCATTTGATCGACTTTAACGTGCGCGCCGAGCGTATGGGGTGGCTGCCATCGGCGCCGCAGCTTGGTACAAACCCGCTGCGTATTGCGCAAAAAGCGAAAGAGGCCGGTATGTCGCCGGTGGATTACACCGTTGACCAGTTGAAATCCGGTGGGATTCGTTTCGCGGCAGAGCAGCCAGATTCTGGCTATAACCATCCGCGTAATATGTTTATCTGGCGTTCTAACCTGCTGGGCTCCTCCGGTAAAGGGCATGAGTTCATGCTTAAATACCTGCTCGGCACCGAGCACGGTATCCAGGGGAAAGACCTGGGCCAGGAAGGCGGCTTGATGCCGGAAGAGGTTGAGTGGGTAGATAACGGCCTGGACGGCAAGCTGGATCTGGTGGTAACGCTGGACTTCCGCCTGTCAAGCACCTGCCTGTATTCCGACATCGTTCTGCCAACCGCGACCTGGTACGAGAAAGAGGATCTGAACACATCGGATATGCATCCGTTTATTCATCCATTCTCCGCGGCCGTTGATCCATGCTGGGAATCAAAAAGCGACTGGGAAATCTACAAAGGTATCGCGAAGAAATTCTCTGAGGTCTGCGTTGGGCACCTGGGCAAAGAGACCGATATTGTCACGCTGCCGATTCAGCATGACTCTGCCGCAGAACTGGCGCAGCCGTATGACGTTAAGGACTGGAAAAAGGGCGAATGCGACCTGATCCCGGGCAAAACGGCGCCGCATATCATGGTGGTCGAGCGTGATTACCCGGCAACCTATGAGCGTTTTACCTCCATCGGACCGCTGCTGGAAAAAATCGGCAACGGCGGCAAAGGGATTTCGTGGAACACCGAAAAAGAAGTCGATTTCCTGCGTAAGCTCAACTACGTGAAAACCGAGGGGCCGGCAAAAGGCCAGCCGCGTATCGAAACGGCAATTGATGCGGCAGAAATGGTGCTGAGCCTGGCTCCTGAAACAAACGGTCAGGTCGCGGTGAAAGCATGGGCTGCGCTTGGTGAGTTTACGGGACGCGACCACACGCATCTCGCGCGGCCAAAAGAGGAAGAAAAGATCCGCTTCCGCGATATCCAGGTTCAGCCGCGCAAAATCATTTCCAGTCCGACCTGGTCGGGGCTTGAAGATGAACACGTCTCCTACAACGCAGGCTATACCAACGTTCATGAGCTGATCCCGTGGCGTACTTTGTCCGGCCGCCAGCAGCTATATCAGGATCACCAGTGGATGCGCGACTTTGGCGAGAGTCTGGTGGTTTATCGTCCGCCTATCGACACTCGTTCCGTGGATGGAATGATAGAACACAAATCCAACGGCAATCCGGGAAAAGCGCTGAACTTCCTGACGCCGCACCAGAAGTGGGGTATTCACTCAACCTACAGCGACAACCTGCTGATGCTGACGTTGAGCCGAGGTGGACCCATTATCTGGCTGTGTGAGGCGGATGCCAAAGAGATAGGCATTGCCGATAACGACTGGGTTGAAGTATTTAACAAAAATGGTGCGCTGACGGCGCGAGCGGTAGTGAGCCAGCGTGTACCCGCCGGCATGACGATGATGTATCACGCTCAGGAACGCATTATGAACCTGCCAGGTTCTGAAATTACCGGCCAGCGCGGCGGTATTCATAACTCGGTAACCCGTATCACCCTGAAGCCGACCCATATGATTGGCGGCTACGCGCAGTTGGCTTACAGCTTTAACTACTACGGTACGGTCGGGTCAAACCGCGATGAGTTCGTGATCGTGCGTAAAATGAAAGACATTAACTGGTTAGACGGTGAAGGAAACGACCAGAAACAGGAGAGCGTAAAATGAAAATTCGTTCACAAGTCGGCATGGTGCTGAACCTTGATAAATGCATCGGCTGCCACACCTGTTCCGTGACCTGTAAAAACGTCTGGACCAGCCGCGAAGGGATGGAATACGCGTGGTTTAACAACGTGGAGACCAAGCCGGGTATCGGCTACCCGAACGACTGGGAAAACCAGAATAAATGGAAGGGTGGCTGGATCCGTAAAATTAACGGCAAGCTACAGCCGCGCATGGGTAACCGCGCAATGCTTCTGGGGAAAATCTTCTCTAACCCGCATATGCCGGTTATTGATGATTATTACGAACCCTTTGATTACGACTACCAGAACCTGCATACCGCTCCTGAGGGAAGCAAAGCTCAGCCGGTTGCTCGCCCGCGTTCTCTGATCACCGGGCAGCGCATGAATAAAATCGAAGCCGGTCCTAACTGGGAAGAGTTACTTGGCGGTGAATTTGAAAAACGCGCCAGGGATCAGAACTTCGAAAACATGCAGAAGGAGATGTACGGCCAGTTTGAAAATACCTTCATGATGTATCTGCCACGTCTTTGCGAGCACTGCCTCAATCCGGCATGTGCCGCAACCTGTCCGAGCGGTGCGATCTATAAGCGTGAAGAAGACGGTATTGTCCTTATCGATCAGGATAAATGCCGCGGCTGGCGTATGTGCGTAACCGGCTGTCCGTACAAAAAAATCTATTTCAACTGGAAAACCGGTAAATCCGAGAAGTGCATCTTCTGTTATCCACGAATCGAAGCTGGGATGCCGACAATTTGCTCCGAAACCTGCGTAGGGCGCATCCGCTACCTTGGCGTGCTGCTTTACGATGCGGACGCCATTGAAGCGGCAGCCAGCACCGAAAATGAACGGGATTTGTATGAACGCCAACTGGGCGTATTCCTGAACCCGAACGATCCGGCCGTTATCGCACAGGCGCTAAAAGACGGCATTCCACAGGGTGTGATAGACGCCGCGCAGAAATCGCCGGTGTATAAAATGGCGATGGACTGGAAGCTGGCACTGCCGCTGCACCCGGAATACCGCACGCTGCCGATGGTCTGGTACGTGCCGCCGTTATCGCCAATTCAGTCCGCGGCCGACGCGGGCCAGTTGCCGCATACCGGTATTCTGCCTGACATTGAAAGCCTGCGTATTCCGGTTGAGTATCTGGCAAACCTGCTGACTGCAGGTGATACCGCACCGGTTATTAGCGCGCTCAAACGTATTATGGCGATGCGTCACTACAAACGTGCCGAAACCGTCGACGGCGTTCATGATATCAGCGCGCTGGAAGAGGCCGGCCTGAGCGAAGCCCAGGCGCAGGAAATGTATCGTTACCTGGCGATTGCAAATTATGAAGATCGCTTCGTAGTGCCGACCAGCCATCGCGAACTGGCGGAAAACGCCTTCCCGGAACACAGCGGCTGCGGCTTTAGCTTTGGTGACGGCTGTCACGGCAGCGACACTAAATTTAACCTGTTCAATAGCCGCCGCATCGATTCCATTGATGTGACGGGTAAAACGGAGCCGCGCCCATGATTGAACTGCTGATAATCTCCCGCTTAATGGAGTATCCGGATGATGCCCTGTGGCAGCATCAGGAAGAGCTAACCGCCGCGCTGGCGGAAGGCAAATTGTTTAACGAGCAGCAGCATGAAGCGCTGACATCCTTTATTGCTTCGCTTTGTGGTCGTGAGCTGCTTGATGCACAGGCTAGCTACGGCGCGCTGTTCGATCGAGGACGTGCCACGTCGCTGCTATTGTTCGAGCATGTCCACGGTGAGTCCCGCGATCGTGGTCAGGCGATGGTCAATCTGATGAACCAGTATCAGCAGGAGGGAATGGAGATTGACAGCTACGAGCTGCCGGACCATTTGCCGCTGTATCTGGAGTATCTCTCCCAGCGAAATCCGGCGGACGCGCAGGGCGGTCTTCAGGACATTTCGCCTATTCTTGCGTTGCTCAGCGCACGTTTAAAACAGCGCGAAAGCGATTATGCACTGCTGTTTGACCTGCTGCTCGCGCTGGCTGAAAGCGATGTCAGCGTTGACAGCGTGCGCAAACAGATCGCTAACGAAGCGCGCGACGATACGCCGCAGGCTCTGGATGCGGTGTGGGAAGAGGAGCAGGTTAAATTCATGGCTGATGATAGCTGTGGAGAGTCTGAAATCACCGCGCATCAGCGTCGTTTTGCTGGCGCGGTGGCCCCGCAGTATCTGAATATCGCAGGAGGGAAATAATGCATTTTCTCAACTTCTTCTTCTTTGACATCTATCCTTACCTCTGCGGTACGGTTTTTCTGGTGGGTAGCTGGTTACGCTATGACTACGGACAGTACACCTGGCGTGCGGGCTCAAGTCAGATGCTTGATCGCAAAGGAATGATGCTGGCCTCCAACTTGTTCCATATCGGCATCCTCGGCATTTTTGCCGGCCACTTTCTTGGCATGCTGACGCCGCACTGGATGTACGAGTCGTTTTTACCGCTTGAGATCAAACAAAAAATGGCAATGTTTGCCGGCGGCGCCAGCGGCGTAATGACGCTTGTTGGCGGTCTGCTGCTGCTGAAACGCCGCTTGTTTAATCCGCGCATCCGGGCTACCACCACCGTGGCGGATATTCTCGTCATGAGCCTGCTGATGATTCAGTGCGCGCTGGGCCTGCTTACCATTCCATTCTCAGCGCAGCATATGGACGGCAGCGAGATGATGAAGCTGGTGGGCTGGGCGCAGACGGTTGTGACTTTCCAGGGCGGCGCTTCTGCGCATCTGGACGGCGTGGCGTTTATCTTCCGTATGCACCTGGTGCTGGGCATGACGCTGTTCTTACTGTTCCCGTTCACCCGTCTGGTGCATATCTGGAGCGCGCCGGTTGAGTATCTGACGCGCAAATATCAGGTTGTTCGCGCCCGTCGCTGATAGCGTAATGATTGATGACAAATACCCGGCCCTTGCCGGGTATTTTTTTGCCTGCGGCTGGGGGGCTGGGCTATTTATTCTTCTCCTGAGAGAGAAGGCCGGGATCGGGTGTACTAACGCTGACAGTTAAAATAGCTTGGGGTGGCGGGGGAAGGACGATCGCGCGTTGCGCGTTCTCACCGGCGTGAGCCGAACCTTAGTCGAAGCTTCTCGTTCTTCCCCAGCGGGAATATTGAATAATCTTTGCGTCTGGGAGTCAGGAGATATCTAAGAAATGGTGGCGGGGGAAGGATTCGAACCTTCGAAGTCGATGACGGCAGATTTACAGTCTGCTCCC
>DAMALH010000040.1:0-40161 GCA_032000125.1 Buttiauxella sp. | reverse complement strand
TCAGGTGGTACGGGTATTTCTCAGCCTTCACAAAGAAGGGCACCCCGAGTCAAATAAATCAAAATAAACTAATTGCGATTAACGTCCCGTTAATCCCTGTTCTGGATCATGCCAGCGGGAAGCCAAAGACACAACCCCCTCAAAAACGGCATGAGCTATACATCGCGACCCACACTGTGGCCCAACAGTAAAGGTACGGGAATGATAGTGTTATCAGAGTATGTAGAGCTGGTAAGTTACGGTAGTATTGACTGAGTAAATGGGGCTGCGAGCCCCTTCGCTTTGGAGGAGTGCTAGGCAATGGATCTACAAGCATGGGATAACGTCATCTCTATTGCTTCGAATGCTGTAACAGGTTTAAGCGTGCTTGGTGGCGTCATCTTCGGTGGGGTTAAACTTCAGGAGATGGTGAAAAATAAGAAAATGGAGCAAGCTTTCGCATCTGCAATAGCGCTTAAAGATGAGATCGATGCTACGAGGGGCCGTTATAATCGTATGCGTTTTGACCTTACACGCATAATGACTTTTATCGACACGCTCGCAAAGACTGGTCAAAGAGTAGATCAAGAAAGCTACTATCAGATTCAAGGTTCCTTGAGAGATATGGCGGAAAACACCTTTCGTATTGGTAGCTGTTTCGTCAAAGTTAGCCACTATAACGTTGCCATTAAACAACCAGCTTGGGAACCATTTAACGCTCTTCTACACTCTGCTGGTGAAACGCAAATAGCTATATCGAAATTAGTAAACCTCATTACGCAGGCTTTGCTTAAAGAGCAGATAACAGCGGAGGAATTCGAGACAATTCGTAATCTTTATGATGAACATGGTGAACGGATGCAAGGCGTTAATAACGCTATCGCCGGGATAGATATTATTAAATTTGATGATTTGTTTGACTTCAGCAAAGTTAATAAAAAAAGCTGGGATTAACCCGGCTCTTATGTTTTCAGTTTTCGCTGTTCATTCAGGTAAAACTTCACGGAGCTGTCGAATCCATACGTGTGGATGCGATCAAGTAAGCTAGAACGTCTACAGCCAAGCCTTCGCGCAAGACTCGCCAAGTTTAGAATGTTGTCATCAGAACAGCCACCCAGAATAAACGTCAGTAGCGGCAGATTGCCTTTACCTACAAGTTGTAATTTCATTTCGTGCTTCTCCTTTCCTTTGCCTCGCCCTCTATCACCTGCCGTGCAGGTTTGGACCATTATGTTAAATAGACCAGAAAACGAACAGTAAAATGCCCTGTTGTGGCACGTTTTCCATGTTGTGATGGCCTATGGGATTAAGTGGTGAAGAGCATTGCTGGGAGTGTCGGCTGTAGGATATTTGATGAACATTCTGGTTTTTTACGGAGGGTCTGGGCTGGCGGTCTAGCAGATCACCAACTGTTATGGGTACATTCTTAGTTCCTTCCTTACGCACACGTAGATGTTATCTATATGTTGCACGCAACTATCAAAACCACTGGCAACATTCATTATTCTTATAAAGATTGCGCGATATCATGTTGCGCAATTCTGACCTCCCGTTGAAGAAATCAGCACTCGATCAGATTTTGAATTTTTTTTCTTAATTATTGACATGTCTTCTAGGCCTTATTCTGTGTAGGGGCTTGCATATTTACCCTTTCACAACCTCAACTTAACGTCAAAATCAACCCTTGTGCAGAAAAGAATCATCACTAGAATATCGACTATGTGGGGCCGCCATCGATTGACCACCCCCACATGTAGTGACTCGCCTGAATTTTAGGCATAAAAAAACCGGATTCATTTGCATGAACCCGGCTTACAAAGCATGATCAATACGAGTCGCCAAACTCGTATGAATCTTAGCCTTGCCTTCATTTCTGACGGCTTGATTGTGCCAGGCAAAGAGGATCATGTAAACCTTAAAATGAACGCTCATAAGGAGCATTGCATGACCATTTGTAAACAGTCACACCGTTACAATACTCTTTTCATCAGCTTACCTCACGATCAAGGTGGTGAAGGTCGCCATAAATGTTGCGGCTGCGCTTACGATCAGGGATACCATGCAGGCTTGGCTCGCACAGGGCAAGTTTGGGTAGACTTAGCCGCCTTACCGGATAGCCAAGCGGGGACCGTTCGCCATAAAAGCCCTCAAGCTGCGTTTGCTGATGGTTATCGTGACGGGGTACGTGACTCCTACCGTCAGGTTGGATAAAAGATGCTCCGGATCACGAGGAGGGAAACCTCCTCGTGACCTGTAATTGAAACAGAATTTCAAAGCGAATATTCTTCTAAGCATCTTAGAACACAGCAAAGGTTAATAATGAAAAGGAAATTACAGGTTTTCGTATCCAGCACTTTTACTGACCTGATTGAGGAAAGACAAGCAGCGGTAAGCGCAATCCTTAAAGCTGGGCATATTCCCGCAGGTATGGAGTTGTTTACCGCTGCTGATCGATCACAAATGGATATAATAAAAAATTGGATCGATGAATCAGATGTTTATATGTTAATACTTGGTGGACGCTATGGTTCAATAGAACCGACGTCAGGCAAAAGCTACACAGAGTTAGAATATGACTATGCGGTTGAAAAAGGTAAGGCTTTGTTTGCAGTAGTAATCAAGGAAGAAGCATTAGAGCTAAAAGTTAAAGAGAATGGAACTGATTTTATAGAATTAAATGAGCCTAAATCTTTAGCTCAATTTAAAAGCAAAGTTTTATCCAACATTTCATCATTCTTTGAAGATGTGAAAGATATTAGATTATGTGTACATGAAAGCCTTACTGATTTTAACTCCAATAGGAGCCTGAAGGGTTGGATTTCAGCTGATGAAATTATCGACTCACGTGAACTTGCTGACGAAATAGCCAAACTTAGCGAAGAAAATAGAGAGTTAAAAGAGGAAATTCAAACACTAAATCAAAAATTACAATCAAAAAATGCGACTCCCCCAAAGAGTAACTCGCTTAAAGAAATCTTTGATACGCTTAAGTCAAAAAAAATTACTGTTCCCCCAAACGCATCTGGAGAAAAAGAAGCTATCGAATTGGATCTCGCGTCTATTCTTTTTGGCACGAGAAATCATATTATAAATGGCATTACAAATGCATCTACTGTGAGCGATGGGGAGGTGTTTTTATATCAGCATGTATGCCCAATCCTCAAAATTTATGGATTGGTAGAGAATGAAAAAGTTGCTGGTGTTCGTTATCGTCGTTACGGAATTACAGAAAAAGGCCTCGATTTGTTAGCTTACATGGATAAAGAGAAAAATGATAAATAAACCACAAACTTTGGATTTTATGGGGCGCCAGGTTTCCTCAACCTGGTTTAGATTCCCAATTTAGGCCATCTATTACATAACAAACTGCGGAAAGTGGGAAAGTATGGAGATAGCGCTGGGTTATACCTGAACCACTTTTCTCATGCCCTACGACTTGTTGCAGGTGCGCCAAATTGCCAACCCAACCAGCTAAACAGGTTGATATCATTGTGTGTCGGAAGCTATGCACCAGTCGGCGCTGTCCATAATCATCAAGGTACGGAATACCAAGTTGATCACAAACATCAGCTAACACTTTGCCGATTTTCGGCATGTTTTTACCCGACACTGGCGAGAAGATTTTCTCTTTCCATTGACGGTTTACAAACTCAAGAAAACCCCACTCGATTAGTTTGGGATGGATCGCCACCTGCCTTGTAGCGTTTTCGGTTTTACCCTGTCCTCCTTCAGCGATCAGGAGATAGTGCCGCTGGCTATCTTCATCAAATTTGATCTGTGATTTCTCCAGCTTGGCGATCTCGCCTCTTCTGGCTCCCGTGTACGCCAACAGCAAAGTGATCCACTTCTGCCACCCGTCAGGCTGCTTGAGCGCCCACCCCACAAACTTTCTCATTTCTGCTGCGCTATATGCACCAAACCTTGCTTTAGATGGTGAGGCGACTACTCCATCAGTCGGAGACTTCTCCAGAATATCTTTATTGTCCGTCAGGAAGGTTTTGAACAGCGGTTTGTAAATCTTCAAATGCTTGTGGATAGACTCAGCGCCAACCAAATCTTCTGGCGGAACATCATCACACTCGATCAGTTGCTGAACCGTCATTGACCGATAAGGTTGCACAACACGCTTTGGCAAGTTTTCAACAACTTCCATCACCTGCTTGATGTCCTGCTTGGTTATCGTCGTTACGTCTGTTGATGCACCGAGGACAATGAACATGACTTCCATAAAGCGCTCATTAGCCTGTGAAATTGCCTTCGTCCAGTTCTGAGCCTTCTCCTTTTTGTACATATTCCACGCGCCAGCCAGCGTTAGCACTTCTTTTGGTTGTGCTTCCGTTTGTTCTTCCTCTTCTCCGGAAGGAGTAACAACCTCGCGGTATTCCTGTGCAACCATCGGCGGAATATTGCGCCGCACATCATTCAGAAATTGGTGCGCCAGCCATTGTTCATTCTGCTGCTTCAGACTATTGCCATACTCAGAAAGACGCTTACTAAAGTGATCCGGTTGGATAGTTCCACGTTGAACCAGAGGAATTACAGGAGAAGCAAAAGACATGAGCAACTGCGCCTGGGTGTGGCTGTCAGTCTCTAACGACTTACGGAAAAACTTATTATCAGGCAGCCGAAAGCCTTGTAAACGACAAAAGCGACGCTTTTACGACATCGCGCTGAGTCAGACAAACAGAACTATTTTTCCTGCAAATTACGCGTATCCTTAGCCGGTTGCTTTCAAATCGTTATTTTTGGATCTCCGGGTACATTCTGCTATGCAAAAAATCTTAAGAGTGCCGTTATTACTGGCATTGTTGTCCTGTTTGATGCTCACGCCCTTTCTGTCTCAGGCAGAAGAAAGTAGCGGGCAAACCGGCGCCGAACAGCCGGTAAAAGTGAATGCCAGCACCGAGCTGCCGGCGCTGCAAAAACGTCTGGATTCGCTCAAGCAGCGGGTCTCTGCGGCTAAAGCCGATAAAGAGTTTACCCAGCTCAATGACGATGCGCAGAAGCTCGTTGGCGATGCCGATAAGCTTTCCGTGGCGCTGGCGCCGCAGCTGACGCAGGTCCAGGCCCAGCTGGATGTACTGGGCCCGGCCCCTGCTCCGGGCACGCTGACGGAAACCCCGCAGGTAATCAGCCAGCGTAAACAGTTAAATAACAGCAAAACGCTTCTCACCACACAGATTGAGCAAACCAAAGCTATTGGCGTGGGCGCGCAAAATCTGTCGGCGCAAATCTCCGGGCTGCGCCGCGATGCGCTGAAAACGCAGATAGCTCTGAACACCGGCAGCATTTTAAGCAAGGAGTTCTGGACGCCGCTTCTTGATCCAGGCGACAAAGACGCTAATCGCTTTAGCAACTTTGGCTCGGAGGTCAGCGACGCCTGGCATCAGGCATGGGACGAAGAGTGGCGTTTCGGCACCGGATTCTACCTGCTGCTGGCGCTGGGCATTGGTCTGTTCGGTCGCCGGGCGCTGGATTTGCCGATTAACTGGATCCTGCCGCGCTGGCTGCCGCAGGGGCGTTTTCGCCGCAGCTTCCTTGCCTGTTTCACCACCCTGAGCACCATGCTGACGCTGGGCATCAGCATGCAGTTGATTTGTTATATTTTTACCCGCCTGCCGGATACCTCCGAGCTGGTGATTGAATATGCGGAACAGCTAGTCGGGCTGACCTATTTCTCAGCCATCATCGCCGGTCTTGGTATTGCATTACTCTCCAACCGCCATCCCTCCTGGCGTCTGCCGGGTATTGCCGATCCGCTGGCTAAAACGCTCGCCTCTTTCCCTATTCTGCTGGCAACCTTTATCTTTATCTTCGGCACCATTGAACAGTTGAACGCGCTGGTTGGCGCCAGCATCGACGCCACCCTGTTCGGCAACGGGTTGTCGGCCCTGCTGGTGGCGATTAACTGCCTTGTGGCCCCAATCCGCGTCAACCGCATGCGCCGAAGCATGCGTGCTGAAGGTGAACAAACCGAAGCGCGCTCCACGCTTGCTGGCATTATTCATTTGATTATCAGCCTGACGGCTTTAGTGATCCTGCTGGCGTTGCTGATAGGCTACATTCCGCTGGCGCGCTTTGTGACCTTCGAACTGCTGTGGATTGGCCTTGTGGTCAGTTGCCTGTACCTGCTTATTCACTTCGTGGTGGATTTGTGCGAAAGCGTGTTCTCCCCTTCGACCCACAGCGGCAAAATCCTTAAAAGCACGCTGAGCCTTAACGATCGTCACCTGTCGCTCGCTTCGACTTTATTGTCCGCGGTAGGTAAAACGTCCCTGCTGTTGATGGCTGCCGTTGCGCTACTTAACGGTACGTTCGGAACGACCACGCCGCTGGAATTGCTGAGCAAAATCGTGGATATCTGGGGCGGCAAGGGCCTCGAAGGGATGAACATTATTCCGGCGCATGCGGTGAACGCCGTGCTGTGCCTGGGGATTGGCCTGTACGTGCTGCGCTCCACGCGCCGCTGGTTGGATCATGATTTCCTGCCGAAAACCATGATGGACAGAGGCCTGCGCGCCTCGCTGGTGACGCTGTTCACCAACGTTGGCTACGTGCTTATCATCATGCTGACGCTCTCGATGCTGGGCATCGAATGGAACAAGCTGGCGTGGATCGTCAGCGCCCTGTCGGTAGGTATTGGTTTTGGCTTGCAGGAGATTGTGAAGAACTTTATCTCCGGTCTTATTCTGCTTACCGAAAGGCCGGTAAAAGTGGGCGATCTGGTCAGCATCAGCGGCGTGGAGGGCGATATTCGCCGCATCAACGTGCGCGCTACTGAAATTCAGCTTGGGGATAAATCCACGGTAATAGTGCCCAACTCGCAGCTCATTTCGCAAAACGTAAGAAACGCCACTATGGGCAATGCGCAAGGCGTGGCCACTATCGCGCTGACCTTCCCGCTGGATATCGACCCTGAGCAGGTGCGTAATTTACTGCTCGAGGCCTATACCCTGCATGAATCCATTCTGGAAAACCCGCCGCCGTCGGTGAGCTTTAAAGAACTGGGGCCAACCGGGATTGTGCTGAGCGTTACCGGCTATGTGAACAGCCCGCGCATGGTCAGCACAACGCGCAGCGACCTGCTGTATGAAATTCTCAAAATGCTCCGCGCCGAGGGTATTAGCCTCAGCCAGACGCAAACCATGATCCTCGAACAGCCGACAAACAAGCTGGTGGCCAGGGAATAATGGGCCGGGTCACGGCCAGATCTGGTGGGTGACCCGCTTTTTGCGTTTCATTCTACGCACCCGGCGCTCAGAAAGCGCGGGTGCGATTTACGCGGCAGAAACAAATAATTAAACCGGCGGCACAGATATAATAACGAGCGTTTATTTATAAGCTAATGAAAAACCCATCTATTTTAAAATCCTTTTAAAGTCAGGCAACTTTTCTCTTTTTTATATATACCGCTTCGCTCGCGGTAACAACAGTAAATAACTATACTTCGAAGGTAGCAAAATGCTACTTACCCTACCGGAGTTTATGATGAAAAACATTATATTGCAGGTTTCTAAAGACCAGCCGAAGAATCAGGAAAAAACGCCGAAAAACGATGAAAAGAAACCTAAACAAAACCAGAAATGAGTTTTGATTAGCTGAATTAACGCAGGTTTTAGTTGGAGGTTATATGTCCGAACGCCCTGATTTCGTTGATCCGCTTCCTGATGATGAACCTGTTCCTCGCGTGCCTGACGAGGAACCTTTACCGGATGATATCGATCCCGAAGACCCGGACAGGATTATTGAACCCATAGATCCTGCAAGGCCATTATAGTTAATTCTATAAGCCGCATTGGTCAAATGCTCCGTTTCATAGCAGAGTATTTTTCCGGCGGCTTTTTTTATTTATTTACTCGCCGTTCCTTCACAGAATTTAAATTAAGAGCTAAATTTTAATTTTATCGCTCCTTTCACCTCTTACCTTCCACGCTGAAAATAGGGAGATGTGCCATGATAGATCCTCAAGCTCCTGATAACAGAGATTACGACCTTGCCTATACCAGACGTAATTATCCCCCCCTGAAACGTATTTCCTGGAGTGCTATTTTTGCTGGCGTAGTTATTTCCATGGTGGTTTATTTACTGCTGGCAATTCTCGGTACGGCAATTGGCACCACGACAATAGATCCTTTGCAAGAGCAGCATCCGCTGGACGGTATCGCCACCGGCGCCGCCATCTGGACCGGTATAAGCATGCTAATTGCTATTGCCGCAGGTGGGTATATTAGCGGGCGGCTCGCCCACCGTGAAGGTGCGCTGCATGGCGTTTTAATGTTTGGCGTTAATACCCTGGTATGCGCCTGGTTTGTCATTTCACTGGCTAACAGCGCGATGAGCGGAGCCGCTAACGTTGCCGGCGCGGGCCTGCAAGCCCTTGGCAGCGGTATTTCCGCGGTAGCGCCTTCGGTAACGCAAATGACAAAAGATAAGCTACAGGAAAATAATATTAACCTTGATAGTCTGCAAAACGAGCTGGAAACGACATTGCGACAAACGGGCAAACCGGAACTTCAGCCTGAGGCATTACAAAATCAGGCGCAAAATGAAGGTAACCGGGCGCAGAATCAACTTAATCAGGGAGGCGATATCAGCACCTTTATTAAAGGCCTGGCCCAGCGAAATGAAAGCACCTTCCAGGCGGCCGATCGGGAGGCGCTGAAAAACATTATTATTGCCAGAACCGGTAAATCAGATGCGGAAGCCGAACAGATAGTGGATCAGACTGAGAAAAACTATCAGGCGGCACGAGCTAAATATGAGGAGCTGAAGAAAGAGGCCGAGCAAAAAGCCCGTGAAGCAGCGGATAAAGCCGCGGCTGCCACAGCGAAAGCCAGCTGGTTTGCCTTCTTCATGTTTATTATTGAAGCGGTACTTGCCGGTGCAATGGGGATGCTGGGTCGTCGCTCGCAGCCAGAAGTAGTGGTAACCACGACAACCGATCGTCCTTTATAAAATCTGATGCCTGATTTGAGGGCGGGTAGCCTTGCGCTTACCCGCCCTGCTAGCTGGTCGCTAAACGATTTACTTCTTCTGCACGCGTGCAGTTAAACCACGCAGAAAGTAGCGCAGGAACTGATCGCCGCACTCGCGGAAATTTTTATGTTCCGGCGCACGCATCATGGCGGTGATTTCCGGCATGGAGATGCGAAAATCCTGTGAAGTCAGAATATCCAGCACGTCGTCGCTTTTGAGATCGAACGCGATACGCAGCTTTTTCAGAATGATGTTATTGGTCATCCTGCGTTCAATTTTTGGCGCCGGCTTGCTTTCGTCTTTGCCGCGTCGAAAGTAAATCAGGCCGTTTAAGAAGTTTGCCATCAGGATATCCGGGCAGAGCTTAAACTTGTCTTCGTCTTCCTTTTTGGTCCAGGTGACAATTTGCTCATTGGTGACCGCGGTATCCGTCAGGGCGAAAATTTTCACCATGTCATCGTTGTTCAAATTCAGCATGTAGCGCACGCTGCGTAATACGTCGTTATTCATCATGGTGAGTATCTCTCGTTCAAACTCTCGAAAAGCGGGCAGTATATAGAGAAGCAGCAACATTGTAATAAAAACTACGCCGTTTTACCCCCTGCACCGCTCACAGATGATAGTTTCGTTAAAAATGGAAGGAATATGCCGTGATAGTTCGTCCCTGGACCGAAAGCGATCGCCCTTTTTTAAGGACGCTATACCTGCATGCCCGGCGTGAGGCCTGGCCGTGGCTGGACGGCAGCGGCTGGCAGCTGGAAGACTTTGATGCCGCAACCAAAGACGAGCACATCTGGGTAGCAGAAGAAGACGGGCACCGGCTGGGTTTTGCTTCGGTATGGGTGAACGATAATTTCCTGCACAACCTGTTTGTCGCACCCGAGCACAGCGGCCGCGGCGTAGGCCATGCCCTGCTGGAAAAAGTGCAGTCGGAATTTAGCAGCACGGGCGCGCTGAAATGCCTGGTGAAGAATAAACATGCGATAGCGTTTTATCAGCGGCACGGCTGGCGTATCGAAGCCCGTGGTGAAGGGCCGGGCGGAGAATATTTTTTAATGCATTTTGTGGTGTAGGCAATAAGGCGGGCAAGCTTGCGCCACCCGCCGTGTAAATCAAACCGCTCTGAAGGCAATATCCGCAGGAATGACCTCACCCTGCCAGTAAAGCTGAGCCGCTACGCGCCCTGCCAGCTGGCGATAAATAGCGGTGAATTCGCTGTCCGGACGGTTGATTACCGTAGGCTTACCGGCGTCCAGATCTTCACGCAGCGAGATATGCAGCGGCATCTGACCCAGCAGCGCAATATGATACTGGTCCGCCAGTTTCTGCGCGCCGCCGGTGCCGAAAATCGGCTCATGGTGACCGCAGTTGCTGCAAATATGCATGCTCATGTTCTCAACGATGCCCAGCACCGGCACATCAACTTTCTCGAACATCACAATGCCTTTGCGGGCATCGATTAGCGCGATGTCCTGCGGCGTGGTAACGACCACCGCGCCCGTTACGGGGATGTTTTGCGCAAGGGTGAGCTGAATATCGCCGGTGCCCGGCGGCATATCCAGCACCAGATAATCCAGATCCGGCCACATTGTTTCCTGCAGCATCTGCATCAGCGCTTTGCTGGCCATCGGACCGCGCCACACCATGGCGTTTTCATCGGTAACCAGATAACCAATGGAGTTGGTCGCAAGGCCATGCGCCGAGATTGGCGTCATGTGCGTGCCGTCCGGGGAAGTAGGACGCTCGTGTTCGGCTCCCAGCATATTTGGAATCGACGGGCCGTAGATATCCGCATCCAGAATGCCGACTTTCGCCCCTTCGGCCGCCAGCGCCAGCGCAAGGTTTACCGCCGTGCTCGACTTCCCTACCCCGCCTTTACCGGAGCTTATGGCGATAATATTTTTCACGCCGTTGATGCCGGGCTGGTTTTTCACGCGTTTTAAGGTGGCCACGCTGTGGCTGAGCTTCCAGTCCACGGCCTTCGCACCGGTGATACGCAGCAAATCTGAACTGCACTCCTCCTGCAGCGCTTCAAAACCGCTTTTCCATACGAAAGGCATTAGCAGCTCAACGTGCAGCGTGTCGTCAAGCATAGCGACGTGATGCAGGGCTTTGAGCACGGTAAGGTTGTGCTTCAGGGTTGGGTGCTGAAAATTGGCCAGCGTCCCGGCGACCATCGCGCGCAACTGCTCGGGGGATTTACTTGCCTGGGATTGAGAGCTCATCCCGACTCCTTATGTTTTTTATCGTACATTGCAGTTTGCTAAGCATATCAGATGCCGCAAGGCGCGATAAAATTTCCTTGTGCACCTTGTGTGGTTTACCGGGGGGCGGGCTTTCGGTTAACATCAAAGCCCTTTTCTCTTTAGAAGATGCAATTCCTACTATGGCTCATGTCGCGAAAAAATTATTGGTAACGTGCGCACTTCCGTACGCTAACGGCTCAATCCACCTCGGTCACATGCTGGAGCATATTCAGGCTGATGTCTGGGTCCGTTACCAACGAATGCGCGGCAATACGGTCAACTTCATCTGCGCGGACGACGCGCACGGCACGCCTATCATGCTGAAGGCACAGCAGTTAGGTATTACTCCGGAGCAGATGATTGGCGAAATGAGCCAGGAGCATCAGGCTGACTTTGCCGGTTTCAATATTAGCTATGACAACTATCACTCCACGCACAGCGATGAAAACCGCCAGCTGGCATCGGTGATTTATGGTCGCCTGAAAGAGAACGGTTTTATTAAAAACCGCACTATCTCCCAGCTTTACGATCCGGAAAAAGGCATGTTCCTGCCGGACCGTTTCGTAAAAGGCACCTGCCCGAAATGTAAATCACCGGATCAGTACGGCGATAACTGCGAAGTTTGCGGCGCGACCTACAGCCCAACCGAGCTTATCGACCCGAAATCCGTGGTTTCCGGCGCTACGCCTGAAATGCGTGACTCCGAACACTTCTTCTTTGATCTGCCGTCGTTTAGCGAAATGCTGCAGGCCTGGACCCGCTCCGGCGCGTTGCAGGAACAGGTGGCGAACAAAATGCAGGAGTGGTTCGAATCCGGCCTGCAGCAGTGGGATATCTCCCGCGACGCGCCTTACTTTGGCTTTGAAATTCCGGACGCGCCGGGCAAATACTTTTACGTCTGGCTGGACGCGCCAATCGGCTATATGGGTTCATTTAAAAACCTGTGCGACAAGCGCGGCGATACCGCAAGCTTTGACGAATACTGGAAGAAAGACTCCATCGCCGAGCTGTATCACTTCATCGGTAAAGACATCGTTTATTTCCACAGCCTGTTCTGGCCTGCAATGCTTGAAGGCAGCGGCTTCCGCAAGCCCACTAACCTGTTCGTGCACGGCTATGTGACGGTAAACGGCGCGAAAATGTCCAAATCGCGCGGTACGTTTATTAAAGCCAGCACCTGGCTGAATCATTTTGATGCCGACAGCCTGCGCTATTACTACGCCGCGAAGCTCTCCTCGCGCATCGACGATATCGACCTGAACCTGGAAGACTTTGTTCAGCGTGTGAACAGCGACATCGTCAACAAGGTCGTTAACCTCGCATCCCGTAACGCGGGCTTTATCGCTAAGCGCTTCGACGGCCAATTGTCTGCAGAAATTGCCGACCCGGCGCTGTACAAAACCTTTACCGATGCCGCAGCAAGCGTTGGCGAGGCGTGGGAAAGCCGTGAGTTTGGCCGTGCGGTACGTGAAATCATGGCGCTGGCCGACGTGGCAAACCGCTACGTTGACGAACAGGCTCCTTGGGTGGTGGCAAAACAGGAAGGTCGCGATGCCGATTTGCAAAGCATCTGCACCATGGGCATCAATATGTTCCGCGTGCTGATGACCTGGCTGAAGCCGGTGCTGCCAACGCTTGCCGAGCGTGCTGAAGCTTTCCTGAATACCGAGCTGAGCTGGGATGCTATCCAGCAGCCGCTGCTGAACCACAGGGTGAATAACTTTAAGGCGCTGTACAACCGCATCGAGATGAAGCAGGTTGAAGCGCTGGTTGAAGCCTCGAAAGAAGAAGTGAAAGCAGCAAGCCCAACGGCTACCGGCCCGCTGGCGGACGACCCGATTGGTGAAACCATCGCCTTTGACGATTTCGCCAAAGTAGACCTGCGCATTGCGCTGATTCAGAAAGCGGAATTTGTTGAAGGCTCTGACAAGCTGCTGCGCCTGACGCTCGATCTTGGCGGCGAAACCCGCAACGTGTTCTCCGGTATCCGTTCTGCCTATCCGGAACCGCAGAAGCTGGAAGGCCGTCTGACGGTGATGGTGGCAAACCTTGCGCCGCGTAAAATGCGCTTTGGCATCTCGGAAGGAATGGTGATGGCCGCGGGCCCCGGCGGAAAAGATATTTTCCTGTTAAGCCCGGACAGCGGCGCGCAGCCTGGCATGGCCGTTAAGTAAAAACAAAATGAGACTGATGACAAACCTTCCAGCGTGACAAAAAAAAGGGCTGTCATTTAAAAACAAGGAAAATCAACCCGTTGATTTTCGGCTGATGGTCACAAAGAAGGGAAAGCCACGCTTTTTGCTTCTTTGTCAGCAATCTGAAATACCCCGGCATGCCGGGGTATTTTTTATCGTCTGCGCTACCGGCAGCGTTAAACGTCCGTCATATTCCCAACGGTCTTATCCTTCAAAAATAGAAACATCAGCCCCAGCCACAGCACGCCGCCCAGCAGGTTAAACAGGCTGAACAGGCCGCTGCCGCCGTGCAACCAGGCATGTTTGCTCACCTCGATGCCGACGGTAAAAATCAGCATTTGCAGCATCCCCATCGCCGCCGACACCGTGCCCTTGCTCATCTCGCTTGCAAACAGCGTCAGGCGCACCAGGCCCGCGTTCGCAAGGCCGATGCCAAAGGCATACAGGCTCAGGCCAAAGGTCATCCAAAAATACGCATGGGGCGAAACGACCGTTGCCGCCGCGGCTACCGCCAGGCCCGGCACAATCCACCAGCCGCCAAGAATAATCAGCGAGCGGATGCTGCGACGCGACGTTAAGCGCGCCAGCACGAGATTCCCCAGAATCAGCGCGCCGAAAATCGGCACCTGCAATAAACCATACTCATAGGTACTGAGATTCTCGCCGCTGATGATAATCACCGGCGACTGCGCAATCCACGCCAGCAGCGGCAGGCTGACAAAACCTATCGCCAGCGAGCCTGCCACAAAGCGGATATTTTTTAGCACCAGCTTGTAGTCATGAACGAGTTCTTTTAACGACAGCTTCTCGCCCAGACGCGTCGCCGTTTCCGGCATCGCGCGCTGCAAACCAAAGAAGGAAAACGCCGCCAGCAACGCAAAGAGAATAAACATTGTCTCCCACGGCGCGTAATGCACCCAGGCCGCGCCCACCAAAGGCCCCAGCAGCGGCGCAATCAGCGCCACGTTCGCCATTAATGCGGTAATTTTGATACACACCGCCTCCTCGAACGATTCCTGAATCGCCGCGTATCCCACCGCGCCGATAAAGCACAGGCTTATGCCTTGCAAAAAGCGCAGGATGGTGAACTGCTCAATGTTTTGCGCAAGCAGGGTGGCAAGGCAGGTGACGATAAACCACACCACGCCGCTAAGCATCACCGGACGTCGGCCGATACGGTCAGACAGCGGCCCTAACAGCCACTGCAAAAACATCCCGCCCGCCAGATAGGCCGTCATCGAAGTGGGCACCCATTCGATACCCGCGTTGTACTGCTCCACCACCGCCAGCATGCCCGGCTGGATCATGTCGTTGCCGATGTAGGTGGAGAATTCATAAAGTACCAGGCACAGCGGGAAAAGCAGTGCCTGGCGACCCAGTCTTTTATTATTTTGCATTGGTTACTCGAGAGGATAATGACCTGAAGGAACGGCAATCACGCGCAGTTTAATAAATTGCCTGCGCCGTAGATAGTGAATTATGGACGACGCCTGCAGATACCGCACAACCTTCATTTTGTTTAAGGTTTTCTTAAGATCGCCTGCGTATGCTGAGCTTTTCTTCTAAAAAGTAGCGCCATGACCGCTCAGCATAATGTCCTGTTATCAGATAAGGGATTGGTAATTAAGACAAACCCGCTTTACCGATTGTCGGTACGCTTTTACCTTTACCAGTTCATCAGCCTTATAGCGCTTGCCGTCGTCTTTACGTGGCTGTCGCGCAATGAAGGCCTGGACAGGCTGATAACGGGTTACTGGTACGACGCAGCAAGCCGCAGTTTTCCGCTGCAAAAGAATCATCTGCTCGATCTGCTCAATCACCGGCTGCTGAAAGATTTTATTATCGCCGCCGCTACCATCGCCCTGATTTATGGTCTGATTCGCCGCCGGCCGCGTCTGATAACGGTCGCCGTGCTGTTTGGTCTGGGCGCCCTGACCGTAGGTATTCTGAAGGCTACCAGCCACCACTCCTGCCCGTGGGATTTGCTGGAGTACGGCGGCAAAGCGACTTCTTATCCGCTGTTCGGCGAGGTGCCGGCGGGAAGCGGGCCAGGACGCTGCTTCCCTGGGGGACATGCTTCAAGCGGTTTTGCCGCGATGGCGCTGTTTTTTTTGTTTTACCGCGAGCGCCCAACGCTTGCCTGGTGCTGCCTTGCAGGCGGCATCGCGCTCGGCCTTATCATGGGCTACGGCCAGGTAATGCGCGGCGCGCACTTTTTCAGCCACAACCTGTGGGCAGGTTGGTGGGTATGGTTAACGCAACTGGGGGCATACGGCATCGTCTCCACCTGGATAGTTAAGGAACCAAAACCGTTATGATGGAACAACTCAATCAGACGCTCTTTTTACTGATTAACGCCACGCCTTCCTCGCCGGAATGGATAATCAGGCTGGCCATTTTTATTGCCAAAGACCTGATAAATATCGTGCCGCTGCTGATTGTCGTGCTGTGGCTGTGGGGCCAGCGCAGGCAGATTACAGCCCAGCGCGAGATGGTGATTAAAACCGCAATGGCAATCGTTATCAGCGTTTCCCTCTCCTGGGTGGTTGGCCATCTGTTCCCGCACGATCGCCCGTTTGTTGAGGGTATTGGCTATAACTTCCTGCATCACGCCGCGGACGATTCCTACCCAAGCGACCACGGTACGGTGATCTTCACTTTTGCGCTGGCCTTCTGGTTCTGGCACCGCCTGTGGTCCGGTGCGGTGTTATTTGCCCTCGCCTGCGCCATCGCCTGGTCGCGGGTCTATCTGGGCGTACACTGGCCGCTGGATATGCTGGGCGGATTGCTGGTTGGCCTGTGTTCCTGCGGGGTTGCACAGATGCTGTGGAACGCCTGGGGAGCGCTGATTTATAGGCGTCTGCATCAGGCGCACCGTTTCTGCTTCGCGCTGTTTATCCGTAAGGGCTGGGTGCGTGACTAAGCGATTTGGCGCAGGTAATATGCGTTATCGAATAACGTCCCTCGCCCGCTTCTTTGCGCGGCGAGGGAATGGAATGTGCAAATTAGATGATGGAAACCCGGCGCGACGAACGCATCAATCGCCTGATTCAGGCGCTTAAACGCAGCGATAAAATTCACCTCAAGGATGCGGCCAGCCTGCTGGGCGTGTCGGAGATGACTATCCGTCGCGATCTGAACGGCGAATCCGGGCCAGTGGTGCTGTTGGGCGGCTATGTGGTGCTTGAACCGCGCAGCTCAACCGCCAGCCACTATTTGCTGAGCGACCAGAAGTCTCGCCATATTGAAGAAAAACGCCAGGCTGCGCGCCTTGCGGCGGCGATGATCCGCCCGCATCAGACTGTTTTTTGACTGCGGCACCACTACGCCTTACATCATTGAAGCGCTGGATGACGAACTGGCGTTTACCGGCGTTTGCTATTCCCTGAATACCTTTCTCGCCCTGCAGGACAAACCCAACTGCCGGGTGATTTTAAGCGGCGGTGAATTTCACGCCAGCAATGCGATTTTCAAGCCGATTAACTTTCAGGAGTGTTTACGCAACCTCTGCCCGGATATCGCCTTTTTCTCGGCGGCAGGCCTGCACACGCGTCTGGGCGCTACCTGCTTTAACCTTGATGAACTGCCGGTAAAACACTGGGCGCTTTCGATGTCGCAGCTTTGCGTGCTGGTGGTGGACCACAGTAAATTTGGCAAGGTACGGCCAGCCTGCATGGGGCCGCTGACGTCGTTCCATACCATTATCAGCAATGAAAAACCCGCCGCGGCGTTTATGGATTACGCCGCGGCGCAGAGTATTAGGCTGCTCTGGTAATCAGGAGAACCAGCTTCCGAACCAGCTATGGAACTTCATCAGCACGAAGTCCCACATCCGGCTGAAGAAGCCGCCCTCTTTCACGTCTTCCATCACCATCAGCGGGCGCTGTTCAATGGATTTGCCGTTTAGCTGGAAGTCGATAGCGCCGACGACCTGGCCTTTTTTCAGCGGCGCGGTTAGCTGCGGCTGGGTCAGCGTGAAGCTGGCCTTCAGGTTTTTCAACTGCCCGCGTGGAATAGTGACCGAGCCGCCTTCGCCCGCGCCAAGCTTCACTTCGCTGCTGTCGCCAAACCATACGCGCTGCGTCACGAAGGTGGCGTCCGGCTTGATTGGCGTAACGGTTTCATAGAAGCGGAAACCCCACGTCAGCAGCTTTTCACTTTCGTTAAAGCGGATACGGTCGGTCTTAGTGCCCAGCACCACGGAAATCAGGCGCATATCGCCCTGCGTCGCCGAGGCCACCAGATTGTATCCCGCCCCTGCCGTAGTGCCGGTTTTCATGCCGTCTACGTTAATATTTGAGCTCCACAGCAGGCGGTTGCGGTTTGGCTGCTTGATTTTGTTGAAGGTAAACTCTTTCTCTTTATGAATGGCGTACTCTTCGGGCACGTCGTGAATCAGGGCTTTGCCTAACAGCGCCATATCGCGGGCGGTGCTGAACTGTCCCGGCGCGTCCAGGCCGTGTACCGTTTTAAACGTGGTATTGGTGAGATTGAGTTTTTGCGCGTAGTTGTTCATCAGGCTCACAAAGGAGTCCTGGCTGCCGGCTACAAAATCCGCAATGGCGATGCTGGCGTCGTTACCTGACTGGATAATTACCCCTTTGTTCAGGTCTTCCACCGAGACCAGATCGCCGGGCTTCAGGAACATCAGCGAGGAGCCGCGCAGCACCGGGTTACCGGTTGCCCACGCGTCCTTACCGATGGTCACCATATCAGTAAGGTGAATTTTTTCTGCTTTTAGCGCCTGGCCAACCACATAGCTGGTCATTAATTTGGTCAGGCTTGCCGGATCCAGCTTTTCGTCGGCGTTACCTTCCGCCAGCACTTTACCGCTGGCGTAATCCATTAAAATCCAGGCTCTGGCGTCAACCTGTGGGGCATTTGCCGTTGTCTGTTCAGCCGCAGCCGCCGGAGCCGCTACTAACAGAAGTGTCGTCCCTGCAAGCAGGGCCCGTAACGACGCAGGGTTTAGCAAACTCTTCATAAAACCACCCGAGTATCCATTCAAAAAAGTCACGACTTACGCCGCCATAGAGTATTTCAAGTTGTCAGTAAAGCGTGCGAATCTATTTAAAGAAATACGGCATTGGTAAAGTTTGTTAAGTTTATTCGAAATTTTCCGTGCCCGCTGCCGCCAGGATTATTTTTTTGTGGCCTGCTGCGATGATAAGGTGTTTTCTTACACGTCACGTACTGAATATGAAGCGCATTCATCAATCAGGAGCAAATATGATAACCGTTTGGGGCAGAGACAATTCAACCAATGTGAAGAAAGTGCTGTGGTGTCTGGAAGAGCAAGGCCTGGCGTATCACTCCATTCCGGCTGGCGGGAAATTTGGTAAAACGCACGATGCGGAATATCTGGCGATGAACCCTAACGCGCTGGTGCCGTGCATCCAGGATGACGCAACAGACCTGACGCTGTGGGAATCCAATACCATCGTGCGCTATCTCGCCGCGCAGTACCAAGGGTCGTTATGGGTTGAATCGCCGGCTGCGCGTGCGCAGGGCGAAAAATGGATGGACTGGGCGGCAACCGCCCTGGTTATTCCTTACCGCGGCGTCTTTATGAGCCTCGTACGAACCGCCCCGGAACAGCGCGACCAGAAGCTGATTGCAGAGAGTATCGTGCAGTGCGATGAGTTGTTTAGCATTCTGGATGCCGAACTGGCGAAGCAGCCGTGGCTTGGTGGCGCCGAGTTTGGACTAGCGGATATCGCGCTGGGGCCCACGCTTTATGCATTGCTGAACCTTGATGTGAAATGGGGCGCGCACCCCAACCTGCGACGCTGGTATGAACAGCTTACCCAGCGTCCGGCGTTTCAGAAAATCGTTATGATCCCATTAAGCTGACGGGCTGAGCTTCAGCAACTGCCCGTCAGATTCGTCGGTCAGGACGTAGACAAAACCGTCCGGGCCGACACGCACGTCCCGGATGCGCTGTTTACGCGACTCCAGCAGGCGCTGCTGCCCGGTCACCTTATCGCCGTCAAGCGTCAGCTCTATCAGGTTTTTCTCCTTGAGCGCGCCGATAAACAGCTTCTCTTTCCACTGCGGGAATTTATCTGCGTTATAGAACGCCATGCCGCTTATCGCCGGTGAGACTTTCCAGTAATAATTCGGCTGCTCCGTACCTTTAACGATTTCCCCCTTCGCTTCCGGGATCTTCATTCCGCTGTAGTTAATGCCCCATGTCGCAAGCGGCCAGCCGTAGTTTTTGCCCGCCTGCGGGATATTAATTTCGTCACCGCCGCGCGGACCGTGCTCGTTGAGCCACAGTTCGCCGTTTGCAGGATTAATCGCAAGCCCCTGTGGGTTGCGGTGCCCGTAAGACCAAATTTCAGGGCGTGCGCCCTGCTTGCCCGCAAACGGATTGTCGTTGGGAACCGTGCCGTCTTCGTTAAGACGCACTACCTTGCCCTGCAGCTTGTCGAGATCCTGCGCGCCAGAGCGCTGGTTGTTCTCCCCCAGCGCGATAAACAGATGCCCTTTGCCATCGAAGGCCATGCGCCCGCCAAAGTGGTTGCCGGTAGAGAGTTTGGGCTGCTGGCGGAATACCACTTTAAAATTCTCCAGCCGTTTAAGGCTGGCGTTAAGCGTGCCGTAACCCACGGCGGTGCCTGCTTTATCGTTATCGCCAGCTTCCGCAAAGCTAAGCCATACTTTGCGGCTGCGTTCAAAATCAGGCGCCAGCACCACATCGAACAGCCCGCCCTGTCCGTGCGCCCAGACATCAGGTACGCCGACAATAGGGTCGCCCAGCCCTGCGCCCGGCTGCCAGTGGCGTAGCTGCCCGTCACGCAGCGTAATCAGCATGCCTTTGTTATCCGGCAAAAATGCCAGCGACCAGGGGTGATCGAGCTTGCTTTGCAGCACGTCAACGTTCACGGAAGCGGCCTGAACGACGCTCGAGGAGAGGATAAAAGCTGCAAAGAGTAAACGGGATGAAGACCAGGGCATACGGCATCTCCTTTTGTGTTAACAGCATAAGGGTAGCCGCCTGCATTTATCGGGAGAGGATTTTTACACAACCTTAAAATGCAGTTGGGGGAGTTGCCTCCCCCGTGGTTACGCCTCGATGGCCTGTCGGCTGACAAGCAGCCCGTTCAGGCTGTGCGAAAGCTTCTCAAGGCAGACCTCCAGCTTATCGGCGTCTATTGCGACGTAGTGCGGGCAGTCGTGCTGCCCGGTCATCAGACAGACGGCGGCGGAAGAAACCGCCGCAATGCCCCTGTCGAATGAGGCAATTTCCTGCGGCAAAAAGATTATCTTCACGTCGGGTAAATTCCGACGGTACTCGGTGCACAGCTCGAACAGATTATCGCGCAGATGTTCACTCTCAACGACCGTCATATACCCTTTCGCCCGCCGCAAAGAGAGATAAGCCGCGAGATCTATTTTTGCAACGATCATCTTTTGCAGAAGATCGCGCCTGAGCGTAGTCCTGGACATGCATTTACCCTCCCTACGAAGTGAAGCCATAACACGCATATAGAGTATGGTCACTTTTTAGCCAGCAAGACGTTTATTGCAGCAGATTTTGATCCGCCGCAATAAGCTTGCGTAACGTAACGTTAAGGAAGAATTGCTTCAGATGGCCGCTTTTTTGCTGCAGGTTTCCGCCATATTTTGCTCGCGCCATAGCTGGCGCAGCACGCTGTGGCCAAGGTTGTTCTGCCAGGTGAAACTGTTTTGCAACACCACCACCGCAAAATGATGCTGCCGGTCGATGCCAATGTAGCTGGAATAGCCGCCGATATAGCCCACCTGGTAAGTGATGGTCTGTTCGCCATAGGTATCGCTCACCCAGGCAATGTTCGCGGCTTCTTTTTTACGCGGATAATAAACCTGCATGGCGTCATGCATGGCGCTGTCCAGCAGGCTATTTCCCGTTCTGCCAAGGTGCGCGGCGGCAAAGGTAAGCAAATCGGCCGTATCGGCATATAACCCGCCTGCGCCAAGCATATTGCCCGTGAAGCGCCAGTCCGGCACCACCTGTCCGGCCGGGACAAATTTCGGTTGGCTGCCCGCGTGGCCTATCGCCCGCTGCGGCCATGCTTTCAGCTTCTGCGGCGTGAAGCTGGCGTTGTGAATGCCCAGAGGGGCGAAAAGCAGCGTATCCACAAGCCGATCCGCGCGCTGCCCGGTCTGGTAGTTCAGCACATAATCCAGCACCGCATAGCCGAGGTTTGAATAGCGAGGCTCATCGCTTGCGGGCTTCACAAAATGCGCCAA
This sequence comes from Buttiauxella sp., assembly GCA_032000125.1. Classification (GTDB taxonomy): domain Bacteria; phylum Pseudomonadota; class Gammaproteobacteria; order Enterobacterales; family Enterobacteriaceae; genus Dryocola. Next base: position 18,530 of record DAMALH010000040.1, on the reverse strand, counting down.
ATCGTCAACGACCCGATCGCTGTCAAGACGGGTATAAAAGTTTTCCCCGTTCCCCAGATAGCGGACGAAGGCGGCCAGCATCGGCAAATCCATATTCTGGCGCGGCAGGCCGGAGGTGTGGGTAACAAGCTGCAGCAGCGTAATGTTCTTCGCATCGTCGCTCAGGGCAACCGTCGGCGGCAGCAGCGTTGCAAGGGTATCGGACCAGCGCAGGCGACCCTGCGCGACCAGCACCGCCGTGGCTTCCGCCGTCATTCCCTTGCTGAGCGATCCCACCGCAAACAGCGTGTTTTCATTAACCGGCCTGCGATGCTCGCGGTCCGTCACGCCATAGCGCCAGTAATGGCGCTGATTCTGAGCGTCAATCACGCCCACCACCATGCCGGGGGAGTGCTGCTCAACCATCAGCGGCAGCCACTCGTCAATATTGCGCGGCTGGGGATCGCCGCAGGCACGCTGCGCCCGCTGCGGCACTTCCGCCACGGGCGCAACGTTTGAGAGCGTGCCGCACCCTGCCAGCAGGCAGCTTAACGTCAGAACAAGCCTCTGATAAAGTTTCACGCGCGGCGCCAGCCCGTTAACGAGAGGGCTGAATTAGCTGGCGGCAACGCAAGGTTTTGCACTCAGTTCGACTATCAGGGTGCGGTTATTGCCCTCTTTTTTCACCGCAAGCTGGCTGCTGTGGTAGCGATACAGCGCCTGGCCGCCGCTCATGTGCTGATAGGAGTAGCGTCTGCCGTTATAAAAAGCGTAATCGCCGTCTAACGCCAGCTTTTCCCCGCCGCAAACAAATTTCTGCGCCGTCTCTGAGGGGGTGTTTAGCGGCGTAGGAATAACGTTACAGGCAGACAGCAACAGCGTGGCCGCAACCATGCCGCTTAAAGCGAAGATCTTGCGCATTAAAGGATCCTTGTGGGTGAGGTCATTATCATTGGATGAAACGGCAGTGATAATAAAGCGTACCGCTGCGGCAAGCAAAACAAGAGAGAGGGTAAAGGGCAGGAAAAAACCGAAAAGTCGCCCGCGCTAACATCTGGTAGAGGGTTAACGCAAACCCGTGTAGAATCGCCCGGTTTTTATTCTTGTTTACTTTGTGAGCGTACACCCATGCATCAACCCCGTATTGGCTTTGTCTCCCTCGGCTGCCCGAAAAACCTTGTCGATTCCGAACGCATTCTCACCGAGCTGCGCACCGAAGGGTACGATGTCGTGCCCAGCTATGACGATGCCGATATGGTCATCGTGAACACCTGCGGTTTTATTGATAGCGCGGTACAAGAATCGCTCGAAGCGATCGGTGAAGCGCTGAACGAAAATGGCAAAGTCATTGTGACCGGCTGCCTGGGCGCCAAAGAAGATCAAATTCGCGAAGTGCATCCCAAAGTGCTGGAAATCACCGGGCCGCACAGCTACGAGCAGGTTTTACAGCACGTTCACCACTATGTGCCAAAACCTAAGCACAACCCGTTCATGAGCCTTGTGCCGGAACAGGGCGTGAAGCTGACGCCGCGTCATTACGCCTATCTGAAAATTTCTGAAGGCTGTAACCACCGCTGCACCTTCTGCATCATCCCTTCCATGCGTGGCGATCTCGACAGCCGCCCCGTGGGCGATGTGCTGGCCGAAGCGAAGCGTCTGGTGGATGCGGGCGTGAAAGAGCTGCTGGTTATCTCGCAGGACACCTCCGCTTACGGCGTCGACGTTAAGCACCGCACCGGCTTCTACAATGGCGAGCCGGTCAAAACCAGCATGGTCAGCCTGTGCGAGCAGCTTTCCAGGCTCGGCGTGTGGACGCGTCTGCACTACGTTTACCCGTACCCGCACGTTGACGATGTGATCCCGCTGATGGCCGAAGGCAAAATCCTGCCCTATCTGGACATCCCATTGCAGCACGCAAGCCCGCGCATTCTTAAGCTGATGAAGCGCCCCGGCAGCGTCGATCGCCAGCTCCAGCGTATTAAACAGTGGCGTGAGATTTGCCCGGACCTGACCCTGCGCTCCACCTTTATCGTCGGCTTCCCTGGCGAAACCGAAGAAGACTTCCAGATGCTGCTCGACTTCCTAAAAGAAGCCCGTCTCGACCGCGTTGGCTGCTTCAAATACAGCCCCGTCGAAGGCGCGACCGCCAATGAACTGGCGGACCAGGTGCCGGAAGAGGTGAAAGAGGAACGCTGGAACCGCTTTATGCAGCTGCAGCAGCAGATCTCCGCCGAGCGCCTGCAGGAAAAAGTAGGCCGCGAGATTCTGGTTATCGTTGACGAAGTGGACGAAGAAGGCGCGATTGGCCGCAGCATGGCGGACGCGCCGGAAATCGACGGCGCGGTTTACCTCAATGGCGAAACCAAACTGAAACCGGGCGATATCGTGCGTGTGAAAGTTGAAAACGCGGACGAATACGACCTGTGGGGAACGGTAGCCTAATTCCACCCTCCCTCTCCTTTGCCGGAGAGGGACAAATTACCCTTTGATCTTCGGATCCAACGCATCCCGCAAGCCGTCGCCCAGCAGATTAAACGCCAGCACCGTCAGGAAGATCGCAAGGCTTGGAAAGATGGCCACATGCGGGGCCATCACCATATCCGCTCGCGCTTCATTCAGCATTGCGCCCCATTCCGGCGTGGGCGGCTGTGCGCCTAAGCCCAGGAACGAGAGGCTCGCCGCCGAGATAATCGACGTGCCGATCCGCATGGTAAAATAGACCACGATAGACGACACCGTGCCGGGCAAAATATGGCGGAAAATTATCGTCCAGTCCGAGGCGCCGATGCTGCGTGCCGATTCGATAAAGGTTTGATGTTTCAGCACCAGCGTATTACCGCGGACCAGACGAGCAAAAGCCGGGATGCTGAAAATCGCCACCGCGATAATCACGTTTGCCATACCGCTGCCCATGACCGCCACCACGGCAATAGCAAGCAGGATGCCGGGAAAAGCGAACAGCACGTCGCAGATGCGCATGATGACGCGATCCCACCAGCCTTCATAATAACCGGCAAGAAGCCCGAAGAAGGTGCCGATAAGCGCGCCGATAAGCACCGAGAAAACCCCTGCCGCCAGCGAGATTTGCGCGCCAACCAGCACGCGGCTGAATATATCCCGCCCCAGCGAATCCACGCCGAACCAGTGCAGCGCAGACGGGCCGTTGTTCAGGCTGTCATAGTCAAAGTAGTTTTCCGCATCAAAAGGGGCAATCCAGGGCGCGACGAGCGCTATCGCTATCAGCAGCAGCACAAAAGCACCCGCCACCAGCGCAACGGGCTGACGACGCAGCCGACGCAGAAATTCGCGCCACGGCGTGCGCACGGCTTCGGGCCGCATCACCGGCATTGCATTGAGTACCGCCTGACGTCGCCAGTTAAAAAGTCGCATCCTTACTTGTACCTGATTGCAGGGTTAATGGCCGCGTAGAGCATATCCACCACCAGATTGATGACAATAAATTCCAGCGAGAAAAGCAGCACTTCCGCCTGAATCACCGGGTAATCACGCATTTCAACCGAATCCACCAGCAGGCGGCCAAGCCCCGGCCAGTTAAAGACTTTCTCTACCACAATCGAGCCGCCGAGCAGGAAACCAAACTGCAGGCCCATCATGGTTACCACCGGGATCATGGCGTTACGCAGCCCGTGTTTAATCACCACCAGCGTCTCGCTCACCCCTTTGGCGCGGGCGGTACGCATGTAGTCTTCCTGAAGCACGTCAACAAAAGACGCGCGGGTAAAACGGGCCATCACCGCCGCCACCGCAGCGCCTAAGGTGATGGACGGCAAAACATAGTGCTGCCAGCTATCGGCCCCGACGGTCGGCAGCCAGCCCAGCTCGACGGAAAACACCTGCATCAGCAGCATGCCCAGCGCGAACGCCGGAAAAGAAATGCCCGATACGGCGATCGTCATGCTGAGCCTGTCCGGCCAGCGGTTACGCCACACGGCGGAGACAATGCCGGTAAACAAACCGAAAATCACCGCCCAGCCCATGCTGGTCAAGGTAAGCCATAGCGTTGGCATAAAGCGGCTGGCTATCTCTTCAGAAACCGGGCGGCGTGACGCCATTGAAATACCAAAGTCGCCCTGCACAACGCTTGCGATAAAGTGCCAGAACTGCTGCCAGAGCGGCAAGTCCAGCCCCAGCTGTTTGCGAACCATCTCAATCACCTGGGCGTCCGCTTCCGGCCCGGCAATAAGGCGTGCGGGATCGCCCGGCAGCAGGTGGACAAACAGAAACACCAGCACCGCCACAATCAGCAGCGTTGGAATTAGGCCCAGCAGGCGTTTAAGGAAATAGTTAAACATGGTCGCCCTTTACGTTTCCCCTCACCCCGTTCTTCTCGCCAACGGCGAGAAGAAACCGGATCGAGACTGGTTTTCCCCTCTCCCGGAAAGGGGGAGGGCTGGCGAGGGTAAAACTCACCACCTTACTTCAGATCCGCGTCATCAAAGCTAAACCCGGTGTCCGGCATCACATAAAAACCGGTCAGATTTTTGCTGTGCGCCGAGACCAGCTTTTCCACCACCAGCGGCACCCACGGAGACGCTTTCCAGATAACGTCCTGCGCGTCTTTGTAGAGCTTCGCTTTTTCATCGCGATCGGTGGTTTTCAGCGCTTCACTCAGATCTTTATCCACCTGCGGATTGCTGTAAAACGCGGTGTTAAACAGCGTTGGCGGCCAGTTCTGGGAAGCAAACAGCGGCGAGAGCGCCCAGTCGGCTTCGCCCGTAGAAGCGGACCAGCCGGTGTAGAACATTCTCACGCCGCTTTCCGCCTGCCCTTTGCCTTCTACTTCCGCAGCGCGCTGCCCGGCATCCATCGCCGTCACTTTAACCTTAATCCCCACCTGCGCCAGCTGCTGCTGGGTAAACTGCAGGACCTTTTGCGCGGTGCTGTGGTTGTGCGAAGACCAGAGCGTGGTTTCAAAGCCGTTCGGGAAGCCAGCTTCTTTCAGCAGCGCCCGCGCCTTAGCCGGATCGTACGGCCAGGCTTTGTATTTCTGTGCAAAATCGATAGACGGCGGCACGACGCCCTCGGCCGGCGTCGCATAGCCGGCGAACGCCACTTTTACCAGCGCCTGACGGTTGATGGCATAGTTAATGGCTTCGCGCACTTTTGGGTTATCGAGCGGCTTTTGCGTGACGTTCATGCTGATATAGCGCTGCATGATGGACGGCGAAGCCACCAGATCCAGCTTGTCGTTTTTCTCAAGCCGCCCCGCCTGCTCGTAAGGAATAGGGAACGCGAACTGCGCCTCGCCGGTTTGCAGCATCGCCGCGCGGGTGTTGTTATCCACCACCGGCCGCCAGGTAATGGTGTCAAGCTTTGGCCATCCCTGTTTCCAGTAGCCGGTGAATTTTTTCACTTTCACAAAATCCGTCTGGTTCCAGGTATCAAGCTCAAACGGGCCGGTACCGACCGGATGGAAGCCGATATCCTTGCCGTATTTTTTCAGCGCGGCAGGTGAAATCATCGCCGTTGCCGGGTGGGCAAGAATATTAATAAACGCCGAGAATGGCTGCTTGAGCGTAATTTTTACGGTGGTGGCATCCACCGCTTCGGTTTTGGCGATCGCCTTGTAGAGGTTGTAGCGTTTGAGATGGTTATCCGGGTTGCTTGCGCGATCGAGGTTGATTTTCACCGCTTCGGCATTGAAATCCGTCCCGTCCTGGAATTTTACGCCCGGATGCAGTTTGATGGTGTAAACCAGGCCGTCGTCAGACACGGTATAGCTTTCCGCCAGCACGTTTTGCAGCTTCATATCTTTATCAAGGCCAAACAGCCCCTGATAGAAAGATTTTGCCACCGCCTGCGAGAGCGTATCGTTGGCGTCATACGGGTCAAGGGTGGTGAAATTAGACGCCACGGCCACCACGACATCTTTCGCGGCAAAGGCCGGTGCGGCGAGGACGGAAGACGCGAGGCCCGCCGCAACCAGCCATTTTTTAGTGGTAATTGTCATATTGGTATTCTCCTGATTATCCCTGCCTAAATACGGTTTTCATGGTTTCCGATCGGGTGTCGGGCAACAAAATGTCCTGGGCCTACGGCCACCAGCGGAGCAACCTGCGGTTCATCCCCAAGCCTGCGCGTGGCGCCTGGGATCTCATCAGATAGCAAAACGGGGTTCGGGCGACGGTGCGCCGGGTCGGCAACCGGAACGGCGGCCATTAGCTTACGGGTATAGGGATGCTGCGGATTTTCAAACACCGCACGGCGCGGGCCAATTTCGACAATCTGCCCCAGGTACATCACCGCCACGCGATGGCTGATCCTTTCCACAACCGCCATATCGTGAGAAATAAACAAAAATGCGATACCAAACTCACGCTGTAAATCCAGCAGCAGATTGATGATTTGCGCGCGAATGGAAACGTCCAGCGCGGAGACGGACTCATCGGCAATCACTACCTTCGGGTTTAGCGCCAGCGCGCGGGCGATGCAGATACGCTGGCGCTGTCCGCCGGAAAACTCATGCGGATAGCGCCAGGCGTGCTCCGGCAGCAGGCCCACCCGCTCCAGCAGCCAGGCGACGCGATGCTGCGCCTGCGCTTTTGGCATGATGTTGTGTACCAGCAGCGGCTCCATAATCGAATAGCCGACCGTCAGGCGCGGGTCCAGCGATGCATAAGGGTCCTGGAAGATAAACTGGATATCCTTGCGTACATGCTGCATCTGCGCATTCGGCAGGTTGTCGATACGCTGGCCGTTGAAGCTAATGCTGCCGCCCTGGGTTTCCACCAGCCGCAGCAGAGAACGGCCGGTGGTTGATTTACCGCTGCCGGATTCCCCTACCAGGCCGAGCGTTTCACCTGGCCACAAATCAAAACTGACCTTTTCTACCGCGTGAACCTGCCTGGTGACACGGTTAAAAATGCCGCTGCGAATAGCGAATCGGGTCACTAAATCACGCACCTGTAAAACCGGCGCGGCGCCTTCGGGAATGGTGTCCTGCTCAACTTCCGGCTCGTGCTTATTGGCATCGTTCGGATCGACCAGCGGAAATTTACGCGGTAGATCCGAACCGCTCATTGACCCCAGACGCGGCACCGCGGCCAGCAGCGCTTTAGTATAAGGATGAGCCGGCGCGCGAAAAATCTGCTCCACGCTACCGGTTTCTACCGCTTCGCCGCGGTACATCACCAGCACCCGGTCCGCTATGTCCGCCACCACGCCCATATCGTGCGTGATAAAAATGACGCCCATCTCCATTTCGTCCTGCAGGACGCGGATAAGCTGAAGGATTTGCGCCTGGATGGTGACGTCCAGCGCCGTCGTTGGTTCGTCGGCAATCAGTACCGCCGGCCGGCAGGAAAGCGCCATCGCAATCATGACGCGCTGGCGCATGCCGCCAGAAAGCTGGTGCGGCCAGGCGCCAAGAATGGCTTTTGCTTCGGGAATGCGCACGCGTTCAAGCATGCGCTGCGCTTCAAGCATCGCCGCCTTGCCGTCAAGGCCCTGATGTAAACGAATGGATTCTGCAATTTGCTCGCCCACCGGAAAGACGGGGTTAAGCGAGGTCATCGGCTCCTGAAAAATCATCGCGATATCAGCGCCGCGCACGTTACGCATCTGCGAGGAGCTTAATTCATACGGTTCGATAACCCGCTTATTGCGGCGGCGCAGCAGGATTTTTTCAGCGTCAACCAGGCCGCCGGACTGTTCCAGCAGGCGCATTAACGCCAGCGCGGTAACGGACTTACCTGAGCCAGACTCGCCGACAATCGCCAGCGTCTCGCCGCGTTTAAGGTCGAACGACAGGCGGCGCACCGCTTCGCTGTACGCTTTTTCCTGACGAAAACGAATATTCAGGCCTTTAACGCTGAGCACCCGATCTTCTGGCAGTTCTTCACTGTGCGGCATCAACGCTCCCGATCGCGGTAAATTCCTACGCTGGGGGCATCGTCGACATAACCATAGCCGCGGTACATCCCCTCACTGTTAAACGGCAACGCCACGTTGCCTTCGTTATCGATGGCGATAACGCCGCCGCTGCCGTCAAGCGCGGGCAGTTTTTCCATCACCACGCGCTCCGTGGCCTGGTGCAGGCTCAGGCCGCCGTATTCCATTAATGCGGCAATGTCATAGGCGGCAAGCGTGCGGATAAAGACTTCGCCCGTGCCGGTACAGGACACGGCAACGTTTGCGTTATTGGCATAGCAACCCGCGCCAACGAGAGGTGAATCCCCTACCCGGCCGGGCATTTTATTTGTCATGCCGCCGGTTGAGGTGGCCGCCGCGAGATTGCCGAATTTGTCGCGCGCCACGGCGCCGACGGTGCCGAATTTAGTGTCTGGATCTATTGGCTCATCGCCGTCATGGTCCAGCACGGTTTGGTGACTCAGCTGCACGCGGGCCAGCTGTTCCCGGCGCTCCGGCGTAGAGAAAATTTCAGGCGCCACGGGCTCAAGCCCCTGCGCCTGCGCAAATGCCTCGGCGCCCTCGGCTATCAGCAGCACATGCGGGCTGTATTCCAGTACCTTTCGCGCCGCAACAATCGGATTGCGGATATGGCTGACGCCCGCAACGGCCCCGGCATCCAGCGTGTTGCCGTCCATAATGCAGGCATCGAGTTCATGTGTGCCCGCATGGGTAAAGACGGAGCCGATGCCGGCGTTAAATAACGGACACTCTTCAAGCCTGCGCACGGCTTCGGTTACCGCATCCAGCGCGCTGCCGCCCGCGGCCAGAATAGCCTGCCCGGCTTCAACGATTTCTGAGAGCGCCTGAATATAAAGTTGCTCTTTCTCAGCGCTTAGCTGCGCGCGAGTGATTGCGCCTGCTCCACCGTGAATCGCGATTACCGCTTTGTTCATAACGACATGGCCCTGTCCTGATTGTCATCCGGCAACACTTTTCCTATAAATATCAGAATCGTTACCGTTAACTAATTCGATTTTTGAATATAGAAAGATGTAAATGTGTTGTAAAGAAAATTGCCGCACGCCTTACCTCTAATGGAACATTCAGCGACGGGGCTTTATCTGCCATACTATGCGCCTTACTTTGCCCCCGCCGCAGGAGTTTTTCATGGAATTTACCGCCGGGCTGATCCCCCTTGAAACCGCGCTGGAGCAGATGCTTTCGCGCATTGTTCCGGTCACCGAAGCGCAGACCGTGCCGCTATTACAGGCCGCTGGGCGCATTACCGCAGGCCCTGTCACTTCCCCGATTGACGTGCCCGGCTTTGATAATTCAGCGATGGACGGTTACGCGGTTCGCATGAATGATATTGCCGCTGGCGGCGCGCTGCCCGTGGCGGGAAAGGCTTTTGCCGGACAGCCGTTTAGCGACGAGTGGCCAGCGGGAACCTGCATAAGGATTATGACCGGCGCTCCCGTACCGGCGGGTGCTGAAGCTGTCGTTATGCAGGAAGAGACGGAGGTCACCGAAAGCGGCGTGCGTTTTAATGCGCCGGTGAAAAAAGGCCAGAACATCCGCCTGCGCGGGGAAGATATCCGCAGCGGCGCCAGCGTGCTGCCCGCGGGTAAAAAATTGACCGCCGCCGAGCTGCCGCTTATTGCCTCGCTGGGTATTGCCGATGTCGCGGTGCAGCGCAAAGTGCGCGCCGCCGTGTTCTCAACGGGCGATGAACTCCGGTTGCCGGGCCAGCCGCTGGGCGAGGGGCAAATTTATGACACCAACCGTCTCGCCGTCCACCTGATGCTCGACCAGCTTGGCTGCGAGGTTATCGACCTGGGCATTATCAAGGACGACCCGCAGGCCCTGCGCGCCGCCTTTATCGAGGCGGACCGCCAGGCGGATGTGGTCATCAGCAGCGGCGGCGTTTCCGTTGGTGAGGCGGATTACACCAAACAGCTCCTTGAAGAGCTGGGCGAGGTCGGCTTCTGGAAGCTGGCAATCAAGCCTGGTAAACCTTTCGCCTTTGGCCGCCTGCAAAATAGCTGGTTCTGCGGCCTGCCGGGCAATCCGGTGTCAGCGGCGCTGACCTTCTATCAGCTGGTGCAGCCGTTGCTGGCCAGGCTGGGCGGCCAGCAGGGTAACGCCCTCCCGCCACGCCTGCGCGCACGCACGGTAGGCCGGCTCAAAAAATCGCCGGGGCGTCTGGATTTCCAGCGCGGCATTATGCGCACCGCGCAGGACGGGCAGCTTGAGGTGCTCAGCACCGGGCATCAGGGCTCGCATATTTTCAGCTCGTTTAGCCAGGCCAACTGTTTTATCGTGCTGGAGCGCGAGCGCGGCAACGTTGAAGCGGGCGAATGGGTCGAGATTGAGCCGTTCAACATGCTGTTTGGAGGCTAAAATGGCAGCCGAGCTTAGCGATACAGAAATGCTGCGCTACAACCGCCAGATTATTCTGCGCGGTTTTGATTTCGACGGGCAGGAGGCGCTGAAAGCCGCACGCGTGCTGGTTGTCGGGCTTGGCGGGCTTGGCTGTGCCGCCACGCAGTACCTTGCCGCTGCGGGCGTGGGGCATCTCACGCTGCTGGATTTCGATACCGTCGCGCTATCTAACCTGCAACGCCAGACGCTGCACCGGGACGCGGCTATCGGGCAGCCAAAGGTGGAGTCCGCGCGGCAGACGCTGGCCGCCATCAATCCTCATATTTCGCTCACAGCCATAGACGCGCTGCTGGATGAACCGCAGCTTGCGCAAGAAGTGTTGAAGCACGATCTGGTGCTGGACTGTACCGATAACGTCGCCATCCGCAATCAGCTCAATCAGTGCTGCTTTAACGCGAAGACGCCGCTGGTCAGCGGCGCGGCAATCCGCATGGAAGGCCAAATCAGCGTTTTCACCTGGCAGGAAAATGCACCCTGCTATCGCTGCCTGAGCCGCCTGTTTGGGGAAAACGCCCTCACCTGTGTCGAAGCGGGCGTGATGGCCCCGCTGGTGGGCGTAATAGGTTCATTGCAGGCGATGGAAGCCATCAAGCTGCTTGCGCATTACGGCACGCCTGCGAGCGGAAAAATCGTTATGTACGACGCCATGGCCTGCCAGTTCCGCGAGATGAAGCTCACGCGTTTTGCGCAGTGTGAGGTGTGCGGAACTCATTCATCGTAAAGCCCGTCGCTCTTCACCGCCGTATGACTTTTGTCTGAACGTATACGGCGCACGGATTCCCGCACCGCAAGCGTACCGTTTAGCAGCAGGTTACCAACCGGCGCCTCAGGGCGGATAAGCCGCTGGCGGAGAATATGCACGGCTTCTTCACCCAGCTCATCACGGGGTACATGCACCGAGGTGAGCGGGACGTCGTGAATCGCCGCAAGATTAAAACCGTCGATGCTCATTACCGAAATATCGTGCGGCACCCGTAGCCCCGCCTTTTGCAGAGCGCTTACCGCACCGGCAGCCATAAAATCACCGCCCACCAGCAGCGCCGTCGGTAGCAAATGCCGCGGCGTGGCTGCGAGAAAATCCTCGATAATCTGCTCGCTTTCTCTGGCGCTGAAGCTTTGCGCCGTAATCAAATGACGAGCCTCGTCAAACTGAAGATTGTGTGCTTCCCATGCATCGCGAATACCCGCCAGGCGCAGCCCCATGGTGTAACGGCGCAGGCAAAGTAAATTAACCACCGATTTATGGCCCTGTTCGAACAGGTAGCTTGCCGCAAACTCGCCGATTAGCTGGTGGTCCGGTGCGACGCCCGGCAGGCGCATTTTGCGATCGCGGCAGTTAATCAGCACGCAGGGTTTAGCGAGATTCGCCGCCAGATCGTGAATATAGGGATCGTCAATTCCCAGCAGGATCGACGCTTCCGTCTCCGCTTCGTTTATTTTGCTCAGAAACAGGTTGCCGTCGCTGTCGTGCTCTTCAAGCGCGCAGTAACGTAACCGGACCTCATGGGGGCTAAGCGCCTTGCTGATGCCCTGAATCACGCGGTAATAGAATACGTCCAGCCGCTCTTCGAACGCCCGCTGGGGCGCGAACACTACCAGGCTGTTAAGCAATAACCTTCCCGCAGCCATGCCCTTGAGCACACCGTTTTGCTGCGCGCAGTTCAGTATTCGCTGCTTTGCCGTTTCGCTGGTGTTGGCTTTGCCTGCCAGCACGCGGGAAACGGTGCTGATTGAAAACCCGGTTTGCGCCGCTATTTCGGCAATTTTTAGCTTTTTGCTCATTCTGTGATCTACGCCCATTCCACCCATGAAAAAATTTTCACCGCCTCCAGGCAAGCTGTTTTGCATGCAACTTAGCCTTTATTACGCCTCTGCCTGCCTGCTTATGAAAATTATTGCACCAAATCTTCTGTTGACGCTTTTATAACTGATTTAGGCTCAACCGGTCGAACATCTTTTACGAATGCGACAACGGGAATACCGTTAAAAATATTATTAATCAGTACCTTACTAATTACTCCGCGGCTACAGGCTGTTATACCAATTCCGAAGGCTGCGCTGTGATACGGAGAACATCATGAGTCATGGCCTACAACAGGATGTAACAGCGGTAAAAGTTAAACGCACCGTCCGCCATTTGCGCTGGTGGGTGCTGGTGCTGTTTTTACTGGGCGTCACGGTCAACTATATCACCCGCAACTCGCTGGGTATCCTCGCCCCTGAACTGAAGACCTCCCTTGGCATTACCACCGAGCAATATTCCTGGATAGTCGGCGCTTTTCAACTGGCCTATACCCTCTTCCAGCCCGTTTGCGGCTGGCTGATAGACGTCATTGGCCTCAAGCTCGGCTTTCTGGTTTGCGCAGGCGTTTGGGCGCTGGTTTGTATCATGCACGCAGGCGCCGGTAGCTGGTTACAGCTGGCAATTCTGCGTTTCTTTATGGGCGGCGCGGAAGCTGCCGCAACGCCTGCCAACGCCAAAACCATTGGTGAATGGTTCCCGAAAAAGGAACGTCCCGTTGCCGCGGGCTGGGCGGGCGTTGGTTTTTCCATTGGCGCGATGCTGGCCCCACCTATTATTTATTTCGCTCACGCCTCTTTTGGCTGGCAGGGCGCTTTTATGTTTACCGGCGTACTGGCGCTGCTGTGGGTCGTGCTGTGGTGGCTGTTCTACCATAACCCTGAACAGCACCCTAATCTGAGCAAGGATGAACTGGCGTTTATCCGGCAGGATAACGAACCGCCCGCCGTGAAGCTGCCGTTCTTTACCGCCCTGAAAACCGTGTCAAAAAATAAGCGCTTTTACGGCATCGCCATCCCTGCATTTATGGCCGAGCCAGCCTGGGCGGTACTGAGTTTCTGGGTGCCGCTGTACCTCGCCAGCGAACGCGGGATGGATTTGAAACAAATAGCCATGTTTGCCTGGCTGCCGTTTCTCGCCGCCGATCTGGGCAGCGTGGCGAGTGGCTATCTGACGAAGGTTTATATCCGCTGGTTCGGCTGCACGCGCACTAATTCTATCGTGGCCAGCTCCGTGACCGGCGCTTTCCTGATGATCTCCCTGGCGCTGGTTGCTATCACCAAAGATCCCTATATCACCATCGCGCTGATTTCCGTTGGCGGCTTTGGGCACCAGATAATCTCCTGCATGTTAAGCGCCCTTGTCGTGGACTCTTTTGATAAAGGCCAGATGGCGACCGTCAACGGCATGCGCGGCTCTGCGGCCTGGATCGCAAGCTTCCTGTTCTCGCTGCTGATTGGCGTTACCGCCGACAAAATTGGCTACAACCCGCTGTTTATCGCCATGGGCTTCTTTGATCTGATCGGTGCCGTATTCCTGGTCTCTTTTATTGCTGAACGCCGCGCCAGGCGCGCCTGAACTAAAAATGGATAGTGAAAGATGAAAACCCTGAAGAGCTGGACACTGTTGAAATCCGATGCACATCACGTTGAATTAAGCGTGGACGATAAGCATCGGTTCTGTTTGTACGTGCTGGAACAAGGGATGTTCCGCGTTTTGATTAAACGCGAGAACCGGCTGGCTTTAAATCGTACCTGGAGCATCGCGCCACATAATGATGTGCCCTGGGAAGGCCGCGCGCGCGAAAGCCTGGAGGGCTTCACGCTGCCAGGCTTTGCGACAGAAGAAGGCGACGGCACGCTGCGCATCAGTACCGACAAGCTGCGCGTCACCGTCCACCAGCCGCTGTGGCTGGAATGGGAATACAAAAACGACGCCGGCCAGTGGCTGCTGCTGGCAAGCGACCGCCCGACCAGCGCCTATCTGCTGGATGCGCACGGTGATGGAGTGGCGCACTACCAGCGTCGTTATAAAGAGGAGAACTATTATGGTCTGGGTGAAAAAGCTGGTCCGCTAGCGCGTACCGGGAAACGCTATGAAATGCGCAACCTTGACGCTATGGGCTATAACGCCGAATCAACCGATCCGCTGTATAAGCATATTCCTTTTACCATCACTAAGCGCCCGGATGTCAGCTTCGGGATGTTTTACGACAACCTGAGCAACTGCTGGCTGGATCTGGGCAACGAGATCGACAACTATCACCTGCCCTATCGCCGCTGGCAGGCGGAGTCCGGCGACGTGGACTATTACCTGTTCCTCGGCCCTAAAGTGCTGGACGTCACCAAAGCATTCGTGCGCCTGACCGGTAAAACGCTGTTCGGCCCGAAATGGAGCCTCGGATACAGCGGTTCAACCATGCACTACACCGATGCGCCGGACGCACAGCAGCAGCTGTTAAGCTTTATTCGCCTGTGTGAAGAGCATGCCATTCCATGTGATTCGTTCCAGCTCTCATCGGGCTATACCTCGATCAATAACAAGCGCTACGTGTTTAACTGGAACTACGAAAAAGTGCCGCAGCCGAAGGTAATGAGCCAGGCGTTCCAGGACGCGGGAATTAAACTGGCGGCGAACATCAAACCATGCCTGCTGCAGGACCACCCGCGCTATGCAGAAGTGGCGGAACGCGGGCTGTTTATTCAGGATTCAGAGCAGAACGGGCCGGAGCGTTCAAGCTTCTGGGACGACGAAGGTTCGCATCTCGATTTCACCAATCCGCAAACGGTGAAGTGGTGGCAGAACGGCGTGACCTCGCAGCTACTGGAGATGGGCATAGGTTCAACGTGGAACGACAATAACGAATTCGAGGTGTGGGATGGCGAAGCGCGCTGCCACGGCTTTGGTGAACAGATTGCTATTAAACATATCCGCCCGGTGATGCCGCTGCTGATGATGCGCGCTTCGCTTGAGGCGCAACAAACCTTCGCGCCGCAAAAACGTCCCTATTTGATTTCACGCTCCGGCTGCGCCGGAATGCAGCGTTACGTACAAACCTGGAGCGGCGATAACCGCACCAACTGGACAACGCTACGCTACAACACCCGCATGGGCTTAGGGATGAGCCTTTCCGGTCTGTACAACATCGGGCACGACGTAGGCGGCTTCTCCGGCGATAAACCTGATGCGGAACTTTTTGTGCGCTGGGTACAAAACGGCGTGATGCATCCGCGCTTTACTATTCACTCGTGGAATGATGACCAGACGGTGAACGAGCCCTGGATGTATCCGGCTATCACGCCAGCCATTCGCAGCGCCATAGAAACACGCTATCGCCTGCTGCCGTATTTCTATACGCTGCTATGGCAGGCCCATAAAGACGACGAACCGATGCTGCGCCCGACGTTCCTTGACCATGAGGACGACGCCAGAACCTTCGAAGAGTGTGACGATTTCATGCTGGGCCGCGATTTACTGGTGGCGAGCGTGGTTGAAGCCGGAGCGCGTGAGCGTGCAGTGTGGCTGCCGGCAAACGGCGAAGGCTGGTACGACTATTACACCGGCCAGTGGTACAGCGGCGGACAGAGCATTGTGCTTGATGCCCCGCTGGAGCGCCTGCCGCTGCTGGTACGCGCCGGCGCCGCTCTGCCGCACTCCACACGCGTCAGGCATGTAGATGCACAGGCTGACAACGTGCGCGAGCTGAAGGTGTATCCGCTGCGCGGAACGGGCGTATCCACGGGCAGCCTGTTTGAGGATGACGGCGAATCATGGGGTTATCAGCAAGGCAACGCGCTGTGGCTGGACTGGGAGATACGCTGCACCGCACGGGAAATCCATATCACCTTTAACCGCAAAGGCGATTACTTACCGGCGTGGAAGGAACTGACACTGACGTTGCCTGCGGGTGAAATAAGGGCTCTGGTCGTTGAAGGAACACGGGGAAATAGCTGGCCTCTGTAACTAAAAAACCCCGCCGGAGCGGGGTTTTTACTATCAGGAATCAATGCCCTTACTGCGCAGATAGTCTTCATACCCGCCGGTAAAGTCGATAACGCGTTCCGGGGTAATCTCAATCACGCGCGTTGCCAGCGAGCTGACAAATTCACGGTCGTGAGAAACGAAGATCAGCGTGCCCGGATACATTTCCAGCGCCATGTTCAGCGATTCAATGGACTCCATGTCCAGGTGGTTTGTCGGTTCGTCCATAACCAGCACGTTCGGGCGTTCCATCATCAGTTTGCCGAACAGCATGCGGCCTTTTTCACCGCCGGAGAGCACTTTTGCAGGCTTTTTGATGTCGTCCTGGCTAAACAGCAGACGGCCCAGAATACTGCGTACCGCCTGCTCGTCGTCGCCTTCCTGCTTCCACTGGCTCATCCAGTCGAACACGGTGAGATCGTTTTCGAATTCATATTCATGATCCTGCGCGTAGTAGCCGATTTGCGCATTTTCAGACCATTTCACGGTGCCAGCATCCGCAGCCAGTTCGCCGACCAGGGTTTTGAGCAGGGTAGATTTACCCACGCCGTTGGTCCCCAGCACCGCGAGTTTCTCACCGACTTCCAGCAGCATGTTCACGCCTTTAAACAGCGGGCCTTCATCAAAGCCTTTGGCCAGCGCCTCGACTTCCAGCGCGTTGCGGAACAGTTTCTTGTCCTGTTCGAAACGGATGAACGGGTTCTGACGGCTGGACGCTTTCACTTCGTCGAGTTTGATTTTATCAATCTGACGGGCGCGGGAGGTCGCCTGGCGCGATTTAGAGGCGTTGGCGCTAAAGCGACTGACGAAGGATTGCAGGTCAGCGATCTGCGCTTTTTTCTTCGCGTTATCGGCGAGCAGGCGTTCACGAGCCTGAGTTGCCGCCGTCATGTACTCATCGTAGTTGCCCGGATACACGCGCAGCTCGCCGTAGTCCAGATCCGCCATGTGGGTACAGACCATGTTCAGGAAGTGACGGTCGTGCGAAATAATAATCATCGTGCTGTTGCGTTCGTTGAGCACGGTTTCCAGCCAGCGAATGGTATCGATGTCCAGGTTGTTCGTCGGTTCATCGAGCAGCAGAATGTCTGGATTAGAGAACAGCGCCTGCGCCAGCAGCACGCGCAGTTTCCAGCCCGGCGCCACTTCGCTCATCGGGCCATAATGCTGTTCTACAGGAATGCCAACGCCCAGCAGCAGTTCGCCCGCGCGCGCTTCGGCGGTATAACCATCCATTTCACCGTATCTGACTTCGAGGTCGGCAACTTTATAGCCGTCTTCTTCGCTCATCTCTGGCTGCGCGTAAATGCGGTCGCGCTCTTCTTTCACTTCCCAGAGTTCGGCGTGGCCCATGATCACCGTGTCGAGGACGGTGAATTTTTCAAAGGCGAACTGATCCTGACGCAGCTTACCGATGCGCTCGTTGGGATCGAGAGAAACGTTGCCCAGGGTCGGATCTAAATCGCCGCCCAGGATCTTCATAAAGGTGGACTTACCGCTACCGTTAGCGCCAATCAGGCCGTAGCGATTGCCGCCGCCAAATTTGACGGAGATGTTTTCAAACAGCGGCTTACTGCCAAACTGCATAGTGACGTTACTGGAAACTAGCACAGAGATGTCCTGATAAAATAAGTGATGTATTTGTGATATCGGACACAGTATGCCATAAGTGCGTTTATGGATCGCGCTGCTTGTTCGCCGTCTATAATTTCAATCGATGTGAAAAAAATGTGATTTAATCCACATCTGATTTCCCAGACTGCGGGAATGCACATATAATGCGCGGCTACCCCATCTGATTTTCAACTAACTAGCCTGTGTGGCCATAAATATTTCGCACAACATGAATATAAAATTACGCTCGATTTTACTGGCATTTGTGGCTGTAGCGTCTTTTTGCAAAACAGCTTCCGCCGTGACTTATCCGCTGCCAACCGACGGCAGCCGCCTGATTGGTCAGAACCAGGTCATCACCATTCCTGAAGGTAGCACCGCGCCGCTGGAAGAGTTTGCAGCGCGTTACCAGATGGGGCTTTCCAATATGCTGGAAGCTAACCCTGGCGTCGATCCGTATCTGCCAAAACCCGGCACCATTCTGAACATTCCTCAGCAGCTTATCCTGCCGGATACCGTTCATGAAGGCATCGTTATCAACAGCGCTGAAATGCGCCTCTACTATTATCCGAAAGACACCAACACCGTTATCGTGTTGCCAATCGGTATCGGCCAGTTGGGTAAAGACACCCCAATTAACTGGACGACGAAAGTAGAGCGCAAGAAAGCAGGCCCAACCTGGACGCCAACGGCCAAAATGCACGCGGAATACGCGGCTGCCGGTACTCCACTGCCGGCCGTTGTGCCAGCAGGCCCGGACAACCCTATGGGTCTGTACGCGCTTTATATTGGCCGCCTGTATGCGATTCACGGCACCAACGCCAACTTCGGTATCGGCCTG
>DAMALH010000039.1:0-41194 GCA_032000125.1 Buttiauxella sp. | reverse complement strand
GTCGCAACGAAACACCAGCGCAAAAAAGGCTTCATTTCCCACTCCCGAAGACAACAATTGAATGAACATCCTGTCCGCCGGCTGCTAAAACGGAGCATCCTGCTCCGTAATAAACAGCTCTCCATGTCGCCATGGAGAGCTCAATCGGTAAAGCTTACTTACTCAGTTGCTTCTGGAGCAGAGGGTGCTGCGCCTTCAGCCGGGGATTGCTCGGTTGCTTCTTTGATGCTTAAACGGACGCGGCCCTGACGGTCAACTTCCAGTACCTTAACCGGCACTTCCTGACCCATCTGCAGATAGTCGGTCACTTTCTCTACGCGCTTGTCAGCGATTTGAGAGATGTGTACCAGACCTTCTTTGCCGCCGCCGATAGCAACGAACGCGCCGAAATCAACGATACGAGTGACTTTACCCTGATAGATACGGCCAACTTCGATTTCAGCGGTGATTTCTTCGATACGACGAATAGCGTGTTTCGCTTTGTCGCCATCGGTCGCTGCGATTTTCACGGTGCCGTCATCTTCGATTTCGATGGTGGTGCCGGTTTCTTCAGTCAGCGCACGAATCACCGAGCCGCCCTTACCGATCACGTCTTTGATCTTGTCCGGGTTGATCTTGATAGTGTGAATGCGTGGAGCAAACTCAGAGATATCGCCGCGTGGCGCGTTGATAGCCTGTTCCATTACGCCAAGGATATGCAGACGCGCACCTTTAGCCTGGTTCAGAGCCACCTGCATGATTTCGCGAGTGATACCTTCAATTTTGATATCCATCTGCAGAGCAGAGATACCTTCACGGCTACCGGCAACCTTAAAGTCCATGTCGCCCAGGTGGTCTTCATCGCCCAGAATGTCAGACAGAACAACAAAGTTGTCGCCTTCTTTCACCAGGCCCATCGCGATGCCCGCAACGGCAGCCTTGATAGGCACGCCTGCGTCCATCAGCGCCAGAGAAGCGCCGCACACGGAAGCCATGGATGAAGAACCGTTAGATTCGGTGATTTCAGACACAACACGCACGGTGTATGGGAAACGATCGGCTTCCGGCATCACAGCCAGTACGCCACGCTTAGCCAGACGACCGTGACCAATCTCACGACGCTTAGGAGAACCGACCATGCCGGTTTCACCTACGGAGTACGGAGGGAAGTTGTAGTGGAACAGGAAGCTGTCGGTACGTTCGCCCATCAACTCATCCAGGTTCTGTGCGTCACGAGCGGTGCCCAGCGTCGCCGTTACCAGCGCCTGAGTTTCACCACGGGTGAACAGCGCGGAACCGTGAGTACGCGGCAGAACGCCAGTGCGCACGTCCAGACCACGGATCATGTCTTTTTCGCGACCGTCGATACGCAGCTCACCGGCCAGAATACGGCTACGAACAACGTTTTTCTCAATAGCGTGCAGAATATCGCTCAGTTCACCGGCATCCAGAGTCTCGTCTTCTGCTGACAGAGCAGCGATAACTTCAGACTTGATGACGTCAACCTGTGCGTAGCGCTCTTGCTTGTCGGTAATGCGGTAAGCATCGCTCAGGCGAGATTCAGCATGCGCTGCAACGCGCGCGTTCAGCTCAGCGTTAACAGCTTCAGGCTGCCAGTCCCAGCGTGGTTTACCGGCTTCGGCAACCAGGGAGTTGATGTTCTGGATAACAACCTGCTGCTGCTCATGGCCGAATACGACCGCGCCCAGCATCTGGTCTTCGCTCAGCAGCTCGGCTTCGGACTCAACCATCAGCACAGCGCCTTCGGTACCGGCAACAACCAGATCCAGCTTGCTGGTTTTCAGCTCGTCAGCGGTTGGGTTCAGAACGTACTGGTCGTTGATGTAGCCCACGCGAGCGGCACCAATTGGGCCGTTGAATGGAATACCAGACAGGCTCAGCGCGGCGGAAGCGCCAATCATAGCAACGATGTCAGGGTGTACCTGTGGGTTTACGGAAACCACGGTCGCAATAACCTGGACTTCGTTAACAAAACCTTCCGGGAACAGCGGACGCACCGGGCGGTCAATCAGACGCGCAATCAGCGTTTCGCCTTCGCTTGGACGCCCTTCACGACGGAAGAAGCTACCAGGGATACGACCAGCAGCGTAAGTACGCTCCTGATAGTTAACGGTCAGCGGGAAGAAGTCCTGACCTGCTTTAGCTTTTTTCTGACCTACTACGGTTACGAATACCGCAGTATCGTCCATGCTTACCATTACTGCTGCGGTAGCCTGGCGCGCCATCATACCGGTCTCTAACGTGACCGTATGCTGACCATACTGAAATTTACGAACGATCGGATTTAGCAAGATAATATCCTTAAGATTCTTAGGCTGCCGGTGACTTCACGCGGTGCCGTTATGACCCGACCTCTATAGCATCCTCGCGACTAATGACAACCCTGACCCGCCCCTGCGGATAAGGCCTCTCATTAGCCGCGCGAACCTCTGCAATAAAGATCACACACAGCAACAATACATTAGTTTCCATAGAATTGCTGCCGTCAGGTTGAAAAAAGGGGCCTTAACAGGCCCCCTTTTCTGAAACTCGCAAGACTTAGCGACGCAGACCCAGACGCTCGATCAGCGCGGTGTAACGTGCAACATCTTTACGCTTCAGGTAGTCGAGCAGTTTACGACGCTGAGAAACCATACGCAGCAGACCACGACGGCTGTGGTGATCTTTTTTGTGCTCTGCAAAGTGACCCTGCAGGTGGTTAATCTGTGCAGTCAGCAGTGCAACCTGAACTTCGGTAGAACCGCTGTCGTTAGCATCACGACCAAACTCAGAAACGATTTTAGCTTTAGCTTCAACGCTTAGAGACATTTTCAACTCCAGAATTATAGATAAAAAAAACAGGGTGCCGATCTCTAATTCAGCAACCCCAGTGCGCACCCGAACGCTTGTCAGACAATGCCCGAATGCTAAGCCGCCTATTTTACCTGTAGCAACCTGTTATCGCAAGGTAACTACGCAGCTCAGACGGGATACTCCACCACCAGACGACGAGGGGCTACGCGTCCATCATCATCAATCTCGCCCATGCCGATAAACCTGGCTTCATCGCCTTCGGTGACGCGAACAAGCCCTTCGGCTGGCGCGCCCGCAACCTGCACCGGCTGCCCGTTCTTGAAATAGCCGGCCACGGAAGGCAACAGGTTCACGGCAGGAAAATCTTCAGCCGGGCTGTCCATTGGCATCAGCAACGGATCTAACAGCGCTGCGGGATCGATTTCCTGCTGCTGCGCCTGTTCAAGAAACGCATTCAGATGTTCAAGCGTCACCATACGTTCAACGGGATATTTGCTCACGGCCAGGCGACGCAGGAAGGTCACGTGCGCACCGCAGCCCAGCTTTTCACCCAAATCATCGGTAATGGTGCGGATGTAGGTGCCCTTTGAGCAATGGATTTCAAGCTCCAGTTCATCGCCTTCATGGCGAATAAACAGCAGTTCGTAGACGGTAATTGGGCGTGCTTCGCGCTCAACTTCAATGCCCTGACGGGCGTATTCGTACAGCGGCTTACCCTGATATTTAAGCGCCGAATACATTGACGGCACCTGCATTGTCTCACCGCGGAAGCTGTCCAGCGCGGCCGCAAGTTCCTGCTCGCTAAAGGTTATCGGGCGTTCCTGAACGATTGTGCCGTCGGCATCAGAAGTATCGGTACGCTGCCCAAGGCGGGCAATAACGCGGTAACGCTTATCTGAATCCAGCAAATAACGCGAAAACTTGGTTGCTTCACCCAGGCAAATCGGCAGCATGCCGGTAGCCAGCGGGTCCAGCGCGCCGGTGTGACCTGCGCGGTTCGCGTTATAGATACGCTTTACTTTCTGCAGTGCATCGTTGGAAGACAAGCCCTGCGGCTTGTCTAACAGCAGCACGCCATGGATATCACGACCACGACGACGAGGACGACTCATCAATCCTCCTTGCTGTCATCCGAATCGTTTACGCGACGCTCGTCGTCATTACGAATGACGTTGGAGACCAGATTGGACATGCGCATCCCTTCAACCAGCGAGTTATCGTAGAAGAAGGTCAGCTCCGGGACGATACGCAAACGCATCGCTTTACCAATCAGGGTGCGGATGTAGCCTGAAGCATCCTGCAAGACTTTGATGCCTTCTTTGATGGCATTTTCATCTTTGTCGTTCAGGAAGGTAACAAAAACTTTGGCATAGGCCAGATCGCGTGACACTTCCACACCGGAAACGGTGGTCATCATGCCCAGACGCGGATCTTTGATTTCGCGCTGCAGGATAATTGCGATTTCCTTCTGCAATTCCTGAGATACGCGCTGCGGGCGACCAAATTCTTTCGCCATAATAAATTCTCCATACAAATCGGGGGGCGCTCGGCCCCCCTTAAGATATTACCGGTTTTCCGGACTCTATCAGGCGATAGTACGCTGGATTTCGATGATTTCGAAGACTTCGATAACATCGCCAACGCGCACATCGTTATAGTTCTTAACGCCGATACCGCACTCCATGCCGTTACGCACTTCGTTCGCGTCATCTTTGAAGCGACGCAGGGATTCCAGCTCGCCTTCATAGATAACCACGTTGTCGCGCAGTACACGGATTGGGTTGTGACGTTTGACCACGCCCTCGGTAACCATACAACCTGCGATGGCACCAAACTTCGGTGATTTGAACACATCGCGCACTTCGGCCAGGCCGAGGATCTGTTGTTTGAGTTCAGGAGAGAGCATGCCGCTCATCGCCGCTTTCACTTCGTCGATCAGATGGTAGATGACGGAGTAGTAACGCAGATCCAGGCTTTCCGCTTCGATAACGCGACGAGCAGATGCATCAGCACGCACGTTGAAGCCAACCAGAATAGCGTTAGAAGCCGCAGCAAGCGTTGCGTCAGTCTCGGTGATACCACCCACGCCGGAACCGATGATTTTAACTTTAACTTCATCGGTAGACAGCTTCAGCAGGGAATCGCTGATCGCTTCCACAGAACCCTGAACGTCTGCTTTCAGCACCACGTTCACTTCGGACACTTCGCCTTCGGTCATGTTAGCGAACATGTTTTCCAGTTTGGATTTCTGCTGACGAGCCAGTTTCACTTCGCGGAATTTACCCTGACGATACAGAGCAACTTCGCGCGCTTTTTTCTCGTCACGAACAACGGTAACTTCATCACCCGCCGCAGGAACGCCGGAAAGACCGAGGATCTCAACGGGGATTGACGGACCGGCTTCAGTCACTTCGCGACCCAGTTCGTCACGCATTGCACGAACGCGGCCGTATTCGAAGCCACACAGCACGATATCGCCTTTGTTCAGAGAACCTTCGCGAACCAGAACGGTTGCTACCGGACCACGCCCTTTATCAAGGAAGGATTCGATAACCACGCCGCTTGCCATGCCTGTACGCATCGCTTTCAGTTCCAGCACTTCGGCCTGCAGCAGGATTGCGTCCAGCAGTTCATCAATGCCGGTACCGGCTTTCGCTGATACGTGGATGAACTGGCTTTCACCGCCCCACTCTTCCGGCATGATGCCGTACTGGGACAG
Organism: Buttiauxella sp.; assembly: GCA_032000125.1. Classification (GTDB taxonomy): domain Bacteria; phylum Pseudomonadota; class Gammaproteobacteria; order Enterobacterales; family Enterobacteriaceae; genus Dryocola. The sequence continues at coordinate 35,682 of DAMALH010000039.1, read as the reverse complement.
CTCTTGCTTAACGCGATCCGGATCGGCTTCTGGCTTATCGATTTTGTTCACTGCAACCACTACCGGCACCTGCGCCGCTTTCGCGTGCTGGATTGCTTCGATAGTTTGTGGCATTACGCCATCGTCCGCTGCAACGACCAGAACCACGATATCCGTCGCCTGCGCACCGCGAGCACGCATAGAGGTAAAGGCTGCGTGGCCCGGGGTATCCAGGAAGGTGATCATGCCGTTGTCGGTTTCTACGTGATAAGCACCGATGTGCTGGGTAATGCCACCCGCTTCACCAGACGCCACTTTAGTAGAACGAATATAGTCAAGCAGAGAGGTTTTACCGTGGTCAACGTGACCCATAATGGTCACAACCGGTGCGCGGGACTCGGCCACTGCGTCGGTATCACGGTCGCTCATCAGCGCTTCTTCCAGCTCGTTTTCACGACGCAGGATAACTTTGTGGCCCATCTCTTCGGCAACGAGCTGTGCGGTTTCCTGGTCGATGACCTGGTTAATCGTCGCCATAGCGCCCAGCTTCATCATTGCTTTGATGACCTGAGAACCTTTGACGGCCATTTTGTTAGCCAGTTCAGCAACGGTCACGGTTTCGCCGATGACCACGTCACGGTTAACCGCCTGCGCAGGCTTGTTGAAGCCCTGTTGCAGGGTGCTGGTTTTACGCTTGCCTTTGCCGCCGCGAACCGCTGCGCGCGCTTCTTCGCGGTCAGCTTTAGATTCGCCGTGCTTGCCGCCTTTCTTCTGGCGAGGGGCTTTGGTAGCAGTGGTACGAGCGCGAGTACGGCCGCCTTCAACTTCACGGTCGTTTTCGTCTTCTGCCTGGCGGGCATGCTGAGAAGTGGTTACGTGATAATCAGTTTTGTCGTCTTCCACTTTCTCTTCTTCTGTCCAGACGCCAGCGTTAGCTTCAGCCATTTTACGGGCTTCTTCCGCTACACGACGGGCATCTTCTTCTAGTTTGCGACGGGCTTCTTCTTCCGCTTTGCGCTTAAGCTCAGCAGCTTCTGCTTCGCGGCGGGCTTTATCGGCCTGGGCGGTTTTCGTCATATCGTCAGAATGTTGATTGCTCACTTTGTCTTTTTCCGCAGCTTCACGTTTCGCTTTATCAGCGGCTTCACGCTTAGCTTTTTCTTCCGCTTCGCGCTTAGCTTTTTCTTGCGCCTGACGATTGGCCGCTTCCTGCGCCTCACGTTGGGCTTGCTCTTCCGCTTCACGCTGCGCCTGTTCTTCCGCTGCGAGACGTTCAGTCTCTTGCGGATCACGTTTCACAAAGGTGCGCTTCTTGCGGACTTCGATTTGTACCGATTTACTTTTCCCACCGGTACCTGGAATGTTTAAAGTACTGCGCGTTTTGCGCTGTAATGTCAACTTGTCTGGTGCTGAACCATGTTCACGGTTCAGGTGCGCCAGCAGGGTTTGCTTCTCTTGCGCGGAAACAGAATCATCAGCAGACTTCGGGATCCCTGCATCAGCAAATTGCTGTACCAGGCGGTCCACTGAGGTCTGAATCTCTGCGGCCAGCGCTTTTACGGTTACATCTGTCATGCTGTTCCTTCCTGCTACAGTTTATTACGCTTCGCCGCCAAACCAACAAATATTGCGAGCTGCCATGATCAATTCACCGGCTTTCTCGTTGGATAAACCTTCAATATCCGTCAGGTCATCGACACCTTGCTCAGCCAGGTCTTCCAGCGAGCTCACACCATGCGATGCCAGTTTAAAGGCCAGCGTGCGATCCATACCTTCAAGATTCAGCAGATCTTCCTGAGGTTTTTTGTCGCCAAGGCTTTCTTCCTGAGCAAGTGCCAGAGTGGTGAGGGCGTTTTTAGCGCGATCGCGTAATGCTTCCACTGTGTCTTCATCAAGGCCGTCGACTTCTAACAGCTCTTTCATTGGCACGTAGGCCAGTTCTTCAAGCGTTGAGAAGCCTTCTTCGACCAACACGGTGGCGAAATCCTCGTCAATGTCGAGGTATTTGGTAAAGGTATCAATGGCCGCATGCGCTTCGGCCTGGTGCTTAGCCTGCAGATCGTCAACGGTCATCACGTTGAGCTCCCAGCCGCTTAGCTGCGCTGCCAGACGCACGTTTTGACCGTTACGGCCAATCGCCTGCGCCAGATTGCCTGCCTCTACCGCGATATCCATAGTGTGTTTGTCTTCGTCAACCACAATGGAAGCCACATCAGCAGGGGCCATCGCGTTGATAACGAACTGCGCAGGGTTGTCGTCCCACAGCACGATATCAATACGTTCGCCACCCAGCTCAGTGGAAACTGCCTGTACGCGCGCACCGCGCATACCGACGCAAGCGCCAACCGGGTCGATACGTTTGTCATTGGTCTTCACGGCGATTTTCGCACGGGAGCCTGGATCGCGAGCCGCAGCTTTAATCTCAATGACTTCTTCGCCGATTTCTGGCACTTCAATACGGAACAGTTCAATCAGCATTTCCGGTTTGGAACGGCTAACGAACAGTTGCGCGCCACGAGCTTCAGGGCGTACGGCATAAAGCACGCCGCGAATACGGTCGCCCGGACGGAAGTTTTCGCGCGGCAGCATATCTTCACGAATAATGACGGCTTCAGCGCTGGTGTTAGAACCATCCACTGGACGAACTTCGAGCGAAATATTATCACGGTTAACTTTCTTCACGACACCGGTGATAATCTCGCCTTCCTGCTCGCGGAACTGATCCACAACCATCGCACGTTCAGCTTCACGAACCTTTTGAACGATAACTTGCTTAGCCGTTTGCGTGGTGATGCGGTCGAAGGTCACAGATTCAATCTGGTCTTCAACGTATTCGCCTACGTTAAACTCAGGGTTTTCGAATTGAGCAGCCTCAAGGGTGATTTCACGCGTCGGCTGCGTCACTTCTTCTACAATGACCCAGCGGCGGAAAGTATCAAAGTCACCACTTTTACGATCGATGCTCACACGGACATCAATCTCTTGCTCGTATTTTTTCTTTGTCGCCGTTGCCAGCGCACTTTCCAGAGCTTCGAAAATCTTCTCGCGTGGGAGGGATTTTTCGTTGGAAACTGCTTCTACAACAGCCAAAATTTCTTTGTTCATCCTGGGTTTTCACCTCAATCCAAACTATTAAAAGTGGGGTACCAGGTTCGCTTTCTGGATGTTGCTCAGTGCGAACACTTCGTCTTTGCCTTCGACCGTGACCGTGATCATCTCACCCTCAACGGCTTTGATAATACCCTGCCATTTGCGACGGTTTTGCACGGCCATACGCAACACAATGCTCACTTCTTCGCCAGTATAGCGAACGTAATGTTGGCTAATAAACATTGGTCGATCGAGGCCAGGTGAGGAAACTTCAAGGTTATAGGCCACAGTGATAGGATCTTCTACGTCTAAAACTGCACTGACCTGGTGACTGACATCAGCGCAATCATCAACATTGATGCCGTCTTCACTATCAATATAGATGCGCAGCGTAGATTGGCGACCTCGAATGAATTCGATACCCACCAGTTCGTAGCCCAGTGCTTCGACGGGTGCTGTAATCATCTCTGTTAATTTTTGCTCTAATGTGGACAAGCCCACCCCCAAGACATAAAAAAAGGGCGTAAAGCCCAGTTATTCTGTAGTCAGATAACAAAAAACCCCGATAAATCGGGGCTTTAGATAACTGAACCCTATAGCCACAACTGTGGCCTGGAGCACTCTCCGAAAGAATTTTTTCAAATCCAGCTACGAAGGCTCTGAGTCTTCACAGTATATTTGAAAAAGAACTTTATGGGAAAGTGGTTGCGGGGGCCGGATTTGAACCGACGACCTTCGGGTTATGAGCCCGACGAGCTACCAGGCTGCTCCACCCCGCGTCCGAAAACGTGGCAAATACTACGCCAGAATTGCAATAAATGCAAGAATTGCTGGGATTTGGTACCGAGGACGGGACTTGAACCCGTAAGCCCAATCGGGCACTACCACCTCAAGGTAGCGTGTCTACCAATTCCACCACCTCGGCACTTTGCGCACGGTAATCACTTCTTACCGCACAGAAGCTTACTGCTTGTTACTGCGGGATATCGCTTGTCGGCCTGGTAGGTGCCGCTGGCGTAGTCTGCTCAGATTTAGCTGGCTGACTTAAGTTATCCCACTCGCTTCCTTTACTGGTTTTATTGCTGTTGATATTGCCCAGCACCAGGCTGATGATAAAGAACAGCGTCGCCAGCACAGCGGTCATGCGGGTCATGAAGTTACCAGAACCACTTGAACCGAATAACGTTCCTGAGGCGCCTGCACCGAAGGAGGCTCCCATATCAGCGCCTTTACCTTGCTGCAGCATGATAAGACCTACAAGGCCCAGGGCTACAATAAGGAAAACTACCAAAAGAGCTTCGTACATAATCAACCTGTTCCTTGCGGGGTTACCGCATACCTTGAGCTTCAAACCAGTAAGCAGGCAAATTTGCGTTTACCCACTGAAGCGGGTGAGAATACTAACCAAAGCAGCAGTGGTGCGCAAGGGCAATTTCTTAACATTGCACCGATTGCAGAAAAAAACAGCAATGCGCCAATTTTCGCTTACAAAACAGGCGGCGAGCGCCGCCTTTTTGTTCAGCCTGACGCACAATGATTAAACCGATTTTACCGCATCGGCGATGCGATTGGCGTATTCTGTCACCAGCGCATCGTCTTCGCCTTCCACCATCACACGGATTAACGGCTCCGTACCGGATTTACGCAGCAGAACACGCCCACGATTACCCAGCGCTTCTTCCACTTCAGCGGTCACTTTTTTCACGCTTTCATGTTCCAGCGGATCGCCACTGCCGGCTGTAAACCGCACGTTTACCAGGATTTGCGGGAATAATTTCATTCCGCTGCAAAGGTCGTGCAGGCTCATGTGGTTGCGAACCATAGCCGTAAGTACTTGCAAACCTGCAACAATACCGTCGCCGGTGGTGGTTTTATCAAGCAGAATGATATGGCCGGAGTTTTCCGCGCCGATTCTCCAGCCCTTTTCCTGTAGTTTTTCCAGCACGTAGCGGTCGCCCACTTTCGCACGGGCAAACGGGATACCAAGCTGCTTGAGCGCCAGCTCAAGGCCCATGTTACTCATCAACGTGCCAACCGCGCCACCGCGCAACTGGCCCTGGCGCAGCCCCTCACGAGCGATAATGTAAAGGATCTGGTCGCCGTCTACTTTAAGGCCCTTGTTATCCACCATGATGACGCGATCGCCATCGCCGTCAAATGCGATGCCGAGATCGGCCTTTTCCGCCAGCACTCTGTCCTGCAGCATACGAACATCTGTTGCACCACATTTTTCGTTGATGTTGACGCCGTCAGGCTCGCAGCCTACGGCAATAACATTTGCGCCCAGCTCACGCAGCACGTTCGGCGCGATGTGGTAGGTTGCGCCGTTGGCGCAGTCCACAACAATTTTTAGCCCGCTAAGGCTCAGTTCGTTCGGGAAAGTGCCTTTGCAGAATTCGATATAGCGCCCCGCGGCATCTACGATACGGCTGGCTTTACCCAGTTCGGCGGAATCTACGCAGGTAATCTCTTTTTCCATTTCAGCTTCAATAGCCTCTTCCACTTCGTCAGGCAGCTTGGTGCCGTCGATGGAAAAGAATTTAATCCCGTTATCGTAAAAAGGATTATGGGAAGCAGAGATAACGATGCCGGCTTCAGCGCGGAACGCACGCGTCAGATAGGCTACGGCAGGCGTTGGCATCGGGCCGGTAAAAGATGCGGACAGCCCGGCCGCCGCCAGCCCGGCCTCCAGGGCCGATTCCAGCATATAGCCAGAAATGCGCGTATCTTTTCCGATGATGATCTTACGCGATCCGTGACGAGCCAGCACTTTACCCGCCGCCCAGCCCAGCTTCAGAACGAAATCAGGCGTGATTGGGCTATCGCCGACGCGTCCACGAATGCCATCGGTGCCAAAAAATTTACGGTTACTCATAGCGTTTGTTTTCCTTCGCTGAAAGTGTGGCTTCAACCACGCGCATAGCTTCTACTGTTTCTTTCACATCGTGCACTCGAATGATATGCGCCCCCTGCATTGCCGCAACGACGGCACAAGCAAGACTGCCGTTCAGGCGCTGATCCGGCCCGACGTTAAGCAGTTGGCCAACCATAGATTTACGCGACATTCCAACCAACAGCGGCAAGCCAAAGTGATGGAATTCTGAAAGTCGGGCAAGAAGTTGGTAATTATGGCTAAGATTTTTACCGAAACCGAAGCCTGGGTCGAGCAACAATTTTTCTTTTGCGATACCTGCCGCCTCACAGCGGGCAATATGTTCAATAAAGAAGCGGTTAACCTCTTCGTAGACGTCATCATAGTGCGGCGCCTGCTGCATAGTTTTGGGATTACCCTGCATATGCATCAGACAAACCGGCAAGCCTGTTTCGGCGGCGGCTTCCAGCGCGCCCGGTTCCGTCAGTGAACGTATGTCGTTGATGATATGTGCTCCAACGCGTGCCGACTCGCGAATGACTTCCGGCCTGGACGTATCAATAGAGATCCATACTTCGAACCGCTGCGCAATCGCCTCAACGACTGGAATCACCCGCGCCAGTTCATCCTCCACGCTTACCTCTGCAGCCCCTGGACGCGTAGACTCACCGCCGATATCAATAATTGTCGCCCCGGCGTTAATCATCGCATTAGCATGTTTTACCGCCTCAACCAGCGAGTTATGTTTTCCCCCATCGGAAAATGAATCCGGCGTAACGTTTAAAATGCCCATAACGTGGGGATGGGAAAGATCGAGCGCGGTGCCCTGGGCGGTGAGTTTCATCAACGTTCCTCTAAAGCGGCTTTGGTTAAGACAAAAACAAAAACCCCGGGACCAGCCCGGGGTTTAGATTACTTATTGCAAAAACACAGCGTGGACTCGGCTTACTTGTCGCCCAACTGTTCTGACATGGTATTACCAGGATTCGGCGTACGCGGTTCATCGACCGGACGCGGTGCACGTGGTGTACCATTGTTATCAGAATTGTTGTTGCCGTTACCCGATTCATCCCAGCCCGCTGGCGGACGCACATCGCGGCGAGCCATCAGATCGTCAATCTGCGGCGCATCGATGGTTTCATACTTCATCAGCGCGTCTTTCATGGTGTGAAGAATATCCATGTTCTCATTCAGGAGCTGGCGAGCTCGAGCGTAGTTACGCTCAATCAGCAGCTTCACTTCCTGATCGATGATACGCGCGGTCTCATCGGACATGTGTTTTGCTTTTGCAACGGAACGACCCAGGAATACTTCGCCCTCTTCTTCCGCATACAGCAGCGGACCAAGTTTCTCGGAGAAGCCCCACTGGGTGACCATATTACGCGCCAGGTTAGTCGCGACTTTAATGTCGTTAGACGCCCCGGTAGAAACATGCTCTGCACCGTAGATGATCTCTTCTGCCAGACGACCGCCGTACAGCGTAGAAATCTGGCTTTCCAGCTTCTGACGGCTGGCGCTAATAGCATCGCCTTCCGGCAGGAAGAAGGTTACACCCAGCGCGCGGCCGCGCGGAATGATCGTAACTTTGTGCACCGGATCGTGTTCCGGCACCAGGCGACCGATAATGGCGTGGCCTGCTTCGTGGTAAGCGGTGGATTCTTTCTGCGCTTCCGTCATCACCATGGAGCGACGTTCCGCACCCATCATGATTTTGTCTTTCGCTTTTTCGAATTCAACCATCGACACCACGCGTTTGTTGCCGCGGGCAGCAAACAGTGCAGCTTCGTTCACAAGGTTCGCAAGGTCTGCGCCCGAGAAGCCTGGCGTACCGCGGGCAATGATTGCCGCATCGATATCCGGCGCCAGAGGCACGCGGCGCATATGCACCTTCAGGATTTGCTCACGGCCACGAACGTCCGGCAGGCCAACCACAACCTGACGGTCGAAACGGCCTGGACGCAGCAACGCCGGGTCAAGCACGTCCGGACGGTTAGTCGCGGCGATAACGATAATACCTTCGTTGCCTTCAAAACCGTCCATCTCAACCAGCATCTGGTTCAGCGTCTGCTCACGTTCATCGTGACCGCCGCCCAGACCTGCGCCACGCTGGCGGCCTACGGCGTCGATTTCATCAATGAAGATGATGCACGGCGCGGCCTTCTTCGCCTGTTCAAACATGTCGCGCACGCGGGATGCGCCCACGCCGACAAACATTTCAACGAAGTCAGAACCGGAGATGGTAAAGAATGGCACTTTCGCCTCACCCGCGATGGCTTTCGCCAGCAGGGTTTTACCGGTACCCGGAGGGCCAACCATCAGCACACCTTTCGGGATTTTGCCGCCCAGCTTCTGGAAACGGCTCGGCTCACGAAGGTACTCAACCAGCTCAGCCACTTCTTCTTTTGCTTCGTCACAGCCTGCGACATCGGCAAAAGTGGTTTTGATTTGGTCTTCGGTGAGCATACGCGCCTTGCTCTTGCCAAACGACATGGCGCCTTTGCCACCGCCGCCCTGCATCTGACGCATAAAGAAGATCCAGACCCCAATCAACAGCAGCATTGGGAACCAGGAAATAAAGATAGAAGCCAGCAAGCTCGGCTCTTCAGGCGGCTCGCCTACCACTTTAACGTTCTTGGTCAGCAGATTATCAAGCAGCTTGGGATCGTTAACGGGGATGTAAGTCGTGTATCGGTTACTATCTTTCTTGGTAACGTTGATTTCACGTCCATTGATACGCGCTTCGCGAACCTGGTCCTGATTCACTTCAGACAGGAAAGTGGAGTAATCCACTCTACGGCCGTTTGACTCGCTGGGCCCAAAGCTCTGGAACACAGACATCAGCACAACCGCGATGACCAGCCAGAGTATTAGGTTTTTCGCCATGTCACTCAAGGGATTAACCTCATATTACAACTGTGTTAAAAACAGCGTCAGGATACTCTATATCCAGTTTCATTCAAACTTTCGCCTGAAATCTACCGGTTATCATTTTCGCCCGGTCGCTACAATATACACTTCGCGGGAACGGGCCCGGGAAGAGTCCGGCTTACGAACTTTGACCTTCGCAAACAGGGAGCGAATTTCCTTAAGATACTCCTCGAAACCTTCGCCCTGAAACACCTTCACAACAAAACTACCACCAGGCGCTAGTACATCACGACACATTTCTAACGCTAGCTCCACCAGATACATGGCGCGGGGGATATCCACCGCCGGTGTTCCACACATATTTGGTGCCATATCGGACATGACAACCTGGACCTTACTGTCACCTACACGATCAAGTAACGCTTTAAGCACTAATTCATCACGAAAGTCGCCCTGAAGGAAGTCGACACCGACGATAGGATCCATTGGTAAAAGATCGCACGCGATGATTCGGCCCGTTCCGCCGATCTGCGTTACCGCATACTGGGACCATCCGCCAGGTGCCGCACCGAGGTCAACAACAGTCATCCCCGGCTTAAAAAGTTTGTCACTTTGCTGTATTTCATCAAGTTTAAACCAGGCACGGGAACGCAACCCCTTTTTCTGCGCCTGTTGAACATATTTATCGCTAAAGTGTTCCTGAAGCCAGCGGCTGGAGCTGGCAGAACGCTTTTTACCTGTCATTTAACATTTCCGTCCTGGTTCATCGTTACTTGCCTGTGACGTAAATTTCTACGCAGCTATTTGGCGATATAAGGGAGATGGCGGTAGAATGACCCGTTTTCAATCCCAACCTAAGCAAATAATACGATGAATCTGAGTACTAAACAAAAACAGCACCTGAAAGGTCTTGCTCATCCACTTAAGCCAGTAGTCATGCTCGGCAATAATGGTTTGACCGAAGGGGTACTGGCCGAGATTGAACAAGCACTTGGGCACCATGAGCTAATCAAGGTCAAAGTCGCAACGGAAGATCGTGAGACAAAAACGTTGATAGTGGATGCCATCGTGCGGGAAACCGGCGCCTGTAATGTACAGGTCATCGGAAAAACGCTGGTGCTTTATCGCCCGTCTAAAGAGCGTAAAATTTCTCTGCCAAAATAGGCGCAGAGTGAGCAAAATGCCACGCTCTGTTAGCTGATAAAAGGCCGCTATGCGGCCTTTTTCCTTTCTTTACAATACGCAACGCCTGCAATAAACGCTGGGATATTATAAATATTCCACTTTCAGGATTTCGAATTCAACATCGCCGCCCGGCGTGCGAATGACTACCACGTCGTCCTGCTCTTTGCCCACCAGACCGCGCGCAATCGGTGAATTTACTGAGATAAGATTTTGCTTAAAATCAGCCTCATCGTCGCCGACAATGCGATAGGTCTGCTCTTCTTCAGTGTCCAGGTTTAGCACCGTCACGGTGGAGCCGAAAATCACCCGCCCCGTCTGCGGCATTTTTGTCACGTCAATGACCTGCGCGTTTGACAGCTTGGCTTCGATATCCTGGATTCGGCCTTCGCAGAAGCCCTGCTGCTCGCGCGCGGCGTGATATTCAGCGTTTTCTTTCAAATCGCCGTGCTCGCGGGCTTCCGCGATAGCAGCAATGATCTGTGGGCGACGAACCGACTTCAGGAAATCCAGCTCTTCACGTAAATTTTCAGCACCGCGTAGGGTCATCGGAATAGGTTGCATTTGTTATACCTCTTAAAAACTGTCCTGTTCAGCACGGCCTGCATTGTGCTGACTTAAGAGCATAGCCAGAGCATTTGCCTGACAACAAATAAAAGAAAACTGACCCGGAGCAAAGCCCCAGGCCAGGAACGGTTTTCAATTTGATACGTATTTTACCCTGGAGTTCCACAAGGGTCATCGTTTACTTTGCACCGCGATGCACCGTAGTATGGCTGCACGTTTCCAGGCTGTTACCGCGAGATTATGCGATTTTTTAGATTTGTCATTGGATTGACCAGTGCAGTGGTATTGAACGTTCAGGCCGCCAACAACGTTGAAGAGTACACCTCCCAGTTACCTGATGGGGCGAACCTGGCGCTGATAGTGCAGAAGGTTGGCGCCCAGACGCCGGCCATTGACTATCACAGTCAGCAGATGGCCCTGCCTGCCAGTACACAAAAAGTGATTACCGCGCTGGCGGCGTTGCTGCAGCTCGGGCCGGATTTTCGCTTTACCACCACCCTTGAAAGCCAGGCTCAGGTGAGCAACGGCGTGCTAAATGGCGACCTTGTGGCGCGATTTGGCGGCGATCCGACGTTAAAACGTCAGGATATTCGCAATATGGTGGCCGTACTGAAAAAATCCGGTGTCCAGCAGATTCAGGGAAATGTGCTGATCGACACCTCCGTGTTTGCCAGCCACGATAAAGCGCCCGGCTGGCCGTGGAATGACATGACCCAATGCTTCAGCGCGCCGCCGGCGGCGGCCATCGTTGACCGCAACTGCTTCTCCATTTCACTCTATAGCGCCCCAAAGCCTGACGATATGGCATTTGTTCGTATAGCATCTTATTACCCGGTGCTGATGAACAGCCAGGTAAGAACCTTAGCCAAAGGATCGCCGGACGCGCAGTATTGCGAGCTGGATGTCGTGCCGGGTGAGCTTAACCGCTTTACCCTTACGGGCTGCATGACGCAACGAGCGGACCCGCTCCCGCTGGCGTTTGCCATTCAGGACGGTGCCAGCTACGCAGGCGCGATCCTCAAGGCCGAGCTAAAAGAGGCGGGCATCACCTATAGCGGGACATTGTTACGTCAGACGCAGGTGAAGACACCGGGCACGGTTATCGCCAGTAAAGAATCAGCCCCGCTGCATGACCTGCTAAAAATCATGCTCAAAAAGTCGGACAATATGATTGCCGATACCGTTTTTCGCACCATCGGCCATAATCGTTTTGGTGTACCGGGCACCTGGCGCGCGGGTGCAGATGCAGTGCGTCAAATCTTAAGCCAGAAGGCCGGGGTTAACTTAGGCAATACTATTCTGGTGGACGGTTCGGGATTATCCCGCCATAACTTAATTTCGCCGGCCACCATGATGCAGGTGCTGCAATACATCGCGCAGAACGACACTCAGCTAAACTTTATCTCGATGCTGCCGCTGGCCGGTTACGATGGCTCGCTGCAGTATCGTGCCGGCCTGCATGCCGCAGGCGTAGACGGCAAAGTGTCCGCGAAAACCGGCTCCCTGCAGGGGGTGTATAACCTGGCAGGCTTTATCACTACGGCCAGCGGTCAGCGGATGGCCTTTGTGCAGTATTTATCCGGCTATGCCGTAGAGCCTGCCGATCAACGTAACCGTCGTATCCCGTTAGTGCGCTTCGAAAGCCGACTCTATAAGGATATCTACCAGAATAACTAAGCATGAAACTGCTGATTGTTGAAGACGATTTACTGTTACAGCAAGGCCTTGCGCAAGCGCTGGGTAATGAAGGCTACGCGCTGGATTGTGCCGCGACGGCCGCTGAGGCTGACGCGTTAATACAAAGCGGCGAATACAGCCTGGTTATTCTGGATCTTGGCCTGCCGGACAAAGACGGCGCGACGCTGCTGAGCCAGTGGCGCCGCCGTGGCGTTAGCCATCCCGTCCTGATCCTGACCGCCCGCGATGCGCTTGAAGACCGGGTCAAAGGGCTGGATTCCGGCGCTGACGACTATCTGGTTAAACCTTTTGCCCTGGCGGAACTTCAGGCCCGTGCTCGGGCGCTGATCCGCCGCTATCAGGGGCACAGCGATAATCTTCTGCAGCAGGATGACCTGACGCTCAACTTACAAACTCAGCAGGTTTTGCTGCAGGACCAGCCGCTGGAAATCACCCCGAAAGAATTCGCCCTCCTTACGCGCCTGATGATGCGCATCGGACAGACGGTTCATCGCGAAACGTTGCAGCAGGATATCTATAGCTGGCAGGACGATCCCGGCTCGAACACCCTTGAGGTGCACATCCACAATCTGCGTCGCAAATTAGGCAAAGAACGTATCAAAACCGTGCGCGGCGTTGGCTATCGTCTGGAAAGCCGGATATGAACAGCATGCGTCGGCGGTTGATGCTCCTGCTTGCGCTAATACTATTATTTTTTCAATTGGTTAGCGCACTGTGGTTGTGGCATGAAAGCCGAGAGCAGATAGGCTTTCTGGTAAACGAAACGCTGTCTGCCAAATCGCGTAACCAGCACGTTGAGAAAGAGATCCACGAAGCCATCGCTTCCCTGCTGGTGCCTTCGCTGGTGATGATTGGTTTTACGCTGTTCTTCTCTTTTTGGGCAATCACATGGATTACGCGGCCTTTAAACCGTCTGCGCACAAGCCTTGCCAACCGCTCCGCGGACAACCTCTCTCCCGTGCCGATGTATTCCGATATGGAAGAAGTGGTGGCCGTGACCAGTTCGTTAAACCAGCTGCTGGGGCGACTTGACCATACCATTCAACAGGAACGCCTGTTCACCGCCGATGCCGCCCATGAGCTGCGCACGCCGCTGGCGGGTCTCAGACTGCATCTGGAGCTGATGGCGAACGCGGGCAATCCGCAGGCGCCAATGCTGCTGGATCGCATCGATCGGCTGATGCACACCATCGAACAACTGCTGATGTTATCAAGAGCTGGCCAGGCGCTGGCAAGCGGGCACTACAGCACGCTCACATGGACCTGTGACATCATTGCGCCGCTGAAAATGGAGATGGATGAGATGATGGCGCTGCGGGAACAAACTATCGAATGGCCGCAGGAAAGCGCCGATTCGGTACAGGGAGATGCCGTCTTGTTGCGCCTGATGCTGCGCAACCTGCTGGAAAATGCGTCCCGTTATGGGCCGGACAAAAGCGTGATTACCGTCTCCCTGTCACCTCAGGAGGCGGGAACGGCGCTGACGGTTTCCGATTTTGGGCCGGGCATCGATGAGAAGCATCGTGAAATGCTTACCGAGCCTTTCAGGCGCATGGACGAGCGCTACGGCGGCAGCGGACTGGGTTTGAACATTGTTCTGCGCATCGTTCAGCTCCATCACGGGAAGCTGACGCTTGATAATCGCAGCGAAGGCTCTGGCCTGAAAGCCTGCTGCTGGTTGCCGACGACTATCCAATAAAAAAGGCCGGATTACCGGCCCTTTCACTGTTCTGATTACTTCTGATAAATGATTTCGACGCCTTCGTCGTCATCTTCATCCCAGTCGTCGTCCCAGTCATCGTCTTCGGCTTCCGCAGCGTCAAGCTGCTGCTGGTGGTAGTCGTCCCACATGAACTCCACCTTTTCAGGCGCAACCGGCACGACTTCGCTGACCTTCGGATTAGCGATGATAAAGTCCATCACGTCCCAGCACAGCGCGTTGACGCCTTCGCGGTTGACCGCAGAGATCAGGTAGAACTTATCTTCCCAGCCCATCGCCGCCGCAATTTCTTTCGCGCGCGCTTCGGCTTCTTCCTGGCTCATCAAATCGACTTTGTTGAAGACCAGCCAACGCGGTTTTTCTGCAAGCTTAGCGCTGTATTTTTCCAGCTCGCCAATAATAATACGGGCGTTTTCCACCGGATCGGACTCGTCGATCGGAGCGATATCGACAAGGTGAAGCAGCACACGGCAGCGCTCAAGGTGCTTCAGGAAGCGAATGCCCAGGCCCGCGCCTTCCGCTGCGCCCTCAATCAGGCCGGGGATATCGGCAACCACAAAGCTCTTCTCGTTATCCATACGCACAACGCCCAGGCTTGGCACCAGAGTCGTAAACGGATAATCAGCAACTTTTGGTTTGGCCGCAGAAACGGAGCGGATGAAGGTCGATTTGCCCGCATTCGGCAGACCGAGCATGCCAACGTCAGCCAGCAGCATCAGTTCAAGCTGTAAATCGCGTTTTTCGCCCGGCGTACCCATGGTTTTTTGACGCGGGGTACGGTTAACGGAGGATTTGAAACGGGTATTGCCCAGACCGTGCCAGCCGCCTTTAGCGACCATTAATTTCTGGCCGTGCTGCGTCATGTCACCCATAGTCTCGCCGGTGCCGCCATCGATAACACGCGTACCGACAGGCACTTTTACCGTTACGTCTTTACCACGCTTGCCGGTACAGTCACGGCTTTGACCGTTCTGGCCACGCTCCGCGCGGAACGATTTCTCGAAGCGGTAATCGATTAGGGTGTTGAGGTTTTCATCGGCTTCCAGCCAGACGTCACCGCCGTCGCCGCCGTCACCGCCGTCCGGGCCGCCCCTTGGGATATATTTTTCACGACGGAAGCTAACGCAGCCGTTACCGCCATCACCTGCTACGACCAGGATCGTTGCTTCATCAACAAACTTCATTTCACTTCTCCGTAAATCATTCGCCCGAACGTTGTACTGTGACAGCTTCGGTTTTGTGCCAGCGCCCCCAAAGACGGTGACCAATGGCGGAATACATTGCGCCCGCAACCACGACAAACGCGCCGGCATAACCTACGAGGTTAAGCAACGGCATGGCGAAGAAATCGGGCCAGGCTAACGCTAATAAATCTGAAAACAGCAAGGTAAACAGCGGCGTCAGCGTAATCAGCGCGCTAACCTGCGCCGCCTGCCAGCGGGCCATTGCTTCTGCCAGCGCCCCATACCCAACCAGCGTATTCAGGCCGCAGAAGATTAAACATGTCAGTTGCCATCCGCTAAGTTGAAAAAGCATATCCAACTGCGCTAAAGGCAACAGCGCAATAGTACACAAAGTGTACAGCAAAAAGAGGATCTGTTGCGAGGCCAGACGGCGTAATAACACCTTCTGCGCCACGCCATAGGTGACCCACACCGTTGCCGCCAGAACGCCGAAAATCACCCCAAGGGTGTAATCCGTCAGGCGGGTAAAAATTTCTATCAGGCTGGTATTAAAGAACATCACCAGCCCGCAAAGCAGCATTATGGCCCCGACGATCTGCGTGCCGCGCATTTTTTCTTTCAGCACGACCACGCTAGCCACCATCATCCCTACAGGAGAGAGCTGGCCAATAACCTGAGAAGCCGTTGGGCTCAGGTACTGCAGGGAAGAACTAAACAGCAGGAAGTTACCGAACAGACCGCCCGTTGCGATCGCCAATAGTCCCAGCCAGCGCGGCTTGCGAAAAATATGCATGGCAGGCAGCTTGCCGCGCAGAGCGAGGATTAACCCCAGGCCAAGGCTTGCCATCAGGAAGCGGTAAAAAACCACGGTCGGCGGTTCCATGACCGTCAGCACCTGCTTCATTGCTATTGGCAAAGCACCCCAGCACACTGCCGTGGTTAATGCCAAAAGAATGCCGATCCCCGCCTGCTGTTTCATTAAAGTTCCCTGCTAGCGCATTAATTCGCCGGACTCAGAATGTAAAAAGCCCCGCAACGTGTTGCGGGGCTTTCATCCGTTACCGGGACGCGAAAAACTTATTCAGCAACGATGCTGATGAACTTACGGTTTTTCGGGCCTTTAACTTCGAACTTAACTTTACCGTCAGTCAAAGCGAACAGAGTATGATCTTTGCCGCAACCTACGTTGCTGCCAGCGTGGAATTTAGTACCACGTTGACGAACGATAATGCTGCCTGCCAGAACTGCTTCACCGCCGAAACGTTTTACGCCCAGACGTTTAGCTTCGGAATCGCGACCGTTACGAGTTGAGCCGCCAGCCTTTTTATGTGCCATTTAATCTGCTCCTCTGTATTAAGCGCTGATGCCAGTGATTTTCACATCAGTGAACCACTGACGATGACCTTGCTGCTTACGGTAGTGTTTACGACGACGAAACTTAACAATCTTAATTTTCTCGCCACGACCATGAGCAACAACTTCAGCTTTGATTACGCCGCCATCAACGAAAGGAACGCCGATTTTGATTTCTTCGCCGTTAGCGATCATCAGAACTTCCGGGAACTCAACGGACTCGCCAGTTGCGATGTCCAGCTTTTCCAGGCGAATAGTCTGACCTTCGCTTACTCGGTGTTGTTTACCACCACTTTGGAAAACCGCGTACATATAAAACTCCGCTTTCCGCACACACCTTACGTTGGTTTCAGGTGGCGCTATAAATATTCACAATAGGGCGCGAATATTACGCAAACACGGAGCATTTGACAAGCCCGATTGTGCATACTCGTAGAAAAAAAACGCAACATCACAGACAACGTTTATCTGCCTCGTTTTTTCAGTACAATCTGTACTACATTATCACTTCTCTACTTCCACGTTATTCCATAACACCATGTGGTAAACAGGACTGTAAGCCAGACTTCTGCGATGAATTTAGAAAAAATTAATGAGTTAACCGCGCAAGATATGGCGGGTGTCAACGCGGTCATCCTTGAACAGTTAAATTCGGATGTTCAACTGATCAACCAGTTAGGCTATTACATCGTTAGCGGCGGCGGGAAACGCATACGCCCAACGATCGCGGTTCTTGCCGCGCGCGCGCTCGGCTATCAGGGCCGCGCGCATATCAATATTGCCGCGCTGATTGAGTTTATCCACACCGCCACGCTGCTTCACGACGATGTAGTCGATGAATCAGACATGCGTCGCGGCAAAGCTACGGCCAACGCGGCCTTCGGTAACGCAGCAAGCGTTCTGGTGGGGGATTTCATCTACACCCGTGCCTTCCAGATGATGACGCAGCTGGGCTCGCTGAAGGTTCTTGAGGTCATGTCCGAAGCAGTCAACGTGATCGCTGAGGGAGAAGTGCTGCAGTTAATGAACTGCAACGATCCGGACATCACCGAAGAAAGCTATATGCGCGTGATTTACAGTAAAACCGCACGCTTGTTCGAAGCGGCGTCGCAATGCTCCGGCATTCTGGCCGAGGCCACCCCCGAGCAGGAGCAGGCGCTACAGGATTATGGACGCTACCTTGGCACGGCCTTCCAGCTTATCGACGATTTGCTGGACTACAGCGCGGACGGCCAAACGCTGGGTAAAAATGTGGGCGATGACCTTAATGAAGGCAAACCGACGCTTCCTTTACTGCATGCTATGCGAAATGGTACGCCAGAGCAGGCCCAAACGATCCGCGAAGCCATCGAGCAGGGTAACGGTCGTCATTTATTACAGTCCGTTCTGGAGACAATGGCCGCCTGCGGTTCGCTGGAGTGGACTCGCCTTCGCGCAGAACAAGAAGCGGATAAGGCCATTGCGGCCCTTAGCGTCCTGCCTGAAACCGAGTACAAAGAAGCGTTAATTGCCCTGGCGCATATGGCTGTCCAGCGCGATCGATAATCTAGCTTGCGCGCCATCCACCGGCGCGTAAAGTTTCCAGTAAAATCCCTTCACACCCTGCAAAAACGCCTCACCTACATCCTTTATGCATAAGTTTTCACAAGGTTTTGTGTTTTAAAACACAGATCTGAGCATTGTTATTTTTTATTGGAAATTATTGGGTTAATCTGTGTTATAAATTCCAAATAAAGCATGAACGCACGGGAAAGAAGATTGTTATAGGAAAGAACAATGGATAAAGAACAGACGGACTGGCATCCTGCCGACATTATTGCAGGGCTTCGCAAACGGGGAACGTCCCTTGCGGCAGAATCACGCAAAGCGGGGTTAAATTCGGCTACCTTAGCCAACGCATTAACTCGCCCCTGGCCCAAAGGCGAATACATTATTGCCAAGGCGTTGTGCACGGAGCCATGGGTAATCTGGCCTTCGCGTTATTACGATCCGGTGACGCATGAGTTTATCGATCGTTCTTTACTGATACGTAAAAAGTGACGCGATTCCCTCTGTGAAGCGCCATGCACTTTTGTAGCGACCCATAGCAAAACGCCCCGTACAATTTTCACTGTACGGGGCGTCGTTGAATGGTTGAAGCTGACCGTTAAGCCGGGTTCTGTCTTGGACAGTCATTCATCTAGGCCAGCAATCGCTCACTGGCTCAAGCAGCCTACCCGGGTTCAGTACGGGCCGTACCATGTGAACCCCTATTTGGCCTTGCTCCGGGTGGAGTTTACCGTGCCACGGACTGTTACCAGCCGCGCGGTGCGCTCTTACCGCACCCTTTCACCCTTACCTGATCCCGCTTGCGCGGGCCATCGGCGGTTTGCTCTCTGTTGCACTGGTCGTGGGTTTCCCCCCCAGGCGTTACCTGGCACCCTGCCCTATGGAGCCCGGACTTTCCTCCCCTCCGCCCGTCTCCCCCGAAGAGGACGACGACGAAGCGGCGACTGCCTGGTCAGCTTCGGCGCGAAGTATAGAGGGTTTACGCGCCCATGTCACGCTGACTTAGCCGGTAGTTTTCATGCCGATAGCAACCGTCGCAGCGATATCACGCGAGGCCCGGTAAATGTTCTCGAAGGCATTTTTCAACGCTTCGTCCAGCGTACCGACGCGATTAAGCACACTGAACACCGCATCGATGCCGTGCTGATGCACAACCGCAACATCGCAGGACAGGGAGCCCGCAATCCCAATAACGGGCTTGCGATACCTTTTTGCTACTGCCGCCACGCCCACAGGAACCTTTCCTCGAATGCTTTGGCTATCCATACGCCCTTCACCGGTCACCACCAGCGAGCAGTTATGGATATGCTCCTCAAGGTTCAGGGCTTCGGTAACAATCTCAACGCCGCTGCGTAAATCAGCCCCAAGAAAGGCCATTAACGCGGCGCCCATGCCGCCTGCTGCACCCGCCCCCGGCGTGTTTTCCACATCTCTACGCAGATGTTTTTTTATCGCTTGCGCAAAATGCGCCAGATTGCGATCCAGCTCGACGATCGTGGCCTCGTCGGCCCCTTTCTGCGGCCCAAAAATTCGCGATGCACCGTTATCACCGGTCAAGGGATTAGTAACATCGCACGCCACGTTAATCACACAGCTTTGCAGGCGCTTATCCAGCCCGGAAATATCAATGTTGCTCAGGCTTAGCAAGCTGCCGCCGCCCGGGCTGACGTCTTTGCCCGTCGCATCGGTCAGTTTTGCGCCCAGCGCCTGTACCATCCCGGCACCGCCATCGTTGGTGGAACTGCCGCCAATGCCGATAATAATATTGCGCACGCCGTTATCCAGCGCGCGCAATATCAACTCTCCGGTCCCGTATGAGGTGGTAACAAGCGGATTGCGTTTCTCAACGGGCACTAGCGCAAGACCGCTGGCTTCGGCCATTTCGATAAATGCGGTTTTACCGTCGCCAGACATGCCCCAGCTGGCCGTCACGGGTTCGCCCAGCGGCCCGGTGACCGTCGCGACAGCTTTAACCCCCTGCGTTGCGCTAATCATTGCATCGACAGTGCCTTCCCCGCCATCGGCAACCGGGACAGAAACATAGTGGGCATCAGGAAATATCTCGCGAAATCCCTTTTCGATAGCCTTTGCCACGTCGATAGCCGAGAGGCTTTCTTTATAAGAGTCGGGGGCGATAACGATTTTCATAGTAATCCATGCCTGATTAGGCTTGCGAAAAGCAGGGCGCCTGCGCCCGCTTAATGCTTTGTGACTTCAACTTTCGCCAGTTTTTCGTAATAGCACGCAATTGCGCTGTGGTCGTCGTTGCCGTGCCCGTCAGCGCGCAGCGCCTGCATCATCTCCATAACGGCGGCGGTCAGGGGCAGCTGCGCGCCCACGCCATGAGAGGTATCCAGCGCGTTAGCGAGATCTTTAATATGCAGATCGATGCGGAAACCGGGTTTGAAGTTGCGATCCATCACCATCGGTGCTTTCGCTTCCAGAACGGTGCTGCCCGCAAGGCCGCCACGAATGGCCTGGAACACTAAATCAGGATTCACGCCGGCTTTGGTCGCCAGCACTAACGCCTCGGACATTGCAGCAATATTCAGCGCCACAATCACCTGATTCGCCAGTTTGGTTACGTTGCCCGCGCCGATATCGCCGGTGTGCACCACGGAACCCGCCATGGTTTTGAGCAAATCATAATGCTGCTCAAAAATCGCTTTATCACCGCCTACCATCACGGACAGCGTGCCGTCGATGGCTTTTGGCTCACCGCCGCTGACCGGCGCGTCCAGCATGGTGATACCTTTGGCTTTCAACGCTTCGCTGATTTCACGGCTCGCCAGCGGCGCGATGGAGCTCATATCGATAACGACAG
Organism: Buttiauxella sp.; assembly: GCA_032000125.1. Taxonomy (GTDB): domain Bacteria; phylum Pseudomonadota; class Gammaproteobacteria; order Enterobacterales; family Enterobacteriaceae; genus Dryocola. Next base: position 14,797 of record DAMALH010000039.1, on the reverse strand, counting down.
CGCCCGGTTTCGCTCCCTCTATAATGCCGTTTTCACCCAGCGCGACTTCTTTTACGTTCGGGGAGTTAGGCAGCATGGTGATAATCACATCGCACTGTTCAGCAATAGCTTTTGGCGTGGCGGCAGTTTCTGCACCAGCGGCAATTACCTCAGCAATCGCCTGTGCATTATGGTCGCTAACTACCAGGGAATAACCTGCTTTGATGAGGTTTTTACTCATTGGTTTGCCCATGATGCCAAGGCCAATAAATCCAACTTTCATGGTCATAGCTTTCTCTCTTGTTATTTACGGGTTGAGGTTATTTTTTAAACTGGTCGCACAGCTTCTGGGTAGCAGAGCGGAACACGCCCAAATCGCTGCCCACGGCCACAAAAGTGGCCCCCCATTCCAGATAGCGCTTCGCGTCCGCCTCAACGGGCGCCAGGATACCTGCTGGTTTGCCGAACGCTTTGGCACGGGCAAAAATGTGCTGGATACAGCGCTGTACTTCCGGGTGGGAGGCGTTGCCCAGATGGCCTAATGCCGCCGCCAGATCGCTTGGTCCGACGAAGATACCGTCCACGCCGTCGGTTCCCGCAATCGCATCCACGTTATCCACGCCCTGCTGGCTTTCGATCTGCACAAGCACGGCAATATTTTTGTTGGACTGAGCGAAGTAGTCCGGCACGGTGCCAAACATATTGGCGCGGTGCGAAACGGACACGCCACGAATACCTTCCGGTGGGTAACGCGTAGAAGAAACCGCCAGCGCGGCTTCTTCCTGGGTTTCGACAAAGGGGATCAGAAAGTTATAAAAGCCGATATCCAGCAGGCGCTTGATCGCCACGGGATCGTTAGTTGGCGCACGAACAATCGGCGCGCTATGGCTGCCGGTGAGCGCCATCAGTTGTGGAATAAACGTAGTGATATCGTTTGGAGCGTGTTCGCCATCCAGCACAATCCAGTCGAACCCGGCAAGGCCCAGCACTTCGGTGCTGATGGGGTTAGCTAATGCCGACCAGCAGCCGATTTGTACCTGATGAGCCGCTAAAGCCGCCTTAAATTTATTCGGGAATACGTTGTTATTCATGAGCTTTACCTTAATTTTTCATCGTTTACTGCTGCAATTCTATACGGTTGATTATTACCCGTCACAATCGATATCGGTATATAACAGCGGCGCGTCCAGTACGGTTAATTGTCGTCGAAATAAAGAGCATGAATAATATTAAACGGCGGCTTCATTAACCTTTTTAATTCATATTTTATTCGGTTTATGCCGCTTACGGTAATTAATCCAGTGCTGATGGCACGCAACACAGTATAGCCAGCGCATAAAGCACGGGCATTAGGCAGTTGCACAAGAGAGTGGGTTTTTAAGATGATTATTATGAGCATCCGTACATATCGATGGGGCATGTTGCACATATTTTTATATTGCTATGCCTGCCAGCCCTGACCTGGTCACGTTAGGTGATCTGTATCACATCCATATATTTATCGGCCTGACATTATTCAGTTAGCAAGTGAGCCCGCAATGACTTTAAGGCCGTATCTTTATAACTATATTTATATCTGGAGAAGCGTGAACCATGTCAGACATCGAAATTAGACAGCAATCGCCGACGGCCTTTTATATTAAAGTTCATGAAGCCGACAACGTTGCCATTATTGTTAACGACAGCGGCCTGAAGGCCGGTGCCCGCTTTGCCGATGGCCTGACGTTAATTGAACATATTCCGCAGGGCCATAAAGTCGCGCTGGTCGATATTCCTGCTGGTGGCGCAATTATTCGCTACGGCGAGACGATCGGCTATGCGGTGCGAGACATCAGGCAGGGCAGTTGGATCGATGAATCCGTGGTTACCCTGCCGGAAGCGCCGCCGCTGCATACGTTGCCACTGGCCACAAAAGTACCGGAGCCGCTGCCAAAGCTTGAAGGATATACGTTTGAAGGCTACCGCAACGCAGACGGCAGCGTCGGCACGAAAAACCTGTTGGGCATTACCACCAGCGTGCACTGCGTCGCGGGAGTGGTGGACTACGTTATAAAACTCATAGAACGTGATTTACTCCCTCGCTATCCGCACGTGGACGGCGTGGTAGGGCTCAACCACCTTTACGGCTGCGGGGTGGCAATTAATGCCCCTGCCGCGGTCATTCCTGTTCGCACCATCCATAACATCGCCCTGAACCCGAACTTTGGCGGCGAGGTGATGGTGATTGGCCTCGGCTGTGAAAAACTCCAGCCAGAACGCCTGCTGGAAGGAACTGAGGACGTTCAGGCTATTTCCCCAGCGGATGCCAGCATCGTGCGCCTGCAGGATGAGTGCCACGTCGGCTTCAAATCAATGGTGGATGATATTCTGACCGTTGCAGAACGCCACCTGCAAAAGCTTAACCGGCGGCAGCGGGAAACCTGCCCGGCCTCAGAACTGGTAGTCGGCATGCAGTGCGGCGGCAGCGATGCGTTTTCAGGCGTGACGGCTAATCCGGCCGTTGGCTATGCCTCCGATCTGTTGGTGCGCTGCGGCGCCACGGTAATGTTCTCTGAGGTGACCGAGGTCCGTGACGCCATTCACCTGTTAACGCCGCGAGCCATCAGCGAAGAAGTAGGTAAACGCCTGCTCGAAGAGATGGAATGGTACGACAACTACCTGGACATGGGTAAAACAGATCGCAGCGCCAATCCGTCGCCGGGAAACAAAAAAGGCGGGCTGGCAAACGTGGTAGAAAAAGCCCTTGGCTCCATCGCTAAATCAGGCAAAAGCGCGATTGTAGAAGTGCTTTCACCAGGCCAGAGGCCAACTAAACGCGGCTTAATCTACGCGGCCACGCCCGCGAGTGATTTCGTGTGCGGGACGCAACAGGTTGCATCAGGCATTACCGTACAGGTGTTCACTACCGGGCGCGGCACGCCATATGGACTGCTGGCGGTGCCGGTTATTAAAATGGCGACCCGAACCGCGCTGGCAAACCGTTGGTACGATCTGATGGATATCAACGCGGGCACCATCGCCACCGGCGAGGCCACTATTGAAGATGTGGGCTGGGAGCTGTTTAAATTAATTCTCGACGTCGCAAGCGGCCGCAAGAAAACCTTTTCCGATCAATGGGGGTTGCATAACGCGCTGGCCGTATTTAACCCGGCTCCGGTAACCTGAGCAAAGATAACAACCAGGCGGGTAGCACAGGCTTACCCGCCTTACGCGGACATCGCCCCGCGTTTTTATTCAACGCTTGCCGGGAGTCTGATAAACAACATATTCAAGGAGCTGGCGACAGGTATCCTGCGTCCGGGCATCATCTTCCCGTTCAAGGCGCTTAATCAGGGCTGCCATCACCTCTTTATTAGATAGCGGCCTTCCCGACATCACTATCTCCAGCGCTACGCTGCCCATCTGCCAGCATGCATCCGTGGCGGAAAACTCGGCTCCCGGCACGCTGTTTTCTTGCCGCTGAGCGTTTTTTACGGAATCCAGAAACATTATACGCCTCCCTGTTGATGTTATTTATCAGCCGCAAATGCGGCTTTTAAAATTATTCCATAACCAAAAGTAGAAGGTCTGCAATAAAGTTCAAGTAAAAAGCAGCAGGTCTGTTTCCCTTGCAGCAAATTCATTAATGAAACAAGATTATAAAGAAAGACACCATCTGCTACTTTCCGCCAGCCCGTCGGCATTATTTGATTGCAGCCGGTAAAATTAACGGATTATTGGTCAATAATTGATCAATAACTTTATGTTTATGCCACTCATGCCGCTGAAATAATTAAGAATAATTCATGCTTTGAGGTTATGTATACCTGATTTATCACGAACATGCCTTGTTTTAATTTTGATCAAAACAAACGGCTCCGGAAAAAGCTCGATAAATATCTTTTTGAAAACTAAGAATATTATTAAAAAAATTAAACTTTTCGATCATTTTCAATAGCTTGAGAAATTATGATGGTCTACGCTATAGGTTACCCCCTGGTAAATATAAGGATATCACCTGAACGGATTCGTTGAAGCATAAATATTGCGAATTTATCGACTGACATTCCCCCTCGCTCACAGGATCTAATATCTTGCGATGTCTTTCGCGTTAAATATCTGCCGGTTAGTTTTCTTCCTGGAGAAGTATATGAAATGGACTGTAATTGACTCTTTAATAAGCCCGAACACGGGAACCGCTTTCTCTTGTATTGTTTCCTGTCGCGAATTAAAACTTATGCTTTGGTATAAAGCATCACATCTGATGATGCCGGGCGATGAAATAGTGACCAGCAATTTAGGATTGTTTATTAACGGGCAGATAAGTCAATTAACGATGTGCAACGTTATTCCCTTTAATGCCACGCTCTGGCGCACCATGCTCACACAGTCTGACTGCCCCGGCAACGCAGAAGTTAAGCCAACACAATGTAACTTTGCGGAAAAATGTCATTTAAAAAAATGCCCTTTCGGGCTTGATAAAGCGCCTCCCGAGCTGTCTTCATAGAAAGCGGCTAATGCGCCCGGGAAGAGAGATGCTCAGCGGCCTTCGCCGACCGAGCGTAATCAACGTTATTCCACAACTACCACATCAATACCAGCCCTGCGCAGCCCGCTCAGGCTTTCTTCCGGAATGCCGGTATCGGTAATGACCATATGGATGCGTTGCGTATCAATAATCTTATGCAGGCTGGAACGATTAAATTTGCTGGAATCCGTCACCACGATAACCCGCTCCGCCACTTCGCACATCCGCCGATTAAGGCGAGCTTCATCTTCGTTGTGGGTGCTGACGCCACGCTCAAGATCGATGGCGTCCACGCCAAGGAATAACGTATCAAAGTGGTAGTTTTGCAACGACTGGTCGGCCTGATCGCCATAAAAAGAAAGGGACTGACGGCGTAAATGCCCGCCCGTCATCAGCAGCTCAACGCCTTCGGCCTCAAGCAAAGCGTTCGCGACGTTCATGCCGTTGGTCATGGCGATCACCTCTTTATGGTTGCGCATATGGCGCGCGATTTCATAAGTGGTGGTGCCTGAATCCAGAATAATGCGGTCCCCCGGCTGAATAAGTTCGGCTGCGGCATACGCGATACTGCGTTTGCTGGACGCATTAAGAGAACTTTTATCGGCAATCGTCTGTTCCGTAACGGAAACGTTGACTTCATTCAGCAGCGCGCCGCCGTAAGCTCGCATAGCGATACCCTGCTTTTCCAGAAAAGCCAGATCGTTACGGATGGTTACGGTGGAAACGCCAAAAAATAAGGCCAGATCGTTAACCTGAACGCTACCCTGCTGGCGTAGACGTTGAATGATATTTTCCCTGCGTTCACTGGTACCGCTCATTCTCTTTTCCTGATTTAACTCTACGTTGCCCATAACTGTAAGCCTTTTTCGAAGCCGATGCTTTCGTTTCGTTATCTTTTTTGCCTGTTTACCCCAGGTGACAGTCTAAACGCAAGCGCTTCTTCTCGACAATCATACGGGATTTTGCCCTTCTCCGCCTTTCATTAGCTTTCTTTTGCGAAGCAGATCGAAAAAACAAAAACTTTCGATCACTTTTTTATAAAAAGTAATACACCATTAAAAGAAATAAAACGAAAGATTACTCGCAGAGAAAAACCCACAGGAGAAGGAAGTGAAACTATTAACCGACCAGATAGCAATACATAAACAAGGTGCGCCATGCGGGATCTTTGCCGTCTGCTCAGCGCATCCGCTCGTTCTGGAAGCAGCCCTGCGCTATGCCTGCGACAAGCAAATTCTTCTGCTGGTTGAAGCGACGTCGAACCAGGTCGATCAATACGGCGGCTATACCGGCATGACGCCGGTAGCCTTTCGCGACTTTCTCCTGGCAATGGCGGACAAGCACGGCTTCCCGCGAGAAAACCTGATTTTGGGAGGAGACCACCTGGGACCAAACCGCTGGCAGTCTGAACCTGCGCCACAGGCGATGGAAAAAGCTCAGGAGCTGATTAAAAGCTACGTGGCGGCAGGTTTTAAAAAAATTCACCTCGATTGCAGCATGTCCTGCAGCGGCGACCCTGTTCCGTTAACCGATGAAATCGCCGCCCAGCGCGCGGCATTACTGGCGAAAGTGGCGGAACAAACCTGTAGTGAACATTTTGCGATCGACGATCTGGTCTATGTTATTGGCACCGAGGTACCGGTTCCCGGCGGGGCTCATGAAGCCTTAACCACGCTGGCGGTAACCTCTCCCGAAGCCGCACGTAAAACGTTAAAAGCACATCAGCAGGCTTTCGAAGCGCAGGGTCTGAAGGCCGCCTGGGCGCGGGTAATCGCGCTGGTTGTCCAGCCCGGCGTTGAATTCGATAACGCAAACGTTATTGACTATAAAAGAGAAAAAGCTCAGGCGCTGAGTAAGGCGATCGAAGCCGAGGAGAATCTGGTATTCGAAGCGCATTCAACCGACTACCAGACGCCAGCGGCCTTACGTGAGCTTGTTGAAGACCATTTCGCCATTCTGAAAGTGGGGCCAGCGCTCACTTTTGCTTTGCGGGAAACCTTGTTTGCCCTGGCGGCGATTGAAAAAGAGCTTCTGCCCGAACAACAGCACTCGCATTTGCGCGAAACGCTTGAGTGCGTAATGCTCAATGCGCCTGAATACTGGCAAAGCCATTACGCGGGGGATGCAAATGCCCAGCGCCTGGCACGCGGATTCAGTTATTCAGACAGAATTCGTTATTACTGGCCTGACGACCAGGTAGAGCAGAAAGTGGCTCAGCTTATGGCTAACCTGGCGCGCCAGTCGATTCCTTTACCTCTGCTGAGCCAGTATCTGCCGATACAGTGCCAAAAAGTGCGTAAAGGCACGCTCACGGCCACGCCCCATGAGCTTATTATCGATAGTATTCAGGAAATTATGCAGCAGTACGACCAGGCATGCCGGGCCGTTTAAGCCATCAGGCGCTGTATTGATATCGGGATGATTCACGCGCCGTCATCAACAAGGACAAACATTATGCTAAGTATTATTCTCTGCGGCCACGGCGGCTTTGCTACCGGGCTTGAAAAAGCAATGCATCAAATTGTCGGGCAACAAACGCAGTTTATCGCTATTGATTTCCCCGAAACGTCGACCACGGCGCTTTTGCAAAGTCAGTATGAACAGGCGCTCAATCAGCTTGATGAGAGCGAAGGCCTGGTCTTTCTTACCGACCTGCTGGGCGGGACGCCTTTTCGGCTCGCCTCCACGCTCGCCCTGCAAAAAGAAGGGCGGGAAGTCATCACCGGCACCAATCTACAGCTCTTACTGGAGATGGTGCTTGAGCGCGATGGGCTAACGCCTGAGGCATTTCGCACCGAAGCTCTGGCGTCCGGCCATCGGGGCCTGACCAGTCTTGTCGATGAGCTGGCCCGCGACCAAAAGGAAACGGCGGAAACCGAAGACGGCATTTAACCACCTTTGCGTCATCAACCTGTAAAACTCCCGCCGGCCCGCGGGGGTTTACAGCCTCGCCCCGCTCCTGTCCCCCTTCTTTCGTTACGTTGAGGCATTTGCTTCAAAGCCTTCCTTTTTCTGCCGCTTGCTGGCGTAAGCATAAAAAAAAGACATGAGATCTCTTTCACTGTTTTGCATTTTAGCTTCTTTTTTGCATTGAGTTTTCGTTACCTTTCTTATAGAGTCCATATCAGGCGGTAAAAAGAAACGAAACGAAAGGTGAAAGACAAAGTATGTCGAAACTATCTTTCGAAGTCTCACCTTCATTTAAGGAATGGGTAATGACAGACCTGACCGATCTTGACCTCACAAAAACCAGCACCTGGACAGAAAAAGAAATTCGCCAGCAGCCGGCAATCTGGACCGAAGCCATCAGCCAGCTCGAAAATCAGCGCGCGGCTATAGATGCGTTCCTGCAGCCTCTGCTGGCAAAAAGCCGGCTCAAAATTATGCTTACCGGCGCTGGCACCTCAGCTTTTATTGGCGAGATGATTGTGCCCTGGCTGAACCGCCACGTTGCGGCTGAATTTGCTTCCGTGGCTTCTACCGACATTGTCACTAACCCGAAAGATTATTTACCAACGGACCGTCCGGTTTTGCTGGTTTCATTTGCGCGCTCCGGCAACAGCCCTGAAAGCGTTGCGGCCGTTGATCTGACCAACCAGTGGGTTCCGGAGAGCTACCATCTGGTGATCACCTGCAACGAAGCGGGAAGCCTTTATCAAAACGGCCTTAAAAGCGATAAAACGCTCTGCGTATTGCTGCCGCCTGAAACACACGATCGTGGCTTCGCCATGACCAGCAGCGTCAGCACAATGATGGCCAGCTGCCTTGCCGTGTTTGCGCCACAGCATTTTACCGCACAACGTTTTTCCGCTATCTCGGAACGCTGCCAGGCGGTGATTTCCGCTCAGGGTGATTTCAGCACGCCCCTGTATGGCGATCGACCATGGAAGCGCATCGTTTATCTGGGCAACGGCGGCCTGCAGGGCGCGGCTCGCGAATCAGCCTTAAAAGTGCTGGAGCTGACCGGGGGCAAAATTGCGGCCTTCTATGATTCGGCAACCGGCTTCCGTCACGGGCCAAAATCGCTGATCGACGGGGAAACGCTGATCGTGCAATTTATTGCCAACGATCCTTACACCCGGCTTTACGATCTTGATTTATTAAAAGAGCTCAGAAATGAGAACCACGCTATGGCCGTTGTCGCCATTGCCGATCGCCCTGATAGCGACATTGAAAACGGTGCGCATCTTTATATTCCGGGGCAGAGCCGCTGTGAAGATATCGATCTCACGTTCTGCTTCCTGATTTATGCGCAGATCTTCGCTTTACAGGAGTCGTTTAAAGCAGGCCTTCTGCCTGATACGCCATCGGCTAGCGGTACGGTGAACCGTGTCGTGCAGGGGGTAATTATTCACCCTTTACTTAACGACATTGCAGAATAAAAACAGCTTTAAAAGCTACTCAGGGGAAAAGGTATGACTATCATTTCAACCAAATACTTATTAGCCGACGCGCAATTAAACCACTACGCCGTACCGGCTTTTAATATTCACAACGCGGAAACTATTCAGGCTATTCTCGAAGTATGCCAGGAGCTACAGTCGCCGGTTATCCTGGCCGGTACGCCAGGCACCTTTAAGCATATTCCTTTTAAAGAAATCTATGCGCTATGTGAAGCCTATTCAGACACCTTCGCGATGCCGGTGGCGATTCATCTCGATCACCATGAAACCTGGCAGGACATCGCCACCAAAGTTCTCGCAGGCTCACGCAGCGCCATGATAGACGGCAGCCATTTTCCCTTTGAGGAAAACGTGAAGCTGGTAAAACAAGTCGTCGATTTCTGTCATCAGCATGATTGCAGCGTAGAAGCTGAGCTGGGACGTCTGGGCGGTGTCGAAGACGATATGGAAGTCAGCGATGAAAGCGCATTTCTGACCGATCCGCAGCAGGCCAGGGATTTCGTCGCAAGAACGGGAATTGACAGCCTCGCCGTTGCCATCGGCACCGCGCACGGTCTGTATACAAAAACGCCGAAAATCGATTTTGAACGCCTGGCCGAAATACGGAACGTCGTGGATATTCCTCTGGTGCTTCACGGTGCCAGCGACGTACCCGATGAGTTTGTCAGACGGGCCATCTCCTTAGGCGTATGCAAAGTCAACGTCGCCACAGAACTGAAAATTGCTTTTGCCGATGCGGTTAAACAGTGGTTTAGCACAAACCCGCAGGGCAACGACCCACGCTACTATCTGCGGGTGGGTATGGATGCAATGAAAGAGGTGGTGCGTGACAAAATTAAAGTCTGCGGCTCATCTAATCGCTTAATCGCGTTCACAAACTCCTAAAAGCGAGGTGCTTATGGCAACCCCAAACATTCTTCTCACCCGCATTGATAACCGCCTGGTGCATGGACAGGTCGGCGTCACCTGGACTACCACGCTTGGGGCAAACCTCCTGATTGTGGTTGATGATGAGGTGGCGAAAGATGAAATCCAGCAAAAGCTAATGGGCATTACGGCAGAGGCCTACAGCGTTGGCATTCGTTTTTTCACCGTAGAAAAAACCATTGCCATTATTGATAAGGCCACGCCGAATCAAAAAATATTTATTATTTGCCGCACGCCGCGCACCGTAAAAAGATTAGTTGAAGGCGGCGTACCGTTGAAAGAGGTCAACGTAGGTAACATGCATTTCAGCGAAGGGAAAAGGCAAATCAGCAGTAAGGTTTATATCAACGATGAGGATCTCGATGACTTCCGCTATTTGAAAAGCCAGGCGGTAAATATTTTTATTCAGGACGTTCCCGGAAATCCCAAAGAACAAATCCCGGTATAAAAATAGTAAGCGAGGTCCTTTAAACAACACCTCTAAAAATAAGCTAATGTAGTAAGGAATAAAAAATGCATGAGATAACGCTACTGCAAGGCCTTTCATTAGCGGCACTGGCCTTTGTATTAGGAATTGATTTCTGGCTGGAAGCATTATTCCTGTTCAGACCCATCATCGTTTGTACGCTCACCGGCGCCATTTTAGGCGACATCCAGACCGGCCTTATCACCGGCGGCCTGACCGAACTGGCGTTTGCTGGCCTCACCCCCGCCGGAGGCGTGCAGCCGCCAAACCCCATCATGGCGGGGATAATGACCACCGTTCTCGCCTGGACTACGGGTATAGATGCCAAAACGGCCATCGGCCTGGGGCTGCCGTTTAGTTTATTAATGCAGTACATCATTCTATTCTTCTACTCGTCGTTTTCGCTGTTTATGTCGAAAGCCGACAAATGCGCGCAGACAGGCGATACCGGAGGATTTGCCCGGCTTAATATCCTCACTATTTTGCTGGTCGCAATGACCTATGCGCTGATCGCATTCCTGTGTACTTACCTTGCACAGGGCGCAATGCAGGCCCTGGTAAAATCAATGCCGGCATGGCTGACGCACGGATTTGAAGTAGCGGGCGGCATACTGCCTGCGGTCGGTTTTGGTTTGCTGCTTCGGGTGATGCTCAAAGCGCAATACGTTCCTTATCTGATTATTGGTTTTCTGTTTGTTTGCTACATCCAGGTCAGCAACCTGCTGCCGGTTGCCGTTCTGGGCACGGCTTTAGCGATGTATGAATACTTTAGCGCCAAAACCAAAAAAGCAAACGCAGTCGCCGTACAAAAAGATACCCCAGCAGATAACAATAAAGAGGATTACAGCAATGGGATCTGAAATCGTCACTAAAAAAGATATTACCCGACTGGGCCTGCGCTCATCTCTTCTGCAATCAAGCTTCAACTATGAACGTATGCAGGCAGGCGGTTTTACCTGGGCGATGGTGCCGCTGCTGAAGAAGATCTATAAAGACGATCCTCAGGGCCTGAGCGCCGCCATGAAAGATAATCTTGAGTTTATAAATACGCATCCAAACTTTGTCGGTTTCCTCATGGGATTGTTAATTTCCATGGAAGAGAAAAAAGAGGATCGCGGGATTATCAAAGGCCTAAAAGTTGCTTTATTTGGGCCGATTGCGGGTATTGGCGATGCGCTTTTCTGGTTTACCCTGCTGCCGATCATGGCCGGTGTGTGCTCGTCCTTTGCAAGCCAGGGCAGCGTGCTTGGGCCAATCCTGTTCTTTGCCGTCTATTTTGCCGTCTTCTGCTTACGTATCGGTTGGACGCATATTGGCTATACGCTGGGCATCAAAGCCATTGACAGGATAAAGGAAAACTCGCAGATCATCTCAAAAGCCGCAACCATTCTTGGGGTTACGGTTATCGGCGGTCTGATAGCATCCTACGTACATATTAACGTGGTTTCAGAGATAGCCATCGACAGCACGCACAGCGTCGCCATTCAGAAAGACTTTTTCGACAAAATATTCCCTAATATTTTGCCAATGGGCTACACCCTGCTGATGTATTACCTGCTGCGCACGAAGAAAATGCACCCCGTGGTGCTGATTGGCGTCACATTTGTGCTGGCGATTGTAATGTCCGCGTTAGGTATTCTGTAAGCCACAAAAACAGGGGCAGTTCTTCTGCCCTTGAGGCTAATGACAAACCTTCCAGCGTGACAAAACTAAAAAGCGCCGTCATTTAAAACAAGGAAAATCAATCCATTGATTTTCGGCCGATCGTTACAAAGAAGGAAAAACCACGCTTTTTCCTTCTTTATCAGCAATCTGAAGGGCAGTTCTTCTGCCCTTGTTTAAATAAGCTGCTCCGTCATCCGGCGATAAAAGGAACGGTAAAATGAAACAGCTCATTTTCGAAAAGTGTCTGGATTATAACGATCTCAGCCAGAAGTGCTGTGACAGTATTATTGCCTGTATCCAAAATAATCCGTCAGCGGTTATCTGCCTTGCGACTGGCTCATCGCCCACCGGCGGCTATAAATTTTTTGTGGAATACGTTAAAGCTAAAAATATAGATATCAGCGGCGTTACCTTTGTCAAACTCGACGAGTGGCTCGGCGTTCCTGCGTCTCACCCCTGTACCTGCGAATCTTATTTACAGGAACATATCATTGAGCCGCTCAAGTTGAAGGAAAATAACTATATCGCCTTTGATAACGCGGCAGACCCGGAGGCGGAATGCAAAAGAGTCCGGCAGTGCATCCAGCAAAAAGGCGGGTTAGATTTATGCATTCTGGGCTTGGGTAAAAATGGCCACCTCGGCCTGATCGAGCCCGCAGATAAACTGCCCCTTCATAGCCACCGCATCAGGCTTGATAGCAAAACAAAAACGCATCAGATGCTAAAAGACGCATCACACCTAATCTCAGAGGGGATTACGTTAGGGCTCAGCGAAATTCTTAGCGCTGATGAGATTGTGTTTCTTGTTTCAGGTGAGAATAAATCTGCGGCATTCGATAAATTTTGCACCCGGGAAATCTCCACAACGCTGCCCTGTTCTTTCCTGTGGCTACATCAAAATGTACGATGCCTGTATGACGCGCAGCTTTTCCAGCCGGGGCCCTGTGCGAACCCCACGCCATAGTCTGCCCATGCAAACCGCTCAGAGCATGTCGAAAATCTTATTTCTCGCTGTTTTCTAAAGCATATTTATAAAGTGCATTCTTCTTCACGCCGTGGATTTCGGCAGCAAGCGCGGCGGCTTTTTTCAGCGGCAGCTCTGTTTGCAGCAGCGCGAGCGTCCGTAGCGCATCGGCCGGCAGCGCATCATCGCTTTGCACCTTAAAGCCTTCGACGATCAGCACCATCTCGCCTTTGCGACGGTTCTCGTCTTCTTTAACCCATGCCGCCAGCTCGCCAACTGGCGCGCCATAAATCGACTCCCAGGTTTTGGTCAGTTCGCGCGCCAGCACCACGTAACGGGATTCACCAAGCACCGCGCAGATATCGTCTAAGCTGTCGAGCAAACGGTGGGTAGACTCATAGAAAATCAGCGTGCGCGGCTCTTGCTCAATGGCTTTTAGCGCGTCGCGGCGGCCTTTGGATTTGGCGGGCAGAAAGCCTTCATAACAGAATCGATCCGAGGGCAGCCCGGCCGCGCTTAATGCTGCAATGGCGGCACAGGGCCCCGGCAGCGGCACGACGCGGATACCCGCTTCACGGCAGGTACGCACCAGGTGATAGCCCGGATCGTTAATCAGCGGCGTACCGGCGTCTGAAACCAGCGCGATACTTTGCCCTTCCTGAAGCTTCGCCAGTAATGTTTCTGATTTTTGTTGTTCATTATGATCGTGCAATGCGAACAATCGCGCATTAATGGCAAAATGCTGGAGCAATAAACCGGTATGGCGAGTATCTTCTGCAGCAATCAGATCAACGCTTTGCAACACGGATAACGCCCGCTGTGTGATATCGCCGAGATTACCGATGGGGGTCGGAACGATGTAGAGCGTGCTGGCAGAAATCGCCGCCGTTTCGAGTTGTTTCATTGTTTCATCCGTATTGCCGATTTAATATTGAACACTGAGAAGAAAAATTCACTGGATACAGCATGCTACCGTCTAAATTTATTCATTCTAAAGCCGGGCGTTGTCTGCCTGTCGTGCTTGCAGCCCTGATCTTTGCGGGCTGTACCACAAAAGCGCCGGATCGGTCCGCCGCTCACGTGCAGGGCGAAGCCACTGCGGATTCTGCCTGGTATCTGCAACAGATGCAGCAAAGCGCAGATGATAGCAAGACCACATGGCAATTACTCGCCATTCATGCGCTGCTGGGTGAAGGCAAAACGCAACAGGCGGTAGATCTCTATAACCAGTTGCCGCAGGAAATGGATGACGTCCAGCGTCATGAGCAGACGCTTCTGGCGCCGGAAATTAAAATTGCCCAGAAAGATTATGCCGCGGCAAGCGCGCTGCTTGCCAAACTCGACCCTTCGTCATTCAACAAAAAGCAGCAGGCGCGCTATTATCAGGCGATGATCGACGCCAGCCAGAATCGCCCGTCGCTGGCGCTTCTGCGCGCTTATATCGCCCAGGAGCCAATGCTTAAGGGCGAGGCGCATCAAAAAAATATCGATGGCACCTGGCAGGCGCTGTCTCAGCTCACGCCTGAGCAAATGAATGCCCTGGTTATCAATGCCGACGAAAATACCCTGCAAGGGTGGCTGGATCTCCAGCGTGTCTGGAACGACAACCGCAACGATCCGAATATGCTGAAAGCCGGCATCCAGGACTGGCAAACCCGCTACCCGCAGAATCCGGGAGCAAAAACGCTGCCGACTCAGTTAAGCAATATGCAGCATTACCAGCAGGCTTCCGTGGGTAAGATTGCCCTGCTGCTGCCGTTGAACGGCCAGGCCGCGGTATTTGGCCGCGCTCTCCAGCAGGGTTTTGAAGCGGCGAAAAATAACGGCTTCGCGCCTGCCGCAGCGGAAAGCGCTCCTGTGCAGGCGCCGGATAGCGGCACGCAGCC
>DAMALH010000038.1:0-46089 GCA_032000125.1 Buttiauxella sp. | reverse complement strand
GAGCAGTTGACTTTTAATCAATTGGTCGCAGGTTCGAATCCTGCACGACCCACCAGTTTTCGATGTGACAAGAAGTTTGTGAATCGTGAAGGGTTTGAACCTGCAGCAGGTTAGAGTGGAGCGAAAGCGACACAGCGTTGCAAAGCAGCGACCCGAAGGGTGAAGCCACAGGCTGAATCATCCTGCACCACCCACCATCTTTCAGATGGCAACTGCTTCAAATAGAAATAACCGCACAGCGGGTCGTTAGCTCAGTTGGTAGAGCAGTTGACTTTTAATCAATTGGTCGCAGGTTCGAATCCTGCACGACCCACCAGTTTTCGACGTGACAAGAAGTTTGTGAATCGTGAAGGGTTTGAACCTGCAGCAGGTTCGAGTGGAGCGAAAGCGACACAGCGTTGCACAGCAACGACCCAAAGGGTGAGGCCAAAGGCCGAGTTATCCTGCACGACCCACCAATGTATAAAGGCGCCCTAAAGGCGCCTTTTTGCTATGTGCAATTCGGGCGGGATTTGAACCTGCAGCAGGTTCGGTTCGAGGCAGCGTCGCCTGCGACGACCCGTAGGGGTGAGGCACAGGCCGAATCATCCTGCACGCCCACCATTTTTCAGATGGCGTGCAATAAGTAAATCGTGAAGGGATTGAACCTGCAGCAGGTTCGAGTTAGCACAAGCGAAACAGCGTTGCAAAGCATCGACCCGAAGGGTGAAGCCACGGGCTGGATCATCCTGCACGACCAACCCAATTCAAACAACAGCCCGCAGGCGCTTTTGTTATTTCTACTCCTGCAAAATTCACACGACATTCCGCCCATAATTGGTTATCTTGTTTAGCATATAAAACGATCTGCGCTAACAGTTGCGCTTATCGTCGGATTTCAGCCGATATTTGTTAAGCTAAGCAAACGAGAAAGCATTATGAGCGTCATGTTCGACCCGGAAACAGCCATCTATCCTTTCCCGCCAAAGCCGGCGCCGTTAAGCGTGGATGAAAAACGATTCTATCGCGAAAAAATTAAGCGTTTGCTCAAAGAACGTAACGCGGTAATGGTTGCACATTACTACACCGATCCCGAAATCCAGGCGCTGGCAGAAGAAACAGGCGGCTGTATTTCCGACTCGCTTGAAATGGCGCGCTTTGGCGCCAACCATTCGGCCTCCACGCTGCTGGTTGCGGGCGTGCGTTTCATGGGCGAAACGGCAAAAATTCTCAGCCCTGAAAAAACCATTCTGATGCCGACGCTTAACGCCGAATGTTCTCTGGATTTAGGCTGCCCAATTGATGAGTTTACGGCCTTCTGCGACCGGCACCCCGATCGTACGGTCGTGGTCTATGCTAATACTTCAGCGGCGGTTAAGGCTCGCGCCGACTGGGTGGTGACCTCCAGCATCGCCGTTGAGCTTATCGAGCATCTTGATAGCCTTGGCGAGAAAATTATCTGGGCGCCCGACCGCCACCTGGGCAGTTATGTCCAGAAGCAGACCGGTGCGGACGTGCTGTGCTGGCAGGGGGCTTGTATCGTCCATGACGAATTTAAGACCCAGGCGCTGGCGCGCATGAAAGCGCTATATCCCGATGCTGCGATACTGGTTCACCCGGAATCGCCTCAGGCCGTGGTCGATATGGCTGACGCAGTTGGTTCAACCAGCCAGCTTATTGCCGCGGCGAAAACGCTGCCCCATCAGCAACTGATTGTGGCAACCGATCGGGGCATATTCTATAAAATGCAGCAGGCGTGTCCGGATAAAGAGCTGCTGGAAGCGCCAACAGCAGGCGAAGGGGCAACGTGCCGAAGCTGCGCTCACTGTCCGTGGATGGCGATGAACGGCCTTAAAGCCATCGCAGAGGGCCTGGAGCAGGGCGGAGCGGCTCACGAGATTCACGTGGACGCCGCGCTGCGTGAGGGGGCTCTGGTGCCGCTTAACCGGATGCTGGACTTCGCCGCTGAACTACGCCGTTCGATAAAAGGCAACGCATAGGACATTACGCTCAGGGGAAAATATGGATTTTTTTAGCACGCAAAACATTCTGGTTCACATTCCGATCGGGGCAGGTGGCTACGATTTATCATGGATTGAGGCGGTAGGCACGCTCGCCGGGCTGCTATGCATCTGGCTGGCAAGCCTTGAGAAAATCAGCAACTACGCGTTTGGCTTAGTCAACGTTACGCTGTTTGCCATTATCTTCTTCCAGATCCAGCTATATGCCAGCCTGCTGCTGCAGGTGTTCTTCTTTGCCGCCAATATTTACGGCTGGTACGCGTGGTCGCGACAGACCAGCAATAATGAGGTTGCGCTGCGCATACGCTGGCTGCCGCTGCCTAAAGCGCTGGCCTGGCTTGCCGTCTGCGTGGGGGCGATAGGGCTGATGACCGTCTTTATCGATCCGGTCTTTGCTTACCTGACTCGTATTGCCGTTTCGGTAATGCAGGCGCTCGGCCTGCACGTCACGCTGCCCGTGCTGCAGCCGGATGCTTTCCCGTTCTGGGACTCTTGCATGATGGTGCTTTCTATCGTGGCGATGATTCTGATGACGCGTAAGTACGTGGAAAACTGGCTGTTGTGGGTGGTAATCAACGTTATCAGCGTCGTGATTTTTGCCCGGCAGGGCGTTTATGCGATGTCGCTTGAATATCTGATCCTGACGTTTATTGCCCTTAACGGCAGCCGCATGTGGATTAAAAGCGCGCGCGAGCGGGGTTCGCACGCGCTTTCCTAATCAGTGATGATGAGCATGGCCCGGGTGGTCATGCTCATTTAAATCACAGTTTGGCCCGCTGCAGGGTTGATACTCCATCTGCACCGTTGCGTGCTCAATCTGGTATTCCTTCTGCAGAAAATGATGGATGCGGCCAAGCAGCGCGTCATGGTCGTGCGGTGGGATCACCTGCACATGCAGCGTCATCAACGGCTTTTCTCCCACCAGCCAGATATGCACGTGGTGCACGTTTCGGACTTCCGGAATGCCACGAGAAAGCTTCTTCTTCAGCGTTTCAATATCTATTGCGCCGGGCGCGCCTTCAAGCAGCTCGTTAACGCTTTCTTTAAGCAAATTCCACGCGCTGCGCAGGACAAGGCAGGAAACCAGTATCGACAGAAGCGGATCGATAGGCGTCCAGCCGCTCCACAGAATCACCAGCGCGGCGATAATAGCCCCTACCGAGCCAAGCAAATCGCCCAAAACATGCAGCGCCGCCGCGCGAACGTTGAGATTTTTCTCTTCGCTGCCGCGATGTAATATCCAGAACGAGGCAATATTTGCCAACAGGCCAGCGACGGCGATAGTAAGCATCGCCCACCCGGCAACAGGCTGCGGGTGGTTAAAGCGCTGGACGGCCTCCCAGACGATTAAAATGGTAATCACCACCAGCGCCAGGGCGTTCACAAATGCGGCGAGCGTCGTTAAGCGTAACCAGCCAAAGGTACGACGGGAGTTAGGCGGGCGTCGGGCGAACTGAACGGCGATAAGCGCAACCAGCAGCGCGGCGGCATCCGTTAACATATGTCCTGCATCGGCAAGCAGCGCCAGCGAACCGGAGATCAGGCCGCCGACAACTTCCGCCACCATAAATATCGCGGTGATAGCAAAAGCCCATAACAGGCGTTTCGCGTTTGCATCCTGAGCAGCGTGCTGATGTGAATGTGAGTGAGAATGGGCCATGGGTTCCCGCAAGCGTAAATAAGAATGCGTTAATTATAACGCTGAACCAGTTCAATTTTTTGAAAAGCATTTCATAAAAAAAGGAGAGCCGTAGCTCTCCTTTGTGAGGACATTAGACCAGGGGTTACTGTGAAGTCCCGTCGGTCTTGGTATCTACATCGTTACCGGTTCCCGTCTCAACTTTTTTGTCCATGTCCGGGCATCGACCGTCCTTACACATGGTGTTTTTATGGACGTCTTCTGAGTTCATTCCTTCGCCGGAAGCGCTTGTCCCTTTGTCATTCGGATGAAGCATGGTGCCGGAATTGTTCACATCGCTGCCGTCTGTGCCTTTAGGCGCGATGTTCTGATGCGCATCAGGCGCGGTTTGTCCCGCCTCAGCGCTTGAGTTTGCCTGACCGTTGTTGTCGCCACCAGCAGGTGTATCAGCGGCCAAAGCCGCGCCGCTTGCGGCTGAAAGTGAAGCTGTGAGGAAAAGCATGGCTAATTTATTCATCTTTATGCTCCTGTTCTGGTCGTTATTGCTGGATAACTTATTCCAACAGTGCAAAAATTGTACCGATCGCGCCGGATATAACAGAAAAAAGTATCGGCAATAGAAATGTGATCAGAATACAATTTTGTAAAACTAACAATTTTCAGCGTTAACAGTAAAAATTGTAGCTTTGATCTCACTTTTCGCCATATTTCGGTGACCTAAAACTCAACTCCAGGAATATTCCGGCTGTAGTGTAAAATGGCGTTTACACTTCTGCGATGAAGATATAGATTGAAGGGATTGCAACTCGGCAAAAATGTAGAAACCTTCCGGATATATCATGAATTATCAGAACGACGACTTACGAATCAAAGAGATCAATGAACTCCTGCCACCTGTAGCGCTGCTTGAAAAATTCCCGGCCACCGAAAAAGCAGCCCAGACGGTATCCCACGCGCGCCAGGCAATTCACAAAATCCTCAAAGGTAATGACGATCGCCTGCTGGTGGTTATCGGCCCCTGCTCCATTCACGATATCAAAGCCGCTAAAGAATACGGCACTCGCCTGCTGGCGCTGCGTGAAGAGCTGCAGGGCGAGCTTGAAGTAGTGATGCGCGTTTATTTTGAAAAACCGCGCACTACCGTGGGGTGGAAGGGGCTGATTAACGATCCGCATATGGACAGCAGCTATCAGATTAACGACGGCCTGCGCATTGCCCGTAAGCTGCTGCTTGATATCAACGACTCCGGCCTGCCGGCCGCGGGCGAGTTCCTGGATATGATAACCCCGCAGTATCTGGCAGACCTGATGAGCTGGGGCGCGATTGGCGCGCGAACCACTGAATCCCAGGTGCACCGCGAGTTGGCTTCCGGATTATCCTGTCCGGTCGGGTTTAAAAATGGGACCGACGGCACGATGAAAGTGGCAATCGACGCCATCAACGCGGCGGGCGCGCCTCACTGTTTCCTGTCTGTGACCAAATGGGGACACTCCGCTATCGTCAACACCAGCGGCAACGGCGACTGCCATATCATTCTGCGCGGCGGTAAAGAACCCAACTACAGCGCGGCGCACGTGGCCCAGGTTAAACAGGATTTAGTGAAAGCCGGCCTGCCTGCTCAGGTGATGATCGACTTCAGCCACGCAAACAGCAGCAAGCAGTTTAAAAAGCAGATGGAAGTAGGCGCGGACGTTTGCCAGCAAATCGCAAGCGGCGATAAAGCTATTACCGGCGTGATGATTGAAAGCCATCTGGTGGAAGGAAACCAGAGCCTTGAGAGCGGTGAACCGCTGGCCTACGGCAAAAGCGTCACCGACGCCTGCATTGGCTGGGAAGATACCGAAACGCTTCTGCGCCAGCTGGCCGCCGCGGTGACAGCGCGTCGCGGTTAACCCTGTTTTAGCCATAAAAAAAGGCGTGGATTGCTCCACGCCTTTTTCACATTCGGGGATTACTTCGCTTTACCCTGGTTCGCAACTGCCGCGGCTTTGGCTGCGATTTCGTCAGCGTTGCCCAGATAGTAGCGTTTCAGCGGTTTAAAGTTTTCATCGAACTCATATACCAACGGCACGCCGGTTGGGATGTTCAGCTCAAGAATCTCTTCTTCGCTCAGGTTATCAAGGAATTTCACCAGCGCACGCAGGGAGTTACCGTGTGCCGCAACGATTACGCGCTCGCCGCTTTTCATGCGTGGCAGAATGGTTTCGTTCCAGTAAGGAATAACGCGGTCGATAGTCAGCGCCAGGCTTTCAGTCGTTGGCAGTTCTTTATCGGACAGCGAGGCGTAACGTGGGTCGTGGCCCGGGAAACGCTCGTCATCGCGAGTCAGCTCTGGTGGCGTGACGGCAAAACCACGGCGCCATTGTTTAACCTGCTCATCACCATATTTTTCTGCGGTTTCAGCTTTGTTCAGACCCTGCAGCGCGCCGTAGTGACGCTCGTTCAGCTTCCATGATTTTTCCACCGGCAGCCAGGCCTGATCCAGTTCATCGAGGATATTCCACAGCGTGTGGATGGCACGTTTCAGCACGGAGGTATAAGCGAAGTCGAAGGAGTAGCCTTCGTTTTTCAGCAGTTGGCCTGCGGCTTTCGCTTCAGTTTTACCTTTTTCGGAAAGATCGACGTCATACCAACCGGTGAAACGGTTTTCATTGTTCCACTGGCTTTCGCCGTGACGAACCAGTACCAGCTTAGTAACAGCCATAGTTTACTCCTTAATAAGCCTGCGATTAATGATAACAATTATCATTATATTGCCGTGGGACAACCTGCGGCAATCTAAACGTTTAACATAGCGAAAAAGAGCGTTAAGTGTAAGTTGGATGTGAATCTGACGTTATTTTTTGTCAGCTTTTGGCGGGATATTCAGCAATCAGGATAAGAATTGCCCTCCCGTAAAGGAGGGCTCGTGGCCTACTGCGGAATAAACTGATATTCAGTCACGCTCAGGTACTCGTCTTCCGGCTGTAGCCAGCAATCCGGCTGCGGCCATTCGGGGTGATTCGGGCTGTCCGGCAGGAATTCGCTTTCCAGCGCCAGGCCCTGATACGCCGTATAAGTGCCCTGTTCGCGGGCTGGCGTGCCGTCCAGATAGTTACCGCTGTAGAACTGCAGCGCCGGCGCCGAGGTATAAACGGTCATCTGCAACTGCTTATCGCTGGACCAGACGTGCGCGGCAGGCACGCTTGCATCACCTTTAGCCTGCAGCAGGAAGGCGTGATCGTAGCCCTTCACCAGCGCCTGATCTTCTTCGCTCATAAAATCATCGGCGATAGTTTTCGCGCTGCGGAAATCAAAGCTGGTGCCAGCTACCGCTTTCAGGCCCGCCTGCGGAATACCGTTGGCATCAACCGGCAGGTAGCTGTCGGCAAAGATCTGCAATTGATGCTGGCGCACATCGTGCTGCGAGCCATCAAGATTGAAGTAGGCGTGGTTAGTGAGGTTCACCGGGCAGGGCTTATCAACCTTTGCGCGGAACTCAATGGCGATGCGGTTATCCTCGGTCAGCGAGTAACGGGCCGTGGCGCGAAGATCGCCCGGGAAGCCCCGATCGCCATCCGCGGAGTCGAGCGTATAAAGCACTTCCTGTTCGTTCTGGCGCACGATGCGCCAGCGGCGTTTGTCGAAGCCTTCGGGTCCGCCGTGCAGCTGATGCTCACCCTGGTTTGCGGTAACCTTGATGGTTTCGCCCTCGCGCACAAACTCACTGTTTGCGATACGGTTCGCATAACGGCCAACCGTTGCGCCGAGATAGGCGGTCTGATGGAGATAATCTTCCGGCGTCGCGCAGCCAAGCAGAGTCTCGCGCACGGTTCCGTCTTTCATCGGGACGCGGCACGAGAGCAGGGTTGCGCCCCAGTCCATCATCGTCACCACCATCCCTGCGCTGTTACGCAGGGTGGAGATGCGGTACGGCCGACCGTCCGGCGCGAGCTGAGGCGTCTCTTTTAGCATTGCCCGGCTCCTTCTGAAGGTTTGCAGACATAGAAGGTTTCTTTGATGCCGGTTTTCGCTTCGTACTGTTCCGCCACCGCTTTTTCAACCGCCGGCACCAGTTCTTCAGGGATCAGCGCAACGATGCAGCCGCCAAAGCCGCCGCCGGTCATACGAACGCCGCCTTTATCGCCAATGGTTTCTTTTACGATTTCCACCAGGGTATCAATTTGCGGAACGGTGATTTCGAAATCGTCACGCATAGAGGCATGCGATTCCGCCATCAGTTGACCCATGCGCGTCAGGTCGCCTTTCGCCAGCGCGTCCGCCGCCTCAACGGTACGAATGTTTTCTGTTAGCACGTGACGCACGCGTTTAGCCACTACCGGATCCAGCTCATGTGCCACGGCGTTAAATTTATCCAGCTCAACGTCGCGCAGGGCCTTCTGCGTAAAGAAGCGAGCGCCGGTTTCACATTGCTGGCGACGGGTGTTGTACTCGCTGCCGACCAGCGTGCGTTTGAAGTTACTGTTAATGATAACCACGGCCACGCCTTTCGGCATGGAAACGGCTTTGGTGCCAAGCGAGCGGCAGTCGAGCAGCAGCGCGTGATCTTTTTTGCCCAGCGCGGAAATCAGCTGATCCATAATGCCGCAGTTACAGCCCACAAACTGGTTTTCTGCTTCCTGACCGTTAAGCGCAAGCTGTACGCCATCTAAAGGCAGATGATAAAGCTGCTGGAATACTTTACCCACAGCGACTTCCAGCGAAGCCGATGAGCTAAGCCCGGCGCCTTGCGGCACGTTTCCGCTAATCACGAGATCCGCCCCGCCAAAGTTTTTATCGCGCTTTTGCAGATGTTTTACCACGCCACGGACGTAGTTGGACCATTGCTGGGTGTCGTGGCTGAGGATGGGCTTATCCAGAGAAAACTCGTCGCTCTGGTTGTCATAGTCGGCAGCGATAACGCGTACCACTCGGTCGTCGCGTTTTGCACAGCTGATAACCGTCTGGTAGTCAATGGCGCAGGGCAGCACAAAACCGTCGTTATAGTCGGTGTGCTCGCCAATCAGGTTAACGCGACCCGGAGCCTGAATGGTCAGCGGAGCAGGGTAGCCAAAGCTATCGGCAAAAATTTGTTGGGTTTTATCTTTCAGACTCATGTTTAAACTCCCGATTGGCGAAAGTGTACGTCGGAAACGGCACGCAAGCGTTCTGCGGCTTGCTCTGCGGTTAGATCACGTTGGGTTTCAGCCAGCATTTCGTAGCCGACCATAAATTTGCGCACCGTCGCACTTCGCAGCAGCGGCGGATAGAAGTGCGCATGCAGTTGCCAGTGTTCATTGTTTTCACCGTTAAACGGCGCGCCGTGCCAGCCCATAGAATAAGGGAAGGAGCACTGGAAAAGGTTATCGTAGCGGCTGGTTAGTTTTTTCAGCGCCAGCGCCAGATCGCTGCTTTGTTCCGCGCTCAGATCGGTAATGCGCAGCACATGCGTTTTTGGCAGCAGCAGCGTTTCGAACGGCCAGGCGGCCCAGTACGGCACCACGGCCAGCCAGTGTTCCGTCTCCACAACGGTACGGCTGCCGTCTTTCAACTCCCGCTGTGCGTAATCGACGAGCATAGGCGAGCCCTGCTGGCCAAAGTATTCGCGCTGCAACACATCTTCGCGTGCTACTTCATTTGGCAGGAAACTGTTTGCCCAAATCTGGCCGTGTGGATGTGGATTGGAGCAGCCCATCGCCGCGCCCTTATTCTCAAACACCTGCACCCAGGGATAGGTTTTACCGAGATCCGCCGTCTGCTCCTGCCAGGTTTTCACTACTTCCGTCAGCGCAGGCAGCGTTAGCTGCGGCAGCGTTTTGCTGTGATCCGGGGAAAAGCAGATAACCCGGCTGGTGCCGCGTGCGCTTTCACAACGCATCAGCGGATCGCCGCTTGCCGGGGCATCCGGCGTGTCTGTCATCAGCGCGGCAAAATCGTTAGTGAAAACAAACGTGCCGGTATATTGCGGGTTCTTATCGCCGGTGACACGGGTGTTGCCCGGACACAAAAAACAGTCCGCATCGTGTTCCGGTAAAGTTTCCTGTGAAGGGGTTTCCTGCGCGCCCTGCCAGGGGCGCTTAGCGCGGTGCGGAGAAACCAGAATCCATTGACCCGTCAGCGGGTTGTAACGACGATGTGGATGATCCACCGGGTTAAACTGCTCCATCACTTTTCCTTAATCCGGGTAGCCTTGAGGGTGGCGGGACTGCCAGAGCCAGGTATCGTCTGCCATTTCCTGCAGCGTACGGCTGACACGCCAGTTGAGTTCTTTATCTGCTTTGGACGCATCGGCCCAGTAAGCGGGCAAATCGCCGTCGCGGCGCGGCGCGAAATGGTAATTCACCGGCTTGCCGCACGCTTTGCTGAAGGCGTTAACCACGTCCAGCACGCTGCTGCCCACGCCCGCGCCGAGGTTGTAAATATGCACGCCTGGTTGGCCATGCAGGGTTTGCATCGCGGCAACGTGGCCGTCGGCCAGGTCCATCACGTGGATATAGTCACGCACGCCCGTGCCGTCTTCAGTAGGGTAGTCGTTGCCAAATATGGCTAAAGATTCGCGGCGGCCAACGGCAACCTGTGCGATATACGGCATCAGGTTATTTGGAATGCCCTGCGGGTCTTCACCCATGTCACCTGACGGATGCGCGCCAACCGGATTGAAATAACGCAGCAGCGCCACGCTCCAGTTCGGCTGGGCTTTTTGCAGATCCGTAAGCATTTGTTCAACCATTAGCTTGCTGCGGCCATACGGGCTTGCCGGCGTGCCGGTCGGGAAGCTTTCTACATAAGGGATTTGCGGCTGATCGCCGTAGACGGTAGCCGAGGAGCTGAAGATAAAGTTGGTTACGTTAGCCGCGCGCATTGCAGAAATCAGGCGTAGCGTACCGGTAACATTATTGTCGTAGTATTCCAGCGGTTTGTTAACCGATTCGCCTACGGCTTTAAGCCCGGCAAAATGGATGACCGAGTCAATCTGGTAATCATGGAAAATTTCAGCCAGCAGGCCTTCGTCGCGGATATCGCCGTCAATAAACAGCGGGCGCTTGCCGCTGATGCGTTCAATCACCGGCAGCACGCTGCGTTTGCTGTTACATAAATTATCCAGAATGACGACGTCGTGGCCATTTTGCAGTAGCTGAACGCAGGTATGGCTGCCAATGTAACCGCTACCACCTGTTACCAGAACTTTCATGTTTCGCTCCATTACGGCTATTGTATGTATTAAACATAGCATAACAGAGATGCGAAAAGTGTGACATGCGATAAATTAGTGGAATCGTTTACACAAGCATCTGCCTGGCTTAGTTTCCGGATAAAAAGGATTATAAAACAACTATAAGGCTGATGGATTTTGCGGATTGTCTGAAAGTAGCGTCGAAGGGCGAGAAAAGTGGCGCAAAAGCCGATGCGCCACGTAGCTTAAGATTAACGCAAGGATAAATCCTCAAATTCATAGCGATAGACATCGCCATCGGCCACGAAGGTTAAGCGCTTCGTAATACATTCCGGCGCGTCTTCGGCATGGTGTGAAACAAACAGCAATTGGGTTTCCCCTTCGCCAATCAGAATATCCACGAAACGGCGCACCAGTTGGCGATTAAGGGGATCAAGCCCCTGGAGCGGCTCGTCAAGGATCAGCAACGTTGGGTGCTTAACCAGCGCCCGGGCGATAAGCGCCAGCCGCTGTTGGCCCCAGGAGAGGCTGTGGAAAGGCGCATCGGCGATGGCGTTGTCCATACCGAGCATATGCAGCCATTCACGGGTGAGCTTGTGCTGGCGGTCGGACACGGCCTGATAGATGCCGATGGAATCAAAAAAACCTGACAGAATAACGTTGCGCACCGACGTGCTGACACGGTATTCCAGATGCAGGCTGCTGCTGACGTAGCCGATATGTTTTTTAATATCCCAGATGGTTTCGCCGCTGCCGCGTCGGCGGCCGAACAGCGTAAGATCGTTACTGTAGCCCTGCGGATGATCGCCCGTAACCAGGCTTAGCAGCGTTGATTTGCCCGCGCCGTTTGGGCCGACGATTTGCCAGTGCTCACCGGGCATTACGGTCCATGAAAGGTTGTGCAGAACCGGACGATCGTTATATTCCACTACGCCGTTACGCAGAATAATGCGCGGCTCGCCTTCCGGCAGAGTATAGCGGGCGCTCGGATCGTCAGCCTCCGGTAGCGCTACGCCCGAAAGCTTCTCGCTATGTGCAAGCTGCGCAATTAACGCCTGCTCAAGCAGCTTTTTCTTCTCGCCGGTTTCAATCAGCGTGCAGTCGGCCAGCACGCCAGCATGCTGCACAAAGTCCGGAATTTCATCAAAGCGATTTAATACCAGCACCAGCGTGTAGCCCTGAGCGCTGAGCTCGCCTAATAACCCAGCGAGCTGTTCGCGGGATTGCACATCCAGCCCGTCGAAGGGTTCGTCGAGTATCAGTAAATCCGGCTCGGGCATCAGCGCCTGACAAAGCAGAGTTTTGCGCGTTTCACCGGTGGAGAGATATTTAAAACGGCGCGTCAGGAGATACTGGATGCCAAAAAGCCGCGCCAGCTTTTCGCAGCGCGTCGGATCCTTGAGTTCTTCCTGAATAATTTCTGCGGTGGTGCGGCCGGTATCATCTTCGTCGGGGCTGAGCAAGTCGGTGTTATTACGCTGCCACTCTTCGCTCACCAGCTTCTGAAGCTGTTCAAAAGAGAGATGGGCTATTCGTGGAAAAGAGCATTCGCGCTTGCCCTTAAGCAAGGGCAGCGAGCCTGCCAGCGCGCGGGCAAGCGACGATTTCCCGCTGCCGTTGGCGCCGACAAACGCCCAGCTTTCACCGGCGCGAATGGTTAACGCATTGAGAGTAAGGGTTTGGGTGTCGCTCAGGCGAAAAGATCCTTGCGAAATTTGCAACGCAGACATGTGTTATCCCATTTTTTGCAGTGATAGCCCCAGAATTACGGATTGTCTGCGTGCTTGTCAAATCGCCGGGTGGATTTAGCACAGCGTGGCGATAATTACGCGGTCGGCATTAAAAAATGCTACGACCTCAGAGCCTTCTGCCAGGCGCTGCTGTTCCACCACGCTATTTGGCACGGTCGCGCACAGCGTTTGCCCATCCGGCAGATGGACCAGCACTTCGCTTTGCTCCGCACCCTGCTGAATGCTTTGCACGGTGCCCGGCAGGCGGTTATCCGCGTGGCTTGCGCGGGTTTCATCAGTGGTGATTTCCACCCACGGCGCTTTAATCAGCACCAGCACCTCTTTGCCTTCGTCCAGGCTTAAACGTTCCGCGCTGCCTCGGGTGATGGCAGCCTGCAAGCGCGTAACGCCATCGGCCAGTAAAATATCAACGTGCTGCTGAACCCGCTCGCTGTCGCGACGAATAACCGTCCCAAAGAGCTGGTTGCGGGCGCTGGTTTGCAGGGAAAAGCGGGAAATCGCTGCGAGAAGGCTGTCGAGCGGCAGATTATCGTCGCGCAGTACGTCAAACGCTTTCTGCTGGATTTGCGCAAGCAGTTCGTAGAGCTGAATAAGACGTTCGCCATAGCGGGTGACGATAGCGCCGCCGCCGCCCTTGCCGCCGGTAGCGCGCTCAACAAGCGTGTCATCGGTGAGCTGGTTCATCTCGTTGATGGCGTCCCAGGCGCTTTTATAGCTGATGCCCGCAAGCTTTGCGCCCTGGCTAATAGAGCCGGTATGTTGTATCTGTTTAAGTAACGCGATGCGACGCGGATCGGCAAACAGCCGCTGCTGGAGCTTTAGCGTAAGAAGTATTTCGGCCTGCATATCCTCTCCGGACAGGGAAAAATGTCATTTTCCTCTATTGCGGCGATGTGGGCAAATGGCACAAAAGGACAGTGCGTTTTTCTGACGGGCCGTTAGAATAGCCACTCTTACTTTTCACCCGAGGCAATCATGTTAGAGTTATTGAAAAGTTTGGCATTTGCCGTGATCATGGTGCCGGTCGTAATGGCAGTGATCCTCGGTCTGATCTACGGATTGGGCGAAGTCTTCAACGTCTTCTCAAAAGTTGGTCATCGCGACCAGCCAAAACAGCACCATTGATTTCTGAAAGCCCGCTTCCGCGGGCTTTTCTCTTTAAAGTCCTTTCTTTTTCTGCCGATAATATCTGTATCTTTCTGTTTGTTTTCGTTATATTCCCGCATACATAACGAAACTCAGTGGAGAAATAGTATGATGAAGCAGTGGGTACGTCTCGCATTTGGCGCAGCATTGAGCGTCAGCCTGGCAGGCCAGGCCTTTGCCGATAACAGCAAAATTACCGTATTTGCCGCCGCCTCGCTAACCAACGCGATGCAGGATATTGCCGCGCAGTATCAAAAAGAGAAAAACGTCGAAGTGGCGTCTTCTTTTGCCTCTTCTTCTACGCTTGCGCGCCAGCTTGAAGCGGGTGCGCCTGCGGATCTGTTTATTTCTGCCGACCAGAAATGGATGGATTATGCGGTCAGCAAAGACGCTATTAAAAAAGATAGCCGCGAAACGCTGCTCGGCAATAGCCTGGTGGTGGTGGCACCAAAAGCCAGCAAGCTGAACGATGTGGCAATTAATGCCAAAACCGACTGGGCCAGCTTGCTTAAGGGCGGGCGTCTGGCGGTAGGCGATCCGGACCACGTTCCGGCCGGGATTTACGCTAAAGGCGCGCTGCAAAAGCTGGGAGCCTGGGAGACGCTGTCGCCTAAACTTGCTCCGGCAGAAGACGTGCGTGGCGCACTGGCGCTGGTTGAGCGAGAAGAAGCGCCGCTCGGCATTGTGTATGGCTCCGATGCCGTAGCCAGCAAGGGCGTGAAAGTCGTGGGGACTTTCCCGGAAGACTCGCACGAAAAAGTGGAATACCCTATTGCGATTGTAAAAGGCCACGATAACCCAACCGTTACCGCATTCTATGGCTATCTGAAAGGACCGGAAGCGGCAGCTATCTTCCAACGTTACGGATTTACGACTAAATAATGATATTGACCGATCCCGAATGGCAGGCGGTATTACTGAGCCTGAGAGTTTCAACCCTTGCAGTGCTGTTTAGTCTTCCGTTTGGGATCTTATTTGCCTGGGTGCTGGTGCGATGCCGCTTCCCGGGCAAAGCCTTGCTTGACAGTATTATTCATCTTCCCCTCGTATTGCCGCCTGTGGTGGTTGGCTATTTATTGTTAATAGCCATGGGCCGTCGCGGTTTTATCGGCGCCTGGCTTTACGACGTATTTGGCATCACCTTCGCCTTTAGCTGGCGCGGCGCGGTACTGGCGGCTGCGGTCATGTCCTTCCCGCTGATGGTGCGAGCCATTCGCCTGGCGCTTGAGGGCGTGGACATAAAGCTTGAGCAGGCGGCCCGCACGCTGGGTGCCGGACGCTGGAGAGTCTTTTGCACCATTACCTTGCCGCTTACCCTGCCGGGAATTATTGCCGGAACGGTACTGGCGTTTGCCCGCTCGCTGGGTGAATTTGGCGCGACCATCACTTTCGTTTCCAACATCCCCGGTGAAACGCGCACCATTCCTTCTGCGATGTATACCCTAATTCAAACCCCCGGCGGCGAAAGCGCCGCGGCGCGGCTGTGCATGATTTCCATCGTACTGGCGCTGGTGTCGTTGCTGGTGGCCGAATGGCTGGCCCGCCAGAGCCGTAAACGGATAGGGGCGATGTGATGCTTGAGCTTAACTTCGTACAAACGCTTGGCGACCATTGTCTGACTATTAACGAAACCCTGCCAGGCCAGGGGATTACGGCCGTATTTGGCGTTTCTGGCGCCGGTAAGACGTCATTAATCAACGCCATTAGCGGATTAACGCGCCCCCAGCAGGGCAGGATCGTGCTCAACGATCGCGTATTGAGCGATGCCGGGAGCAAAATTTTCCTCGCGCCGGAAAAACGCCGTATTGGTTACGTCTTCCAGGACGCGCGCCTTTTTCCGCACTACCGCGTGCGCGGCAACCTCAAGTACGGCATGAACAGAAACATGGCCGGGCAGTTCGACAAGCTGGTGGCCCTGCTTGGCATTGAGGAGCTGCTGGAGCGTTTTCCATGGAGCCTTTCGGGCGGTGAAAAACAGCGCGTGGCTATCGGCCGTGCGCTGCTGACCTCGCCAGAGCTGCTGCTGTTAGATGAGCCGCTGGCCTCGCTTGATATTCCCCGCAAACGCGAGCTGCTGCCCTATCTGCAGCGCCTGGCGAAAGAAATCAACATTCCCATGCTGTACGTCAGCCACTCGCTGGAAGAAATTTTGCATCTTGCAGATAAAGTGCTGGTGCTTGACGGCGGCGACGTAAAAGCTTTTGGCAATCTCGAAGAGGTATGGGGCAGCAGCGTTATGCATCCCTGGCTGCCAAAAGAACAGCAAAGCAGCGTGCTGAAGGTTTCGGTGCTGGAGCATCATCCCCATTACGCTATGACCGCGCTGGCGCTGGGAGACCAGCATATCTGGGTGAATAAGCTCGATAAGCCGCTGCAGGCGCCGCTGCGCATACGCATTCAGGCTTCTGATGTCTCGCTGATTCTGCAGCCGCCGGTAAACAGCAGCATTCGTAACGTGCTGCGCGCAAAAGTGGCGCAGTGTTTTGACGACAACGGCCAGGTGGAAGTGCAACTGGAAGTCGGCGGCAGAACGCTGTGGGCGCGCATCAGCCCCTGGGCGCGGGACGAGCTGGCGATAAAATCCGGCCAGTGGCTGTATGCTCAGATCAAGAGCGTGTCGATAACGACCTGATTACAACAGGTGCCTGTAGAGCGTTTCGGCGATGCCCGCTTCGAGATTGGTGCCGGTAACCAGGTCCGCGCGGGCTTTAATCGCCTCGTCGGCGTTGCCCATCGCCACACCAAGCCCGGCGGCTTCCAGCATGCTCAGATCGTTATAGTTATCGCCAAATGCCATCACCTGATCCATAGACAGCCCTTCAGATTCCACCCACTGCGCCAGACGCTTGCCTTTGCTATTGCCGTTTTGTGCGACATCCACCTGGTCATGCCACGACCACTCACAGGCCAGCCCTAACTGCTGCTCCACCGTTTTTGCGAAGCCCTGCAGCTTGGGGATATTTTCATCGGTGAGGGCGAATTTCCAGATTGCTTCCACGGCATGTGCCGCTTCATGCAGCGAATCCACATGGCGAAACACCGGACGCTGGGCTTCGGGCAGCGACAGCGCCCAGTTTTCAGTGCGGACTACGTGGCCCGTCAGGTGTTGATACAGCATGGCGTTATCGACATACATCAGTCCGTGAACATCATGAGCGTTGAGTAAATCAATAAGTTGCACAGCCTGTTCAGCGCGCAGCGGATCGGCGCTCAGGACCTTTTTTGCATGATAATCATACAAATAAGTGCCATTACAGCAAATTGCAGGTGTATCTAAAGCCAGTGCCTGATAAAAAGGATGAATGGCAACATGATGGCGACCGGTCACGATCACCACTTTACATCCTGCTTCGCGTGCACGCTGTAACGCGCTCAGGGATTCAGGAAGAATGGTTTTTTGTGGCGTCAGCAGGGTGCCGTCCAGATCAAGGGCGATTACTCGATAGGTCATGTCAGGTTCCAGTCAAATTCAGGTCACAGGGTCTGAGCCGATGGTACACCGCCCGGCGCGTTGTGCAAAATGGCGTCCTTAAACGGCAAAACGGGCTACCCTTGTGACTATCACTCGATACGTTGGAAGGAACGAGATCACATGAAACAAACAGTCTATACCGCCAGCCCCGAAAGCCAGCAGATCCACGTCTGGTCGCTGAATTCACAGGGCGAACTCACCCTGGTGCAGGTTGTCGATGTTCCAGGCCAGGTCCAGCCGATGGTTATCAGCCCGGATAAACGCTATCTCTATGCAGGGGTGCGCCCGGAGTTTCGTGTGATTGCCTGGCGTATTTCGCCAGATGAAGGCCGCCTTACCGAAGCGGGCGTAGCCGCGCTGCCGGGCAGCCCGACGCATATTTCCACCGACCATCAGGGGCAGTATCTGTTTAGCGCCTCCTACAACGCCGGCACCGTCAGCGTTACGTCGCTCAGGAATGATGGCCTGCCGGGCGATATCGTATCGCTGGTGGAGGGCCTTGAAGGCTGCCACTCGGCCAATATCTCTCCGGATAACCGCACGCTGTGGGTGCCAACCCTGAAACAGGATCGTATCTGCCTGTTCACGCTGTCTGACGATGGCGCGCTGGTCGCGCAAAATCCGGCCGCAGTGGCAACGGTAGAAGGCGCGGGCCCGCGTCATATGGCCTTCCATCCTAACCAGCAATACGCCTACTGCGTGAACGAGCTAAACGGCTCCGTTGACGTATGGGAGCTTAAAGATCCGCACGGCAAAATCGAGTGCGTGCAGACGCTGGATATCATGCCGCCGGACTTCGCCGACACCCGCTGGGCGGCGGACATTCATATCACGCCGGACGGTCGCCACCTCTATACCTGCGATCGCACCGCCAGCATCATCACTATTTTTAGCGTTTCTGAAGACGGCAGCGTGCTGTCCGTCGAAGGCTACCAGCCAACGGAAACCCAGCCGCGCGGCTTTAACATCGATCATAGCGGTAAATACCTGATTGCGGCGGGACAGAAATCTCACCATATCGCGGTATATCAAATCAACGGCGTGCAGGGCCTGCTGGAAGAGAAAGGGCGCTATGCGGTAGGGCAGGGGCCGATGTGGGTTGTCGTTAACGCTCTGTGATTTGCCTGTCAGCACAATAAAAAAACCTCGCGGCTGCGAGGTTTTTTGTTTTAATGCCTGCGCGTTTTATTCGGCGGCAACCGGGCTGCCAACGCCACGGTTATTGAATTCCCACAGGCGGTTGGCGTTGCCATCATTCAGATCGCGCTGAATGTTCTCTTTCTCATCTTTCGTGCCGGTATTGCCCGTAAACGGACGTTTAGAACCGGCAGCATCGCCCCATGGTTTGGCGGTGTTAAAGCCTTCGTTAATCACGCTGTCGCGGATAACTACCTGGCCGTTAGAGGTCTGGCCGGCGGTATAACCGTTTTCGGACGCCTCAACGTCCCAGGCGCGGCCCAGACGAGCTTCGTTGTCACCGGCCGCGGTAAAGCGGCTGTTAACAGCGAGGAAACCGTAGAACACCTTTGGCAGCGTCGCTGGTGCAAAGACATAGCCTTCCTGCGTGCGGCTGTTAACCAGGCGGAAATCGGTGTTATCAAACACCACCGCGCCGCGGCCTGTCACCACATCCACATCGCCTTCGATGTAGCTGTTAGTCACCAGCGTGCGCGGCTGGCGATTGTCTAACAGACGGTTTTGCACATCGCTATTGGTGACGAAGAAAGTATTCTGGCGGCCCAGCAGATGAACATTGTTTAGCTGGACTTTATCGCCATCGGTACGCAGCGCCACGGCCTGGTGGTTACCGGCGTCAACGCTGTCGCCAAGGGTGTTGGCGATGGTCAGATTCTGCAACTGCAGGCCGCTGTTCTGCGACCATACCGCGGCGGAACACATCATACCGACGGTTGCTGAACGGCTGCTCTGGCAGCTATCAAACATGTACCAGGCTGGTTTACCCGGCATGTATTTACCCGATGGGTTCACCGCACGACGCCAGGTGGCGACATCGATTTCTGAATCCAGCGGCATGGTGATTTTCACATCATCAGCGTTATCCGTTGTGCCGTACAGCGTCACGCTGCCGGAAGAGGCAGGGATGTAGACGGTTCCCGGGTATTCACCCGGCTGAATAGCGATGTACTGGCGTGAGCTGCTGTGCTTTGCAATGGCTGCGTCAACGGCGGCCTGAATGGAGGTATGCGTAACGCCCTGGCCGCCCGCAGCGCCAACCACGAAATCCGGCTGCTGTGGGATGCGAATGGACGACGGCGCCCACGAGGCCTCATCTTTATTCATGGAAGAGAAGTAGCGCGCCTGAACAAAGTTCTGCGCTTCATCCGCCGATAAGATCGGACGAGACTGGGTTCCCGGGGCCACCTGCGTGGATGGACGGTCTTCTGGCGGCGTTGAGCTACAGGCGCTCAGGGCAACGACAAAAGCGAGCGCTGCGGCCCGACGAGTAACCGATAATGTGTTCAAGGGTTGCTCCTTGCTGTGCGGTTGAAAAAGGGGATGTCCTCAAGGCCTGCATTTTTATACTAAGTTGAGCGAAACGGGAAGCCGATTTGTACAATCGGCTTCATAAAAGGTGGGATTAACTAAACATTGCGGTAATAGAGGCACTTCCTAACGAGTGAAAATGCACATTAAAGCCGACCACGGCCCCGGATGCGTTCTCATCAACGTCCAGTTTTTCTACGTCCAGCGCGTGAACGGTAAAAATATAGCGATGCGTTTCGCCTTTTGGCGGCGCCGCGCCGCCGTAACCGGCTTTGCCGAAGTCTGTGCGCGTCTGGAGGGCGGGTTCGGGCAGCTCGACTAAATCAGAGCCGGACCCTTGCGGTAAGACGCGGGTATCCGCAGGCAGGTTCGCCACCACCCAGTGCCACCAGCCCGAGCCGGTAGGCGCATCCGGATCGTAACAGGTCACCACAAAGCTTTTCGTTCCTGCGGGTACGTCGTCCCATGCAAGCTGCGGGGAAATATTGTCGCCCTCGTAACCCATGCCGTTAAAGACATGGCGGGACGGCAGCTTTTCTCCCTCTTTAATATCCTGGCTTATCAGTTTCATGGCCGCTCCTTATTATCAAAGATCGAGTAGTTTCAGCAGCTCTTCAGCGGCGATGGTGGAAGAGGCGGGATTTTGCCCGGTAACCAGATGCCCGTCGACAACGGCATATTCGCCCCAGTCGTCGGTGCGCTCAAACTGGCCACCGGCTTTTTTCAGCTCATCTTCTACCAGAAACGGCACTATGGCCGTTAAGCCAACGCCTTCTTCTTCGCTATTGGTAAAACCTGTGACGCGTTTGCCTTTTACCAGCGGTTCACCTTCCGGCGTTTTTACCTGGCGCAGCACGCCCGGCGCGTGACAAACCGCGCCAACGGGTTTGCCCGTCGCCCAGAATGTTTCAATCAGTTTAATCGAATGGGGGTCCTGAGCCAGATCCCACAGCGGGCCGTGACCGCCTGGATAGAAGACGGCATCAAAATCGTCGGCCTTAAGGGTATCCAGCCTGTGGGTAGCGGCAAGCAGCTTTTGCGCCTGCGCATCGCTGCGAAAACGGCGCGTGGCGTCGGTCTGCGCGTCCGGCTCATCACTTTTGGGATCTAACGGCGGCTGTCCGCCTTTGGGCGAGGCAGCCGTGATATCAAGCCCTGCGTCGTGGAAGACGTAATAAGGGGCAGCGAACTCTTCAAGCCAGAAGCCTGTGGGCTTGCCCGTATTGCCGAGCTGGTTGTGCGAGGTGAGTACCATGAGAATTTTCATTTGCTTCTCCCTGTTGGGCACATGAAAAGATCTTCGAAGTGTAGTCCATCCTTGCGCTACTGAGACAAGACGGATGACAAACCTTCCGGTGTGGCAAAACTAAAAGATGCCGCCATTCATAAAACATGGAAAATCAATCCATTGATTTTCGGCCGATCAACACAAAGAAGGAAAAACCACGCTTTTTCCTTCTTTGTCAGCAATCTGAGTGTAGTGCATCCTTGCACGACCTGCTGCGGTCAGCTCGCGAAGAAGGCCGGGTTTACGACCGCTTTCGCCACCGCGGCGATGAGTTTCGCCAGCTGGTCACGGCTGATGATATACGGCGGCATCAGGTAAATCAGACGTCCAAAAGGTCGCACCCAAACGCCTTGCTCCACAAAGAAGGCCTGAAGCGCGGCCATATCCACCGACTGGCGCGTTTCCACGACGCCGATGGCGCCAAGCACCCGCACGTCTGCCACCTGTTCACAGTCTCTCAGAGGCTCAAGCCCTGCCAGCAACTGCTGTTCGATAGCCTTAACCTGCTGCTGCCAGTTACCCTCTTCCAGCAGCGCGAGGCTTTCGCTGGCGACCGCGCAGGCCAGCGGATTGCCCATAAACGTTGGCCCGTGCATAAAGCAGCCTGCCTCGCCGTTACTGATGGTTTCGGCGATATGGCGAGTGGCAAGCGTGGCGGAAAGCGTCATGGTGCCCCCGGTCAGCGCTTTCCCCAGGCACATGATATCGGGCGCGATGCCCGCGTGCTCACACGCAAAAAGCTTTCCGGTTCGACCAAAGCCGGTAGCGATTTCGTCGGCAATCAGCAAAATCCCTTCGCGGTCGCACATGCGGCGAAGGCGACGCAGCCACTCCGGGTGGTAAAAACGCATCCCCCCCGCGCCCTGCACAATGGGTTCCAGAATCACTGCGGCAATTTCCTGACGATGAGCGGACATCAGGCGCGCAAACGGAACGATATCCATTTCATCCCACTCGTCGTTAAAACCGCACTGCGGGGCAGGGGCGAACAGGTGTTCCGGAAGATAACCCTGCCAGAGACTGTGCATGGAGTTATCCGGATCGCATACGGACATCGCACCGAACGTATCGCCGTGATAGCCGTGACGGAAAGTCAGAAAACGCTGGCGCGGCTCGCCTTTTGCGTGCCAGTACTGCAACGCCATTTTCATCGCTACTTCCACCGCAACGGAGCCTGAATCGGCCAGGAAAACGCATTCGAGCTGTTCGGGCGTCATGGCCACCAGCCTGCGGCACAGCTCAACGGCGGCAGGATGCGTAATTCCGCCAAACATCACGTGCGACATCTGTTCGATCTGGCTTTTCATCGCCTCGTTCAGGCGCGGATGATTGTAGCCATGGATCGCCGCCCACCAGGAGGACATGCCGTCAATCAGCGGGGTGCCGTCAGCAAGGTTCAGCTCGCAGCCTGCTGCCGAAACAACCGGATAAACCGGTAGCGGCTGGGTCATGGACGTGTAGGGGTGCCAGATATGGCGTCGATCGAAGGTTAAATCAGCAGGCGTCATAAGGTGACTTGTAAACCATTTTAAAAACATTTAGGTTTACAAGTATAACCTCAATCAACCGCTAACAACACCCCCTTTTGGAGACGCCCCATGGCTCACCACGCACGCTGGTCAATGTCGCAGGTCACTGCTTTATTTGAAAAACCTTTCCTCGAACTGCTGTTTGAAGCGCAACAGATACACCGGCAGCATTTCGATCCACGTCACGTGCAGGTCAGCACGCTGCTGTCGATTAAAACGGGCGCATGCCCGGAAGACTGTAAATACTGCCCGCAGAGCGCCCGCTATAAAACGGGCCTGGAAACCGAGCGCCTGATGGAAGTCGAACAGGTGCTGGATTCTGCCCGCAAGGCACGTAACGCAGGCTCAACCCGTTTTTGCATGGGCGCGGCCTGGAAAAACCCGAACGATCGCGATATGCCTTACCTTGAACAAATGGTGCAGGGCGTGCGGGAAATGGGTCTGGAAACCTGCATGACGCTCGGCACGTTAACCGACGCACAGGCGCAGCGCCTGGCGGCGGCCGGGCTGGATTACTATAACCACAACCTCGATACCTCCCCGGAATTTTACGGCAACATCATCACCACCCGTACCTACCAGGAGCGTCTGGATACGCTTGATAAGGTGCGCGATGCGGGCATCAAGGTTTGCTCCGGCGGCATTGTTGGGCTGGGGGAAACCGTTAAAGACCGTGCGGGATTACTGCTCCAGCTCGCTAACCTGCCAACGCCGCCGGAAAGCGTGCCGATCAATATGCTGGTGAAGGTAAAGGGCACGCCGCTTGCGGATAATGACGACGTGGACGCGTTTGATTTTATCCGCACTATCGCCGTTGCGCGCATCATGATGCCGACCTCGTTTGTGCGTCTTTCCGCGGGCCGCGAACAGATGAGCGAGCAGACTCAGGCCATGTGCTTTATGGCCGGTGCGAACTCGATTTTCTACGGCTGCAAACTTCTCACCACGCCAAATCCGGAAGAGGATAAAGATTTACAGTTGTTCCGTAAGCTGGGCCTGAACCCGCAGCAAACCACCACCGACGCGGGGGATAACGAGCAGCAGCAACAGCTTGCTTCACAGCTTCTCACAGCGGATACAGATGAGTATTACAACGCGGCGGCGGTATGACCTGGCAGAAGCGCATTGAGCTGGCGCTTGCCGAAAGGCGCGCCAGCAATAGCTTGCGTACCCGGCAGGTTAACGAAGCCGGGAGCGGACGCTACCTGGTAACTCATGCAAAGCGGCATCTGAATTTTTCCAGCAATGATTATCTGGGACTCAGCCAGCATCCGCAGATCGTGCGCGCCTGGCAGCAGGGGGCAGAACGCTATGGCGTCGGCAGCGGTGGCTCGGGGCATGTTACGGGCTACAGCACCGCTCACCATCAGCTTGAAGGCGAGCTTGCGCAATGGCTGGGCTATTCGCGCGCGCTGTTGTTCATCTCCGGATTTGCCGCCAACCAGGCGGCTATTGCGGCTCTGGCGCAAAAGCCGGATCGTATTCTTGCGGACAAACTCAGCCATGCTTCTTTGCTTGAAGCGGCAATGTTAAGCCCTGCACAACTGCGGCGTTTCGCGCATAACGATGTAACGGCGCTTGAGGGTTTGCTGAACACACCGTGCGAAGGCCAGCAATTGGTAGTCACCGAAGGCGTATTCAGCATGGACGGCGACCAGGCTCCGCTTGACGGCATCGCTGCCGCCACGCGCCGCTCTGGCGGCTGGCTGATGGTCGACGACGCGCATGGTATTGGCGTGCTGGGCGAAGAAGGTCGCGGAAGCTGTCACCAGCAGCGGGTTAAGCCGGATTTGCTGGTTGTTACCTTCGGCAAAGCCTTTGGCGTGAGCGGCGCGGCGATATTGTGCAGCGACGATGTGGCCGATTATTTGCTGCAGTTTGCCCGTCACCTGATTTACAGCACTGCGATGCCGCCAGCCCAGGCCTGCGCGTTATCCGCAGCGTTAGACGTGATACGCAACGGCGATGGCAGGCGTTCACAGTTGCGGGAAAATATCGCTGTTTTTCGCGATGGCGCAGCGCGGCTCCCGCTCGAATTAATCAACTCACACACCGCCATTCAGCCGCTGATCGTTGGTGAGAATGCGCGCACGCTCGGCCTTGCCGCTCGTTTGCGCGAGCGCGGATTCTGGCTCACGGCCATTCGTCCGCCTACTGTACCTGCGGGCAGCGCGCGTTTACGCGTAACGCTTACCGCCGAACATACCCGCGAAGATATCGACGCGCTGCTGGAGGCCCTTTATGACGAAACCCGTTAATAAACTGGCCGTGGCGCAGGCCTTCGGACGTGCGGCGACGACCTATGACAACTTTGCCGAACTCCAGCGAATCAGCGGAAACCAGATGATAGGCCGTCTCGCCGGACGTGAGTTCGGGCAGGTGCTGGACGCCGGGTGCGGCACGGGCTGGTTCAGCCATTACTGGAAAGCGCAGGGCTGCCATGTTACGGCGCTCGATCTTTCGGCAAAAATGCTGAGCCACGCCCGCGGGCAGCAGGCAGCAAACAGCTACCTTGAAGGCGACATAGAGGCGCTGCCGCTGACAAATGAACGAGTGGATCTGGCCTGGAGCAATCTGGCCGTGCAGTGGTGCAGCGATTTGCGTAAAGGGTTAAGCGAACTTTACCGCGTGACTCGTCCTGGGGGATGCATTGCGTTTACCACAATAGCCGCCGGTTCGCTTCCGGAACTGCATGCTGCCTGGCAGGCCGTAGATGCACGAGCGCATGCCAATGAATTTTTATCCTTTGATGAGGTGGAAAGCGCCTGCGCAGGCTGGCGGGTCTCGCTGGATGCCGGGCTGGTGACGCAACGTTTCCCGGATGTGATGAGCGCCATGCGTACCCTTAAAGGCGTTGGCGCCACGCATCTGCACGACGGGCGTAAAAACTCGCTAATGACGCGCCAGCAACTGCAGCGTCTTAGCCTTGCATGGCCGCAACGTGACGGAGAATTTCCGCTCACCTGGCACCTTGTTTGTGGAGTGATTGAACGTGATTAAAAAATGGTTTGTTACCGGAACCGATACCGAAGTAGGGAAAACCGTGGCCAGTTGCGCCTTATTGCAGGCGGCGGCGCAGGCCGGTTTTCACACCGTGGGCTACAAACCCGTGGCGTCGGGCAGCGACATAACGCCGGAGGGCATCCGCAACGGCGATGCGCTTGCGCTACAGCGCAACAGCAGCGTGTCGCTTAGCTATGAACAGGTTAACCCGCTGGCCTTTGTGGAGCCAACGTCCCCGCATATTGTCAGCGCGGATGAAGGGCGCCCCATCGACTTTGCTACGCTTTCTGCGGGTCTGGACGCGCTTTCGCAACGCGGCAATTGGGTGCAGGTGGAAGGCGCGGGCGGGTGGTTTACGCCGCTTTCAGAAGCCACGACTTTTGCCGACTGGGTGGTGGCGGAAAAACTGCCGGTTATTCTGGTGGTGGGCGTCAGGCTCGGCTGCATTAACCATGCGATGTTAACGGCTCATGCGATAAAAAGCGCCGGACTCCCGCTTGCGGGGTGGATTACAAATGACGTGCAGCCAACGGGAAAACGGCATGCAGAATATATTGCGACGCTGAAAAAAGCGCTGCCGGCGCCGATGCTCGGAGAAATTCCCTGGCTGGCGGACCTTGATGAAAAAACCGCGCTCGGCGGCTACCTCGATTTATCTCATCTTGCGGCTTAGGTCGTATTTTCCACTGCGGTAATTGCAACGCCCGAGATTTCTTTCGGGCGCTTTCCATAAATCATCTCATTGCTAAAACAAACGCTGTCACAACGTCTGAACACCGGATAAATTATCTACGCTTCTTTGTTGTCATGTGACAACCAGCGTAGGATGGTTATCAGGAGGATTTATGTTGCGTCGAGTTCATCCGAATAAGGATATTGAGGCCGCGTTGAGCTATGCAGAGCGCCAGGGCTGGCAGGTAAAAGCCGGCGGCTCTCACTGTTGGGGTAAAATCCACTGCCCCTGGAACGACAAAACCTGTCGATGCGGTGAATTCTGCATTAGCTGTATCTGGAGCACGCCACGCAACGCATGGAATCACGCAAGGCAGATTAGGCGAGTGGTTGATGGCTGCTATCAACATACGGCCAGGCCGACACGGCATTAGAGGAGAAGCGTATGTCGGAATTTAGCTTCACATTGATATTCACCCTACCGACAGGCCCCCAAGATCCGGCGCTTTGGGTTCAGGCGCTGGGCGAAAACGGCTGCGATGACGCGCTGATCGGCGTGGGCGTAACGGGCAGAATTGCGCTGAATTTCATCCGTGAAGCGCAAACCGCGAGGCAGGCCGTGGTGTCCGCTATTCAGGATGTGAAACGAATTATTCCCGGCGCAGGCCTGGTGGAGGTCGCGCCAGATTTGGTTGGCTTAACGGATATAGCCGAATTAATGGGTTTTTCACGACAGTACATGCGCAAAGTGATGGTGAGCCATCAGGGTTTTCCGGCGCCGGTGCACGAGGGTAAAACGGCCATCTGGCACCTTGAATCGGTGCTGCGCTGGCTTCGTGAGACTGGAATAAGCCAGGTTCCATTGCCGCTGCTGGAACTCTCGGCGGTAACGCGGCAGTGTAATTTGCAACGTGCACTGGCGGCGTTAGACCATAAATTGCAAAAGCAGATCGGGCAACTGTAACAGCGTGGTAATCGCAAAAGCTGGCGGTCACCGGCCGCCGCCAGGCCTATGGCGTCATCCACTCTGCAACTAGCTTATCGTTAAGCAGCGCGACGTTCCCCTGCGCAACGTTACGTCCACGGTGCATAAGGCAAAAACGATGCGCTATACGGCGGATAAAAGATAAACGCTGCTCAACCAGCAAAATCGTGAGGCCAAACTCCCGGTTCAGGCGGTGAATAATATTTCCCATATCCTGGATAAAACGCTGCCCGCTTCCCGACGCCGGTTCATCAAGGATCAGCAGTTTGGGTTCAGTTACCAGCGCTCTGGCGAGCACAAGCTGCTGCTGAACATCGCCCGTAAGTTCGCTGCCGCGCGCGTAGCGCAAGGTATAAAGCGCAGGGAAGAGGTCAAATATCATGGAAGGAAAGGCCCGTGCTCGCTCGTCCCCAGCCAGGCGCGCAATCTGCAAATTTTCTTCAACGGAGAGCTGAGAAAAAATGCGGCGTTCCTGCGCGACATAGCTTATGCCCAGCGCAGCACGATCCTCTACGGGTCTTGCGAGCAAATCCTGCGGCGGGCGGCCAGCTTCGTTCCATACCATGCTGCCGCTCTGCACGGGCAGATAGCCGGTGATGCAGTTTATCAGCGTGGTTTTTCCCATGCCTGCGGCTCCCAGCACACAGGTGCATTCTCCTTTTGTCAGTTCCAGGTCGAGGTTCCGTAAAACATGATTCTCGCCATAAAACTGGTTCACGGCGCGCAAGCTCAACATGCATCATCTCCTCACGACAGGATTAAAAGTAAACCTCTTGCACAACGGCGCTCGGGATTTCATGAGTTTCCTGTAGGTTGCTGCAATTCTCTTGCCACCTCCGGCCTGAATGGGCTAAAGAGGGCAACTTTAAGAAAACCCTTAACAGTGGGGATGAAAAACGTATCAACGGCGCAATTTTGTCACCGTGCTGCACTTTATCGGTGCTTCTCCTTTCTCGATTCTGGTGCAGAAAATTGCCTGGAAAAGAAGAGGGAAATGTTGGAGTTGTGAGCAACTTCACCCCTGTTCACACAAAGTGAAATAAGGCGCTAAAAATCAAAAATAGGCCGGAAAAATTTTTTTCAGGGGATGTTGGTTAAAAAAAGGAATTTTTGCGGGCGGCGACCCAAAAGGCCTGGCTGCACTTATCCACCATTCCTGTGGATAACCTTGTGCATTAGAGTTAGAAAACTAGCGGTAAGCGAGAGCGGGCGCGGCCTGCGTGCGAATTGACGCGAAACCGGTCTTTTGCAGAAATAGCTTTTAAATTAACTAGTTAAATAAAATCAATCCGTGTAAGAAAAGTGTCAAACAACAAGGTCTCGTTTTTATTACATTGCTTGACAAATTGTAAATGGCCAAAAAACTGGGGATAACCGCGGCGTGGCAGCGTTAAACTTCAACTTTGATGAAATCGCGTGCGAAGCGGGGCGGAATTTTGTCCTGTGTCCGACATTATTGCTTACCTGCCTGGTTTTTTATCCAGTGTAATTTGCTGGCAAAAATTCCTGCGTCGAGTAGAATTATCCTCCGGCCCGCTGGTTTTTTCCTCAGGTAGCAACTCAATGAGTAAAGCGTTCAAACTTAATTCTGCATTCAAACCCTCCGGCGATCAGCCAGATGCTATCCGGCGTCTTGAAGAGGGGCTTGAAGACGGACTTGCCCATCAGACGTTACTGGGGGTAACCGGGTCAGGTAAGACCTTTACCGTAGCAAACGTGATTGCGGACCTTCAGCGTCCAACCATGGTGCTGG
Organism: Buttiauxella sp.; assembly: GCA_032000125.1. Lineage (GTDB taxonomy): Bacteria > Pseudomonadota > Gammaproteobacteria > Enterobacterales > Enterobacteriaceae > Dryocola. The sequence continues at coordinate 17,193 of DAMALH010000038.1, read as the reverse complement.
CGCCGAACAAAACGCTGGCGGCGCAGCTTTATGGCGAAATGAAAGAGTTCTTCCCTGATAACGCGGTGGAATTTTTCGTCTCTTATTATGACTACTATCAGCCCGAAGCGTACGTACCCAGCTCCGACACCTTTATCGAAAAAGATTCCTCGGTAAACGAACATATCGAACAGATGCGGTTGTCGGCGACCAAAGCGCTGCTTGAACGCCGTGATGTGATCGTCGTGGCGTCGGTTTCAGCCATCTATGGCCTGGGCGATCCGGATCTGTATCTGAAAATGATGCTGCATCTCACCAAAGGGATGATTATCGATCAGCGCTCCATTTTGCGCCGTCTTACCGAGCTGCAATATGCGCGCAACGATCAGGCATTCCAGCGCGGCACCTTCCGGGTGCGCGGTGAAGTCATCGATATCTTCCCGGCGGAATCGGACGATATGGCGCTACGCGTGGAGCTGTTCGACGAAGAGGTGGAACGCCTGTCGTTGTTCGATCCGTTAACCGGTCAGGTCGATCAGGCTATCCAGCGTTTTACCGTCTACCCCAAAACGCACTACGTCACGCCGCGTGAACGTATTCTGCAGGCGATGGAAGAGATCAAAGATGAGCTGGCAGACCGGCGCAAAACGCTGCTGGCGAACAACAAGCTGCTTGAAGAGCAGCGCTTAACCCAGCGTACGCAGTTTGATTTAGAGATGATGAACGAGCTGGGCTACTGTTCGGGCGTGGAAAACTACTCGCGTTTCCTCTCCGGGCGCGGACCGGGCGAGGCGCCGCCTACGTTATTTGATTATCTTCCGGCCGACGGGCTGCTGGTGGTGGACGAATCTCACGTTACCATTCCCCAGATTGGCGGCATGTACCGCGGCGACCGGGCGCGTAAAGAGACGCTGGTGGAGTATGGTTTCCGCCTGCCTTCCGCGCTGGACAACCGTCCGCTAAAGTTTGAAGAGTTTGAAGCGCTGGCTCCGCAAACGATTTATGTTTCGGCAACGCCTGGCAAATACGAGCTGGAAAAATCCGGCGACGATATCGTCGATCAGGTCGTGCGCCCAACGGGGCTATTGGATCCAATAATCGAAGTGCGCCCTGTCGCCACTCAGGTTGACGATCTGCTTTCTGAGATCCGTAAACGTGTTGAAATTAACGAGCGGGTGCTGGTTACGACGCTGACTAAACGCATGGCTGAGGATCTCACGGAGTACCTCGAAGAGCACGGTGAGCGTGTGCGCTATCTGCACTCGGACATCGATACGGTAGAGCGTATGGAAATCATCCGCGACCTGCGCCTTGGGGAGTTCGACGTGCTGGTGGGCATCAACCTGCTGCGTGAAGGGCTGGATATGCCTGAAGTCTCGCTGGTGGCGATTCTGGACGCCGATAAAGAGGGCTTCCTGCGTTCCGAACGTTCTCTGATTCAGACCATCGGGCGTGCGGCGCGTAACGTTAACGGCAAAGCGATTCTCTACGGGGACAAAATTACCCCGTCAATGGAGAAAGCGATTGGGGAAACCGAGCGCCGCCGCGAGAAACAGCAGCGTTATAACGAAGAGAACGGCATTACGCCGCAGGGCCTGAATAAGAAAGTGGTTGATATTCTGGCGCTGGGCGAGTCGATGTCGAAAATGAAGCCCAAAGGCCGCGGGAAAGCGAAAATTGTTGAAGAAGATGAAGTGCTGCTTACGCCAAAAGCGCTGCAGCAGAAAATTCATCAACTGGAAGCGAAAATGCTTGAGCATGCGCAAAACCTGGAGTTTGAAGAGGCAGCCCAGGTGCGCGATCAGCTTCATCAACTGCGCGATTTGTTTATCGCCGCCTCGTAGTCATCAAATAACAACGCCTTCAAACCGAAGGCGTTGAGACCGATGGCAAACCTGCCTGCGCGAGATAACTAAAAAATACCGTCATTTAAAAACAAGGAAAATCAATTCATTGATTTTCGGCTGATAATCACAAAGAAGGAAAAACCACGCTTTTTTCTTCTTTGTCAGCAATCTGAACGCCTTCAAACCGAAGGCGTTTTTTCTATCCCAGCGTCTGAATCGCTTTTTCCAGCGCCTTGCGCAGCAGGACACGGTCATGGCGATAAGGGATATCGCTGGCCTCAAGCGGCTCCTGAATCACCACCCGGTCCTTAACGCTTGAGACATCGACGTGGGGGCCGACGACCACCGCATCGATAATTCTTTTTCCGACCCGCTGCTCCATGATTGACAGCTTTTCATTCAGCGTCAGGCTTGCTGCGGCTACGCTAAGTTCACGCCCCAGATTGCCGATATAAACCACCGGCGCCGGGGTGCGCCTGAGCGCCTGATCCATATCCTCCAGCAGCAAAAGCGGCATCAGGCTCGTGTAAAAGCTCCCAGGACCAATGAGGATAAGATCAGCTTCGGCAATGGCCTCCACCGCTTCGCGAGTGGCATGGGACTTTGGATACAGCATCAGTTCCTGCGGCGGGGAAGCTAGCTGGTCGATGTTCACCTCGCCATAGATAAAATGCCCGTCCGCATCCGTTGCCATCAGGTCAACCGGCTGCTCCGACATGGGAATCAGCAGCGCGTCGACTTTTAGCAGGCTACGAATAAGATTAATGGCTTCCAGAGGCCTTATGCTCAGGTGATCCAACGCCTTTAACATCAGATTTCCAAGGTTATGTCCGGATAGCTCGCCATTACCGCCAAAACGATACTCAAACATCGCCGAAGCGACGCTGGGTTCGGTAATTAACTGATTTAAACAGTTGCGCATATCTCCCCAGGCAATCCCGCCTTCAGAGCGCCGGATACGGCCGGTCGACCCGCCATCGTCCGTGGTGGTGACGATACCCGTAAGGCGGGAGCCTAAAGAGGAGAGGGAAGACATGACCCGGCCCAGACCGTGGCCGCCGCCGAGGGCGACTACCCGATCAAGATCCGCAAACGTGCGACTGCGCATAGCTATTCCTTATGACGAACTCTCCGGCTTAAGGTAGCCTAAAAGCGCTGAAAAGACGATGTGGGCGCCGTCGTTAATGATGTATATCAAGGTGAAAGTTCATTTTTCGCGTAGTCTGTGGCGAAATTGAGCGATTAGTTCGTTATGTCTTTATTTATATAACGAAAGCTGCTATGGCGAACGGCGCCAGCAAGAGTTACTATCGTTTAAACACACACTAAGCCTCCGGACCTAAGTCGCAAGATAGGGTGCTTTGGCCGCGATCCAGGATCGCCAGGGTGCAGAAAGAAATGCCTGCATCTCCCGTATTTGGAAAGGTGTATATGGCTCCTCAACTGACCGATGCGTTTGCGCGCAAGTTTTTCTATTTGCGCCTGTCGATTACCGACGTTTGCAATTTTCGTTGCAGCTACTGCCTGCCGGATGGCTACAGGCCGCACGGCGTGGCGAATAAAAGCTTTCTTAACGTCGATGAAATTCGCCGTGTAACCCGCGCTTTTGCCGCTTTGGGTACCGAAAAGGTGCGCCTGACCGGCGGTGAACCCTCTTTACGCCGTGACTTTGCCGAAATCATTGCCGCCATCAGTGAAAACCCGGCGATTCGCCAGCTTGCGGTGACAACCAACGGCTACCGCCTTGCAAGAGACGTTCAGCAGTGGCGTGACGCGGGGCTGACTGCGGTAAACGTCAGCGTGGACAGCCTGGATGCCCGTCAGTTTCACGCCATCACCGGTCAGGATAAGTTTCGGCAGGTGATGGACGGTATCGACGCCGCTTTTGCCGCAGGTTTTGAGCGCGTAAAAGTGAATACGGTGCTGATGCGCGGCGTTAACCATCACGAACTGGATACATTTCTCGCCTGGATCAAACCGCGCCCCATTCAGCTACGCTTTATTGAGCTGATGGAAACCGGCGACGGCGGCGAACTCTTCCGTAAATACCATATTTCCGGCACCACTATCCGCGACCAGCTTCTGCAACGCGGCTGGGTGCAGAAGCTTCGCGGCCGCAGCGATGGCCCGGCGCAGGTCTTCTGCCACCCGGATTACGAAGGCGAAATAGGCCTTATCATGCCGTATGAAAAAGACTTCTGTGCGAGCTGCAACCGCCTGCGCGTGTCGTCAACCGGCAATCTGCATCTGTGTCTGTTCGGCGACGGCGGCATTTCGCTGCGCGATTTGCTGGCGGATGACGCGCAGGGTGAAGCGCTGGAGGCGCGAATTTCCTCCGCCCTTGCGCAGAAGAAACAGACCCATTTCCTGCATGACGGTCATACCGGCATCACGCAGAACCTGTCCTGGATTGGTGGATAGCGTCAAAAAATAAGGAGAAAAAGTATGAGTCAGGTAAGCGAAGCGTTTATCCCGGCGCGTATTGCCATTTTGACTGTCTCCAGTCGGCGAGGCGAAGAGGATGATACCTCCGGGCACTATCTGCGTGAGTCGGCCGTTGAAGCGGGCCACGAGGTGGTGGATAAAACTATCGTTAAAGAAAACCGTTATGCCATCCGCGCTGAGGTTTCCCGGTGGATCGCAAACGATGATGTGCAGGTGGTGTTAATTAACGGCGGCACGGGCTTCACCGAGGGCGATCAGGTTCCGGAAGCGCTGCTGCCGCTGTTTGACCGCGAAATCGAAGGATTTGGCGAGCTGTTCCGCATGCTCTCTTATGAAGAGATCGGCACCTCAACGCTGCAGTCCAGGGCGGTAGCGGGGATAGCCAACCGCACGCTGATTTTCGCTATGCCCGGCTCAACTAAAGCCTGCCGCACCGCCTGGGAAAACATCATTGTGCAGCAACTGGATGCTCGCCAGCGTCCCTGTAACTTCCATCCACACATCAAGAAATAGATTATGTCGCAACTGACCCATATTAACGCCGCCGGTGAAGCGCATATGGTGGACGTTTCCACTAAGGCTGAAACCGTGCGCGAAGCGCGTGCGGAAGCCTTTGTCACCATGCGGGCAGAAACGCTCGCCATGATCGTTGAAGGCAGCCATCACAAAGGCGACGTTTTTGCCACCGCCCGCATTGCCGGGATTCAGGCAGCGAAACGTACCTGGGAGCTTATTCCGCTGTGCCACCCGCTGATGCTGAGCAAGGTTGAAGTAAATCTCGTAGCCGAGGTAGAGCACAGCCGAGTACGCATTGAAGCCGTCTGCCGTCTTACGGGCAAAACCGGCGTCGAAATGGAAGCGCTGACAGCCGCCTCGGTGGCCGCCTTAACCATTTATGACATGTGCAAAGCCGTGCAAAAAGACATGGTGATCGGCCCGGTACGCCTGCTGGCGAAAAGCGGCGGCAAATCCGGTGACTTTAAGGTGGACGGCAATGATTAACGTTCTGTTCTTTGCCCAGGTTCGCGAACTGGTGGACTGCGACAGGCTACAGCTCAGCGCGGTATACGGCGACGTTGAACAGTTGCGTGCCGAGCTGGCAACCAGAAGCGACCGCTGGGCGCTGGCGCTTGAATCAGGCAAGCTGCTGGCCGCGGTCAATCAAACGCTGGTGAGCTTCGATCACCCGCTGGCGGACGGCGATGAAGTCGCTTTCTTCCCACCGGTTACCGGAGGCTGACGGCATGGAAACTACCCGCATCCGCGTCGGCCACGAGCCGTTTAACGTGGGCGACGAATACCTTTGGCTGTCACAGTGTGATGAAGACGGCGCGGTCGTCACCTTTACCGGCAAGGTTCGCAATCACAACCTGGGCGAAAGCGTCAGCGCGCTGACCCTTGAGCACTATCCCGGCATGACGGAAAAAGCGCTGGCGGAAATCGTTGAAGAGGCTCGTCTTCGCTGGCCGCTGCAACGCGTTTCGGTGATTCACCGTATCGGCGAACTCTGGCCCGGCGATGAAATCGTCTTCGTTGGCGTCACCGGCGCGCACCGCAGCTCAGCGTTCGAAGCGGCGCAGTTTATAATGGATTATTTAAAAACGCGCGCGCCGTTCTGGAAGCGCGAGGCCACCCCGGAAGGGGAGCACTGGGTCGAAGCACGCGACAGCGATAAACAGGCGGCCAAACGCTGGTAGGAGGCACCCTGTTGGAGTTGTGTTAATCTTAAGCATGGTAGGCTTTTAAGCCTGAAATCAGGTTAACGCACTTTACAGAGGTAGCATCATGGATCGATTCCCCCGTTCCAATGACACAATCGTTCAGCAGGCGCGCACCGGCCTGCAGGCATACATGGCCCAGGTTTACGGCTGGATGACCTGCGGGCTGTTACTGACCGCGTTTATTGCCTGGTATGCCGCCAACACCCCGGCGGTGATGGAGTTTGTCTTCTCCAGTAAAATCACTTTCTTCGGGCTGATTATCGCCCAACTGGCGCTGGTATTTGTGCTGTCCGGCATGGTGCAAAGGCTAAGCCCTGGCATGGCCACCACGCTGTTTATGCTTTACTCCGCCCTGACGGGGCTTACGCTCTCCAGCATCTTTATTGTGTATACCTATTCGTCTATTGCCAGCACCTTTGTGGTCGCAGGCGGCATGTTTGGGGCCATGAGCCTGTACGGTTACACCACCAAACGTGACCTGAGCGGTTTCGGCAATATGCTGTTTATGGCGCTGATCGGCATCGTGCTGGCTTCGCTTGTGAACTTCTGGCTGAAAAGCACCGCGCTTATGTGGGCGGTGACCTACATTGGCGTAATCGTATTTGTTGGCCTGACGGCTTACGACACGCAGAAGCTGAAAAACATAGGCGAACAGATTGACGTGCGCGATACGCAAAATATGCGTAAATACTCCATCCTTGGCGCGCTGACGCTGTATCTGGACTTCATCAACCTGTTCCTGATGCTGCTGCGTATCTTTGGTAATCGCCGTTAGGTCGAAACCTTATGCTCAGGCCCCTCTTCCTGCGAAGCAGGGGCGTTTTCCCCTTCCTTCTGCATCTTTTTCTCGTTCTGTAGCCGTAGCTTTTTCGCCCGGCTTTCCAGTGCCAGATAACAGACGATGGCCAGCAGCAGCGGGGCAATAAAATAGAGCAAACGGTAGGCGAGCAGGGCGGCGATAATAGCCCCGTGGCTGGTGTGCTCCCCGGCCAGCAGGGCGATAAATACCGCCTCCAGCACCCCGATGCCCGCCGGAATGTGCACAATAACCCCGACGATACTGCTGACCAGCAGCACGCCCAGCACGAAGAAATAATTCACCTCCTGGCCCAGCAGCAGCCAGATAATGGCGCCCATCGCCATCCAGTTGGCGCTGGAGATAACCATCTGCGCAACGGCGAACTTAAACGACGGCAGCACCAGTTTCTGCCCTTTTACCGTCATATGGCGGCGTTTGGCAAAAGCGCAAAACCACAGGTAGGCGGCGATTATCGCCAGCAGTACGATGCCGATAATGCGCAGCGTCGCCTGGTTGATATACCAGTGGTCCGGCAGTTGCACGACGCCTGCGGTAAAGATAACCCCGCCCAGCAGAATGTATCCAAGCCAGTTGGTGGAAATACTCAACGAGAAGATCCGCGTGATGGTGCTGCCGGGCAGGCCAAGACGCGAATAGAGCCGGTAGCGCATGCCTATCCCGCCAACCCAGGTGCTGAGCGTCAGGTTAAAGGCATAGCAGATAAAAGAGACGAGCATAACCTGCCGTTTAGCCAGCTTATGGCCGCAGTAGGCCCGCCCCAGCAGGTCGTAGCAGCCGTAGAGCAGATAGCTCACGATAACCAGTCCCACGGCGCTAAAAAGCGCCGTGCGGTTATAGCCGCGGATAACCTTCCACACCTCCTGCCAGTTGACTTTCTGGGCATAAACCACCAGCAGCACAATCACAGCGATAAAAAACAGCCAGGTAAGGATTTTCTTTGCCTTACGCCATTTGGGATGTGAATGCGCCATTACAGTTTTACTCCCTCGTTATCGGAATCCACCCGGTCCTGCGTCTCCATCTCGGGCTGTACGGGCGGCTCTACCAGAGACAGGCGCGGCGTGTGTCCGGGTAGCCAGCCCACCAGGGCAGGAAAGTGGCGTAAAAAGTGGAACACCACCACGCTTTTGCCGAGGTTCCACCAGGTGCGTTTGGGGATCAGGGATTCATCCACCCGCTGGCAATCTTTGCTAATCAACTGATTAAGGTTTTCACGTAGCTGCTGATTAAAATCCCGATCGTAGACGATCAGGTTCGCCTCCAGGTTAAGTGAGAGGCTCAGCGGGTCAAGGTTGCTGGAGCCAACGGTGGCCCAGTGGTCGTCCATCAGCGCGACTTTGCCGTGCAGCGGCCTGCGCAGATATTCATAGACTTCGACTCCGCCTTTTACCAGATAGTTATAGAGCAGGCGGGCGCCAACTTTCACGATAGGCATATCCGGCTCACCCTGAACAATGAGCTTCACCTTTACGCCGCGACGGGCCGCGTTGCGCATGGCGTGCAGCAGCCGGTAGCCGGGGAAGAAATAGGCGTTGGCGATAATCACTTCCTGTTTGGCGTTGCTCAACATCTTCAGGTAGTAGCGCTCAATATCGTCCCGGTGCTCATCGTTATCACGCCAGACAAACAGCGCCTGCGCCTCGCCCGGCATCGGGTTGTCCTGCGCATGATGACGGCGGCGCCCCCACCAGCGGCGCGGACTTTCATGCCCCGGCAGGTTAGAGACGATATAGTCCGAGATATCATCCACCACCGGCCCTTCCACCCTGACGGCATAGTCCTGCTTCGCCTCCGGGCCGTAATTAATCATATGCTCGGCGGAGTAGTTAATTCCGCCGACAAAGGCAATCAGGCCGTCTACTACCACCAGCTTGCGGTGCATTCGGCGGAACACGTTGGTGCGCATGCCAAAAAGCGGAGGGCGGGGATCGTAGTAGCGAAACTTCACCCCGGCGCTGGTGAGCTGGCTGACAAATTCATCGCTTAAATCAGGGGAGCCGTAGCCGTCCAGCAGCACCTCAATGCTTACGCCGCGTTTGGCCGCATGCAGGATAACCCTGTGCAGCTGCCTGCCGACATCGTCTTCAAACCAGATAAAAGTTTCGAGGATTACCGTATTACGCGCGTTATCGATCGCCTCAAATACCGCCGGGAAAAATTCATCGCCATTCTCCAGCAGTTCGATGCGGTTGCCGTCGCGCCAGTTATTTTTCATATATGGATCTCCACGGCGAGCGGGGCATGATCGGACAGATGACGCCAGTGGCGCAGGTTAAGCGCCGAAGGCGCGCTAACGTGAGCATGTTTCACGTAAATCCTGTCCAGGCGTAAAAGCGGCAGGCCGGCCGGAAAAGTACGTGCCGGGCGGCCATAGGCGCGGGTAAAGACTTCATCAAGGCCGGCTTCCTTTTTTAGCAGCCGATTCGCCTTTTGCCGCCAGTCGTTGAAATCGCCCGCCACCACGACGGGATCGCCTTCGGGCAAGCCGTTAACCAGCTCGCACAGCATAGTCAACTGTTCCTGGCGGTGCTCCTCGCGCAGCCCAAGGTGAACGCAAATGACGTGCACGCGGATGTTCTGCTCGGGCACCGTCATCTGGCAATGCAGCATGCCTCGCTTTTCATGGCCGTCCACGGAGATATCGCGATTATCAAACTGGGTGATGGGGAAGCGGGAAAGCACGGCGTTGCCGTGATGCCCCTCCGGATAAACGGCGTTGCGCCCGTAGGCGAAGTCGTTCCACACGGTGTCGGCCAGAAACTCATAGTGGCTGGTTTCAGGCCAGTTCTCAAAGCGCACTGAATGGGCCTCGTGCGCGCCCATCACTTCCTGCAGGCAGACAATATCTGCCGCTACCGTGCGTACCGCATCCCGAAGTTCCGGCAGAATAAAGCGTCGGTTAAAAGTGGTGAAGCCCTTGTGTGTATTTATCGTGAGCACTTTAAAGGAAAAGCGCTGAGTCTGTTGTGCCATGCCGCTCCCGGTCTTTTTGTATTCCTGATGTAAATAAAGTGTAGTCTTTGTCACAAAAAGAGGGCGGCTTGCGGAATTTTCCGTACACTGGCGTACTCTCAGTGACAGGAAAAACCATGCCAGGAGCAAAAACATGAAGTGGCAACAGCGTATACAGGTGACAACCGGCCTGACTTGTTGGCAGATTATGCTGCATTTGATGGTCGTGGTTGCGCTGCTGGCAGGCTGGAAAATGAAGGCGCTGATTCCGGTCGGCGTGGGCCTGTGTCTGCTTTATGTGGCAACGGTAATAATGATGTTCGCCCTGCAGCGCTTTCACAGCGGCAGGCTGCGCGACATCGGCGACTTCCTGGAAGAGCTAACCACAAGCTGGTACTTCGGCACGGCGATGATTGCTCTGTGGCTGCTGTCGCGCGTGGTGGAAAGCAACCTGCTTATCGCAGCCGCAGGCCTGGTAATGCTTGCCGGCCCTGCCATCTACTCCCTGCTCGCCAAAGACAAATCAGGCAATTTTTCGCCGAAACATCCAGTACGCCGCTGATAGGGTGACGGCCGCAATGACCAGCAGCGGCCACACGCTTCCCCACACGATGTCAAAACTCGCATCCTTCAGGTAGATCTGCTTTGTAATGTCGGTGAAATGCCGGATAGGGTTTACCCAGGTGATGTCCTGTAGCCACACCGGCATGTTCTCTACCGGAGAAACATAGCCCGAAAGCAGTATCGCCGGCATCATAAAGACAAACACGCCGATAAACGCCTGCTGCTGCGTTGAGCACAGCGCGGAGATAAGCAGCCCAAAGCCCACCAACGACAGGCCGTAAATCAGCATCGTAAAATAGAACAGCAGCACCGACCCGGAGAAGGGAATATGGTAGCCCCAAATCCCTACGCCCAGCACGATAGTGGCCTGCCCGATAGCGACAATCTGCGCGGGTACGGCTTTGCCGACGAAAATCTGCCAGGTCGCAAGCGGCGATACCAGAAGCTGATCGAGCGTGCCCTGTTCGCGCTCGCGGGCCACGGACAGCGAGGTGACAATCATCACGCCGATGGTCGTTATCATGGCGATAAGCGACGGCACCACGAACCATTTGTAATCCAGATTTGGGTTATACCAGTTGCGCACCACCAGCTCGCTGTTGTTCGGCAGCGGCCGCCCGGTCATTAGCTCCTGCTGGTAGTTTTTCACTATCTGCTGCAGATAATTGGCGGCAATCTGGGCGCTGTTGGAGTTACGCCCGTCCAGAATGATTTGCAGTTTTGCGGGCTGGCTGCCTGCAAGGTTGCGTGAGAAATCCGCCGGGAAGCGAATCAGCAGCAGCGCTTTTTGGTTATCGATAGTCGGCTGAATTTCCTGCGGGCTCCTTAACAGCAGCACGTGGTTAAAAGCTTTTGCGCGTGCAAAACGCTGCGTCAGCTCCACGGAATGGCTGCCGTTATCCTCGTTATAAATTGCAATGGTCGCGTTGGTCACTTCAAGCGTGGCGGCAAAGGGAAAGAGTACGACCTGCAGAATAACCGGCGCAATGAGAATGGCGCGGGTCTGCGGCTCGCGCAGCAGGGATTGCAGCTCTTTACGAATCAATGTCCAGAGTCGATGAAACATGGCTTTCCCTTAATCAAGACGACGTTTGGTTTTCCACGCCGTCAGGCCGATAAACATCACCGCAGAGGCGATTAAAAACAGCACGTTGACCACCAGCACCGTGGCGATATTCCCTGCCAGAAACAGGCTTTGCAGCGTGCTGACAAAGTAGCGAGCGGGTATCACATAGGTCACCGCGCGAATAATCGCGGGCATGCTGTCAATCTGGAAGATAAAGCCCGATAGCATAATTGACGGCAGAAACGCGGCGTTTAGCGCCACCTGGGCGGCGTTAAACTGGTTGCGGGTAATGGTTGAAATCAGCAGGCCCATGCCGAGCGTGCTGAGCAAAAACAGGCTGGTAATCAGGAACAAAAGCAGCACCGAGCCGCGGAAAGGCACGCCGAGAATAAACACCGAAACCAGCATACACAGCAGCATCGCCAGCATGCCGAGCACGTAATAAGGCAGCAGCTTACACAGCAAAAGTTCGCTGCGCGTGACCTGAGTTGATAGCAGCGCTTCCATAGTGCCGCGCTCCCACTCGCGGGCGACAACCAGCGATGTCAGGATCGCGCCGATAACCGTCATAATGATGGTGACCGCGCCGGGAATAATAAAATGCTGGCTAATAGCCGCCGGGTTAAACCAGTAGCGAAGCTGCACGTCGATGAGCGACTCAATCTTTTCGCCGCGGTCTTCCGCGCGCTGCTGCTGCCAGATCTGCCAGATCCCTTCCACGTAGCCCTGCACAAAGTTCGCGGTGTTCGGTTCGCTGCCGTCGGTGATGACCTGAATCGGCGCGGTTGCGCCTTCACGTGCCATGTTTTGCGCAAAATCGGTCGGAATAACCACCATGCCGCGAATTTTTCCCGCCTGCATAAGCTGAATCAGCTCGTGGCGATTATCGCTGATGGTGGGCTGAATATAGGGTGAGGCGCTGATGGTGTGGGCGAAGTCCAGCGCTTCCTCGCTTTGCTGCTCCAGCAGCACGCCCACGTGCAGGCGGCTGGAATCAAGGTTGATACCATAGCCGAAGATAAACAGCAGCAGCAGGGGGATCACCACGGCAATCAGCCAACTGCTTGGGTCGCGCACAATCTGCCGCGTTTCCTTCACGCACAGGGCGCGCACCCGCCGCCAGGAGACAATTTTATGCTCGCTCATCTTCGTGCTCCTTATCCCACTCCTGTATCAGCGTGATAAATGCCTGCTCCATGGTCGGATCGGTTTGCTCGTCCGCCGCCGCCTGCTGCTTGAGATCGTCCGGCGTGCCGCTGGCGATAAGCTTTCCTCGGTACACCAGGCCTATGCGGTCGCAGTATTCCGCCTCGTCCATAAAGTGCGTGGTGACCATTACCGTTACGCCTTTATCCACCATGCTATTGATGTGCAGCCAGAATTCACGGCGGGTGATAGGGTCAACGCCCGAGGTGGGCTCGTCGAGAAAAAGGATATCCGGCTCGTGCATCAGGGAGCAGGCCAGCGCCAGGCGCTGCTTAAAGCCAAGCGGCAGGGAATCCGTCGCGCTGTTAAAAATGGGCTGGAGATTAAACGCCTCGCTCATGCTGCGGATCTTTGCTTCCTGGTGCCTGCCGCGCAGACCGTATACGCCGGAGAAAAAGCGCAGGTTTTGCTCCACCGTCAGGTTGCCGTAAAGCGAAAATTTCTGCGCCATATAACCCAGCCGCTGTCGCGCCTTGCCCGAGCTGGTTTTTAAATCCATATTCAGCACCAGCGCTTGTCCGGAGGTTGGCACCAGCAGGCCGCACATCATCTTAAAGGTCGTGGATTTTCCTGCACCGTTTGGCCCCAGCAGCCCGAAGATTTCGCCGCGTTTTACGGTAAAATCCACGTGGTCGGTTGCGGCAAAATCACCAAATTTTTTGGTCAACCGTTTTGCTTCTATCACCGTTTCTTCGTGGCTGCCTTCAACGGTATGCAGGATTTTACCGAGCGGCGATTCCTGCTCCCCTACGCCGCCTAACAGATCGATAAACGCATCTTCAAATCGCGGTTCGGTTTGTATGATTTGGTCGGCAGGCAGCTTCAGCGCCTGCGCCAGCGCCGTGCTGCTGGCGTCTCTGGCGAGGATCAGCCGCACCGAGCGGCCCTGAATCACCCCGTCGCTCACCTGCGGCAGTTTCAGCGCCCGCTGCAGCAGCCTGCGGTTGTTTTCTTCGCCGTGGCTCACCAACAGCGAACGACCGGCCATTTTCTGCGTCAGCGCCTTCGGCGCGCCGTGATAAAGCAGCTCGCCTTCGTTCATCAGCAGCACTTCGCGACACTGCTCGGCTTCGTCGAGGTATGAGGTGCTCCATAAAATCAGCATCCCTTCGCCCGCCAGCTCATGCACCATTTGCCACAGCTCGCGGCGTGAAATAGGGTCTACGCCCACGCCCGGCTCATCAAGCAGCAGCACTTTTGGCTGGCCCACCAGCGTGCAGGCAAGACCAAGCTTCTGCTTCATGCCGCCGGAGAGCTTTCCCGCAAGACGCGAAGTGAACGGCCCAAGGGAGGTAAACTCCAGCAGACGACCGAACGTCTTTTCGCGCTCTTCCCCCGTCACCCCGCGCAAATCGGCGTAAAGCGTGAGGTTTTCCATCACCGTTAAGTCTTCATACAGGCCAAATTTTTGCGGCATATATCCCAGAACGGCGTGCAGGGCGCGGTCGTCTTTTACCGGATCCAGCCCGATGACGTCCGCGCTCCCTTCGGTCGGTTTAAGCAGGCCTGCCAGCATGCGCATTAACGTGGTTTTCCCGGCGCCATCGGGCCCAACCAGGCCGGTAACTTCGCCCGCGTGGATTTCACAGTCAAGGCTTGCGACCGCAGGTTTCTCCAGCCCCGGGAAGCTTTTCATCAGCCCGCGCAGGCGGATGATGCCGTCACCGCTGTTCATGCTGCGTTCCATCGTTAAAGCTGACGGTGACCGGCATGCCCTGGCGCAGCGAGCCGTCGGCGTCGGTGATGATAATACGCAGGCGATACACTAAATCGGTGCGCAGGTCCGGCGTCTCCACCGTTTTCGGCGTAAATTCAGCGCCAGGGGACACAAAGCCTATTTTGCCGCGATAAGGTTTATCGGGCCGCCCGTCGGTATAAATCTGCACTTCCGTGCCGGGCTGCGCTTTGCTCAGGCTGGCTTCGTTTACGTAAGCGCGCACCCAGACAGGGCGCGTCAGGGAAAGCGTCAGTACCGTGCTTCCGGCGTTCAGCATGCTGCCCGGCTCGACGGCGCGGGTCAGGATCGTGCCATTGGAAGGGGAGATAAGCGTGGTGTCCTGTAAGTCCAGCTGCGCCTGGGCGAACTGTGCTTTGGCCTGCTGCAGACCGGCCTGCGCCTGGGCAATTTCCTGCGGACGGTTACCGGTGCGGTACTGGCTGAGCTTGTCCTGCGCGGCTTTAAGCGTAGCTTTTGCCTGGCTGCTTGCGGAGCGGGCGTTTGCCAGATCGTTAGCGGAAACCACTCGTCTGGCCCACAATCCCTGCTGGCGCTGATAAAAGTTCTGCGCATAGTCATAGGCGGCCTGGGCCTGGTTGACCTGCGCTGCGGCCTGGGAAATTTCTTCGTCGCGGTAGCCTGCGATCGTCAGATCGAATTTAGCCTGGGCGGCAGCGACGTTAGCTTCCGCCTGCTGCAGGGCGTTCTGATACGGGCCTTTATCCAGCTCGCCAAGGGTTTCCCCGGCTTTAACCGCGTCCCCTTCATCCACCTTCAGCGTGGCGAGACGCCCGCCGGCACGAAAACTCATATTGACGGTGCGGATATCCACGTTGCCGTAGAGCTGCAGCGGTTTCTCCCGCTCGCTTTGATACCACAGCCAGCCGCCAGCGCAGACGGCCAGCAGCGCAATAAGCGCTATCACCACAACGACGGCCTTTTTATTTTTCATCGCACGCTCTTCCTCGCTCAGCAGATAATCCCTGCAGGATGAAATCGATGTGGCTTAGCACCACATCGCTGATTTGCCGCACGCAGGCTTTGTCGAACGTCGTCCAGCCGGTGCGTAATAAAATCGTCTCGCGCCCTAAGCGGAAGCCCAGTATCTGTCCGAGCAGGGTGTGGGTATGCAAAATAGTTTCGGTATCTAACGGGTTGCGTCCCGTGTAGCGGCCCACAAGGCTTGTGAGATGCGCATGCATCGGCGCGATTACCCGGTCGTGAATAAGCTGGTAGGCGGGCGTCGGCGAAAGCTGCTCGCGTGAGATAAATTTGCTCAGGTTTAGCGTTTCATCGGCGGTGAGCAGAATAATCATATGGCTGCAGGCGGTGTGAATAAGCTCGCGGATTTGCGCTTTGTCCGGCTCGGGCTGGCTAAGAATCGCCTCGGCGCTTTGTACGTGCGGCTGGAAGTTATGGCTGATGAAATCCGCAATCCACCGGGCTGAGGCCATATAAAGCTCTTCTTTCGAGCCGAAATAGTAGGTGATGGCGGCAATATTTTGCCCGGCAAGGGCGGCGATATCACGCGTGGTGGCGTGCAGGCCGTATTCGCCAAACTGGGCAATAGCGGCCTTGATAAGGGTATTTTTAGCCTGTTCACCGCGGGTGGTGACGGGCGCCGGCGTGGCGTTCATACCGACCTCTTAAAAAGTTAATCAATCGATTGATTAAGAGTAGGCCGCCTCTCTCAGGCTGTCCAGCGGCGAGGACTTATACTGTGAGAGGGCGGTAAAGAGAGAAATTGTGCGGAGTATCACAAAAGCTGCTACACTGCGCCCCTTACGGCACCGTGGTTTGTGCCCCTCTACTCGCCAGGATACTGGCGTCATATGAACCCCTGGAAACTACGCCGCGCATCGCGGTCAGGGCGATTCTGGAGTACCTATGTCTTTTGATTCTCTCGGCCTGAATGCCGATATTCTGCGTGCGGTGGAAGAGCAGGGCTATCGTGAGCCTACCCCAATCCAGCGCCAGGCGATCCCGGTAGTCTTAGCAGGCCGTGACCTGATGGCCAGCGCCCAGACCGGCACCGGCAAAACCGCAGGTTTTACCCTGCCGCTGTTGCAGCGTCTGGTAGATAACCAGCCGCATGCTAAAGGTCGTCGCCCGGTGCGCGCCCTGATCCTGACGCCAACCCGCGAGCTGGCCGCGCAGATTGGCGAAAACGTGCGTGATTACAGCAAATATTTAGATATCCGCTCGCTGGTGGTTTTCGGCGGCGTGAGCATCAACCCGCAGATGATGAAGCTGCGCAGCGGCGTGGACGTGCTGGTGGCAACCCCCGGCCGCCTGCTGGATCTGGAACACCAGAACGCCGTGAAGCTCGACCAGGTAGAAATCCTGGTGCTGGATGAAGCCGATCGCATGCTGGATATGGGCTTTATCCATGATATTCGTCGCGTGCTGGCAAAACTGCCCGCTCGCCGTCAGAACCTGCTGTTCTCGGCAACGTTTTCTGACGACATCAAAGGGCTGGCAGAGAAGCTGCTGCATAACCCGGAAGAAGTGGAAGTGGCGCGCCGCAACACCGCCTCTGAACAGATTACCCAGCACGTTCACTTCGTTGATAAGAAACGTAAAAGAGAACTGCTTTCGCAGATGATTGGCGAAGGCAACTGGCAGCAGGTGCTGGTCTTCACCCGTACCAAGCATGGCGCAAACCATCTGGCTGAACAGTTGGGTAAAGACGGCATCACCGCCGCCGCCATTCACGGCAATAAGAGCCAGGGCGCGCGTACTCGTGCGCTGGCCGATTTCAAAAGCGGTGGGATTCGCGTGCTGGTAGCAACGGATATCGCGGCTCGCGGGCTGGATATTGAAGAGCTGCCGCACGTTGTGAACTACGAGCTGCCGAACGTGCCGGAAGATTACGT
>DAMALH010000037.1:0-46423 GCA_032000125.1 Buttiauxella sp. | reverse complement strand
TTCCCAGGGAGTTACGTTTGTTAACTCCCACTCATTTCACTTTCGTCTTCCAGCAACCTCAAAGAGCTGGCACGCCGCAAATCACCATCCTCGGCCGCCTGAATTCGCTGGGGCATCCCCGCATCGGTCTTACCGTCGCTAAGAAAAACGTCAAACGCGCGCATGAACGCAATCGGATTAAACGTCTGACGCGTGAAAGCTTTCGTCTGCGTCAACACGAACTGCCTGCAATGGACTTCGTGGTAGTGGCTAAGAAAGGAGTGGGTGACCTGGATAACCGGGCTTTATCGGAAGCATTGGAAAAATTATGGCGCCGTCACTGTCGCCTGTCTCACGGCTCCTGATTGGCCTTATCAGGGTCTATCAGCGCCTTATAAGCCCGCTTCTTGGGCCGCATTGCCGCTTCACGCCGACCTGTTCCCACTACGGAATTGAGGCATTGCGCAGGTTTGGTGTGCTAAAAGGCAGTTGGTTGACGGTGAAACGCGTATTAAAATGCCACCCTTTAAACCCCGGGGGAGACGATCCCGTCCCACCTGGACCAATTGATACCAGAGAACACTAACGATGGATTCGCAACGCAATCTCTTTCTCATCGCTTTGTTGTTCGTGTCTTTCATGATCTGGCAAGCCTGGGAGCAGGACCACGCTCCGCAACCTCAGGTGCAGCAGACCACGCAGACTACGACCACCGCCACGGGTAATGCCGCAAGCCAGGGCGTGCCGGCCAGTGGCCAGGGAAAAATTATCACGGTTAAAACTGACGTCCTTGAGCTTTCCATCAACACCCGCGGTGGTGATGTTGAGCAGGCGCTGCTGTTGACCTATCCGAAAGAGCTCAAATCAACCGAGCCATTCCAGCTTCTGGAAACCACGCCGCAGTTTGTCTACCAGGCACAAAGCGGCCTGACAGGACGCGATGGCCCGGATAACCCGGCTAACGGCGCTCGTCCGCTGTATAACGTTGATAGCGATACTTTCGTTATGGCCGATGGCCAGAACGAGCTGGTGATCCCTTTGACCTATACCGATGCGGCAGGCAACGTCTTCACTAAGTCCTTCACGTTAAAACGCGGCGAGTTTGCGGTAAGCGTGGATTACAACGTGAAGAATACCGGTGAGAAACCGCTGGAGCTTGCGACCTTTGGTCAGCTCAAGCAGTCCATCAATCTGCCGTCCCATCGTGACACCGGCAGCAATAACTTTGCGCTGCACACCTTCCGCGGTGCCGCGTACTCCACGCCGGATGCGAAATACGAAAAATATAAATTCGATACCATCGCAGACGGTGAGAACCTGAACGTCAACGCCAGCAACGGCTGGGTGGCGATGCTGCAGCAGTACTTTGCAACAGCCTGGGTTCCGCATAACCAGGGCACCAACAACTTCTATACCACCAAACTGAACAACGACGTGGCGGCTATCGGTTATAAATCCGCACCGCAGCTGGTTCAGCCAGGGCAGAGCGCGCAACTGGGCAGCACCCTGTGGGTTGGTCCGGAAATTCAGGACAAAATGGCAGCCGTGGCGCCGCACCTTGACCTGACGGTGGATTACGGCTGGCTGTGGTTTATCTCTCAGCCGCTGTTCAAACTGCTGAAGTTTATCCACAGCTTTGTCGGTAACTGGGGCTTCTCCATTATCGTTATCACCTTTATCGTTCGTGGCATCATGTACCCGCTGACCAAGGCGCAGTACACCTCGATGGCGAAAATGCGTATGCTGCAGCCGAAGCTTGCGGCCATGCGTGAACGTATCGGTGACGACAAGCAGCGTCAGAGCCAGGAAATGATGGCGCTGTACAAAGCTGAGAAGGTTAACCCGCTGGGCGGGTGTCTGCCGCTGGTTATCCAGATGCCAATCTTCCTGGCCTTGTACTACATGCTGATGGGTTCCGTTGAGCTGCGCCACGCGCCGTTCGCCCTGTGGATCCATGACCTGTCCGCACAGGACCCGTACTACATCCTGCCGATCCTGATGGGCGTGACGATGTTCTTCATTCAGAAGATGTCGCCAACCACCGTGACCGACCCGATGCAGCAGAAGATCATGACCTTTATGCCGGTCATCTTCACGGTGTTCTTCCTGTGGTTCCCGTCAGGTCTGGTGCTGTACTATATCGTCAGTAACCTGGTGACCATCATTCAGCAGCAGCTTATTTATCGCGGTCTGGAAAAACGTGGCTTGCACAGCCGCGACAAGAAAAAGACCTCATAGCGATTAAGTGAAGCTAATGCACACGGAAGGCGGTCAATTGACCGCCTTCTCTGATTACTGACAAAGAAGAAAAAAGCGTGGTTTTTTCTTCTTTGTGATTATCAGCTGAAAATCAATGAATTGATTTTCCTCGTTTTTTAAATGGCGACAGCCTTTAGTTTTATGATGCAGGAAGGTTTGTCATCAGTCTCAGGGCGGTCAATTGACCGCCTTCTTTTTTTAGAGAGAAACTATGAGCCATAACGAGACAATCGTTGCCCAGGCGACGCCGCCGGGACGTGGTGGAGTCGGTATCCTGCGCGTCTCAGGCCTCCATGCGCGCGACGTAGCGCAGGCTATTCTGGGCAAGCTTCCAAAGCCACGCTACGCCGACTATCTGCCGTTTCGCGATAGCGACGACAGCACCCTCGATCAGGGCATTGCGCTGTGGTTCCCCGGCCCAAACTCCTTTACCGGCGAAGACGTGCTGGAGCTGCAGGGCCACGGCGGCCCGGTCATTCTCGACCTGCTGTTAAAACGCATTCTGGCGATTCCCGGCGTGCGTATTGCAAGACCCGGCGAGTTCTCAGAACGCGCCTTCCTCAACGATAAGCTGGACCTGGCGCAGGCTGAGGCCATCGCCGATTTGATTGACGCAAGCTCCGAGCAGGCTGCCCGCTCGGCCTTAAATTCGCTCCAGGGCGCGTTTTCCACCCGCGTCAACCATCTGGTAGAGGCGCTGACGCATCTGCGTATTTACGTTGAGGCGGCGATTGATTTTCCGGATGAGGAAATCGACTTCCTGTCTGATGGCAAAATCGAAGCGCAGCTTAACCAGGTGATCGACGACCTTGATGCGGTGCGGGCGGAAGCTCGCCAGGGTAGCCTGCTGCGCGAAGGAATGAAGGTGGTAATTGCCGGACGGCCAAACGCCGGTAAGTCCAGCCTGCTCAACGCGCTGGCCGGGCGTGAAGCCGCAATCGTTACGGATATTGCCGGAACCACGCGCGATGTGCTGCGCGAGCATATTCATATCGACGGGATGCCGCTGCATATTATCGATACCGCGGGCCTGCGTGAAGCAAGCGACGAAGTGGAACGCATCGGCATCGAACGTGCATGGAACGAGATCGAACAGGCGGACCGCGTGCTGTTTATGGTCGACGGCACCACAACGGATGCTACCGACCCGGCGGCTATCTGGCCAGACTTTATCGCCCGCCTGCCGGCGCGTTTGCCGATTACCGTGGTGCGCAACAAAGCGGACGTTACCGGTGAGACGCTGGGCCTCAGCGATGTGAATGGTCACTCACTTGTACGCCTCTCGGCGCGTACCGGCGAAGGCGTGGATGTGCTGCGCGATCATCTAAAACAGAGCATGGGCTTTGAAACCAATATGGAGGGGGGTTTCCTGGCGCGTCGCCGTCACTTACAGGCGCTGGAACAGGCGGCCACGCACCTTCAGCAGGGAAAAGCCCAGCTTCTTGGCGCCTGGGCCGGAGAGTTACTGGCAGAAGAGCTGCGTCTTTCGCAGCAGAGCCTGAGTGAAATCACCGGGGAGTTTACCTCTGACGATTTGCTGGGCCGGATTTTCTCCAGCTTCTGTATCGGCAAGTAATCTCAAAAAAGTAAGCGTGTGCTCACTTTTCAATCGTCCCGCAATGCACCAGCGTTGCGGGATTTTTTTCGCCGTAACCAGAGCGCTAAACCTTCCTTAAGCCAGCCCGCGGCTGAGTTTTATGGCCTCAGGCCGTGCGTTTGCGGGGTAAAAATCCTACAATCGAGCTTACCGTCCCTGTGACCATTATCATGGAGCGAAAAATGGCAACACATTTTGCACGATGGACAATCAACCCAGCCAGTCCGTTCTCATCCCGTCTGGATGAGGCCTGTCTTGCCTATGCACAAAGCCTTCCTGAACGTCGCCGCGCACGGTTTCTGGCTTCCCGCACGCTGCTGGCCGAACTTCTCTTTATGCTTTATGGCATAAAGCAGTTGCCCAAAATCGTCACTACCGTGGCGGGAAGGCCGCATTTTGCCGATCGCACGCTTGCGGATTTCAGCATTGCTTATGCCGGAAATAGCGTGGGCGTGCTGATAACCACGGAGGGGCAATGCGGTCTTGATATGGAGCTGCCGCGTTCGTTTTCCGCCCTTGCTTCGGCTACCCCCGCTCCCGCTTTCAGCAGCAATGAATCCACCTGGATAGACAACCAGAACGATCCCGCTGAAGCCCGTGCTCAGCTACGCGCGCTGCGCCAGAGCGTATTTAAGGTTACCGGCAGCGACGAAGCGCTGCAGCTTATACCCGGCGCTGGCCGCCTGCGCGTTATGAATCAGGCGCATATTGAAGCGCTAAGCGACGTAGAAGATATTCTGGTCTGGGCCTGTACCGCTTCACCCGCCATTGAGAAGCTAAGCCTGTGGGAGTTTGCCGCTCCGCAGGAATGGCACAGCCTGAAAGACGTGCCGTCTCGCCGTAGCGATCCGGACGGGCGCATCATCCGCTTTACCAGCCAGCCTTATGAAAAAGCCTTATTTCCCGACTGATCTTTCCTGAACGTCCTGGCAAAAAGGAGTATTTATGTCCGACACGTTAAAGATAGTTACGCTATTGGGTAGCCTGCGCAAAGGTTCATTCAACGCCATGGTCGCCCGCACGCTGCCGAAAATCGCTCCGGCAGGCATGAGTATTGAAGCCCTTCCGACCATCGCTGATATTCCCCTGTACGATGCGGATATCCAGCAGGAAGAAGGTTTCCCGCAGCCCGTAGAAGCCATTGCTGAGCAAATCCGCCGCGCGGACGGCGTGGTTATCGTGACGCCAGAATATAACTACTCGGTGCCGGGCAGCCTGAAGAACGCTATCGACTGGTTATCACGCCTTCCTGAGCAGCCGCTGGCGGGCAAGCCCGTGCTGATTCAGACGAGTTCAATGGGCGCCATTGGCGGCGCTCGCTGCCAGTATCACCTGCGCCAGATTCTGGTCTTCCTGGACGCGATGGTAATGAACAAGCCGGAGTTTATGGGCGGCGTTATTCAGAACAAGGTAGATACGCAAACGGGAAAAGTCGTCGATCAGAGCACGCTCGATCATCTTACCGGCCAGTTAACGGCTTTTGGCGACTATATTAAGCGCGTTAAAGAATAAAACGCATAAAAAAACCGGGCGCAATGCCCGGCTTTTTACGGCGAGAATGACAATCAGTCGATAAACGCAATCTTGAGAATGAACAGCAGCGCCACCACAAGCACGCAGGGGCTGAGTTCACGCCAGCGGCCTGTTCCCACCTTCATCACGCAGTAAGAGATAAAGCCAAGCGCGATACCTTCGGTAATTGAGAAGCTGAACGGCATCATAACGGCGGTAACAAACGCGGGAACCGCTTCGGTCAGATCGTCCCACTTCACACGCGACAGGCTGGAGGTCATCAGTACGCCAACGTAAATCAGCGCGCCAGCGGCGGCATAAGCAGGCACCATGCCAGCCAGCGGCGACAGGAAGATAACCAGCAGGAACAGCAGACCAACGATAACCGCCGTCAGGCCGGTACGGCCGCCCACAGACACGCCGGAAGAGCTTTCGATATAAGCGGTAACGGAAGATGTGCCGATAAAAGAACCCGCCACGGAAGAGATGCTGTCAACGTACAGCGCCTGCTTCATGCGCGGGAACTTACCTTTTTCATCCGTAAGCCCGGCTTTGTCCGTCACGCCAATCAGCGTGCCGGAGGAGTCGAACAGGTTTACCAGCATGAAAGAGAAAATCACGCCCGCAAGGCCGATATTAAGCGAACCGGCTAAGTCTACCTGCCCCACAACGGACATTACGCTCGGCGGCGTTGAAACGATGCCGTTGTACTGCACATCGCCCATTATCCAGCCCAGCAGCGTGGTCACCACGATAGAAACCAGCACGGCGGCGTGGATGTTACGGGAAGCCAGGATCGCGATGATAAAGAAGCCCAGCGCCCCCAGCAGCACGCTGTGGGAAGTCAGGTTGCCGATGCTCACCAGGGTGTCTTTATTCGCCACGATGATGCCGGCATTTTTCAGGCCCATCATGCCGATAAACAGGCCGATACCGCTGGTGATGCCCACGCGCAGGCTCACGGGAATATTGGCGATCATCCAGTAGCGCACGCGGAAAATAGTCAGCAGCAGCAGGCCGACGGCGCCCCAGAAGATAGCTCCCATGCCCGTTTGCCAGGACAGGCCCATCGCACCAACGACCACAAAGGCGAAGAAGGCGTTCAGCCCCATCGCCGGCGCGAGAGCAACCGGCAGGTTGGCGAAAATCCCCATCAGAATGCTACCCAGCGCGGCAATTAAGCAGGTGGTAACAAATACGGCCTGGGTATCCATTCCAGCGGCGCCAAGGATCTGCGGGTTGACGAAGACGATATACACCATCGTCAGGAAGGTCGTGAGACCGGCGATCGTTTCAGTGCGCGCCGTGGTGCCGTGCTCGCGGAGTTTAAACACGCGCTCAAGCAGCCCCGGATTTGCAGCCGGAGTAGATTGTGGTTGGCTCATTAGTTTTGTTTCCGAACATGAGAGGGAAAAATCCGTCGTTATCCTATACCAAAACCCCGGAATGTTGATGGTCGAAATGGACTTTTTTTCATTCAAGTTGTTTATACGGCAACGATTGCGTACCACATTAATTGCGCAAATTGGGTAAGATAGGGCTTCACTTTTAGAAAAGGAAGCGGCATGTCCCGGATAGATGCGGTGTTCTTCGACTGCGATGGCACGCTGGTCGACAGTGAAGTAATTTGCTCCAGAGCCTACGTACATATGTTTGCGCAATTCGGCATCGAACTTGCGCTTGCAGAGGTACACAAGACCTTCAAGGGCGTTAAGCTTTACGAAATTATCGATACCATAAGCCAGCAGTATGGCGTGAGCCTGTCCAGAGCCGAACTTGAACCGATTTATCGCGCCGAGGTTGCGAGGCTCTTTGACAGCGAACTGCAGGAAATTTTGGGCGCCGCGGCGCTAATTGAACGCATAAAGGTCCCGATGTGTATCGTTTCCAACGGGCCGGTCAGCAAAATGCAGCATTCCCTGGGCAAAACCGGCATGCTCGACCACTTCCCGGACAAACTATACAGCGGCTACGATATTCAATGCTGGAAGCCGGACCCGGCGTTAATGTTCCACGCGGCCGATAAAATGCAGGTAGAGGTAAAAAACTGCGTGCTGGTGGATGATTCGATGGCGGGCGCGCAGTCGGGCATCGCGGCGGGAATGGAAGTTTTCTATTTTTGCGCCGATCCGCACAACCCGCCGATCGACCATCCAAAAGTGACGACGTTTACCGACCTTGCGCAGTTGCCTGAACTCTGGCGCGCGCGCGGCTGGGATCTAACCCGCTAATATTAACGCCAGCGTAAGCTGGCGTTTTATTTATCAGGTGCTTTGACGTAATTCTATCTGATAGCTGAACAACTCCACGCGCGGTTCATCCTGCTCGCGATCTTCATTTAACAGCTCAATCAGCAGCTTGCCGGCCTCTTTGCCCATTTTTTTATAATCAATGCGCACAGAGGTCAGCGTTGGATACGTTTGATCGCAACTGTCTGACCCATCCAGGCAGGCGATGGCAATATTACCCGGGATTTTCAGCAGCCTTCTCTGGCACTCGAACAACATGCCCAGAGCAATTTCCTCATGACTGCAAATCACCGCGTCCAGCTCCGGTTGACGCAGCAGCATTTCCGTTAGCGCGTAGCGCCCGAACTGCAGGCTGGATGCCTCCGGCGTAGTGATCACCTGATCTGAGTTCTGGTAGCGGCTGAGCATTGCCCTGTGCCAGCCGTTAAGCTGCTGACGCTGCAGGCGATTATCCATATGCGCGCCGATAAAACCGATATTCTTGTATCCCTTATCCAGCAGATGATCGGTCAGCTTATGCGCCGCCTCAAAGAACGAGGTCTCAAAGGTGATGTCCACCTCGCTGAAAGGAGAGCCGACCACGTTAATCGTCGGGATATTTACCTTTTCAAGAATCTGGTGTGTTTTCTCTGCGAGCTGCGAACCAAAAATGACCAGCGCCGCCGGATTGCTTTGCAGCAGCGTCATTAAAATTTCGGCTTCTTTATGCTGATTATGTTCATGGCAGCCCAACAGAAGCTGGAACGCATTTTTATTAAGCACCTGCTGAAGCGACTGCATAAAGCTTGAACTGGCTTTATCCGTGAGGGAAGGAATCAAAACGGCAAGGGTATTGCTGTGGCCGGATGCCAGCGCGCCAGCCGTACGGTTGGGTATATAGCCCAGCTCTTCGACCGCCTGCTCAATCTTCTCCCGCAGCTTTTCAGAAACCTGCTCCGGCGTTCTCAGCGCCCGGGACACCGTCATGGTACCCACGCCCGCATAGCTGGCGACTTCCTGCAGGGTGACCCGGCCGGTGTTACGGCGCTTACGCGTTTTTTCCATCCTGGCTCTCCGGACCGCTATAACAGACTGTTTTCATTATTTTTATTTTACCATCTACCTGTCTACAACCGCCGTTACGCGGTAAATATCCTATCGCATTGTATATCCGCATGGCGGATATAGCCAAAACACGGAAGCGAAACGATAGCGCTATCACACTCCTTGATAGCGCTATCAGGTAGCGCTATCAAATGAGATATCAATCACATTAATCACCGAGCAAAGTATCTAATCTGCGCCTTAATCACCATCGGGAGGCAGTAAGTAAATGTTAAAAACACTCTTAACGGCAGACGTCATACAGGTTGTAGAACAGGCAAATGGCTGGCGGGATGCCGTAGCGATTTCCTGTCGCCCGCTGATTGAGAATGGCTCCATTGAACCTCGCTACGTTGACGCTATTTACCGCTCGCACGAGGCGATCGGTCCTTATTACGTGGTCGGTCCGGGTATTGCGATGCCCCACGCCAGGCCGGAAGAAGGAGCGAACAAACTTTCACTGGCGCTGACGCTTATTACCGATGGAGTGAGTTTTGATGCGGATGAAAACGATCCGGTGAAGCTGCTGATTGTTCTGGCGGCGACGGACAGCACCAGCCACATCGAAGCTATTTCGCAGCTTGCCCAGCTTTTCGATAACGAGCGGGACATGCAGGCCCTTTTAACGGCCAAAACACCGCAGGACATTCTTTGTGTCATTGCGCGTTATTAACGGCCTGGCAGCATCACGCTAACAGCGCCTCGGGAACAATCCAGGAAAAACATGATGAAAATTACAGTGGTTTGCGGAAACGGTTTAGGTACCAGCCTGATGATGGAAATGAGCATTAAAAACATCCTGAAAGAGCTGTCCGTCAGCGCCGAGGTCGATCATGTGGATCTCGGCTCCGCAAAGGGCACGCCGAGCGATATTTTTGTCGGCACCAAGGATATCGCCGAACAGCTTGTCGCACAGTCAGTGGCGGGAAAAATCGTCGCGCTGGACAACATGATTGATAAAAAAGCCATGAAAGAGCGTTTATCCGTGGCATTAACCGAACTGGGCGCGCTGTAAGCGGAGGCTACTATGGATTTCTTTCGTTTTTTAATGAGCGACGTACTTTCCGAACCGGCGGTGCTGGTCGGTTTAATCGCGCTGATCGGCCTAATCGCCCAGAAAAAACCGGTCACGGAATGTATTAAAGGCACCGTCAAAACCATTATGGGTTTTGTCATTTTAGGCGCCGGTGCAGGTCTGGTTGTTTCATCGCTGGGTGATTTCGCGAATATTTTCCAGCACGCTTTTGGTATCCAGGGCGTCGTGCCGAACAACGAAGCCATTGTTTCCGTCGCGCAGAAGAGCTTCGGGAAAGAGATGGCGATGATCATGTTCTTCGCCATGGTCATCAATATCCTGATAGCCCGCTTCACACCATGGAAATTCATCTTCCTGACCGGGCACCACACGTTGTTTATGTCGATGATGGTCGCGGTGATCCTTGCAACCGCTGGCATGAGCGGCATTACGCTGATTGCGGTTGGTTCGCTGGTGGTAGGCGTAGCAATGGTATTTTTCCCGGCCATTGCGCACCCTTACATGAAGAAAGTGACCGGCTCTGACGATGTCGCCATCGGCCACTTCTCAACGCTGTCCTACGTGCTGGCCGGTTTTATCGGCAGCAAGTTTGGCAACAAAGAGCACTCCACCGAAGACATGAACGTGCCGAAAAGCCTGCTATTCCTGCGCGACACGCCGGTGGCTATCTCCTTTACCATGAGCATTATCTTCCTGGTCACCTGCCTGTTTGCCGGGGCTGACGTTGTGAAGGAGCTGAGCGGCGGTAAGAACTGGTTTATGTTCTCCATCATGCAGTCCATCACCTTCGCGGCGGGCGTGTACATTATCCTGCAGGGCGTGCGTATGGTGATTGCCGAGATCGTGCCGGCGTTTAAAGGGATTTCTGACAAGCTGGTGCCAAACGCGAAGCCGGCACTTGATTGTCCGGTGGTGTTCCCTTACGCGCCAAACGCCGTGCTGGTGGGCTTCCTGAGCAGCTTTGTCGCCGGTTTAATCGGTATGTTCGCTCTTTATCTGCTGAATATGACGGTGATTATTCCAGGCGTGGTGCCGCACTTCTTCGTCGGCGCGGCGGCTGGCGTCTTTGGTAATGCAACGGGGGGACGACGTGGAGCTATCTTTGGCGCATTCGCCCAGGGCCTGCTGATTACTTTCCTGCCGGTGTTCCTGCTGCCGGTGCTGGGCAATATCGGTTTTGCCAACACGACCTTTAGCGATGCCGACTTCGGGGCGCTGGGGATTCTGTTAGGGATTATCGTTCGCTAAGCTTTGGCATTACGCCACAGATAAAAACGCCAGCATTACGCTGGCGTTTTTTATCGAATTTTTATCACTCTTTCGGGTCTTTACCAGCCAGCAGCTTATCCAGCTCGTCGCCGCCCACGTGACGGAAATCCTGCCCCTTCACGAAATAGAAAATGAATTCGCAGATATTCTGGCAGCGGTCGCCGATTCGCTCGATGGAACGCGCGCAGAACAGCGCGGTCAGCACGCTTGGAATGGTGCGCGAGTCTTCCATCATATAAGTCATCAACTGGCGCACGATGCCTTCGTACTCCTGGTCGACTTTCTTATCTTCACGGTAAATACGCACGGCTTCATCCAGGTCCATACGCGCAAAGGCATCCAGCACGTCGTGCAGCATTTGCACCGTGTGGCGCCCAAGCGACTCCAGGCTCACCAGCAGCGGCTGATGCTGCTGGGAAAACTTCTCCAGCGCCGTGCGGCAGATTTTATCCGCCACGTCACCGATACGTTCCAGCTCGGAAATGGTCTTAATGATCGCCATCACCAGGCGCAGATCGCTGGCGGTTGGCTGGCGCTTGGCGATGATGCGCACGCAGGCTTCATCAATGGCCACCTCCATCATGTTGACCTTGTGATCGCCTTCGATGACGCGTTTCGCCAGCTCGCTATCCTGGTTGTGCATCGCAGTGATGGCGTCGGAAAGCTGTTGTTCCACCAGCCCGCCCATGGTCATCACCTGGGTACGAATGTGTTCCAGCTCAGCGTTAAACTGGCCGGAAATATGTTTGTTGAGATTGAGGCTATCCATCATGTTCTCCAAATCAACCGTAGCGGCCAGTAATATAGTCTTCGGTCTGCTTTTTAGCAGGGGTGGTAAACAGCGTGTCGGTTTTGCTGAACTCAATTAGCTCGCCTAAGTACATAAACGCCGTATGGTCAGAACAACGCGCCGCCTGCTGCATGTTGTGGGTCACAATCACCACGGTGTAATCCTGTTTCAGCTCGGTAATCAGCTCTTCAATACGCCCGGTAGAAATCGGGTCGAGGGCTGAACAAGGCTCATCAAGCAGCAGCACGTCGGGGCGAATGGCGATGCCACGCGCAATGCACAGACGCTGCTGTTGACCACCAGAAAGACTGTATCCGCTCTGGTGCAGTTTATCTTTGGTTTCATTCCATAATGCGGCCTTGGTCAACGCCCACTGTACGCGTTCGTCCATGTCGCTGCGTGACAGCTTCTCAAACAGGCGCACGCCAAACGCAATATTGTCATAAATCGACATCGGGAACGGCGTTGGCTTCTGGAATACCATACCCACTTTGGCGCGCAGCAGCGCGATATCCTGGCTGTGGGTGAGGATATTTTCCCCGTCCAGCAGGATTTCGCCTTCGGCGCGCTGCTCCGGGTAGAGCGAATACATTTTGTTAAAGGTGCGCAGCAGGGTGGATTTACCACAGCCCGACGGCCCGATAAACGCGGTAACCTGGTTCTTTGCGATATCCAGATTGATGTTTTTCAGGGCATGGAACTTCCCGTAGAAGAAGTTCAAATCGCGAACCTGAATTTTGCCCGGGGCAGTATCAACCATACTCATCTGTTTCTTTATCTCCATCCGGCGCCGCTGATGCCGCACCGTAAAATTTAACCGTGTTTACTCTTCGAGAAAATCACACGCGCCAGAATGTTCAACAGCAGAACGCACAGGGTAATAATCAGCACCCCGGCCCAGGCCAACTGTTGCCATTCGGCAAACGGGCTCATGGCAAATTTAAAAATTGTCACCGGCAGGTTAGCCAGCGGCTGCATCATGTCCGTGCTCCAGAACTGGTTCGAGAGCGAGGTAAACAGCAGCGGAGCGGTTTCACCCGCAATACGCGCAATCGCCAGCAATACCCCGGTGATAATCCCGGAAACAGAGGCTTTAAGCGTAATAGCCGAAATCATTTTCCACTTTGGCGTACCCAGCGCATAGGCCGCTTCTCGCAGGCTGTCCGGCACCAGTTTCATCATGTTTTCAGTGGTACGAATCACAATCGGGATTTGCAGCAGCGCCAGCGCAATCACCCCGGCCAGGCCGGAGAAGTGCTGCATCTTCGCTACCACCACGGTATAAACGAACAGACCAACCACAATTGATGGCGCAGAGAGCAGGATGTCGTTGATAAAGCGGATAACTTCCGCCAGCCACGATTTACGTCCGTACTCGGCCAGATAAATTCCGGCCATAATGCCAAGCGGCGTGCCAAACACCGTCGCCCACAGAATTAACAGGCCGCTGCCCGCGAGGGCGTTCGCCAGACCGCCGCCAATCGTATTCGGCGGCGGCGTCATTTCGGTGAACAGCGCGAGGGACATACCGTCGAAGCCACGCGTAACGGTTGAGAACAGTATCCACACCAGCCAGAACAGACCGAACGCCATGGTGCCCATGGAGAGCGTCAGGGCGACGCGATTCTTCAGGCGACGACGCGCCTGCATCTTGCGGCGAGATTCCGCCAGCCGAGCGTTAGACTGCATTTCTAACGTGGTCATGAACGCGCCCCCTCGTTCTTCGCCAGGCGCATAATCATGAGCTTAGAGATCGCCAGTACGATAAAGGTGATAACAAACAGAATCAGGCCAAGCTCCATCAGCGCTGCGGTATGCAGGCCGGATTCCGCTTCGGCAAATTCATTCGCAAGAGCAGAGGTGATGCTGTTGCCCGGCATATAAAGCGAGGCGCTGTCGAGCTGGTAGGTATTACCGATGATAAAAGTCACCGCCATGGTTTCACCCAGCGCGCGGCCAAGCCCGAGCATCACGCCGCCAATCACCCCATTTTTGGTGAACGGCAGAACAATGCGCCAGATAACTTCCCAGGTGGTGCAGCCGATGCCGTAGGCCGACTCTTTCATCATTACCGGCGTTTGTTCGAAGACATCGCGCATAACGGAGGCGATGTAAGGAATGATCATGATAGCCAGAATCACGCCTGCGGCGAGAATGCCGATGCCGAACGCCGGACCAGAGAACAGCGCGCCGACAATAGGTACGGCAGAAAGCACATTTCCCACCGGCTCCTGGAAGTAAGTCGCAAACAGCGGAGCAAAGATAAACAGGCCCCACATGCCGTAAACGATACTTGGAATAGCGGCCAGCAGCTCAATGGCGATGCCCAGCGGGCGGCGTAACCAGCCCGGTGCCAGCTCGGTTAAGAACAGCGCGATACCAAAGCTTACCGGTACGGCAATCAGCAGCGCAATAAACGAGGTGACCAGCGTGCCGTAAATCGGCACCAGCGCACCATAGATGTCGTTAGGGGCATCCCACTCTTTAGTCCACAGGAACGAGAAACCAAACTTCTGAATGCTCGGCCAGGAGGAAATAATCAGGGAGATGATAATGCCGCCCAGCAGAAATAGCACAATCAGCGCAGCCAGTCTTACCAGCGCGCTGAAAATCATATCGCCTTGCTTGCCAGGGGCCTTGAACGTCGGCTTACTCACAGCCATAGCTTACTCTTTGTGGTGTTGGGTTTACCCGGAGTAAGGTAACCTTTACTCCGGGTTTTATCATCCAAGCTTGTAAAAATTAGTACAGCGCTTTACCGGAGCTGTCTTTTACATTGGTCTTCCATGCGGCACGAACCTGTTCAACCACGGTGTCCGGCAGGGATGCGTAATCCAGGTCGTTAGCCTGTTTTGCTCCCTCTTTGTACGCCCAGTCGAAGAACTTCAGCACTTCAGCACCCTGCTCAGGGTTTTTCTGCTCTTTGTGCACCAGGATAAAGGTGGTAGAGGTGATTGGCCATGCCTCATCGCCTTTCTGGTTTGTCAGATCCTGAGCAAAGGATTTGCTCCAGTCGGCGCCTTTAGCCGCATTGGCAAAGTTTTCTTCAGAAGGCGCTACCGGTTTGCCATCGGCAGAAACCAGTTTGGTGTAAGCAAGGTTGTTTTGCTTGGCATATGCATACTCAACATAACCAATTGAGCCTGGCAGACGCTGAACAAAGGCTGCGATACCGTCGTTACCCTTGCCGCCCAGACCAGTCGGCCAGTTAACGGTGGAGCCAGCGCCAATTTTAGATTTCCACTCTTCGTTCACTTTTGCCAGGTAGCTGGTAAAGACGAACGAGGTACCGGAACCGTCAGCGCGACGCACAACGGCGATGTTCTGCTGTGGTAATTTCATGCCAGGGTTGAGTTTGGCGATTGCCTCGTCATCCCATTTTTTGATTTTGCCAAGGTAGATGTCACCCAGCGTTTTCCCGTCGAGCACCAGCTCACCGGATTTCACACCCGGCAGGTTAACGGCCAGAACCACGCCGCCGATAACGGTCGGGAACTGGAACAGACCTTCCTGAGCCAGTTTGTCATCGGCCAGAGGGGCGTCAGAAGCACCGAAATCCACGGTGTTAGCAATAATCTGTTTAACGCCACCGGAGGAGCCGATACCCTGGTAGTTTACTTTGTTACCAGTGGATTTTTGGTAGGTATCTGCCCATTTGGCATACACCGGCGCTGGGAAGGTTGCACCGGCACCGGTCAGGCTTGCGGCAGCGTTCACGCCGAAAGCGCTCAGGGATAAGGTCGCGGCGACAACAGTTGCGACGGTGGTACGCATAACTTTCATAATGTCTCCTGCAGAGGTGATAAACGTAATTCGTTGTTAAGTCATTGCAGGGTAAAAAATAGGGCAGTTTGGTGACAGTTAAATGTACAAAGTATGACAGTTTTATGACAGTCATTGCTGGCTGACGTACGACGAAAAATAGTGTTTTTAAATCAGGGCGGTATGAAAAATAAAAGCACCGCCGAAGCGGTGCCGAAGGTTGCCTGCACATTTGGTATTTTTGCGCCACCCGGTGCGCAGGGCCGCGGTCTGCTATCAGAATGTTTCCCAGCGGCTCCCATCTACGCTGCGCGTATTACGGCTGTGATTAGTAAAGACCGCTTTCTCTTTCACGCCGGCATTTGCCGCCGCAACAGGCGGGCGTTTTTTTTCATCCCTAAGCCTGAAGAAATAAACCTTATCCATTAACTGCTGCGCCTGTTCATGAAGGCTGGAGGTGGCCTTTGCGGTTTGCGCAAGCAGAGCGGTGTTTTGATGGGTAACGGAATCTATTGCGTTCATGCTCTCAGAGACATGCTCAATCACCCTGTTCTGATCTTCCGCCCCCGTTTTAATTTCCTCTATCAATGAGGAAACTTGCGTGACGGACTCAACGGCAGTTTTGATTTTATGGTTGGTTTCCGTTACCAACTGAACACCGCTGGTAATTTGTGATGTGGTCTGATTTATCAGGCTACGAATTTGCTGCGCTGCGGTTGAGCTGCGCTGGGCCAGGCTACGTACCTCACTTGCAACAACCGCAAACCCACGTCCCTGCTCACCCGCACGAGCAGCCTCAACGGCGGCGTTAAGCGCCAGAATATCGGTCTGGCCGGCAATATTAGTAATAATA
This sequence comes from Buttiauxella sp., assembly GCA_032000125.1. Taxonomy (GTDB): domain Bacteria; phylum Pseudomonadota; class Gammaproteobacteria; order Enterobacterales; family Enterobacteriaceae; genus Dryocola. The sequence continues at coordinate 30,034 of DAMALH010000037.1, read as the reverse complement.
CTGTTAATTTCAGAAATAGCCTTCGAGCTCTCCTGAATAGTATCCATAAGCAGCCGGGTTTCTTCCGCAGCCTTACCGCCTTCCATCGCCGTCTGTCTGGCTTTCGCAACCAGGTCGTTGGCCTGGCTGGCTTTTTCCACGTTCTGTTTAACGGTAATTCTGATTTGCTCCATGCTGGCCGTAGTTTGCTGTAAGGCTTCAGTATTTGAAGATAATTTATTACTGCCGCTGGAAATTTGGTTGGCGCCAGCGGTGATGGTTTCCGCGCTGTTACGTACCTGAGAAATCAGTTTGATAAGGTTACTCTGCATGCTTTTCAGGCCGCGAATGGTTTCACCTATTTCATTGCTGGTGCCATCATCGATACTGGCGGCGAGATTCCCCTTACCAACTTCATTAAGATGCTGATTGACCCTGTTCAGACGATCGATAATCTGCCTGCGCATCCAGATTCGAATAAGGATAAAGACGGCTAAGGTAAAGATGATTGAAATAATGGCGATCAGATATCCTGTATTCGCTGAGCGACTGATTTCGCCGTTAATTTTAACCTTAACATCATGACTTAGCCCGGAGTATTCATTTACGCCAGCCCAAAATGGGGCAGCGGAAGCACCTAAATTTAAATCTGTTGTCTCTCCTCTCTCAATGCTGGCAATTTTTTCCGTCACGACCTTAAGGTAGAGATCCAGCGCCTGCTGCGTTTTTTCAGATACCTCCTGTGCTGCATCGATTTCCTTTGGTGCTTGCACCCAGCCAGCGATGATAGTACGGGATTCATCAGAAATATTTTTGATGGAATCAACCATCTCTTTATTAAAGATATTATTACCATATTTATCATAGGCAATATAATTAAGCCGGGCGCTTATATCGAAGACTTTAATTATGACCGCGGCTAACTGCTCTTTTCGTTCATCGAGCCTTTCGACTTTATTATAAAGATCTTGCGATTTGAATAATGCATATGTCGAGCTGATGGAAATAAAGGTCAATAATGACAAAAAGAATAACAACACTATCTGTATAGCGGTATTGATTTTTAAATTAAACATGCAAACACCAATATATTATATGGCCAGAGGTATGAATAATATCTATATCAAGCCAGGCGTTGAAAAACACATTAAGAAAATGCAAGCATCCTTTCTGGCTTTAACATTTCACTGAATCGATACCCACCTCACTTTTTATAAAATATTTAAAGATTAATGCTACGATAAAGTGACGCGTGCTTACAAGCCTAAATACATAAATTCACATCATGGAATATGGGCGCAAAAATGCTGCGTATTCCAGCGATAATAATCATTATTCTGTCATTGTTTATTAACGATTTATTTTTTATTCTGACTAACGGCTTATGCAATGGTATGTTGCACTGGCACGTCAAACAACGAGGAAAAAGGGCGCAGGATGCGATTTCAAAGAAAATACAAAACGAGAGATTATAGTAATTCGATCGCGTTTCCCGATGAATAGCTCACTCGGAAAACGCGATCGAATGAAAAAACAAACCGACTATGCCGTTATTCCACGGTAACCGATTTTGCCAGGTTACGCGGCTGGTCCACGTCGGTGCCTTTAATCAGCGCCACATGGTAAGACAGCAACTGTAACGGCACGGTGTAGAAGATCGGAGCGATAGCCTCTTCCACATGCGGCATTTCGATAATGTGCATATTATCGCTGCTGGTAAAGCCTGCATCCCGATCGGCGAAGACATAGAGCTGGCCGCCGCGGGCGCGCACTTCTTCGATGTTGGATTTCAGTTTTTCCAGCAGTTCGTTGTTTGGTGCCACAACGATAACCGGCATATCCGCGTCAATCAGCGCCAGCGGGCCGTGTTTCAGCTCGCCTGCCGCGTAGGCTTCCGCGTGAATATAAGAGATCTCTTTAAGCTTCAGCGCGCCTTCCATCGCGATAGGGTACTGATCGCCACGGCCTAAGAACAGCGCATGGTGCTTGTCAGAGAAATCTTCCGCAAGCGCTTCAATGCGCTTATCCTGGGAAAGCATTTGCTCAATACGGCTAGGTAGCGCCTGCAGACCGTGCACGATATCCTGTTCAACCTGCGCATCTACGCCTTTCAGGCGGCTCAGCTTAGCCACCAGCATCAGCAGAACGGTTAACTGCGTGGTGAAGGCTTTGGTGGAAGCCACGCCTATTTCAGTACCGGCATTGGTCATCAGCGCCAGATCGGACTCGCGCACCAGAGAAGAGCCCGGCACGTTACAAATCGCAAGCGACCCCAGATAACCCAGCTCTTTGGACAGACGCAGCGCCGCCAGGGTGTCCGCCGTTTCACCAGACTGGGAAAGAGTAATCATCAGGCTGTTGCGGCGTACCGCAGATTTGCGATAGCGGAATTCTGAAGCAATTTCCACGTCACAAGGCACGCCTGCCAGCGACTCGAACCAGTAGCGAGAAACCATCCCGGAGTTATACGAAGTGCCGCATGCCACAATCTGGATATGCTCAACCTGAGACAACATTTCGTTGGCTGTCGGGCCAAGCTCGGTTAGATCGACTTCGCCATGGTTGATGCGCCCGGCCAGCGTATTTTTGATGGCGTTCGGCTGCTCGTAGATCTCTTTTTGCATATAGTGACGATAAACGCCTTTGTCACCGGCGTCATATTGCAGATTAGATTCGATGTCCGGACGCTGAACCTGTTCGCCCAGCGTGTCGAACACGGTGACGGAGCGGCGGGTCACTTCTGCGATATCACCCTCTTCCAGGAAGATAAAGCGACGGGTCACCGGCAACAGCGCAAGCTGGTCGGAGGCGATGAAGTTTTCACCCATGCCCAGACCGATAACCATCGGGCTGCCGGAACGCGCGGCCAGCAGCACGCCAGGGTTACGCGTGTCCATGATCACAGTACCGTATGCGCCACGCAGTTGTGGAATAGCGCGCAACACGGCTTCACGCAGCGTGCCGCCCTGTTCCAGCTCCCAGTGCACTAAGTGAGCGATCACTTCGGTATCAGTCTGTGAAACAAAACGGTAGCCGCGCTCCTGCAATACTTCGCGCAGCGGTTCGTGGTTTTCGATAATACCGTTGTGCACGACGACGATATGTTCGGAGACATGCGGGTGAGCGTTAACTTCAGAAGGTTCGCCGTGAGTCGCCCAGCGGGTGTGAGCGATACCGGTCCCGCCGTGCAGCGAGGTTTCTTCTGCGGCTTCAGCCAGCTTCTGTACTTTTCCCAGACGACGCAAACGCGTCATATGACCCTGCTCGTCTACCACAGCAAGACCCGCGGAATCATAACCACGGTATTCCAGACGACGTAATCCTTCGAGAAGGATCTCAGCAATATCACGTTGCGCGACCGCGCCAACAATTCCACACATAGTAGTTAATTCCTGATAATGGCGTTTTCGCCATATGTTGTCGCTGACCTGTATTTCCCGGTTATCCGGGCCCCGAGCCTTGTAGAGAGTGGGGTTATAGTTTTGGTACTGCTGCGGGGCGGGCTATTTTCGAGAACAGCCTTCACCCCAGCCTCTCCCGAAAGAGAGGAATGCTGATTACTTTTTCTTCACCGGACGCTGCCAGCCCTGAATATGGGTCTGTTTTACGCGGCTGATGACTAATTCATTTTCAGCGACGTCACGCGTTACGGTAGTGCCTGCGCCAATGGTAACGCCTTTCGCAACGTTAACCGGTGCCACGAGCTGCGTGTCTGAGCCGACAAACACATCATCACCGATGATGGTTTTATGCTTATTCGCGCCGTCATAGTTGCAGGTAATGGTGCCCGCGCCGATATTCACGTTGTCGCCGATTTCGGCATCGCCCAGGTAGCTCAGATGACCCGCTTTCGAGCCTTTGCCCAGACGCGCCTTTTTCATTTCGACGAAGTTGCCAACGTGTGCGCCTTCCGCCAGCTCGGCACCCGGACGCAAACGCGCGAACGGACCAATAGTGCAGGCGGCCGCAAGCCGGGAATCTTCAACAACGGAATAAGGGCTGATTTCGCTGTCGTCGCCGATTATGCAGTTTTTCAGCACGCAGCCAGCACCGATTTTGACGCGATGGCCTAACGTGACGTTGCCTTCGATAATCACATTAGTATCGATTTCTACATCACGCCCGTGATTCAGTACGCCGCGCAGGTCGAAACGCTGCGGATCGCGCAGCATGACGCCTGCCAGCAGCAGTTTGTCTGCCTGTTCGCTCTGGTAGACGCGCTCAAGACGAGAGAGCTGCAGGCGGTTGTTCACGCCTTCCACTTCGCTCAGCCGGTCTGGATGCACCGCCGTGATTTCACGGCCTTCCTGGTGCGCCAGAGCGATGATATCGGTGATATAGAATTCACCCTGAGCGTTGTTGTTATCGAGCTTGCCAAGCCAGCGCTTCAGATCTGCGCCATTGGCGATCAAAATGCCGGTGTTGATTTCGTTGATTTTGCGCTGCTCGTCCGTGGCGTCTTTGTGTTCCACAATCCCCACAACGGTGCCATTTTCACGGGCAATACGGCCATAGCCGGTTGGATCATCCAGTTTTACGGTAAGCAGGCCAATGCCGCCCTGCGGTTTCGCCTCACGCAGGCGCGTGAGGGTTTCAACGGAGATCAGCGGCACGTCGCCATACAGCATCAGGATGTCTTCATCGTCCGCAAAGAACGGGGCCGCCTGCTGCATAGCGTGGCCGGTACCCAACTGTTCTGCCTGCAGCACCCAGTTCAGTGAGTCATCGCTAAGCGTTTGTTTAAGCAGATCGCCGCCGTGACCGTACACCAGATGCACGCGCTGAGCGCCTAAATTATTAGCCGCATCAATAACATGCTGAACCATTGGTTTCCCGGCAAGGGTATGCAGCACCTTCGGGAGGTCGGAATACATGCGGGTCCCTTTGCCTGCGGCAAGGATTACCACGCTCATCGCACTGTTTGACATACGCGTCCTGACTTTAAATTGTGAGAGAAGTAAAACGATTTCTCGTTGAAAATTCTACATATTTTGCATCTAAAAACACACTGGCGGAAATTTGCCCGGCCAGACGGCTTTTCAACGCACTCAGCGCTCAAGTTTAAGTGGATTCAGGCTAAATATGTACATCCATTCGACTGATATTAAGCCATCTGCTTGGATTACGGCTTCTTTTCAAGCGGGAATAAAGCCTGAACGCAGCGTAAGAACGCAGCCGGTAAGGAAAATACGAGGGTATGACGGCTAAAACCGGTCGTTTATTGAACGAAAAAAGCTGCGGGCGAAAAAAATGCCGGTCAGGCGTTCTGACCGGCATTTGTCTTTTCAAGCAGGTAGTTACATCGCTTTTCTGGTCAACTCGATAACGCGCAGTTTCGCGATCGCTTTCGCCAGTTCAGCAGAAGCCTGAGCGTAGTCCACATCACCGTGGGAGCTATGAATGTGCTCTTCCGCTTTACGTTTCGCTTCCAGGGCTCGCGCTTCGTCGAGATCCTGGCCGCGAATCGCGGTATCAGCCAGTACGGTAACCGTGCCAGGCTGCACTTCCAACACACCACCGGACAGGTAGATATACTCTTCATGTCCGTGCTGTTTCACGATGCGGATCATACCAGGCTTAATGGCGGTGAGCAGCGGGGCGTGGCCAGGATAAATACCCAGCTCACCTTCGCTACCCGTTACCTGGATCTTCTCGACCAGACCGGAGAACATTTGGTTCTCCGCGCTGACGACGTCCAGGTGATATGTCATTGCCATGTCACCCTCCGATTAAGGCGTTAAAGTTTTTTAGCTTTCTCAACGGCTTCGTCGATAGTACCAACCATGTAGAACGCCTGCTCTGGCAGATGATCGTACTCGCCGTCCATGATGCCCTTAAAGCCACGGATAGTATCTTTCAGCGACACGAACTTGCCCGGAGAACCGGTAAAGACTTCTGCTACGAAGAACGGCTGAGACAGGAAGCGCTGGATCTTACGCGCACGTGCTACAACCAGTTTATCTTCTTCAGACAGTTCATCCATACCGAGGATGGCGATGATGTCTTTCAGTTCCTGGTAACGTTGCAGAATAGACTGCACGCCACGCGCGGTGTCGTAGTGTTCCTGACCAACAACCAGCGGATCTAACTGACGGCTGGTGGAATCCAGCGGATCTACCGCAGGGTAGATACCCAGAGACGCGATGTTACGGCTCAGTACCACGGTTGCATCAAGGTGCGCAAAGGTGGTTGCCGGGGATGGGTCAGTTAAGTCATCCGCAGGGACGTATACGGCCTGAACAGAAGTGATAGAGCCGGTTTTGGTGGAGGTGATACGCTCCTGCAAAACACCCATCTCTTCTGCAAGCGTTGGCTGATAACCTACCGCAGATGGCATACGGCCCAGCAGTGCGGATACTTCTGTACCGGCCAGGGTATAACGGTAAATGTTATCAACGAACAGCAGAACGTCACGGCCTTCGTCACGGAACTTCTCAGCCATGGTCAGGCCGGTCAGCGCAACGCGCAGACGGTTTCCTGGTGGCTCGTTCATCTGGCCGTAAACCAGGGATACTTTGTCCAGAACGTTGGAGTCGGTCATTTCGTGGTAGAAGTCGTTACCCTCACGAGTACGTTCACCCACGCCTGCAAACACGGAGTAGCCGGAGTGCTCAATCGCGATGTTACGGATAAGCTCCATCATGTTTACAGTTTTGCCTACGCCCGCACCACCGAACAGACCAACTTTACCGCCCTTAGCGAACGGACAAATCAGGTCCATTACTTTGATGCCGGTTTCCAGCAGATCCTGGGAGCTGGACAGCTCTTCGTAGCTTGGCGCTGCACGGTGAATAGCCCAACGCTCTTCTTCGCCGATGTCGCCCTTCATGTCGATAGGTTCGCCCAGGACGTTCATAATACGGCCCAGCGTAGCTTTACCTACCGGCACTTCAATTGGGTGATCGAGGTTAGAAACTGCCAGACCACGACGCAGACCGTCAGAAGAACCCATGGCGATGGTACGAACCACGCCGCCACCGAGCTGTTGCTGTACTTCCAGCACCAGACGGTCATTACCGTTTGTAACCTCGAGGGCGTCGTACACTTTTGGTACGGCATCCTGAGGGAACTCGACGTCCACCACGGCGCCGATTACCTGGATAATCTTTCCAGTAGCCATCTTGTTGAATCCTCTACGTAATTCGTTTACCCGTCATATTTCGACTTGCAGATGCGTTGACTGCCTTCCCTCACCTCAGTCACTTACCTGAGTAAGCTCCTGCGGACTCGCTCAGTTGCCGCCTTTCTGCAAACCGAACTATTTAGGGTAACCACCTGGTTATACCGCGGACGCGCCACCGACGATTTCGGTGAGCTCCTGAGTAATGCTGGCCTGACGAGCTTTGTTGTAAACCAACTGCAGCTCTTTAATCAGGCTGCCGCCATTGTCGGTAGCGGCTTTCATCGCCACCATACGTGCGGCCTGCTCGCTGGCCAGGTTTTCTACGACGCCCTGATAAACCTGAGATTCCACATAGCGACGCAGCAGAGTATCCAGCAGCGCTTTAGGATCAGGTTCATACAGATAATCCCAGGATTTCTTTTTCAATTCACCGTCTTCTGCTGGCGGTAACGGCAGCAGTTGGGTGATTGTCGGAACCTGAGACATAGTGTTTATAAATTTGTTGCTGACAACATACAGCTTGTCCAGACGGCCTTCATCGTAGGCCTGCAACATCACTTTCACCGGGCCAATCAACTCGGACAGGGAAGGGTTATCGCCCATACCGGTCACCTGAGCAACAACGTTGCCGCCCACGGAGTTGAAGAAAGAGACGCCTTTGGAGCCGATCATCGCGATTTCGCTCTGAACGCCTTTGTCAGACCATCCTTTCATGTCAGCCAGCAGCTTTTTGAACAGGTTAATGTTCAAGCCACCGCACAGACCACGGTCAGTGGACACCACCAGGTAGCCCACGCGTTTAACTTCGCGTTCATCCAGGTAGGGGTGTTTGTATTCAAGATTACCCAGAGCAAGGTGGCCAATCACTTTACGCATAGTGTCCGCGTAAGGACGGCTGGCTGCCATACGTTCCTGCGATTTACGCATTTTGGACGCGGCGACCATTTCCATTGCTTTGGTGATCTTCTGCGTGTTCTGGACGCTTGCGATCTTACTACGTATCTCTTTTGCGCCGGCCATGAGCTTCTCCTCAATGCCTTGCGGCTTGCCCTAAGACAAGCCGCCAGACTTTACCAGGACTGAGTTGCTTTGAAGGAATCGAGGATGCCTTTCAGCTTGCCTTCGATTTCGTCGTTATAGCCACCGGACTGGTTGATTTCTTGCATCAGCGGAGCGTGGTCACGGTCAACGTAAGCCAGCAGCGCGGCTTCGAAGCTACCGATTTTCGCCAGTTCCACATCTTCGAGGTAACCGCGTTCAGCCGCGAACAGTACCAGGCCCTGCTGAGCAACAGACATTGGTGCGTACTGTTTCTGCTTCAGCAGCTCGGTCACTTTCTGACCGTGGCTCAGCTGTTTACGGGTTGCTTCGTCCAGATCGGATGCGAACTGAGAGAACGCAGCCAGTTCACGATACTGTGCCAGCGCGGTACGGATACCACCGGACAGTTTCTTGATGATCTTGGTCTGCGCTGCGCCACCAACACGGGATACAGAGATACCCGGGTTAACCGCCGGACGAATACCGGAGTTAAACAGGTTGGTTTCCAGGAAGATCTGACCATCGGTAATGGAAATTACGTTGGTCGGAACGAACGCAGAAACGTCACCCGCCTGGGTTTCAATGATCGGCAGTGCGGTCAGAGAGCCCGTTTTACCCTTCACTTCACCTTTGGTGAAGTTCTCGACGTATTCCGCGTTAACGCGGGAAGCACGCTCCAGCAGACGAGAGTGGAGGTAGAATACGTCGCCCGGGAATGCTTCACGTCCTGGTGGACGACGGAGCAGCAGGGAAACCTGACGATAAGCAACAGCCTGTTTAGACAGGTCATCGTATACGATCAGTGCATCTTCACCGCGGTCACGGAAGTATTCGCCCATTGCGCAACCCGCGTATGGCGCCAGGTATTGCAGTGCAGCAGATTCAGAAGCGGTAGCCACAACCACGATGGTGTTAGACAGCGCGCCGTGCTCTTCCAGTTTACGAACCACGTTAGAAATGGTGGACGCTTTCTGGCCGATGGCCACGTACACACATTTGATGCCGGAGTCACGCTGGTTGATGATGGCGTCGATTGCCATCGCGGTTTTACCGGTCTGACGGTCACCGATGATCAGTTCACGCTGACCACGACCGATTGGGATCATGGCGTCAACAGACTTATAGCCTGTCTGAACAGGCTGATCGACGGACTGACGATCGATAACGCCTGGTGCGATAACTTCGATTGGAGAGAAGCCATCGTGCTCAACCGGACCTTTACCGTCGATTGGCGCACCCAGGGTGTTAACAACGCGGCCCAGCAGGCCACGGCCAACCGGCACTTCCAGAATACGGCCAGTACACTTAACCTTCATGCCTTCGGCGAGGTCAGCGTATGGACCCATCACAACCGCACCTACGGAGTCGCGCTCCAGGTTCAGTGCGATAGCGTAACGGTTACCCGGCAGGGAAATCATCTCACCCTGCATACAATCGGCCAGGCCGTGGATGCGGATAACACCGTCACTTACAGAAACAATAGTACCTTCATTGTGAGCTTCGCTCACAACATTGAACTGAGCAATGCGCTGCTTGATCAGTTCGCTGATTTCGGTGGAATTCAGTTGCATGCTCCAGTCCCCTTAAGACTGCAAGACGTCTGCAAGGCGTTCAAGACGGCCGCGTACGCTGCCATCAATGACCATATCACCCGAGCGGATGATTACGCCTGCCATTACAGACTTATCGATTTTGCAATTCAGCTTAACTTTGCGTGACAGACGTTTTTCCATCGCGGCGGTGATTTTCGCAAGCTGTTCATCACTCAGTTCAGTCGCTGAAGTCACTTCGACTTCAGCTGTTGCTTCACTAAGGGCACGTAAGTGCTCAAACTGCTCGAGAACATCCGGGAGCACACGGAGACGACCATTTTCTGCCATCACCTTAATCAGGTTCTGGCCGTTGGCATCCAGTTGCTCTCCGCACACGGCGATAAACGACGCGGCGAGAGTTTCAGGCGCTAACGCACCGGAAAGCAACTCGGCCATTTGTTCGTTTTTCGTCACCTCAGCGGCAAACGCCAGCATATTCTGCCAGCGATCGACATTTTGGTGTTCGATAGCAAAGTCAAAAGCTGCTTTGGCGTAGGGGCGAGCTACCGTAACAAATTCAGACATCAGCCCCTCCCTCCTTACAGTTCAGCGACAAGTTTGTCCACGATGTCGCTGTTAGCAGCTTCATCCACGGAACGTTCGATGATCTTCTCGGCGCCAGCAACAGCCAGAATCGCAACCTGCTTACGCAGTTCTTCACGAGCACGTTTACGCTCAGCTTCAATTTCAGCCTGAGCCTGTGTCACGATCTTAGTACGTTCCTGTTCTGCTTCAGCTTTGGCTTCGTCCAGGATCTGCGAACGGCGTTTGTTAGCCTGTTCGATGATGACCTGAGCTTCCGCTTTCGCTTTTTTCAGCTGGTCTGTCGCGTTGGCCTGTGCAAGGTCCAAATCTTTCTTAGCGCGTTCTGCAGAAGCCAGACCGTCAGCAATTTCTTTCTGACGTTTTTCGATGGCAGCCATTAAAGGCGGCCATACATACTTCATGCAGAACCAGACAAAGAGAATAAACGCGATGGCCTGGCCGAGGATTGTTGCGTTCATGTTCACAGCACAATACCTCTTTAAATTTACAACTGTGGCTTAGGGTTTAAATCTACTTACTACGCGACAGCAAACATCACGTACAGACCCAGACCTACAGCGATCATCGGGATAGCATCCACCAGACCCATAACGATAAAGAACTGAGTACGCAGCAGAGGAATCAGATCAGGTTGACGCGCTGCGCCTTCCAGGAATTTGCCCCCGAGGATGCCGATACCGATCGCAGCACCGATAGCCGCCAGACCCATCATCACAGCGGCAGCCATGTACAGCAGATCCATATTCAGGTTTTCCATGACAGTCTCCAGTTTGTTTCAGTTAAAACGTAGTAGTGTTGGTAAAAAATCAGTGCTCTTCAGACGCCATCGACAGATAGACGATCGTCAGAACCATGAAGATAAAGGCTTGCAGCGTAATGATCAGGATGTGGAAAATGGCCCATGGCACATTCAGAACCCACTGTGACCACCACGGCAACAGACCAGCAATCAGAATGAAAATCAGCTCACCGGCATACATGTTGCCGAAAAGTCGCAGACCCAGTGACACAGGCTTGGACAGCAGGCTTACCCCTTCAAGGATTAAGTTGACAGGAATAAATGCCCAGTGATTGAACGGCTGCAGCGTCAGCTCTTTCGTGAAGCCGCCTATGCCTTTCATTTTGATGCTGTAGAACAGAATAAGGATGAATACGCCAAGCGCCATGGACAGGGTAATGTTCACGTCCGCAGACGGCACCACACGCAGGGCTGGCAGGCCAAAGACGTGCTCGCCGATGTACGGCAGCAGATCGATTGGCAGCAGGTCCATCAGGTTCATCAGGAATACCCAGACGAAAATCGTCAGGGCCAGCGGAGCGATAACCTTGCTTTTGCCATGGTACATGTCTTTCACGCTGCCATGCACAAAGCCGATAATCAGCTCAACAGCAGTCTGGAATTTACCCGGAACGCCGCTGGTAGCGGTTTTCGCAACCTTGCGGAAGATAACCAGGAACAAGAGACCCAGGACCACTGAGAAGAACATGGAGTCAATGTTGAGCGTCCAGAAGGTGGCCGGGGGATTATGCGGATCCACCAGCGAGAAAGTACGCAGGTCCAACTGAAGGTTGTTCAGGTGGTGGCCTATATACTCCTGCGGTGTAGAGATTTCTCCTGCAGACATGATGCCTCTTACCCTTTGTTGTTAATTACAGCTGGTGCGAGTATCTGCACAACCAGCACCGAAACCCACGTCACTATCAGCGGTAAAACGACCGCCTTAAAAACGGCCAGCGCCACCACCAGAATGATAAAACCCGCAACCACCTTTAGCACTTCACCGATGGCGAATGTCCAGGCCACGCGGCCTTTAGCTGGTGTATGCGCCTGATGACGCCAGGCAAAAATTATAAATAATACGTTCGGCAGCCAGGCTGCCAGACCTCCACTAACCGCAGAAGCGCCCCACGAGGGGTCTTTGAGGCAAAACAGCAATCCGCTTGCTACTACTGCCAGAAGCTGGATGAACAGAAGCTTACGGGCCATGTTCCAACTTAAGAGCGATACTGACATGCGTTTCTTATCTCCTGCTCCCTTAGAGGTACGTCGCGTGTCGTATAAAACTGTCTTTGTGGCTCAGAGTCAAGCCTCAAAAAGCGAGCAAATTATACGGTGCGGCCCCGTGATTTCAAACAATAAGTAGCAAAAAGGTGAACAAATGTTTAAATAATTTTCTGCACGCTTATTTTTCAACTTTTGATGAAACCTGGACATTTCTGGAATTTACGCAAATAAGCGAATTTACCCGGCGACAAAGCGTGTCCTCGATCACATATTAGACATCCCACATCCATTATGTATTTGTCTGTCTCTTAAAGTGCTAAAAGCATTCTGTTGATAAATAAGACGATTATGGCTTACTCTTTTGAAAATAAGGCGCAACTCTTCAAAAACCTTTTATTGACATCCTTGTTAAATGTTTAACAACTCAAGCTTCCGTTCTGCCTGTGGATTTTTAGCAGGTTTATATTTTCATTGTTGACTATTTTCAGAGTAAGCAATGGCGGCAAGGTTAAAAAACAGAAAAAACTTTGTTGTTATTAAGTTAAATGACCCCGAGAGCGTCGGTGGAAGCGCCCCGAATTTTTAACGTCGGCAACACAATTTTTTCCCTACTTTTTTTGATAAATATTAAGTTCTGTTTGGCTTAATAATAACCAGATGACGTTCGCCATCAAGCGCCGGCACCTGCAGACGAATAACCTCTTCCAGGCTGAACGCTTCCGGCAGCGCCGCTATCTCATCGTCCGGACGCAGCCCTTTGAGCGCATAGAAACGGCCCTTTTCCGCCGGAAGGTGATGGCACCAGTTCACCATATCCGTCAGCGAGGCGAACGCACGGCTAATCACGCCGTCAAATCCAGGCTCGGCAGGGAAGGCTTCTACACGGCTTTGAACCGGCGCGATGTTCTCAAGCCCCAGCTCATGCTGAACCTGGCGCAGGAAGCGCACGCGCTTGCCTAAGCTATCGAGCAGGGTGAAATGAGCGTCCGGGCGGACGATAGCCAGTGGAATACCCGGCAGGCCAGGCCCCGTGCCGACATCAATAAAACGCGTTCCCTGCAAATGCGGTTCAACCACGATGCTGTCGAGAATATGCCGAACCAGCATTTCTTCCGGATCGCGTACCGAGGTCAGGTTATACGCTTTGTTCCATTTGTGGAGCAGCTCAACGTAACCCACCAGTTGCTGCTTCTGGTTTTCAGGAACCGTAATGCCTGCGTTATCCAGCAGGCGAGATAATTTATTAAGCACGAGTCACTACCCATCAAAAAAAGGGGCCAGGAAATCCTGACCCGTTATCGACTGTTTTCAGGCGCTGCGGCGCAGCAGCCCTTGTTTTTTTAGCCAGACAAGCAAAATCGATATCGCCGCAGGCGTAATCCCTGAAATGCGCGATGCCTGCCCGATAGACACAGGTTTATGATCGTTGAGTTTAGCGATCGCCTCGTTAGACAGACCGCTCACCTGGCGATAATCCAGCGTAGCCGGCAGCACGGTGTTCTCGTTACGCTGCTGCCTGTTGATTTCGTCCTGCTGGCGCGCAATATAGCCTTCGTACTTAACCTGAATCTCTACCTGTTCGGCAGATTGCAGATCCGCAAGCCCCGGCGCGAATGCTGAAAGCTGCATCATATCGGCATAGGTCATCTCCGGGCGGCGCAGCAGGTCTTCGCCGTTAGCTTCACGCGACAGCGGCGCGCTTAGCTTCACGTTCACTTCTTCAACCTGCGCCGAGTGCGGGTGCAGCCAGATATCTTTCAGACGCTGACGCTCGCGCTCGATGTTTTCCAGTTTTTCGTTAAAGCGCGCCCAGCGTTCGTCGTCCACCAGACCCATTTCACGGCCGGCAGCGGTTAAGCGCAGATCGGCGTTGTCTTCACGCAGCATCAGGCGATATTCCGCGCGGGAGGTAAACATACGGTACGGCTCTTTGGTACCAAGCGTGCAAAGATCGTCCACCAGCACGCCAAGGTATGCCTGATCGCGACGCGGCGCCCAGCCTTCTTTTTCGGCCGAGTAGCGTCCTGCGTTCAGGCCCGCCAGCAGACCCTGTGCCGCGGCTTCTTCGTAACCGGTCGTGCCGTTAATCTGGCCGGCAAAGAACAGGCCCTGAATGTATTTACTTTCAAGCGTAGGTTTCAGATCGCGTGGATCGAAGAAGTCGTACTCAATGGCGTAGCCTGGACGAACAATCTTCGCGTTCTCCATGCCCTGCATAGAGCGAACGATCTGCATCTGCACGTCAAACGGCAGGCTGGTGGAGATGCCGTTTGGATAAATTTCGTTGCTGGTCAGGCCTTCTGGCTCAAGGAAGATTTGATGCTGATTGCGATCGGCAAAACGCATCACTTTATCTTCGATAGACGGGCAGTAACGAGGACCAATCCCTTCGATAACGCCCGCGTACATTGGGCTGCGATCGAGGTTATTACGAATAACGTCGTGCGTTTTTTCGTTGGTGTAGGTGATATAGCACGGCACCTGCGCAGGATGCTGGTTCACGTTTCCCATGAACGAGAATACCGGCGTCGGGTTATCGCCGTTCTGTTGCGCAAGCACGCTGAAATCGATAGTACGGGCGTCAATACGCGGTGGCGTACCTGTTTTCAGGCGGCTGACGCGCAGCGGCAGTTCACGAAGGCGTCGTGAAAGCGGGATAGACGGCGGATCGCCCGCCCGGCCACCGCTGTAATTATCCAGCCCGATATGAATTTTGCCATCGAGGAAAGTTCCGACGGTCAGCACAACGGCCTTCGCACGGAACTTCAGCCCCATTTGGGTCACCGCACCGACAACACGATCGTTTTCCACAATCAGATCTTCTACCGCCTGCTGGAAGATCATCAGGTTAGGTTGATTCTCAAGGGCTGTACGAACGGCCTGGCGGTATAACACACGGTCTGCCTGAGCGCGGGTAGCCCGAACCGCAGGGCCTTTGCTGGCGTTTAGTATTCTAAACTGAATACCTGCACGATCGATCGCTTTCGCCATCAGCCCGCCCAGCGCGTCCACTTCCTTAACCAGATGTCCCTTGCCAATACCGCCGATCGCCGGATTACAGGACATCTGTCCCAGCGTGTCGATATTGTGTGTCAGAAGAAGGGTCTGTTGACCCATTCGGGCTGCGGCCATCGCGGCCTCGGTGCCTGCATGACCCCCGCCAATGATGATGACGTCAAAAGGATCTGGATAAAACATGGTAACTGCCTCGTGGTTAAACGGGAGGGTGACTGATTCCCGGGTTGGCGATTCTACTCAACTTTAGTCGATGGAGAAAGTCCCAGGATCCTCGCTAATTAAAAGAAGATCTTTTTATTTAAAGATCTCTTTATTGTGATCTCTTATTAGGATCGAGCTTAGCTGTGGATAACCAATTTTAAGCTAAAGAGATCAAGGGATTGGGATAGATCGTTTGCTGTGAATGATCGGTGATCCCACGCCGTATAAGCTGGGATCAAAAGCGAGGGTTATGCACAACTCAAAAAGTGAACAACGGTTGTTCTTTGGATAACTACCGCTTATTACGAGCTTTTAAGCATAGTTATACACAGAAGAAAGGCCGATCTTTACAAATCCTGGAGCAAATCTTTCCAGGATCCGACCCAAACTTCGGCTGGATCTTCAGGGATGTCATGATCGAGGATGTTCACTTTCAGTAAAGAACCCACTCTTTTTGCTCCGCACTCGCTAAGCAGGGCGTCTATTTTTTCAATGGCACCGCAAAAAGTGTCGTATTCACGGCTGCCGATGCCCACTGCGCCATAACGTACGCTGCTCAGATCCGGGTGCTCTTCCTTTATTGCATCGTAAAGCGGTTGCAGGTTATCCGGCAGATCGCCTGCGCCATGCGTGGAGGAGACAATCAGCCATACGCCGCTGGTTTGCAGATCTTCAAGCAGAGGCCCGTGAAGCGTTTCGGTGGAGAAACCGGCGTCATCAAGCTTCTCTGCCAGATGTTCTGCCACGTATTCAGCGCTGCCAAGCGTACTGCCACTAATCAGAGTAATGTCTGCCATTGCGATCCCGCCTTTACAAGTCGTGGCGTATTGTACGCTGTGTAAGGCCTGCGATCTACCTGTGGATAATATGGGTATTAGATTTAGCCCTCAGGGCCTGATCGTCCGCATAATCGGGTTCTGCAGGGAGATCAGCGTCTCGGTGGACTGAATTTCATCAATTGTTTGGATCTTGTTGATAAGTACCTGTTGCAGCGCATCTATGGAGCGGCACATCACCTTAATGAAGATGCTGTAATGCCCCGTGGTGTAGTAGGCCTCGGTCACTTCTTCGAGGCTTTCCAGCCTTGCCAGCGCGGACGGGTAGTCTTTAGCGCTTTTCAGAATAATGCCGATAAAGCAGCAAACGTCGTATCCCAACTGTTTGGGATTAACATCGATACGCGCGCCGGTAATTATCCCGGCCTGTTTCATCTTCTCTACGCGCACGTGAATTGTGCCCGGACTTACGCCAAATTGTTTGGCCAGCTCGGCATAGGCCGTGCGCGCATTTGCCATCAGGGCATCAAGAATGCCGCGATCCAGATTGTCGATTTGATAATTATCCATCACTTTTTCCTATGTTTAATCACGAATATCCAATTTTTATAGCCTTAAATTAGCTGATTAAAAAGTGGGTGGCCTTTTTTATTATTGATTATTGAATGTTGGCCGCGTTCTGTTGCTTAATCAACGGTATTGAAACAACACAACGAAAGAGAAGCGCCATGAAAACCGCCTATATCGCTAAACAACGCCAGATTAGTTTTGTGAAATCCCATTTCTCCCGTCAGCTTGAAGAAAAATTGGGTCTGATTGAAGTTCAGGCACCGATTCTCAGCCGCGTAGGTGATGGTACACAGGACAACCTGTCCGGCTGTGAGAAAGCGGTACAGGTAAAGGTGAAAACCCTGCCTGAAGCGCAGTTTGAAGTGGTGCATTCGCTGGCCAAATGGAAAAGAAAAACGCTCGGCCAGCACGATTTCAGCGCGGGCGAGGGGCTTTACACGCACATGAAAGCCCTGCGCCCCGATGAAGACCGCCTGACCCCGATCCACTCCGTCTATGTGGATCAGTGGGACTGGGAACGCGTTATGGGCGACGGTGAACGTCACCTGGGCACGCTGAAACAGACGGTAGAAAGCATCTGGGCGGCAATGAAGGCTACGGAAGCTGCGGTCAGCGAACAGTACGGCCTTACGCCGTTCCTGCCGGAACAAATTCATTTCGTTCACAGCGAAGCGCTGCTGCAGCGCTTCCCGGACCTGGATGCTAAAGGCCGTGAACGCGCTATCGCTAAAGAGCTGGGCGCCGTATTTCTGATGGGGATCGGCGGCAAACTGGCGGACGGTAAACGCCACGACGTTCGCGCTCCGGATTATGATGACTGGTCAACCCGCAGCGAAGGCGGTTTTGCTGGCCTGAACGGCGATATTCTGGTGTGGAACCCGGTGCTGGAAGACGCGTTTGAGCTCTCTTCCATGGGGATCCGCGTGGATGCAGAAGCACTAAAACGCCAGCTTGCGACCACCGGCGACGAAGATCGTCTGCAACTCGAATGGCACCGGTCTTTATTGCAGGGTGAAATGCCGCAGACTATCGGCGGCGGCATCGGGCAGTCACGTCTGACTATGCTGCTGCTGCAACAGCCACACATCGGCCTGGTTCAGTGTGGCGTATGGCCTGCTGAGGTTCAGGCTAAAGTCGACGCTCTGCTGTAAGCCTTAGCGCTGCCAGCGTCGCAGCAGGCGGCTGCGCATCCCGGTATCAAAGCGCCAGATATGATCGAAAATGCGCATGATGCCGGGTTTGCCATGTCCTGACATGGCCACGGCATGAAAACGGTGCTGATGAGCCTGTTTTAATCCCTTTACCTTATTTATTACCTCGTCCGGCAGCCGCTGGGCGATAAAATCTGAAATAACCACCGCGTCGGCATCGAACCATTCACTGCCCTGCATTTTCTCGACGATGGCACGAAAGCAGCTCGCCAGATCGGTGCCGCCGCGAAAACGCTGGCTGAGGAAGCGGATCGCCTGCTCAATGCCGTCGCGCCCGCAAACCTCGTAGCGCACCACTTCGCTGGAAAACAGCATGATGAAGCAGCGTCGGTTATCGGCAAGCGCAATGCGCATCAGCGCAAGGCAGAACGCCTTAGCGCACTGTTCATTGAACCCGCCCATTGAGCCGGATGTGTCCACGCAGACGATAAACGGGCCGCGCGGCTGCTCATCGAAATCCTGATGGGCGACGGGCCGCTCAACTACTTTTTCATGCCAGGCGTCACCGTGCAGGCGATAGGTAAGCAGCTGCTTTTCCACCAGCCGGCGATAGAACTCAAACTCCAGTTCGGTAATGCCAAGCGTCGCCAGCTCTGGCGGCAGCAGACGCAAAATATCGTCGCTGCGCTGCAGGCCGTCTACCTGCTCCGGCACCGTGGCAGGTTCCCGCACCATTATGCGCCAGCTTTCCATCGGCGAATCCTTTCTCGGCACGGCTTTAGCCTCTTTTGAGCGGCCGAGTTGTTCGGCAAGCTTCATTAATTCAGGCTGGCTGGCAAGAAACTCGCCGTACTGCACGATTAACTGATAGTCGCCGCGCTTAAGCGCCCCGGCGCTCATATCCCACAGCCGGCTGGCTGCATGGTCATTTTCTGACAGTACGGGTTCCAGTTGGCCGCTTAACGCCAGGCGAGCCTGCACTTCTGCCAGCAATCGATCGCGTTCGTCTTCGAGCAGTTGCTGATTTAGCGAAGTTGCCTGCACCACCAGGCTCAGGCGCCAGCGCTGTAAAAACAGCGTTTGCTGAGCCGGCGTAAAATGAGGATGCTCTGCCACCAGCGCCTGTGCCTGACCAAAGAAAGGGGAGTTGACGCGCTTTAACAGCGCCAGTATTTCAGGCTGCTTTACGATGAGCTGGCTGGTGGTAAGCAACTGGCTTTCCTGATAACACACAACCTCGCGTGCCAGCTCCGGCGGCACTTTAGCATCATGAAGCCTGGCCCTGAGCAGCTCCCGCCAGCGCGGGATATCCTGCGTGACGGCATTTTTAAGCCGCGGGAATTTTTCAAAGAAGACGGCCAACTGGGGGGCGGCCAGCAAGGTCAGTATTATATCTTCTATCAACTCACCTTCACTGATAGCCAGAATCGCGTCGAGCGTCTCAAGACTCAGCATTATTGCCGGGCCTCTTTGATCTGTGCGGCGACGTCCTGCAGGCTGGCTTCGATCTTGCCCAGCCAGTCATTCTGGATAAACAGGCACTTTTGCCCGTCGTTAAAACGCTCATGCTGCTGGTGAAGTGCGGCTTCAAGATCGTCAAACTGCTGTTTGATCTCATCCGGCATACCCTGCTGCTGTTTGCCCGGCATCACCAGCCGGGTGCCCTGCAGGCTAACGTCCCTGATAACCAGATGCTGTGTGGCGTCCACTTCCAGGTTCAGCGACTGGGCAAAACCAATGCCGTTAAGCTTCCCGCGAATTTCTCCCCCTTTGACCAGCCACTGGGCCAGCGACTCGCGGTTAATCGCGACATGGATAACGTCGATGTCATGCAGTTTTAGCGGCTGCTGAAGCAGTAACGTCAGGGATTCGCCGGTGAGATAATCGGGAAGCTCATAGTGAGGGCGGCGGCTGAACATTCCGCTCTGCTTGCTTAGGGTAATGGCCTCGCGATCGCTGTGCTGCTGCTGCGCCTGGATGCGGTGCTGTATGATATTGCCGAGCCTGCTGAGCATCGCGTGCTGCTGCCAGGCCTTCCCGGTCATCAATATTTCAAGCTGCTGCTGCATCAGGTTCATGGCGGCCGTGTCGTGCCACAGGCAGTCCTTTAACAGAATAAGATCGATAGGCGAGACCAGGGTCCGGCCGCTGAAAAAGGCGCTTGCCTGCAACAGGCGAATCGCTTTTTTCCAGCGTCGGTCGGAAACATAAGGCGCGCCCGGTAGATCATCAAGCTGCTGGCGCAGGGCGAATATCAGTTCAAAAACATCATCCGGCAGAGCGACTTTGCCAATTTCCTGCTGCCAGGCGAAATACTCTTCATCGCTCACCTGCAGGCTTTCCGCCACGGGATTTTCGTTTTCATCCTGCTGGCTGATAAGCATGGAGCGGAAATTCCCCTTCTCCTGCACTTTATCAAGCCACAGGCGAATCAGCATGCGGTCATATAAAGCTTCGAGGCTGCTGTCGGCTTCGGGGAGTTCGTTGGAAGCAGCCACCAGAAGACGCATCGGGATTTTCTCTTCGCAGGCTCCGTTTCTGAAGCGGCGTTCATTGATGGCGGTAAGCAAGGTGTTAAGAATGGCTGGCCCCGCCTTCCAGATCTCATCAAGAAAGACGATTTCCGCCTCCGGCAGATAACCTGCGGTGAGGCGCTCGTAGCGTCCCTCATCTTTCAGCGCCTGGATAGACAACGGCCCGAAAACTTCCTCCGGCGTTGAAAAACGCGTCATCAGGTATTCAAAAGCACGGGCATGTTTAAAGGCAAATTTAAGCCGACGAGCAATCAGGCTCTTGGCGATGCCCGGCGGCCCCAATAAAAAAACGCTCTCCCCGCTAAGGGCCGCCAGCAGGCAAAGCCGAATGGCGTGTTGTCGTTCAAAAAGTCCTTTTTCAAGCGACGAACTGAGCCGTGAAATTCTTTCCGCCAATAAATGTGGTTGAGCCATAATTAGCTTTGCGTCCTTACGTGGTTATCGCTGTGCGGGAAGGCGAGTATATCGTTTCTGTATAAGCCCGTTAACGGTTTGATGAACTGACGTTTTTTCTCTGACCTAAGTTAAGCCAATTGCATTTAAGGATACGATTTCCTTCGTTATCGTGCATACTGTGCGCCTTTTTGTGGGCCAAGGGACTAAGCACACGCTTTCAGGATTCCAACAAAAGATTAGTCTATGAGCGCTGATAATAAACAATCATTGCCGGCGATTACGCTGGCTGCAATTGGTGTGGTGTATGGGGATATCGGAACCAGCCCGCTCTATACCCTCCGTGAATGTCTGTCCGGTCAGTTCGGGTTTGGTGTAGAACGTGAAGCCGTATTCGGCTTTTTATCTTTGATTTTCTGGCTGCTGATTTTAGTCGTCTCCGTTAAGTATCTTACTTTTGTCATGCGGGCGGACAACGCCGGTGAGGGCGGGATTTTAACGCTGATGTCGCTGGCGGGACGCAACACCTCAGCAAAAACGACCTCGGTGCTGGTGATCATGGGATTGATCGGCGGCAGCTTCTTTTATGGTGAGGTGGTGATAACCCCGGCGATATCGGTAATGTCGGCCATTGAAGGGCTTGAAATAGCCGCGCCGCAGCTTGATACCTATATCGTTCCGCTGTCGATAATCGTGCTTACGCTGCTGTTTATTATTCAGAAACACGGCACGGGCATGGTGGGCAAGTTATTTGCGCCGGTGATGCTGCTCTGGTTCCTGGTGCTGGCCGCGCTGGGCGCGCGCAGCATTATCGCTAATCCGGAAGTGCTTCAGGCGCTGAACCCGGCATGGGCCGTGCATTTCTTCCTGGAATACAAAACGGTTTCGTTCTTTGCACTTGGCGCAGTCGTGCTTTCGATCACCGGCGTGGAAGCGCTATACGCGGACATGGGACACTTTGGTAAATTCCCGATTCGCATTGCGTGGTTTATCGTGGTGCTGCCGTCGCTGGCGCTGAACTACTTCGGCCAGGGCGCGCTGCTGCTGAAAACGCCGGAAGCCATTAAAAACCCGTTCTTCCTGCTGGCGCCCGACTGGGCGCTTATCCCCCTGATGATACTGGCTACGCTCGCTACGGTTATCGCTTCTCAGGCGGTGATTTCCGGCGTCTTCTCGCTGACTCGCCAGGCGGTTCGTCTGGGCTATCTGTCGCCAATGCGCATTATCCACACCTCGGAAATGGAGTCCGGGCAGATTTACGTTCCGGCGATTAACTGGATCCTCTATATCTCGGTGGTCATTGTGATTGTCAGTTTCGAGCATTCCAGCAACCTGGCGGCGGCCTATGGGATTGCGGTAACCGGCACTATGGTGCTGACCTCGGTTCTCTGTTGCACCGTGGCGCGCAAAAACTGGCGCTGGAACAGGATGGCCGTCCTGCTGATGGGCGTAGGCTTTCTGTGTATCGATATTCCGCTGTTTTCGGCAAACGTCATCAAAATATTCTCCGGCGGCTGGCTCCCGCTCTGCCTGGCGCTGGTGATGTTTATCATCATGACCACCTGGAAGAGCGAGCGTTTTCGTCTGCTCAGGCGCATGCATGAACACGGCAACTCTCTGGACGCGATGATTGTCTCACTGGAGAAATCGCCGCCGGTACGCGTGCCTGGTACCGCGGTATATATGTCCCGCGCGCTAAACGTCATTCCTTTTGCGATGCTTCATAATCTTAAGCACAACAAAGTGTTGCATGAGCGGGTCGTGCTGCTGACGCTGCGTACAGAAGATGCGCCTTACGTTCATAATGTGAAGCGCGTTTCTATCGAGCAGCTTTCGCCAACTTTCTGGCGCGTGGTGGCCAGCTATGGCTGGCGTGAAACGCCAAACGTGGAGGAAATTTTCCACCGCTGCGGTCTGGAAGGATTAAGCTGTCGAATGTCAGAGACCTCTTTCTTTATGTCCCACGAGTCGCTGATCATCGGCAAGCGGCCGTGGTATCTGCGTCTGCGCGGCAAGCTGTTCCTCGCGCTTCAGCGTAACGCCCTGCGAGCGCCTGACCAGTTTGAGATCCCGCCAAACAGGGTTATCGAACTGGGCACCCAGGTCGAGATATAACGCGAACGCCTCTTCAAATTTGAAGGGGCGTTTTCGTTTTAACGGCAATATCCAGAACTCCCCTGATAACGGGCACTGGCTATTTGCCCGGTGAGTGGATGCGCGCTCATTCCACCTTCTGTAAACGAAGGCGCGAAACGTTTCGATGGCGATCACATTTTCATCACCTCACGGTTGTTTTATCGCCGCTATCTTTCTTACACTCCCGGTTAGCGAAACGTTTCGCTAGTGGAGCAAGAAAATGAAGAAAGGTAACGTTCTCAACGCTGACATCTCGTCCGTTATTTCCCGTCTTGGCCACACCGACACGCTGGTGGTTGCCGATGCCGGATTGCCAATTCCACGCGCTACACAGCGTATTGATTTGGCCCTGACTCACGGCGTACCGGGTTTTATGCAGGTCGTTGATGTCGTAACGCAAGAGATGCAGGTTGAATCGGCGATCCTTGCTCAGGAAATTCAACAATACAATCCACAGCTCCACGAAACCTTGCTCAAACACATCGAGCAACTGCAACAACACCAGGGAAACACCATTGCTGTTCGCTATATCAGCCATGAACAGTTCAAGCAGCACACCGCTGATGCACATGCGGTTATTCGCAGCGGGGAGTGTTCCCCGTATGCGAATATCATTCTCTGTGCCGGCGTGACTTTCTGAGGCCGGCATGGAACCGTTACTGCAATTAAAAGGGATCGATAAATCGTTCCCTGGCGTAAAAGCCCTTTCCGGCGCCGCGCTGAACGTTTATCCGGGACGCGTGATGGCGCTGGTGGGGGAAAACGGCGCGGGCAAATCCACCATGATGAAAGTGTTAACCGGCATTTATCAGCGCGATGCCGGTTCGCTGTTATGGCTGGGCCAGGAAACTATCTTTAACGGTCCGAAATCCTCACAGGAAGCGGGCATCGGCATCATTCATCAGGAACTCAATCTGATCCCGCAGCTCAGCATTGCGGAAAACATCTTCCTCGGACGTGAATTCGTAAACCGCTTTGGCAGAATCGAATGGAAGAAAATGTATGCCGAGGCGGATAAGCTGCTGGCGAAGCTGAACCTGCGCTTTAACAGCCAGCGGCTGGTGGGCGATCTGTCGATTGGCGATCAGCAAATGGTCGAGATAGCCAAGGTGCTGAGCTTTGAATCGAAAGTCATCATTATGGATGAACCCACCGATGCGCTGACCGATACCGAAACAGAATCTCTGTTCCGCGTTATTCGCGAGCTGAAAGCTCAGGGACGCGGCATCGTCTATATCTCTCACCGCATGAAAGAGATTTTCGACATTTGCGATGACGTGACGGTCTTCCGCGACGGGCAGTTTATTGCCGAACGCGAAGTGGCGACGCTTACCGAAGATTCGCTGATTGAAATGATGGTTGGACGCAAGCTTGAAGATCAGTATCCGCGTCTGAATAAAGAGCCGGGCGACGTTCGTCTGCGCGTAGAGCGTCTCTCCGGGCCCGGCGTCGATGACGTCAGCTTTACCTTACGCAAAGGCGAGATCCTTGGCGTCGCCGGGCTGATGGGCGCAGGCCGCACAGAATTAATGAAAGTGCTTTACGGCGCGCTGCCGCGTACCGGCGGTTATGTTGCGCTTGATGGCCGGGAAGTGGTGACGCGTTCCCCACAGGATGGCCTGGCGAACGGCATCGTTTATATCTCCGAAGATCGTAAGCGCGACGGCTTGGTGCTTGGCATGTCGGTTAAAGAAAACATGTCGCTGACCGCGCTACGCTACTTCAGCCACAACGTCGGTAACCTGAGGCATAAAGACGAGCAGCAGGCGGTGCAGGACTTTGTTCGTCTCTTCAATGTCAAAACTCCTTCGATTGAGCAGCCGATTGGCCTGCTTTCCGGCGGTAACCAGCAAAAAGTCGCCATTGCACGCGGGCTGATGACGCGTCCGAAAGTCCTGATTCTTGATGAACCGACCCGCGGCGTAGACGTTGGCGCGAAGAAAGAGATTTATCAGTTAATTAACCAGTTTAAAGCCGATGGGTTAAGCATCATCCTCGTATCGTCAGAAATGCCGGAAGTGCTGGGGATGAGCGATCGCATCATGGTGATGCATGAAGGCCGTCTCGGCGGGGTGTTTACCCGTGAAGAGGCCACCCAGGAAACATTGATGGCGGCGGCCGTCGGTAAGCTAAATCGCGTGAATCAGGAGTCTGTATAAATGAGCACCCAGTCCGTTTCGTCCCGTCGCTGGTTCACAAAAGCCTGGCTGCTGGATCAAAAGTCGCTGATAGCCCTGCTGGTGCTGATTGCGATTGTTTCGAGCCTTAGCCCAAACTTCTTTACCGTAAATAACCTGTTTAACATCCTGCAGCAAACCTCCGTGAACGCCATTATGGCGGTGGGGATGACGCTGGTCATTCTTACTTCCGGGATCGACCTGTCCGTCGGTTCATTGCTGGCGCTGACCGGAGCGGTAGCCGCCTCGATTGTTGGCCTTGAAGTGAATGCGCTGGTGGCGGTTGCCGCGGCGCTGGCGTTGGGCGCCGCAATCGGGGCCGTGACTGGCGTTATCGTTGCGAAAGGGCGCGTTCAGGCGTTTATCGCAACGTTAGTTATGATGCTGTTATTACGCGGTGTCACTATGGTTTACACCAACGGAAGCCCGATAAATACCGGCTTCTCAGATAACGCCGACCTCTTTGGTTGGTTTGGTATTGGCCGTCCGCTGGGCGTTCCGGCGCCGGTCTGGATCATGGGGATTGTCTTCCTGGCCGCGTGGTACATGCTGCACCATACTCGCCTGGGCCGTTATATCTATGCGCTTGGCGGCAACGAAGCGGCGACGCGTCTTTCCGGCATCAGCGTCAACAAAGTAAAAATTATCGTTTATTCACTCTGTGGTCTGCTGGCTTCTCTGGCAGGGATCATCGAAGTGGCACGCCTTTCCTCCGCGCAGCCAACGGCGGGTACCGGCTATGAGCTGGACGCTATCGCCGCCGTCGTTTTGGGCGGCACAAGCCTTGCCGGCGGGAAAGGTCGTATTGTCGGGACGCTGATCGGCGCGCTGATTCTGGGCTTTTTGAACAACGGGCTGAACTTATTAGGCGTTTCTTCTTATTACCAGATGATCGTCAAAGCAGTGGTTATTTTGCTGGCGGTGCTGGTGGACAACAAAAAGCAGTAAATCATAACCCTACAGGACATCTGACTATGAATATGAAAAAACTGGCTACCCTGGTTTCCGCTGTTGCGCTTAGCGCCACCGTAAGCGCGAACGCCATGGCAAAAGACACCATCGCGCTGGTTGTTTCCACGCTTAACAACCCGTTCTTCGTTTCCCTGAAAGACGGCGCGCAGAAAGAAGCCGACAAACTGGGGTACAACCTGGTGGTGCTGGATTCTCAGAACAACCCGGCTAAAGAGCTGGCGAACGTGCAGGACCTGACCGTTCGCGGCACTAAACTGATGCTTATCAACCCAACAGATTCCGATGCCGTGGGCAACGCGGTAAAAATGGCCAACCAGGCTAAGATCCCGGTGATTACCCTCGACCGTATGGCGAACCAGGGCGCGGTGGTCAGCCACATCGCTTCTGATAACGTAGCCGGCGGTAAAATGGCTGGCGATTTCATCGCTAAGAAGCTCGGCGACGGTGCGAAGGTTATCGAACTGCAGGGCATTGCCGGTGCATCTGCGGCTCGCGAACGTGGCGAAGGTTTCAAACAGGCTACCGCAGCGCATAAATTTACCGTACTGGCGAGCCAGCCGGCTGATTTTGACCGTACTAAGGGCCTGAACGTCATGCAAAATCTGCTGACCGCTCATCCTGATGTGCAGGCCGTATTTGCTCAGAACGATGAAATGGCGCTGGGCGCACTGCGCGCGCTGCAAACGGCAGGAAAATCTGACGTGCTGGTGGTTGGCTTCGACGGCACCGATGACGGCGTAAAAGCGGTAGAGGGCGGTAAGCTGGGCGCAACCGTGGCGCAAATGGCCGACCAGATTGGCGTTATCGGCGTTGAAACGGCGGATAAAGTCCTGAAGGGCGAAAAAGTCGAGTCTAAAATCCCGGTTGAACTGAAACTGGTCACCAAATAAGACGACAAAAGAAAGCAGGGCATCGCGCCACCCTGGAAGCGCAGGGTGGCGCACTTAACTGGGCAGAAAAAATGAAAACGAAAGGCAAACTTGTCGTCCTCGGCAGCATTAATGCCGATCACATCCTTAACCTCGAACATTTTCCCACGCCGGGTGAAACGGTTACCGGGCAGGAATACCAGGTCGCGTTCGGCGGAAAGGGCGCAAACCAGGCGGTTGCAGCCGGGCGCAGCGGTGCCGACATTGCCTTTATTGCCTGCGTCGGCGACGACGACACCGGCAGCCGCGTTTGCAAACAACTCGCCTGCGATAAAATAGATACCTCTCCCATCAGCACTATTAAAGAAGCCGCCACCGGCGTTGCGCTAATCTTTGTTAACGGCGATGGGGAAAACGTGATTGGTATTCACGCTGGTGCGAACGCCGCGTTAACGCCTGAACGGGTAGCACGGCAACAGCAGAAAATCGCGGATGCCTCTGCACTTTTGATGCAGCTGGAGTCGCCGCTGGAAAGCGTGCTGGCCGCGGCTAAAATTGCTCATCAGCATCAGACCAGAGTCGTGCTTAATCCCGCGCCCGCCTGTGAACTGTCGGACGAGCTGCTGGGGCTGGTAGATATGATCACCCCGAATGAAACCGAAGCGGAAAAGCTCACCGGCATTCGTGTTGAGCATGACCAGGACGCAGCGAAAGCCGCGCAGGCGTTACACGACAAAGGTATTGAAACCGTCATTATTACGCTTGGCAGCCGCGGCGTGTGGCTGAGCGAACAGGGCAAAGGGCAGCGCGTGCCGGGCTTTAGCGTTAAAGCTGTGGATACGATTGCCGCCGGAGATACTTTTAACGGCGCGCTGGTAACGGCGTTGCTGGAAGACAAACCGATGAATGAAGCGATTCGCTTTGCGCACGCAGCCGCCGCTATTGCCGTAACACGTAAAGGCGCACAGCCTTCCGTGCCGTGGCGTAATGAAATCGACGAGTTCTTGCAGCAGCAGGGGTAATCTTGGCTACCATGAAAGATGTCGCCCGTCTCGCGGGCGTCTCCACCTCGACGGTTTCACACGTCATTAATAGCGACCGGTTCGTGAGCGAGGCTATTCGCGAAAAGGTCGATGCAGCCATCAAAACGCTAAACTATGCGCCCTCCGCGCTGGCGCGTAGCCTCAAACTCAACCAGACGCATACTATCGGGATGTTGATCACCGCCAGCAGCAACCCCTTCTATTCTGAGCTGGTGCGCGGCGTGGAGCGTAGCTGTTTTGAGCGCGGATACAGTCTGGTGCTGTGTAATACAGAAGGCGATGAGCAGCGCATGAACCGCAATCTGGAGACGCTGATGCAAAAACGCGTCGATGGTCTGCTGTTGCTGTGTACCGAAACCCATCTGCCTTCGGCTGAGATAATGAATCGCTATCCTTCCATTCCAACGGTGATGATGGACTGGGCACCCTTTGAAGGCGAAAGCGACGTGATTCAGGACAACTCTCTGCTGGGGGGCGAAATGGCGACTCAGCATCTTATCGAGAACGGCTACACCCGTATTGCCTGCATTGCCGGACCGCAGGATAAAACGCCCGCCAGATTGCGCCTGGAAGGTTTTCGCAAAGCGATGGACGGCGCGGGGCTCAGGATTCATGCCGGCTATGAAATTATTGGCGATTTTGAGTTTCAGGGCGGGTTCTCGGCCATGAATGCTCTGCTGGCGCTGGAGCAACCGCCTCACGCGGTGTTTACCGGAAACGATGCGATGGCGGTGGGCGCTTATCACGCGCTGTATCAGGCTGGTTTGAGCGTGCCGAAGGATATGGCCGTGGTTGGTTATGATGATATTGAACTGGCGCGATATATGACGCCGCCGCTCACGACCGTTCATCAGCCAAAAGATGAACTCGGTGAGCTGGCCGTAGATGTATTAATTCACCGTATGGCGCAGCCCACGCTGGCGCAACAGCGTCTGCTACTGACGCCGGAACTGGTGGAGCGCGGTTCAGTTTAATGCCTGTGTTTTATTTAACCCGCGTGGTTAGCGAAAGGTTCTTTCAATAGCGCAAGGCAAGCGGTTAGCGCGGCCTTGCTATCTCCGTGGATAATGGCGTCAACGATGGCCCGGTGGAGATCGAGCTTGATGACTTCATTATCGGTTATCGCCGTGAAGTAGTTGTAATAGATAGAGCGGAACAGGTTTGCGAAGGAGCAAAGGAAAGGGTTGGCGCTCATTTCATAAATGTGTTCATGATAAGCCATGTCTATTTCTATCCAGCGCTCGCGGTCAAACGAGATTTTCAGCTTCGCCATTTCCGCCATCAGTTCGCTGAGATAAGTTTTTTGTTCGCTGCTGCCGTTTATAGCCGCCAGCGCGCAGGCCTGTGGCTCAAGGCTATTGCGCATCACTAAAAAATGGTCCACCACGTCGTTGAAGTTTTCCTCGGTCATCCACCATGTAAGCAACTCCTTATCAAGGAAGTTCCAGTGGCTGCGGGGCATAACTCGGGTGCCGATGCGCGGGCGGGGCAAAACCATTCCTTTTGCTGTTAATGTCTTTACCGCCTCTCGCACGGCGGTGCGGCTGACGCCAAATAACTCTCCCAGTTCGATTTCCCCTGGCAAAATGCTGCCCGCTTCGTACTCTCCTTTAAGGATGCGCTGGGCCAGCTTCTCAGCAAGAACATATGAAAGGTTCTTTTGTGCCGCGAGTTGTTGGGCTGATAAAGACATTTATGCAATTCCTTTAGCTATGTTTCTCTTTGTAGTATGCCACCAGCCATCTTTTTCTGATGCTTAAAACAGCAAATATCCCGTGTTGCACGGGTTTTGCAGCCGTTTTGATGAAAAAAAAGGCGCTTGGTAATTTATTTGCAATAAACGCTTGTCAGTTTCCGAAAAATCCCTATACTGCGCCTCCACTGACACGGCACAACGGCTTACAAACC
>DAMALH010000036.1:0-47460 GCA_032000125.1 Buttiauxella sp. | reverse complement strand
CGATGGTAGTGTGGGGTCTCCCCATGCGAGAGTAGGGAACTGCCAGGCTCCAAATTCAGAAGTAAAATCGGGGGTTAACCCTGATGCTGTAAGAAATTCGGTGGAGCGGTAGTTCAGTCGGTTAGAATACCTGCCTGTCACGCAGGGGGTCGCGGGTTCGAGTCCCGTCCGTTCCGCCACTTATTAAGCCCTGAGTCTAAGACTCAGGGCTTTTTTCTTTGTCTTAAATCGGTAAGATTTTTATCATTATTGCTTTTATCGCAATTATCTTCTGCATTTATCTCTCTTTTTCATCATAGTCGCCTCCTGCATAATCCTCGTATTAGCAATACATATCCCCCAACGAGGTAAGCAATGGCAATTCCTGCATTTGGTTTAGGTACTTTTCGCTTAAAAGACGATGTCGTTATTGCATCGGTAAAAACGGCGCTGGAGCTGGGCTATCGGACAATCGATACCGCACAAATTTACGATAACGAAGCCGCTGTCGGCCAGGCGATTGAAGAGAGCGGTGTTGCGCGCCAGGATCTTTTTATCACAACTAAAATCTGGGTCGAAAACCTCAGTAAAGACAAGCTGATACCAAGTCTGAAAGAAAGCCTCAGAAAATTGCGCACGGACTATGTCGACTTAGCTTTGATTCACTGGCCGTCTCCCAATGACGCTGTACCGGTAGCAGAATTTATGCAGGCGTTACTGGAGGCGAAGCAAGCGGGTTTAACGCGTCAGATCGGCGTCTCGAATTTCACTATCGATCTTATGCAACAGGCTATTGATGCGGTTGGCGCAGAAAACATTGCCACCAACCAGATTGAGCTTTCCCCTTATCTGCAGAACCGCAAAGTGGTGCAGTGGGCGAAGCAGCACGATATTCATATCACCTCCTACATGACGCTTGCTTACGGTAAGGCGCTGTCAGATGAAGTGATTGGGCGTATTGCCGACAAACACAAGGCGACTTCTGCTCAGGTGATTCTGGCCTGGGCGCTGAACCTGGGCTATGCCGTCATTCCTTCTTCAACCAAGCGTGAAAACCTGCAAAGCAATCTGCAGGCTCAAACCTTAAAACTTGATGACGAAGATATGGCTGCCATTGCCGCGCTGGATTGCAATGACCGCCTGGTTAGCCCGGAAGGTTTAGCGCCCCAGTGGGATTAATTCTCTGCTACAGCCCCTGCGGGGGCTGTTTTACGTGCTCGCTCAGAAAATCGATAAATGCCCTGATTCGCGTGCTGACGGCCCGGTCGCTGTAATACACCGCGCTAAAAGGCATCTCTACCGGTAAAAGTTTATCCGCCAGCAACTCAACAAACTTCCCTTCAGCAACTTCCTCATTAATCATATAGTCAGAAAGGCAGGCAATTCCGTTACCTCTCAAACAAAGCTGTTTTAGCGTTTCACCGCTGTTGGACGTAATACCTGGCTTAATATCGTAAAGTTGCCCATCGCTCTGTGCGACCGGCCAGCGGTTGAGGCTTGCGGTTTCCGAGAACCCCAGACAAATATGATCTTTTAGATCCTCAGCGCATACGGGCGTACCGTATTGTGAAAGGTATTCAGGCGAGGCGATAATCTTCCGGTAGCTTGCAAACAGCGGCCTTGCACGCAGGCTGGAATCTGTGAGCGTGCCGGCGCGGATCGCGACGTCTA
Organism: Buttiauxella sp.; assembly: GCA_032000125.1. Taxonomy (GTDB): domain Bacteria; phylum Pseudomonadota; class Gammaproteobacteria; order Enterobacterales; family Enterobacteriaceae; genus Dryocola. The sequence goes on along the minus strand of DAMALH010000036.1, from coordinate 45,810 downwards.
CTTTGCGTTCAATCAGGTTGATGAATGTTTCAGAGGAGACGAGGGACAGCGTCATTTCAGGGTAACGTTCACGAAAGGGTTTAATCAGGGGCATAAGCAGATGCAGCATGACCGGCGTTGCAGCATCGATACGCAGCAGGCCACGTGGCGTCTGACGGGTTTCCATCAGTTCGTTCTCTGCCGCCGCCATTTCCTGAAGGATCTGCTGCACACGGCGGAAATAGCGTTCCCCTTCTTCCGTCAGGCTCAATTGACGTGTGGTGCGGTTCAGCAGGCTCACGCCCAGCTTCATCTCCAGTTTCTTTACCGCGCGGCTCACGGCTGAGTTTGCAAGATCCAACTGTTCTGCCGCCCGGCTAAAACTCCCGCTTTCCACAACGGCGACAAATATCGCCAGTTCCTCAGAGGTCGCCTTCATTATTGCTCCTGAAGCAAAATTATATTGAGATTCTGCATATTTTTGTTATTTAACCATCACGCCATACTGCGTGTCATCAAAAGACACCTGCTATGGAGTAAATTATGCCTCTGGCGTTACTGGCACTGACCATCAGTGCGTTCGCAATCGGTACTACCGAGTTTGTTATTGTTGGCCTGGTGCCAACCATCGCTGAACAACTTTCCATTTCACTGCCCTCGGCGGGGCTGCTGGTTTCAATCTATGCCCTGGGCGTGGCCGTTGGTGCGCCTGTCCTGACCGCGCTGACGGGAAAACTGCCGCGTAAAAAGCTGCTGACAGGGCTGATGGTGTTGTTTACCGCGGGTAACCTGCTGGCCTGGCTGTCGCCAAACTATGAAACGCTGATCGTTGCCCGTTTGGTGACCGGGCTTGCACACGGGGTGTTTTTCTCGATTGGCTCTACCATTGCGACAAGCCTTGTAGCCAAAGAAAAGGCCGCTTCTGCGATTGCCATTATGTTTGGTGGCCTGACCGTTGCGCTGGTAACAGGCGTGCCGCTTGGAACGTTCATCGGACAGCATTTCGGCTGGCGCGAAACCTTCCTGGCCGTTTCTTTCATTGGCGTTATCGCGTTAATCAGCAGCATGATACTGGTGCCGAAAAACATTCCCACCCGCGCTATTGCGAGCCTGAAAGATCAGCTTAAAGTGCTGACGCATTCCCGTTTGCTGATTATTTATGCCATTACGGCGCTCGGCTATGGCGGCGTGTTCACCGCTTTCACCTTTCTGACGCCGATAATGCAGGACCTTGCCGGCTATTCGCCGCAGGCGGTCAGCTGGATTTTGCTGGGTTACGGCGTCTCCGTCGCTATCGGTAATATCTGGGGCGGGAAACTGGCTGACCGACACGGCGCAGTACCTGCGCTGAAATTTATCTTTGCCGCTCTGGCTGCGTTATTACTGCTCTTCCAGTTTACCGCCAGCTCACACATTGCCGCCCTGGTGACGGTTCTGGCAATGGGGATCTTTGCCTTTGGTAACGTGCCGGGCCTGCAGGTCTATGTCGTGCAGAAAGCGCATGAGTACACTCCAAATGCCGTAGATGTCGCCTCTGGCCTGAACATCGCTGCGTTTAATATCGGTATCGCGTTAGGTTCCGTCATTGGCGGCCAAACCGTACAACGTTTTGGCCTGGCGCAAACGCCGTGGATTGGCGCAGTGATTGTCGTGGTAGCTTTGTTGTTGATTGGCCTGAGCGGCCGTCTGGACAAGCAAACCGAAGCGGCCGCTGGCTGATGAAAAGCGTAACAAGGTGGAATTTTGTTACGCTCTGATTCATCAGCAGCTTGTAATGATCATTGAAACTCTGCAATAAAGCCCCTATAAATGAAAGACCGCCCTCTGAAAGAGGGCTCTTTGGTTACTGAGGTCTTTAGTCAAACGTGCGTAAAAATACTTATGCCATGCGATATGTCGCCGGTCAGCCTGCAGAACGCATTCTGCCGCCTGGCTCTTTTGCGACCATAGGGCAGGCATTACCGCCCGGCGAGCCGCTACCGGGTGAAGGCGCGTTGCGTGTGCTGGTATGGAATATCTTTAAGCAGCAGCGGGCCGACTGGCTGTCGGTGCTGCAAAATTTCGGCAAAGATGCCCACCTTGTTCTGCTGCAGGAAGCCCAGACCACGCCTGAGCTGGTGACATTCGCCACCAGTAATTATCTGGCGGCCGATCAGGTGCCTGCTTTTGTCCTGCCGCAGCATCCCTCGGGCGTGATGACCCTCTCTGCCGCGCATCCCGTTTATTGTTGTCCCCTGCGGGAGCGGGAACCCATTCTGCGTCTGTCCAAATCAGCGTTAGTTACGGTCTATCCGCTGCCGGACGGTCGCTTGCTGATGGTCGTAAACATTCACGCGGTGAATTTCAGCCTGGGCGTGGATGTGTACAGTAAACAGCTCGGTCCGATTGGCGATCAAATAGGACACCATAATGGCCCGGTGATTATGGCCGGCGACTTTAACGCATGGAGTCGCCCACGCATGAACGCCCTTTACCGTTTTGCCCGCGAAATGACGCTGCGCGAGGTGCGTTTTACCGACGATCATCGCCGCAAAGCTTTCGGACGCCCGCTGGACTTCGTTTTCTATCGCGGTTTGAACGTCACGGAGGCTTCCGTGCTGGTCACCCGTGCTTCCGATCACAATCCTCTACTAGTCGAATTCCGTCCCGGCAAACCTGAGCTGAAGTAAGGTTAGTCAGGTCTGCCGTTGGGCAGACCCGTGGGCTGCCCTTTCTTATACTCAAACGCAAGGACAATACGATGGCAACACACTCCCACCATGACAAAGTTGACCAGCAGTTTGGTTCGCAGGCCAGCGCCTATCTGAACAGCGCCGTACACGCCGCCGGGCGCGATTTAGAGCGTCTGGGCGCTCGCCTGGCAACATTCCCTCATGCGAGGCTGCTTGATATGGGATGCGGGGCAGGGCACGCCAGTTTTATTGCCGCAGGCCAGGTGAAGGAGGTCATTGCCTACGATCTGTCTGAGCAGATGCTGGCAGTGGTTAACGATGCGGCGCAGACGCGCGGTCTCGCTAATCTCAAGACAAGGCAAGGTTATGCCGAAGCCCTGCCCTTTGATGATAATGCTTTTGATATTGTCATTAGCCGCTATTCAGCCCATCACTGGCATGACGTTGGCAAAGCGCTGCGTGAAGTTAAACGCGTACTGAAACCGGGCGGTGTCGTTATCTTTATGGACGTGATGTCCCCGGGGCATCCCGTGCTGGATATCTGGCTGCAAACGGTTGAAGCTCTGCGTGATACCTCGCACGTACGCAATTACTCCAGCGGTGAATGGCTGAGTTTGTTTAATGATGCGGGGCTTATCTCACAAAACCTGTTGTGTGACCGCCTGAAGCTGGAATTTACGAGCTGGATTGCAAGGATGAGAACGCCCGCGGTGCTGGCGGATGCGATCCGGGCGTACCAGCAAAGCGCGTCAGATGAGGTTCAGCGCTATTTTGAACTGCAGGAAGACGGCTCTTTTAGCAGCGATATCGTTATGATTGAGGCCGTCAGACCCTAGCCGGGCAATAAAAAAGGCACCTGTAAAGGTGCCTTTTTCACTTAACGATTACGTATCAGGCGTTGCGTTGTTGCTGACAAAAAGCGTCAACCGATCGCCAGGTTTCAGGTTGTCCGTATCCTCGTTCCAGCGCAGAACATCTTTAATGTTCACGCCGTGGAGCTTCGCGATACTCGACAGGGAATCACCCTTGCGCACCTTATACGTGATGCTATCGTTCTGCGCTAAACGCCCGCTGTCAGCGTTGATGCTTAGCGTTTGGCCAGGTTTGATATTCGCGCCGCGTATACCGTTCCAGCTTTGCAAATCTTTCGTGCTCACGCCCATGCGCGAAGCGATGCTCGAAAGGGTATCACCCGTACGAACTTTATAAGACTTGCTGCCGCCCGCGCTGCTGAGGTTATTCGCCATCAGCGTCGGCTGTACTGCCTCGATTTCACCCGATGCCAGCGACGCTTTTAGCTGATCGGCATGCTTCTTCGGCACCATCACATAGCGCTGATTCTTGCCAACGGTAGAGCTTTTCACCCCGGCGTTAAACGTTTTCAGCGTGGTGAGCGATATCCCGGCCATCTCGGCGACCTGCGTCAACTGAACAGGATTATTCACCTCAACCCTCGCCAGAGCACGACTTTCGTCAGTGGTCGGCAAACGAACGCCATACTTCTGGCTGTTCTTAAGGATGTCGCTTAAGGCCAGCATTTTAGGGACGTAAATCCTGGTTTCTCGTGGCAGAGAAAGCGACCAGAAGTCCGTTGCCTTGCCGCGGGCTTTGTTCGTCTTAATAGCGCTCATCACGCGGCCTTCGCCGCTGTTGTACGCTGCTACGGTGAGTAACCAGTCGCCGTCAAACATTTTGTTTAAACGCTGCATCATATCCAGTGCGGCAGTGGTGGAAGCCACTACATCACGGCGTGCGTCATACGTTTTGGTCTGCTTAAGACCATAATTGCGCCCCGTACTTGGAATAATCTGCCAAATGCCAGCTGCATTTGCGCCAGACGTCGCGTGGGGGTCAAAAGCGCTCTCCACTATGGGTAGCAGTACCAGTTCCATCGGCATGTTACGTTTCTTAACCTGCCCGGCAATCCAGTACATATACGGCTCTGCCCGTAATGTTACATCGTGGAGATAGCTCTTATTACTCAGGTACTTCTGTTTCTGTTCGCGGATCCGGGTATTTTCCGGTATCCCCATCTTTAGCTCGTCGCCGATGAAGTTCCACAGGTTCTGATCTTGCGCGAGGAATGTCCCATCGTCCATCCATCGCGCCGAGGTCGCTCGACCAGTGTACTTTCCTGCTTCACCTTGACCAGCCGCAGACAGACTCTGCGCATGCTGTTGGATGTTAGCGTCATGCTTTGACGCCTGGCACCCCACAAGCAGGACAGTGGCGAATAATATCGCTTTTGCCTTCATGTGTGTGTCAATGGTTGCTTAAAAGACGAGCAAGGATACATTTGACCGTTGGACAACACAACCAGAAAATTTAAAAGCTGTCTTTCTTTGCACGTAACCAGGCGAATATCTGCTGTGGTTGTTGCAAGTTTGTTTCTTTGGATATTAAAGCTTTTAAATCATCATCTTGCGTTCTTAAAAAAACATTAATTTTACGCTCGGTTTGTAAAGAAGTGGGTAAGGTTGATTGGTTTTTTGCACGTAACTCCTTAACTTTTCGATAATATCCGCTTAAGTCGTCGTCCTCTGGCAAAATACTTAAGGAGAATTTCAGGTTAGACAAGGTGTACTCATGGGCGCAACAAATTAACGTATCCGCGGGTAGTGAGTTAATCTTTTGAAAAGATTGATACATTTGTTCAGGCGTGCCTTCAAAAAGCCTTCCGCAGCCGCCAGAAAACATCGTGTCTCCGCAGAAAAGATAAGGGAAATTAAAATAAGAGATATGTCCTAAAGTGTGACCAGGTGTGGAAATTACACTAAATTCATACTTCAAAATATTGACCTTATCTCCTTCGCTTACTACCACGTTCGTTCCCTTATCTTGCGTTTCTTGTGGGCCGTATACCACAAGCTCCGGGAAGTTTTTCACCAGTTCTTTCACGCCGCCAACGTGGTCGTGGTGATGGTGGGTAAGTAAAATAGCTTCTGGCCGCCACTGATTCTCAGCGATAGCTCTGAGCACCGGCGCCGCTTCGCCAGGATCGACAATAATACATTTACCCTCATCGTCCGTCAGAACCCAGATGTAGTTATCCTGGAAGGCGGGAATACTGTTAAGATTCATAATTAACCTCTCGGCAAAGCGATTAGAAGGTAGTGATGAAACCGGCAAGGATACCTGACAATTTCACTTCACCGCATCATTGGGGACAATTGCCCTGGGGGGAGTATTACCGCGAGGCGCTTGAAAATCAGGTGCGCCCGTGGCTTGGCAAAATGTTCGGTTTTCACCTGTTGAAAATAGGCAATCTGAGCGCGGAAGTCGACACCAGCGCCTGCGCTATTTCACATCAGGTGAACGTCGCGTTGCAAGGCCCGCTGCTGCATGTAAATGCCGATCCGCTTCATTTACCTTTTGCCTCAAAATCTGTCGATGCCTGCCTGCTGGCCCATACGCTGCCCTGGTGTCAGGATCCGCATGGCCTGCTGCGTGAGGCCGATCGCGTGTTGATCGACGACGGCTGGCTCATTATCAGCAGTTTTAATCCGCTAAGTTTACTGGGCCTGGGAAAAACCGTTCCCTTTCTGCGTAAACGCGTCCCCTACAGCAGTCGTATGTTCACGCCAATGCGCCAGTTCGACTGGCTGGCTTTGCTCAATTTTGAGGTGGTTTATCAGCGTGGTTTTCAGGTTTTGCCGTGGCATAAGCAAGGCGGGAAAATGCTAAGCACCCACCTTCCGGCTTTAGGGTGCATGCATGTGATTGTGGCGCGTAAACGTACCTTACCGCTGACGTTAAACCCGCAGAAAAACCGTAAAGCGAAAGCGCCAATTCGCTCGGCTGTAGGGGCCACTCGCCAGTACCGGGAAGGGATTAAGCCTTCGCGTCCGGCAGATAGCCGACATCCTCAAGAGTAGGGTTCGCCGCTGCTTCGCGAGCCAGTTCGTCGCAGCGTTCGTTTTCCGGGTGGCCGGCGTGGCCTTTCACCCATTCCCAGCTGATATTATGCTCGCTAAGGGCCGCGTCCAGGCGCTGCCACAAATCGACATTCTTCACCGGTTTTTTATCAGCCGTTTTCCAGCCGCGCTTTTTCCAGTTGTGGATCCACTGCGTGATCCCCTGGCGCACATACTGGCTGTCGGTGCTAAGCACGATGTCGCAGGGTTCGATTAGCGCCTCAAGCGCGACGATGGCCGCCATCATCTCCATTCGGTTGTTGGTGGTTAAGCGGTAGCCAACGCTGAACGTTTTTTCATGCTGTTTGTACCGTAAAATGGCACCATATCCACCGGGACCGGGATTGCCGAGGCAAGATCCATCGGTGAAAATTTCTACCTGTTTACGCATCTCTGGTAGACTTCCTGTGATTAAAAAGCCAAGTCTGACATAAACGAGCGCTATGAGCACAGCTATTACACGACAGATCGTCCTCGATACAGAAACCACCGGTATGAACCAGATCGGTGCTCACTACGAAGGCCATCGCATTATTGAAATCGGTGCGGTTGAGGTAATTAACCGACGCCTGACCGGCAATAACTTCCACGTTTACTTAAAGCCTGACCGGCTGGTGGACCCGGAAGCGTTTGGCGTGCACGGAATCGCCGACGAGTTCCTGGCGGACAAGCCAGGCTTTGATCAGGTGGCTGATTCGTTCATGGACTATATTCGCGGTGCGGAACTGGTTATCCATAACGCATCGTTTGATATCGGTTTTATGGATTACGAGTTTAGCAAGCTTAAACGCGATATCCCTAAAACTGACACCTTTTGTAAAATCACAGATAGCCTGGCGCTGGCCCGTAAGATGTTTCCGGGTAAACGTAACAGCCTCGATGCGCTTTGCTCGCGTTACGAAATAGATAACAGCAAGCGTACGCTGCACGGGGCATTACTCGATGCCCAGATCCTTGCCGATGTCTACCTGATGATGACCGGCGGGCAGACGTCGCTGAAGTTTTCTATGGAAGGCGATATTCAGCAGAAGCAGGGCGGGGACGGCATTCAGCGCGTTGTGCGCGGCGCTACAGGGCTGCGCGTGATTCAGGCAAGCGATGAAGAGATCGCCGCTCACGAATCTCGTCTGGATCTGGTGATGAAAAAAGGCGGCAACTGCCTGTGGCGGGCAGAAAGCTGAGTTTATGGCTTAAAAAACAGCATTCAGATGATTTTTGCGGCAAACGATCCACTTTATCGGAAAAACCGTTGACGCCATGTAGGGCAATCCGTAATATCCGCTTCGTTCCCGACGGGGAACAATGCGGAGCGGTAGTTCAGTCGGTTAGAATACCTGCCTGTCACGCAGGGGGTCGCGGGTTCGAGTCCCGTCCGTTCCGCCACAATTCAGGGCCATGTTAATTATTAACATGGCCCTTTTTCTTGTCTGCCATTCTTCACCTTGCTTATTCTTTGCCGCTAGCTGGCGCTGATATCCTGTCGGCGATGCGGCCACAGCCTGTTAAGCTCCACACCTGTTCGTTTGCTGGTGTACGACGTGTCGCCGCCAGACTCCCGGAGCCTGGCCAAACTGGCGTTTGAAGCTGCGGTTGAACGATTGCTGGGAATCAAAGCCAAATGCAATCGCCACATTCAGAATGGGTTCATCGCTATGGGTTAAGCGCTCGGCGGATCTTTTCAGCTTCCGGGCGCGAATATACTCAGCCATGGGATAGCCGGTATGCTCTTTGAATATTCGCTGCAAATGCCATTTCGAGTAGCCGGCTCGCCTGGAAACGGTGTTAATATCCAGCCGGTTTTCAAGGTTGTTATCAATCCAGGCGAGTAAATCGTGAATAAATGCGTCAGTGTTCATCATGGTTGTTGCCCCCACGGCGCTTATTAAAAAGCATCTTTATCTGTTGCATTTAAAGTTGCCCCGATTTCGCATTAATTGCAAGTTTTATTGTTGCATTTAAATCCCTGCCGAAAACGCGCCTTTTTTCTGCGGCGCAAACAGCACATAAAGTGTATCAATTATTCTTGCACTAAATTTAGCGCCTCCCTACAATCGCCGCGATAGTGTATTCGCAACTGTTACAGTTTTGTGGCGATGAACGACACAAATGGCCTTAAGCCAGCCCGGACAAAGGAAGTGGCGCGGCGTCCTCTGCTGCGTCTTGCCCGGCGGCTACAATTACCGGAATAAAAATAATGAGCCTGCAAAAACCTTGGGTTAACTTTCATCTGCATGCGCTGGGAGCATTAGCGCTCTGCGCGCTGCTTGCCGGGTGCGATGACGGCGTTGCGCAAAACGCCGTGCCGCAAGCTCCCGCCGTCAGCGCCGCCAGCGTGGTGGTGAAATCCATTAGCCAGTGGGATAGTTTTAACGGCCGGATTGAAGCGGTTGAAAGCGTACAGCTACGCCCGCGCGTCTCCGGCTACATCGATAAAGTTAATTACACCGACGGCCAGGAAGTGAAAAAGGGCGAGGTGCTGTTCACTATCGACGACAGAACCTATCGCGCCGCGCTGGAGCAGGCACAGGCGACGCTGGCGAGAGCCAAAACCCAGGCCAGCCTGGCGCGCAGCGAGGCCAGCCGCACCGACAAATTAGTCAACACAAACGTGGTATCCCGCGAAGAATGGGAGCAGCGTCGCTCGGCCGCCACGCAGGCGCAGGCGGACATTCGGGCAGCGCAGGCGGCGGTTGACGCAGCGCAGCTTAACCTTGATTTCACCAGGGTAACCGCACCTATCGATGGCCGCGCCAGCCGTGCGCTGATCACCAGCGGTAATCTGGTGACCACAGGCGACAGCGCAAGCGTGCTCACTACGCTGGTGTCGCTGAAGACGGTTTATGTCTATTTTGACGTAGACGAGTCGACCTATCTCCACTATCAAAATCTGGCCCGCAGCGGGCAGGGGGCGTCCACTAATCACCTGGCGCTGCCGGTTGAGATTGGCCTGGCCGGCGAGGATGGCTATCCCCATCAGGGCAAAGTGGATTTTCTTGATAATCAGTTAACGCCGAGTACCGGCACGATCCGTATGCGCGCGCTGCTGGATAACACACAGCGTCAGTTCACGCCGGGATTATTTGCCCGCGTGCGCCTGCCGGGCAGCGCCGAGTTCAAAGCCACGCTTATCGACGACAAAGCGGTGCTGACCGATCAGGACCGTAAATACGTTTATGTGGTTGATAAAGACGGTAAAGCGCAGCGTCGCGATATCACGCCGGGGCGTCTGGCCTCCGGTTTACGCATCGTGCAGAAGGGGCTGAACCCTGGCGATAAAGTCATCGTCGATGGTTTACAAAAAGTGTTTATGCCGGGCATGCCGGTTAACGCGAAAACCGTTGCCATGAACGCCAGTCCCGCCCTTAACTGATCCCTTGACCTGAGAATCCGACGTATGGACTTTTCCCGCTTTTTTATCGACAGGCCGATTTTCGCCGCGGTGCTGTCGATTCTGATTTTTATTACCGGACTGATCGCCATCCCGCTGCTGCCGGTCAGCGAATACCCTGACGTCGTGCCGCCAAGCGTGCAGGTACGCGCGGAATATCCTGGCGCCAACCCGAAAGTGATCGCAGAGACGGTGGCGACGCCGCTTGAAGAAGCGATCAACGGCGTTGAAAACATGATGTACATGAAATCCGTCGCCGGTTCCGACGGCGTACTGGTAACGACCGTGACTTTCCGTCCGGGCACAGACCCCGATCAGGCGCAGGTTCAGGTGCAAAACCGCGTATCGCAGGCCGAGGCGCGTCTGCCAGAAGACGTGCGTCGTTTGGGGATCACCACCCAGAAGCAATCGCCGACGTTAACGCTGGTGGTGCATCTGTTTTCACCCGGCGGCAAATACGATTCGCTGTATATGCGTAACTACGCCACGCTAAAAGTGAAGGATGAGCTGGCGCGCCTGCCCGGCGTCGGCCAAATCCAGATTTTTGGCTCGGGTGAATACGCCATGCGTATCTGGCTGGATCCCAACAAGGTGGCGGCACGCGGCCTGACCGCCTCCGACGTGGTAACGGCGATGCAGGAGCAAAACGTACAGGTTTCCGCCGGCCAGCTTGGCGCCGAGCCGCTGCCGAAAGAGAGCGATTTCCTGATTTCCATTAACGCCCAGGGGCGGCTGCACACGGAAGAAGAGTTTGGCGATATTATTCTGAAAACGGCGCAGGACGGCTCGCAGGTACGCCTGCACGACGTGGCGCGCATTGAAATGGGTTCCGGCAGCTACGCGCTGCGTTCCCAGCTTAACAATAAAGACGCGGTCGGGATTGGTATCTTCCAGGCGCCCGGCGCAAACGCCATCGATTTGTCTGACGCGGTACGCGCCAAAATGGACGAGCTGTCCACGCGCTTCCCGGAAGATATGAAATGGGCGGCACCTTACGATCCGACCGTGTTTGTTCGCGATTCCATTCGCGCCGTAGTGCAAACCCTGCTGGAAGCGGTGGTGCTGGTTGTGCTGGTGGTGATTTTGTTCCTGCAGACCTGGCGTGCGTCGATTATCCCGCTGATTGCGGTGCCGGTATCGATCGTGGGGACGTTTAGCATTCTCTATCTGCTTGGCTTCTCGCTTAATACCCTGAGCCTGTTCGGGCTGGTATTGGCCATCGGTATCGTGGTGGATGACGCCATAGTGGTGGTGGAAAACGTCGAGCGAAATATAGAAGAGGGGCTTGCTCCGCTTCAGGCGGCGCATCAGGCGATGCGTGAGGTCTCCGGGCCGATTATCGCCATTGCGCTGGTGCTGTGCGCGGTATTTGTGCCGATGGCGTTTCTCTCCGGGGTGACCGGCCAGTTCTACAAACAGTTTGCGGTGACCATCGCGATTTCGACGGTGATCTCCGCTATTAACTCGCTGACGCTCTCTCCGGCGCTGGCCGCCCTGTTGTTAAAGCCGCACGGCGCACCGAAAGACTTCCCCACCAGGCTTATCGATCGCCTGTTCGGCTGGCTTTTCCGCCCGTTTAACCGTTTCTTCCACCGCAGCTCGGACGGCTATCAGGGGCTGGTTGGCAAAACGCTTGGGCGGCGCGGCGCGGTATTTGTCGTCTATGTGCTGCTGCTTTGCGCCGCCGGTGTGATGTTTAAGGCTGTACCCGGCGGATTTATCCCCACCCAGGACAAGCTGTATCTGATTGGCGGCGTGAAAATGCCGGAAGGCTCTTCGCTGGCGCGCACCGATGCGGTGATCCGCAAAATGAGCGAAATCGGGATGAATACCGAAGGCGTTGATTATGCGGTGGCGTTCCCGGGGCTTAACGCGCTGCAGTTCACCAACACGCCAAATACCGGGACGGTATTCTTTGGCCTGAAGCCGTTCGACCAGCGTAAACATTCTGCGGCGGAAATTAACGCCGAGATTAACGCCAAAATTGCGCAGATTCAGCAGGGCTTTGGTTTCTCCATTTTGCCACCGCCGATTCTGGGCCTTGGACAGGGTTCCGGTTATTCGCTGTACGTGCAGGATCGCGCCGGTCTGGGCTACGGCGCGCTGCAAAACGCGGTTAACACCATGTCCGGCGCGATTATGCAGACGCCGGGAATGCATTTCCCGATCTCAACCTACCAGGCCAACGTTCCGCAGCTTGAGGTGCAGGTCGATCGCGACAAGGCGAAAGCGCAGGGCGTATCGCTGACCGATCTGTTTGGAACGCTGCAAACCTATCTGGGGTCGTCCTATGTAAACGACTTTAACCAGTTCGGGCGTACCTGGCGCGTGATGGCGCAGGCCGACGGGCAGTTCCGCGACAGCGTGGAGGATATTGCTAATTTGCGCACCCGTAATAATCAGGGCGAGATGGTGCCGATCGGCAGCATGGTGAATATCAGCACCACGTACGGACCGGACCCGGTGATTCGCTACAACGGTTATCCAGCGGCGGATCTGATTGGCGATGCCGATCCACGAGTCCTGTCTTCTGCGCAGGCGATGACCCAACTGGACGCGATGTCTAAGCAGATACTGCCGAACGGAATGAACATTGAATGGACGGATCTGAGCTTCCAGCAGGCCACTCAGGGCAATACGGCGCTGATCGTCTTCCCGGTGGCGGTGCTGCTGGCTTTCCTGGTGCTGGCGGCGCTGTATGAAAGCTGGACGCTGCCGCTGGCGGTGATCCTTATCGTACCGATGACGATGCTGTCCGCGCTGTTTGGTATCTGGTTAACCGGCGGCGATAACAACGTGTTCGTGCAGGTTGGCCTTGTGGTGCTGATGGGACTCGCCTGTAAAAACGCTATTCTGATCGTTGAGTTCGCCCGCGAACTGGAAATTCAGGGGAAAGGGATTATGGAGGCGGCGCTTGAAGCCTGCCGCCTGCGTCTGCGTCCGATAGTGATGACCTCTATTGCCTTTATTGCCGGCACTATCCCGCTGATCCTCGGTCACGGCGCGGGTGCGGAAGTCCGCGGCGTCACCGGCATTACGGTGTTTTCCGGTATGCTGGGCGTGACGCTGTTTGGTCTGTTCCTGACGCCGGTGTTTTACGTCACGCTGCGTAAGTTCGTTACGCGCGGCAAGACGACAGGGGAAGTTCTGCCAGCGTAGGCTGCCGCAGATAACAAAAAACCGCCTTCACTGAAGGCGGTTTTTTTTCGTCACGTTTAGCTGATTAAGGAAGCGTTAGTGCTCTTTTTTATACAGAGCATCGAGCTCAGGCACCGGGTCGCAGCCGCTGGTATCGGCTTTTTTTACCTCTTCCAGCGCGCTTGCTACGGTATGTTTAGCTAATACGTCCAGCGAAGCCTGCTCCGCCTCATCGGCGATGGACTTGAAGTACCAGCAGGTGTTGGCGCTGACCACGCAGCGGGCCGGTACGTCCGGGCGCGACGCCCACAGTTTTTTATCTTCGATTACGGAAACGTAGATATCGCGCAGGGTAATTTTTTCCGCCGGGCGCCCAAGATGTATGGAACCGTTGCGGCCAAGCGTTGAAACGATAATGCCGTCACGCGTGAGCGGCACCATTAATTTGCGGATAAAGCTCGGATTGGCTTCCAGCCCGTAGGCCAGAATCGCACTGGTAGAACGTTCACCCGACTGCTCCGCCATCGCTACGCTGAGTACCATCTGCAAAGCCGTCGGGAAGCGGTAATCTAACATTTTATTTTCCTGGGGTGCGGTGAATATTTTTCTTTTTTGCGCCGCAGAGGTGGATAATCAATGAGCAACAATATAACAAATTGGGCGACTTTTTAGAAGCGGTCGCTGGTTAAGACGGCACGTAAAATCCATTTTACGAATGCTGCTTTGTTCATTTAGCAGAATCAGTATCCCTTGTTCTTATTAAAGTTGATCTTTCAGCAGGCCGCTGTGAGTTCCGTAACGAAACGGTGTTTTTGCATGTCAGGAACAGAGCATTAAAAAAAGCCGCTGCTGCGGCTTTTTAGTTAAGAGGGCGGTTACTCGCTTACTTTGTTCCCAAGGCTTGCGGCACCCTCTTTGGTTTTATTCCAGCCCTTTTCTGTACCCTCTTTGGTGGCGTTCCAGCCTTTTTCGGTGCCTTCTTTGGTTTTATGCCAGGTCTTTTGTGTACCTTCGCTCGCTTTGCTGGACAAATTATCGCGTTTGCCCTCGGCGGCGTGTTCAGACTTTAGCTTCAGCTCTTCGCCCTGATTCTGCGCCTGATGCAGTTTTTCTTTAGCGGTATTCGCGTTTTCATGGGCTGCGGCAACGGTGTCGTCAGTTGCGTGTGTGGTAGCGGCAAATACCGGCGAAGCCAGCAGAAGAGCAGATAATGCGATCGTTGTTTTATTCATAATATCCTCATCAAACGTTATTCATGCTGTGAACGTAAATAAGAATGGCACCGCCAGAATTAAAATGCTTTAGGAAAAAACTGTAAGTTAATCATAGGTTATGCTGACTGCTGCTTATTACCTCCGCCGATCTGATATTTTTGCCAGCTGCTATTAGCAGGAGAGATGTATTAAATGCAGCATATATTTGCGGAATAAATAACAGGGGGATGTATATTTTTTTCGCACAGTAAAAACGGTATATGGATTAAAATAATCGTTTTTCCCCGGCGTTTTAATATTTCAAAACAGGAGGTTTTCCGTGAGCCATATAAAGGTTTATGCGGATGGGATCGTCCGGGCAGCAAATCATCATTGCCCGGTTTAACTATCTCCCGGCGCTGATGATTTAGGCTGCTCTGTAAGTCCCGGCTTTATTTTTGCGGGCAGATTAAACCGGAGCCTGCCCGGTAAAAATGCCTGATATGCATTTGGCGAAAAAGAAGGCCGGCTACAAGCTAAAGGGGTCTGCATCCTGCCATGCCGGAAATTTCTCCCGGTAGTCCTGAAGGGCAATCAGCGACAAATCTGCATCCAGCCGCGTGGCCTGATGCGCTTCGGCGCTTGCCAGAATCTCACCCTGCGGACTGATAATTTTACTGTCGCCGCGATAGTGGTGACCGTTGCCGTCGGTTCCCACGCGGTTGCAGCCTGCGACGTAAGCCTGGTTTTCAATCGCGCGCGCAACCAGCAGGCTTTGCCAGTGGAGCGAGCGCGGCGCAGGCCAGTTGGCGACATACAGCGCCAAATCATAATCGTTACGGTTGCGTGACCACACCGGAAAGCGCAGGTCGTAGCAGACCAGCGGCAGAATACGCCAGCCGCGCCATTCAAAGATGACCCTTTCTTCTCCTGCCTGATAATGGTGATGTTCATCCGCCATGCGGAACAGATGACGCTTGTCGTAAAAATGCACCTTGCCGTCTGGCTGCACCAGCAGGAAACGGTTTACGGGCCCGCGTCCGGTTTGCAGCGCCGCGCTTCCGGCGATCATAGCCTGAGTTTGCTGGGCTTTAAACTGCATCCAGTCAATGACTTCCTCTTCCGCCATCGACTGCGTTGCTGCCTCCATCGCAAAACCGGTGGTGAACATCTCAGGCAGAACAATCAGGTCGCGACCGTGGACGCCATCAAGCAGGACATCAAAATGACGCAGGTTTGCCGCGCCATCCATCCAGACCAGCGGCTGTTGCAGAAGGGAAATTTTTAAGCCAGACACAATCATCGACCCCATGAGTAACGATATTTCTTTCACTGTAGCATGAGTTCAGGCGCTTTTGTTGGGCAATAAAAAACCCCGCGAGGCGGGGTTTTTAGCGTGAAGACAGCTTACGCGGCTTCAACTTTGCGGTGTTTTTCCGGCAGCTTTACCGGCTGAGTTGCCAGCGCCTCCGGTTCAAAATCGTCAACGTTGATGCTGCGCAGGCGGCTGGCTTCGGCTTTGGTGAGGATCGCTGCTTCTTCCGCATTGATTTTCCCTTCCTCCAGCCACCGCTTAGCCTGTTCGTCCAGACGCGTGAACGGCAGGTTGTGCCCGGACTCTTTGCAAATGCGCAGATGGATTGGCTCGGCGGCCATCACATCCAGCAGCGCCTGCTCCAGCAGCCCCGCCGGGTTAAACTCGCTTGGCGTGAGGTACTGACCGCGGCCAATGCGTGAACGCGTTGCCGACGGCACCTGCATGATTTTCGCCAGTTTATGATCCAGCTTATCAGAAGGCGCGTCGTAACGACGGCCAAGCGGGAAGATGGCCAGGCGTAACGCACCTGCTACAAAGCCATTCGGGAAGTTACGCAGCAGATCGTTAATCGCCTGCTCTGCCTGGAAGAGCGCATCCTGCACGCCCCAGTGTACCAGCGGCAGATCCGCCTCGTTACGTCCCTCATCTTCATAGCGTTTCAGCACGGCGGAAGCGAGGTAAAGCTGGCTCAGCACGTCGCCCAGGCGGGCGGAGATGCGTTCGCGACGCTTCAGACTGCCGCCCAGTACCGCCATTGAAACGTCCGACAGTAGCGCCAGGTTGGCGCTCAGGCGGTTCAGATGCTGATAGTAACGTTTGGTGGCATCACGGGTTGGCGTGGCGCTGGTCAGACCGTTAGTCAGGCCCAGCCACAGGCTGCGCATTTCATTGCTGCCGACGTGGCCGATATGCTTAAACAGCAGCTTATCGAAAGCGTTCAAATCGTTATTTTGCGAGGCCGCCATCTCTTCCAGGACATAAGGATGACAGCGAATCGCCCCCTGGCCGAAGATGATCATGCTGCGGGTCAGAATGTTTGCCCCTTCAACGGTGATAGCGATAGGGGCGCCCTGGTAGGCGCGAGCCACAAAGTTAGACTCGCCAAGCATGATGCCTTTACCGCCCACGATATCCATAGCGTCCAGGATGGCGCGCTGGCCGCGATGGGTACAGTGATATTTCACAATCGCCGACAGCACCGCCGGTTTTTCGCCGAGCACAATACCGTAGGTAATCAATGACGCAGCGGCATCCATCACATAAGCGTTGCCCGCAATGCGCGCCAGCGGCTCCTCAATCCCTTCCATCTTACCGATAGAGATTCGGAACTGGCGGCGAATATGGGCATACGCGCCGGTGGCCATCGCAATAGATTTCAGACTGCCCGTTGAGTTAGACGGCAGGGTGATGCCGCGCCCTACTGACAGGCACTCCACCAGCATACGCCAGCCCTGGCCGGCCATTTTCGGGCCGCCAATGATGTAGTCGATCGGCACGAAAATATCTTTCCCGCGCGTCGGGCCGTTCTGGAATGGCACGTTCAGCGGGAAGTGGCGTTTACCGATTTCGACGCCCGGCGTGTGGGTTGGGATCAGCGCGCAGGTAATGCCGAGATCTTCTTCCTCGCCCAGCAGACGATCCGGGTCAGAGAGTTTGAACGCAAGGCCGAGCACGGTCGCGATAGGCGCAAGCGTAATGTAGCGCTTGTTCCAGGTCAGGCGCATGCCCAGCACCTGCTGGCCCTGCCAGTCGCCCATGCAAACCACGCCGACATCGGGAATGGCGCCCGCATCTGAGCCTGCTTCCGGACTGGTCAGCGCGAAGCAAGGGATTTCCTGCCCGCGGGCCAGCCGCGGCAAATAGTGATCTTTTTGCTCTTCGGTGCCGTAATGCTGGAGCAGTTCGCCCGGGCCTAATGAGTTAGGCACGCCGACGGTGATCGCAAGGATCCCGGAAACACCGGCGAGTTTTTGCAGCACGCGGGCCTGTGCGTAGGCCGAGAATTCCAGCCCGCCGTACTCTTTCTTAATGATCATCGCAAAGAAGCGATGTTCTTTCAGGTATGCCCACAGTTCCGGCGGCAGATCGGCCAGCTCATGGGTTATCTGATAATCATTTGCCATGCGGCAGGCTTCTTCAACCGGGCCGTCAAGAAAAGCCTGTTCTTCGGCGCTCAGCTTCGGCTGCGGATAATTATGCAGTTTTTCCCAGTCTGGCTTACCGCGGAACAGATCGCCTTCCCACCAGGTGGTGCCCGCTTCAATGGCCTCTTTTTCAGTGCGCGACATCGGCGGCATCACCTTACGAAAGCCTTTAAATACCGGCGCGGAGATCAGCGATCTGCGCATCGGCGTGAAGACAAACGGCACCAGAATGATGGCAAGCGGGACAAGCACCCAGATGGACCAGATGCCGGCAAAACCTAAAGCTGCCGTCCATGCCAGGAGGATCGCGCTGCTGAGCAGCAGATTGACCTGGTGATAAAACAGCACGCCGAGCAGAACAACGGTTGCAACAACGCTCAAAATCAACATAAAGAAAGCTCCCTTGCTTGTAGGAGGTCTGACCACTTGTGATGTATTGGTTTTAGTGTATGCATGGTTTTTTAGCAATGTGTTTACAAAATAATTACAACCTTGCTCACATTGTTGCCGCACGGATCCATAAAAGCATCCGGTGATGGCGCTTCTCGTGCTATCCGGTAAACTGCTGGAGTTTACTTAACCAATAAATACTGAAGGACATCTCATGTACCAGGATCTTATTCGTAATGAGTTAAATGAAGCCGCCGAAACGCTGGCTAACTTCCTGAAAGATGACGCAAATATCCACGCGATTCAGCGTGCGGCCGTGCTGCTGGCGGATAGCTTTAAAGCAGGAGGGAAAGTGCTCTCCTGCGGCAACGGCGGTTCCCACTGCGACGCGATGCACTTTGCAGAAGAGCTGACGGGCCGCTATCGCGAAAACCGTCCGGGCTATCCGGCGATTGCGATTTCAGACGTCAGCCATATCTCCTGCGTGAGCAACGATTTCGGCTATGACTACATCTTCTCACGCTATATCGAAGCGGTAGGGCGCGAGGGCGACGTATTGCTTGGGATCTCCACTTCCGGTAATTCTGGTAATGTGATTAACGCTATCGAAGCCGCCCGTGCTAAAGGTATGAAAGTCATTACCCTGACGGGCAAAGACGGTGGCAAAATGGCGGGTACGGCGGATGTCGAAATTCGCGTGCCGCACTTCGGCTATGCCGATCGCATTCAGGAAATCCACATCAAAGTGATTCATATCCTGATTCAGCTGATCGAAAAAGAGATGGTTAAGGCTTAACTCAGCCTGACCCCTTGCCCGTAAGGCGGGGGCAGAATGAGGATTCTTGTGGTGGGAGAGAACTATGTGCGAACTGCTCGGGATGAGCGCCAACGTACCAACGGATATCTGCTTTAGTTTTACCGGTCTGGTACAGCGCGGCGGCGGAACAGGGCCCCATAAAGACGGCTGGGGCATTACCTTCTATGAAGGCAAAGGCTGTCGCACGTTTAAAGATCCCCAGCCGAGCTTTAACTCTCCCATCGCCAGACTGGTGCAGGATTATCCCATCAAGTCCTGCTCCGTCGTTGCGCATATTCGCCAGGCTAACCGTGGCAAAGTCGCGCTGGAAAACACCCATCCTTTTACCCGCGAGCTGTGGGGCCGTAACTGGACCTATGCCCACAACGGCCAGCTTAAGGGCCACCGCCTGCTTGATACCGGGCCGTTTCGTCCGATTGGTGAAACCGACAGCGAGCAGGCGTTTTGCTGGCTACTGCACAAGCTGACGCAGCGCTATCCGCGCCGACCCGGCAATATGCAGGCCGTTTTCCGCTATATAGCAGAGCTTGCGGTTCAGCTACGTGAAAAAGGCGTGTTTAACATGCTGCTATCCGACGGGCGTTACGTGATGGCGTTCTGCTCCACCAATCTCTACTGGATAACCCGACGGGCGCCCTTTGGCGTGGCAAAACTTCTGGACCAGGATGTGGAAATCGACTTTCAGGAAGAGACCACACCGAACGATGTGGTCACCGTGATTGCTACTCAGCCGCTGACCGGCAACGAAACCTGGCACAGAATCGCGCCAGGTGAGTCGGTGCTATTTTGTCTCGGAGAGCGTGTAGTTTGAGGCTAGCTGCGGTTGTACCGTTGGCACAACCGGCTTGCTAATCACGTAGTTGCCGCTGATAACGGAAACGCCAGGCGGCTGGTGATTCGCCATAAAGTAGTCATAGCCCGGCTTTAACTGTTTCCAGAAATTGATGTAGTAAGAAAACTTATGGCGCTGCATATTCGCATCCGTCATGCGGAACGGATAGATGCTCACCTGTACCTTCGGCTGGCCAAACACCAGCGCACCGGTCACAAACTGGAAAATCTCATCGATGCTGCTGTCGGTCATGGCGTAACAGCCAACGGAGACGCAGGCGCCGTGGATCATTAAATACTGGCCCTGATAGCCATGGGAACGATCGAACTCGTTCGGGAAGCCAATGTTGATCGCTTTATAGAAGCGGCTGTCAGGTTTTAGCTGGCTGCGCTCAACGCTGTAGAACCCTTCAGGACTTTTAAAATCGCCCTGGCGCTGTTTCGGGCCCAGGCCGCCGGAATAGTTACAGATGCGATAACTGTCCAGCAGTTGATACTGTTCGCCCATTTTGACGTACAGCTCAAGCGTGCGCTCTTCTTTAAAGATCTGAATATAAACCGGAGAGCCCATTAGCTGCTGTTTAAATTCTTTGCTGACCGACGCGGCCGGAGCGTTGCTATTAAGCAAGCTGGCAAATGACATGAACGGCATCGAGAGCATCGCAATAAGGAGTGCGATTTTAGGCATACTGCTTGATTCCTTGATAAACCTGTAACCAAATGCCAGGACGGCAAAGAGACCTGAAATCAGACTAATCTGTATTCGGTGCGCTCACATTAGCACCATCAATAAATTTCGCAAGCGCAGACTGGAGCGTTTCCAGAAAATGGATAGTAACTAACTCACTTATAAAGTGAAAGAGTTGCTGATTTTGCGTATTAGCCCGCGCCGTTTGCCGCTTTTATTGGCGCGTGGCGCTTTCGTATCGCCACGCCGGGTTTTTTCTTCGCGCTTGTTTTAATTAAACTGTATACTTATCCAGTTAATTTGCCGGGTTGGATGAGTATGCGTAAAGTCATTCATGTCGATATGGACTGTTTCTTTGCCGCCGTTGAGATGCGTGATAATCCAGCCCTGCGCGACATTCCGCTGGCGATTGGCGGCAGCGCACAGCGGCGCGGCGTGATCAGCACCGCGAACTATCCGGCGCGCAAATATGGCGTGCACAGCGCAATGTCTACGGCGATGGCGCTGAAACTCTGCCCCCATCTCACTTTACTGCCCGGCCGTTTCGACGCCTATAAAGAAGCCTCCGTGCATATCCGGGAAATCTTTTCGCGCTACACCTCGTTAATCGAACCGCTTTCGCTGGATGAAGCCTATCTGGATGTCACTGACAGTCCGCACTGCCAAGGCTCCGCCACGCTTATGGCGCGGGAAATTCGTCAGGCGATCTCTGATGAGCTAAACCTCACGGCTTCGGCAGGGATTGCTCCGGTCAAGTTCCTCGCCAAAATCGCCTCCGATCTCAACAAGCCAGACGGGCAGTACGTGATAACGCCGGAGGACGTGCCTGCCTTTCTTGAAACCTTGCCGCTTGGCAAAATTCCCGGCGTTGGCAAAGTGACCGCAGCCAAACTCGAAAGCCTGGGGCTACGCACCTGTGCCGACGTGCAGAAAACCGATCTGGTTTCATTGTTAAAGCGCTTCGGAAAGTTTGGTCGCGTTATCTGGGAGCGCAGCCAGGGAATAGACGAGCGGCAGATCAGCAACGAGCGGCAGCGAAAATCCGTCGGCGTTGAAAAAACGCTGGCGGAAGATATTCACCAGTGGGAGGCGTGCGAAGCCATCATCGAGCATCTCTATGAGGAGCTGGAACGAAGGCTGAAAAAGGTTAAGCCCGATCTGCTGATCGCACGCCAGGGCGTGAAGCTTAAATTTAACGACTTCCAGCAAACCACGCAGGAACACGTCTGGCCCCAGCTAAACAAAGCCGATTTGATAGAGACGGCCAGGAAAACCTGGAATGAACGTCGTGAAGGGCGGGGCGTGCGGCTGGTGGGGTTGCATGTCACGCTGCTGGACCCGCAACTGGAGCGGCAGCTGGTGTTAGGTTTATAAGAACGAGACTGCTGACAAAGCCCTCAGATGTTAAAAACGGCTTTGCAGATACGGTTAAAAACAAAGGATGCTGTCTTCTGATTAATCCCAACGCCCCGAAAGCCACGTTTTTCGGGTCATTGTCATCAAAAAAATGCCCCTCAAAAGAGGGGCATTATTTTTACTTCGCAGGAATCGCTTTCAGCAGCTCGGTCAGCAGGATCCAGTACTGGCCCACGCTTTCGATATGCACCTGCTCATCCGGGGAGTGAGGGCCGGTGATGGTTGGCCCGATAGAAACCATATCCATATCCGGATAAGGTTTTTTGAACAGGCCGCACTCCAGACCCGCATGGATAACCATGATGTTCGGCGTCTTGTTGAACAGCTTCTGATAGGTTTCACGTACCAGGCCCATCACCGGCGAGTTGGCATCCGGCTGCCAGCCAGGGTAGCTGCCTTTGGCAACGGTATGCGCGCCGGCGAGCTGGCCCAGCGCTTCGAGCATGTGAACCACGTAATCTTTACCGGTATCGATAAGAGAGCGGATCAGACAGATGATTTCCGCGCTGTCTTCGCCCAGCGTAACCACGCCCACGTTCAAAGAGGTTTCCACCACGCCTTTTACCGCATCGGAGTTACGGATAACGCCGTTTGGCGTGGCGTTCAGCAGCTTAATAAAGGTATCGCGGCTCTTTTCGGTTAGCGCCGCCTGGCCGGTAGCGGTGGCCTCAACCAGTACGGTGGTATTTTTCTCAACCGCGCCCAGCTCGTTCTTCAGCATCGACAGGAATGTCTCGGCAAGCTCCTTGAGCCGCGCTGCTTTATCCGCAGGAACTGCCAGAATGGCTGAGCCTTCACGTGGGATAGCGTTGCGCAGCGTCCCGCCGTTAAGGTCGATAAGACGCACGTCCAGCTCTGCGGCGTGAGCGAACAGGAAACGCGCCAGCAGCTTGTTGGCATTGCCTAACCCCAGGTGAATTTCTGCACCCGAGTGGCCGCCTTTCAGGCCTTTAATCGTCAGTTTAAAGGTTTCGAAACCAGCCGGAACGGCTTCGCGCTGCACAGGCAGGGTGGTGATAAAATCAATCCCGCCCGCGCAGCCCATATAGATTTCACCTTCTTCTTCGGAGTCGGTGTTGATCAGAATATCTGCCTGCAACCAGCCGGCCTGCAGGCCAAACGCGCCGTCCATACCGGCTTCTTCGGTCATGGTCAGCAGCACTTCCAGCGGGCCATGGGCAACGTTATCGTCAGCCAGCACGGCCAGCGCCGAAGCCATACCGATGCCGTTATCCGCACCAAGCGTGGTGCCACGAGCTTTTACCCACTCGCCATCGACGTAAGGCTGGATTGGATCTTTGGTAAAGTCGTGCACGGTATCGTTGTTTTTCTGCGGCACCATATCGAGGTGAGCCTGCAGCACAACCGCCTTGCGGTTTTCCATGCCTGCGGTGGCAGGTTTACGGATCAGAATGTTACCGGCCTGGTCGCGTTCGACGTGTAACCCTTTTTCTTTTGCCCAGGACAGGATGTGTTCCGCCAGTTGCTCTTCATGATAAGAAGGGTGCGGAATAGAACAGATTTTGGCAAAAATATCCCACAGCGGCTGCGGAGATAATTGAGACAATTCAGACACGTTAGGTCTCCTTGACATCGACTCGGCGAAGAATTTTTTGGCACCCAGGCCACGGATTGACCTGTTTGATATACACCACAAGCAGGGCTTGCGCGATGGTCTGAGAATACCACTAACTCTCAAGGCATGACGACCCAATCCACTGAAAAACCCGCGGCGCTTGCCCACGGCACTGGTTTTTAGTGCGTCAGATCTCTATAATCTCGCGCAACCAAAACCCCTTTGAATATTTTTAAGCCGTTAATAATAGGCCGGGACACTTCACATGAGCGAAAAATACGTCGTCACCTGGGACATGTTGCAGATTCACGCCCGCAAACTGGCAAGCCGTCTGCTGCCTGCCGAACAGTGGAAAGGCATTATTGCCGTTAGCCGTGGTGGTCTGGTTCCGGGCGCGCTGCTGGCGCGTGAACTGGGTATTCGTCATGTTGATACCGTCTGTATCTCAAGCTATGACCATGACAACCAGCGCGAGCTGAACGTCATTAAACGTGCGGAAGGCGACGGTGAAGGCTTTATCGTGATCGACGATCTGGTTGATACCGGCGGTACGGCGGTGGCTATCCGCGAAATGTACCCGAAAGCGCATTTCGTCACTATTTTTGCCAAGCCAGCAGGTCAGCCGCTGGTGGATGATTACGTTATCGATATCCCGCAGAACACCTGGATTGAACAGCCGTGGGATATGGGCGTGGTGTTTGTACCGCCGTTAGCCGGACGCTAATCGCCAAAATTTGCACTGATTTACGCCCGGCCCCGCCGGGCGTTTGTGTTATTTAGCCAGCGACAGAGTACAATATTGCGTTCCTGACGTTTTCATGGAGGCAGAAAAGCGATGTCACAGGCCAACCTTAGTGAAGTTCTGTTTAAACCCCGATTTAAACATCCGGAAACCTCTTCTTTAGTTCGTCGCGCTTCGCACCACGCTGCCCCCATTCTTCAATCCACCCTTGAAGGTAAATCCGCTCCGCACTGGTATCGCATGGTCAACCGACTGATGTGGGTCTGGCGTGGCGTCGATCCCTGGGAAATTCTCGACGTGCAGGCGCGCATTGCCTGCTGTAAAGGCGAGCGCACGAACGATGAGCTGTACGATACCGTTATTGGCTATCGCAACGGCAACTGGATCTATGAGTGGTCGAAGCAGGCGATGCAGTGGCAGCAAAAAGCCAGCCAGGAAAGCAACGAGGCACAGAGCGGTAAGTACTGGCTTCAGGCGGCAAACCTCTACAGCATTGCGGCCTATCCGCACCTGAAAGGCGATGTGCTGGCCGAACAGGCGCAAGTGCTTGCTAACCGGGCATTTGAAGAAGCCGCTCCGCGTCTTTCCGGAAGCTTGCGCGAGCTGGAATTTCCCGTCACCGGCGGCAGCCCGATTACCGGCTTCCTGCACATGCCGAGGAATGCGCAAGGGCCGTTGCCGACGGTGCTGATGTGCGGTGGCCTGGACGCCCTGCAAAGCGACTATTACACCCTGTTTGAAAAATTCCTCGCGCCCCAGGGTATCGCGATGTTGACCATCGATATGCCGTCGGTGGGGTATTCCTCAAAATGGAAACTTACCCAGGACTCCAGCCTGCTTCACCAGCACGTGTTAAAAGCGCTGCCGAACGTACCATGGGTCGATCACACCCGCGTTGCCGCGTTTGGTTTTCGCTTTGGCGCAAACGTGGCGGTCCGCCTCGCCTACCTTGAAGCGCCGCGTCTTAAAGCTGTCGCCTGTCTTGGCCCGGTGGTGCATAGCCTGCTTAGCGATCCGCAGCGCCAGGCGCAGGTGCCGGAAATGTATATTGACGTTCTCGCAAGCCGGCTTGGCATGAACGATGCGTCGCATAGCGCGCTGAGCGTCGAGCTAAATCGTTACTCGTTAAAGACCCAGGGGCTGCTGGGTCGCCGGTGTCCAACGCCAATGCTGTCGGGCTTCTGGGCCAACGATCCTTTTAGCCCGCAGGAAGAGTCGCGTTTAATCACTTCGTCATCGGCCGACGGCAGGCTGCTGTTTATCACGCCAGAGCCGGTGTATAAAAATTTTGACAAGGCGCTGAACGAAATCACCGGTTGGCTGAAACAAAGATTACGTTAAAAATTTGCTAAATTTTTTCGGTTTGGTAAAACAATGGCTTCACAAAAGGAGATCGCAATGACGTTACCGAGTGGACACCCGAAAGGTAGACTGATCAAAAAATTTGCCGCCCTTGGCCCTTATATCCGTGAAGAGCAGTGTGAAGACAATCGTTTCTTCTTTGATTGCCTGGCGGTGTGCGTCAACGTGAAACCCGCACCCGAGCTGCGCGAGTTCTGGGGCTGGTGGATGGAACTGGAAGCGCAGGAAAAGCAATTTACCTACACTTATCATTTTGGCTTGTTCGACAAAGAAGGTAACTGGACGACTAAGGCCTCCAAAGATAAAGAAGTGGACGATAAGCTCGAACAAACGCTACGCGGATTCCACGAACGCCTACGCGACCTGTTAAAGTCGCTGAATATGGAATTAGTCCCTGCGAAAGACTTTTTAGATAAGCCGGTTAAACTAACTGCATAGATTAAAAAAAAAGCCCTTCCATAATGCGAAGGGCTTTTTCTGGCCGGGTGGCTTAGAACTGATAAACCATGCCTAATGCAACGATGTCATCGTTATTAATGCCCAGCGGATTATCGCTATCCAGCTGGTTAATTCTGTAATCAACGAACGCCGACATGTTTTTATTGAAGTAGTAGGTCATACCAGCATCAACATATTTCACCAGATCCGCATCGCCAACGCCTTCAATATCTTTCCCTTTCTGCTGCACGTAACCCAGGGAAGGGCGCAGGCCGAAATCGAACTGATATTGTACTACCGCTTCAAAGCTCTGGGTTTTATTGGCAAAACCGCCGGAAATTGGGGTCATATTACGCGTTTCGGAATACATGGATGCGATATAAAGATTATTCGCATCGTATTTCACGCCGGCCGCCCAGGAATCCGCTTTGTCGCCTTCGCCGCGCGCCTGCAGTTGCTGCGCGTCAGTGCGGTCAGAAGTGGTGTAAGCGCCGCCAACCTCGAAGTCGCTGCCGCCGAAGTCATAGGTCAACGCCGTACCGAAGCCGTCGCCGTTCTGCTTAGACACATCGCGGCTTTCGTTTTTACCCTGATATTGCAGCGTCAGGTTCAGGCCGTCGACCGCGCCGAAGAAGTCGGTGCTGCGGAACGTCGCCAGGCCAGACGCGCGCTTGGTCATAAAGTTATCGGTTCTGGCTGAAGAGTCACCGCCAAATTCCGGGAACATATCGGTCCAGGCTTCTACGTCATACAACGCGCCCAGGCTGCGGCCGTAATCGAAAGAGCCAAAATTGGCATATTTAATACCGGCGAAAGCGTAACGTGTTTTAGTGGTTGAATTGCTTTCGTCTTTGTTGCCCGCAAATTCAGCTTCCCACTGACCGTAGCCGGTTAACCGATCGTTGATCTGAGTTTCGCCTTTAAAACCAAAACGCACATAGGTTTGGTCGCCGTCTTTGCTGGCATCGTCGCTGATGTAATGCATCGCTTTGACTTTGCCGTAAAGATTAAGCTTGTTGCCGTCCTTATTATAAATTTCTGCCGCCTGAGAAGAGGCTGCAGCAACAACACCCATTACCATTAATGCCAGAGTGGTCTTTTTCATTTTTCATCCCAATGTGTTTACGCGCTAAATTTAAACGGGCGAAATGCCGTTAAAAAACGCAGAGAGTTTTAACGTCCGGAGATGAAAGATTTATGACGGTTTAAGATAAAGTTTAAATAAAGCGAATAAAGTTTTTTGGTCATAAAAATGTCAAGCTTTGCCGCTACGCTTAACGATCTCTCACGGTTTGCGGCGTCTTTTCCCTCAGCGCCTGTTGGCAAGGCGTGCCAGTCCTGCTACAACGTCATCTGGCTTTTAATTTTTCCAATTTCGTTGAAACGGCAGAGAATCATGAGTGACAGCCAGACGCTGGTAGTAAAACTTGGCACCAGCGTATTAACCGGTGGCTCCCGCCGCCTGAACCGCGCCCATATCGTTGAGCTCGTGCGCCAGTGCGCGCAGCTGCATGCGAGCGGGCATCGCATTGTTATCGTCACCTCCGGGGCGATTGCCGCAGGGCGTGAACATCTTGGCTATCCCGAACTTCCGGCCACTATCGCTTCCAAACAGCTGCTGGCGGCCGTCGGCCAGAGCCGTTTGATTCAACTTTGGGAACAGCTCTTTTCTATTTACGGTATCCACGTTGGGCAGATGCTGCTTACGCGCGCCGATATGGAAGACCGCGAGCGTTTCCTGAACGCCCGCGATACGCTCAGGGCGCTGCTTGATAACAATATCGTGCCGATCATTAACGAAAACGATGCGGTAGCAACCGCAGAAATCAAAGTCGGCGATAACGATAACCTCTCAGCGCTGGCCGCTATTCTGGCCGGGGCAGATAAACTCTTGCTGCTGACGGACCAGAAGGGGCTTTACACCGCCGACCCGCGCAACAACCCGGCGGCGGAGCTTATCAAAGAAGTCCACGGCATAGACGATGCGTTACGCGCGGTTGCGGGGGACAGCGTATCTGGCCTGGGAACCGGCGGTATGGGCACTAAACTACAGGCTGCCGATGTAGCCTGCCGCGCGGGAATCGATGTGGTTATCGCTGCTGGCAGCAAGCCTGGGGTCATCGGCGATGTGATGGCCGGCACGCCGGTTGGCACACGTTTCCACGCGCAGCTTTCCCCGCTGGAAAACCGCAAGCGTTGGATCTTCGGCGCGCCGCCTGCGGGAGAGATCACCGTGGATGACGGCGCTTTATCCGCCATTCTCGAACGCGGCAGCTCGCTGCTGCCAAAAGGGATCAAAAGCGTGAACGGCAACTTCTCCCGCGGTGAAGTTATCCGTATCCGCAGCCTTGAAGGGCGCGACGTGGCCCACGGCGTCTGCCGCTATAACAGCGATGCGCTACGCCTTATCGCCGGCCACCACTCACAACAGATCGACGCGATCCTCGGCTATGAATACGGCCCGGTTGCGGTCCATCGCGACGACATGATCGTTAACTAAGGAGCGGGCAATGCTTGAACAAATGGGCAAAGACGCCAAAGCGGCTTCTTATAAAATGGCGTTGCTTTCAGGACCAGAGAAAAACCGCGTGCTGGAACGCATGGCGGATTACCTGGAAGCGCAGGCCGAAGAAATACTTCTCGCAAACGAGCAGGACGTGCTGGAAGCGCGCCGTAATGGCCTGAGCGAAGCCATGCTCGACCGCCTGCAGCTTACCCCCGCACGCCTGAAAGGCATTGCCGCCGACGTGCGCCAGGTATGCAATCTTGCCGATCCGGTGGGGCAGGTAATCGACGGCGGCCTGTTAGACAGCGGCCTGCGTCTTGAGCGCCGCCGCGTGCCGCTCGGCGTGATTGGCGTGATCTACGAAGCGCGGCCTAACGTGACGGTAGACGTTGCTTCCCTGTGCCTGAAAACCGGCAACGCCGCTATTCTGCGCGGTGGCAAAGAGACGTGGCGCACCAACGCGGCAACCGTCAAAGTCATTCAGCAGGCGCTGGTTGAATGCGGCCTGCCAGCCGCTGCGGTACAGGCTATTGAAAGCCCGGACCGCGCGCTGGTCAACGAGTTGCTGAAGATGGATCGCTACGTCGATATGCTGATCCCGCGTGGCGGCGCGGGGCTGCACAAACTTTGCCGCGAGCAGTCCACCATTCCGGTTATCACCGGCGGAATTGGCGTTTGCCATACCTTTGTGGACGACACGGCGGAAGTCGAACCGGCACTGAAAATCATCGTCAATGCCAAAACTCAGCGTCCAAGCACCTGCAATACGCTGGAAACCCTGCTGGTACATCAGAACATCGCAGAAACTTTCCTGCCCGCGCTCAGCAGGCAGATGGCGGAGTCTGGCGTCACATTGCACGCGGACGAAAAATCCCTGCCGCTGTTGCAAAACGGCCCGGCAGCAGTACTGCCGGTAAAAGCGGAAGAGTACGACGACGAGTGGCTGTCGCTGCATCTGAAC
The DNA here is from genome assembly GCA_032000125.1 of Buttiauxella sp. Classification (GTDB taxonomy): domain Bacteria; phylum Pseudomonadota; class Gammaproteobacteria; order Enterobacterales; family Enterobacteriaceae; genus Dryocola. The sequence goes on along the minus strand of DAMALH010000036.1, from coordinate 16,337 downwards.
GTGAAAGTTGTGACGGATCTGGATGACGCCATCGGCCATATCCGCGAGCACGGCACGCAGCATTCCGATGCGATCCTGACCCGCACGCTACGCAACGCGAACCGTTTTGTTAACGAAGTGGATTCATCGGCGGTATATGTGAATGCCTCCACGCGCTTTACAGACGGCGCCCAGTTCGGCCTTGGGGCAGAAGTGGCAGTGAGCACGCAAAAACTTCACGCCCGCGGCCCAATGGGCCTGGAAGCGCTGACGACCTATAAATGGATTGGATTCGGCGACGATACAATTCGTGCGTGATAAGTATCGCAAAGGCGGGTGTCAGGCAGCGGCCTGGCATCCGTTTTTTAACGGCTAACATACTGAAGGCGGCAAACGTAACAAAATGGTAGGCATGCATTTTGTGCGGATTTTGCCGTTGGGCGCTGTAAAAACAGGCAACTAAGCGACGCTGTGGTTGACGAGCCTAAACGATTTTCTTACCCTTTTACACCGCAGTTACGCCCGTAACCGTTTCCTGAAAAGCCGATATAGCTCAGTTGGTAGAGCAGCGCATTCGTAATGCGAAGGTCGTAGGTTCGACTCCTATTATCGGCACCATCCTACCTATTTTAACGTCTCCTCAAGTCTACTCAAACACCCTTTAACCCCTTGTAATACGCGGTTTCACGGCCCTTATTGTCTCTGCTCGTCTACTCACGTTCACAGAAATCTACGGTGAGTTGGGGGTATCAATGGGGGTATTCGCTGTTCGGTCTAAAGGAGATACCCCCAAGTGAAACTAAACGCCCGGCAGGTGGACGCCGCCAAACCTAAAGATAAGCCTTACAAGCTGGCTGATGGTGGTGGTCTGTATCTCCTGATCAAACCTAATGGCGGTAAATACTGGCGGCTCAAGTATCGTGTAAGCGAACATGTCAGCGCGATGCTTAAAGGCAGCCAGCGCCAGATAAATTCAGAAGAGAAGCAGGCCGCCTGAGGGCGGCTTTTTTCTGCCCGGAGGGAAACACCAGGACGCTGTTAAGTAAATCAGCCTACGCCAGGCATATGGGCGTCAGCCGGCAAACTGTTTACGGCTGGATAGCCCGCGGTGAAATTGTTATTTCAGGCGATAAAGTGGATGTCGAAGCATCGCAGGCTAAACAAAATTCTGCTGGTGCTGGTGATCATCACAATGCAATGACGTGGGCGCAGGCCGCCGCATGGGTAAAGGGGCATGACGGCGGGAAAGAGCTGCCGGCTGATATTGATGCTGGCCAGCGAATAGAGGCCGCAGCCGCTGAGCTGGGTTTTGATGTTCAGCACGAGCCGATGAAGAACTGCTGATTCTCTTCCGGCTGGATGAAGAAACCCACAGCTTCTATGGCAAAGACCGTGCAGCGAGCGCATTACGGTTTCTTCGTTCTGAGCTGGCCTACGTTGCCACAATGCATCCCGATACGCCGGATGACTGGAACAAAACTGGTTTAATGTCGCTCCGCCTGTTGGACGGCGAAAAACTGTAAACCCCCAGCCCCTCAAACTTGACACTTTTTCGCGAGAAACAGGGAAAAGTGTCAACCCAACCTAACGGATCCTGACGCCCACGAACAGCAGTTGCAGCCAAAGTGTAAAGGGCTGGCGTTGAGATTTGTTGAGCCCGGCGGTTAGCTTTTGTTAGTCCCGATGCGAAGCAGGGCTGGAGTCAGCCTGTTATGATTTGTTATGCCTTACCGGGGGAAAGTTTCAACTGCTACCGCTTCAGAAAGCTTCAGGTACAACTCGTTGGATGCACCTGTCAAAACTTGTCACCGACCTGCACCGCCAGCGGGGATTTTTGGCTACACGCGCTCTAAGTTACAGTTGCTTCAAACAGTTAAAGTTTGATATTACAGAAGTGAGGATGTTCTGCCTCAAGAGGTTCCCGTTTAAAATGACGATAACTCTATGAAAGTGTTCATTATCTGTGATAAAACCATCAAATCGAGTAGTGATATTACGCTATGCGTTACAACTGTTTGGCAAAACTCGAAGGTAAAGTGCAAATCCATGGAAAAAGCGGGTCGATTTTGGTCAAGATCTACTCTAATTGATTGAATAAACTACACTGCTTACAGCAAACAGAAATACAGAGACTATTGCTTAAAGAGTTCCCAAAGGCATCTTTATTTGAATATTGTTTGATTGAAAGGGTTATATATGAATAGTTTAATTTCGCAAGTAGAAACAAGAAGGAAAGAGATATTTACTGATTCTTATCCTATGTCGATTGGAGAACTTGTAAATCTTTATCGTGATGGAGAAATAGATATAAATCCATCCTTTCAGAGATTTTTTAGATGGTCAGATGAACAAAAGGTAAACTTGATTGAATCTATAATTTTAGGTATACCTCTTCCGTCAATTTTTATCTCTCAAAGAGAGGATGGAATATGGGATTTAGTTGATGGCCTTCAACGAGTATCAACAATTTTATCATTCATGAATGAATTAAAGGATGAGGATGGTAATAAAAAACCCCCTTTAAAATTGCATGGTACAAAATATCTCCCCGGGCTGGAGAATGTTTCATGGAGTGGTTTGGATGGGACTACTGAGTTTGATTCATCCCTTAAAATATCCTTCAAGAGAGAGAAGGTTGATATAAAAATAATAAAAAAAGAGAGTGATGGTAATACAAAGTTTGAGCTTTTCCAAAGATTGAATACTGGCGGTAGTGAATTATCAGAGCAAGAAGTTAGGAATTGTCTTCTTATAATGCTGGATCCTGAAGCTTATAAGTATTTGGTTGATGCAAGCGGGCTTGAAAGCTTTAACAAATCAATCGCTATTAGTGAAAGGTTATACGACCAGCGTTATGATATGGAGTTAATTATCAGGCTTATTTTCCTTGCGAATGCAGAACAGGAAGATCTGAAAGGTATTACAGATATATCATCTTACTTGACCAATAATATTTCGAAAATAACCACGGCAGAGTTCGACTGGGTTTCTGAGATTAAGTTGATTGATAAAACTTTTTATATTATAAATGAAGTGCTTGGTGATAATTCATTTAATAAATATGACAAGGAGTCCGGGAGATATAAGGGCGGGTTCCAAATTTCATTATATGAGTTACTAGCTACTGGAGCATATCATTCTATAAAAAATGGAGTTGATGATAATAAAGTAAAACAAATAATTTTTTCTACTTCACAATCAGCACCTTATGATGATGTATTTAACAAGTATAGCGGTTCAGGAACCAAGGCATCTTACCGCTGGCCGAGAATGCTGGAACTTGTGAAAGAGTATTTTATCGATGAAAGTAAAAAGTAAGGAAATATTCATTGATGAGATTGCTAATGACTCTTCTTGGAGAAAACATGAACTGTCAGTTATGCGTAAATTGATAGATTCCTCCAGAGGGGGTGCGAAGCATTCTGCGATAAGGGCTTCGGTGGTAATGCTATATTCCCACTGGGAAGGGCATATAAAAAAGGCTGGTAAATTATATATAAGTTATTTGAACCATTTGGGCTTGAAATATAGTGCTATGAGTGAAAATAATTTAACTGTTGGATTGTTTTCAAACTTTAATTCCGATAATCAAGGGAGAAGTTTCTACTCGTTTGAAAAATATGTTGATTTCATTACAATTAAACATGGTAATGAAAAATTTAATGTCGACTCGGATAAAGTAATTAATACAAAAAGTAACCTTCAACTTGAAGTGTTGTCTGAGATTTTTGCTGTTATAGGCATAAGCGACACTCAGTTTTTGGCGAATAAATTATATATAGATGAGCAGTTGCTTAAATATCGAAACTGTATCGCTCATGGAGAAGATACAAGAAAAAATGAGGAGATAAAGTTAGACCCAGAGTCTTATCAAGAATTGCATGAAAAAGTTGTTGAACTTATTGACGTGTTTGATACTGATTTATGTAATCATGTTCTTTTAGAAAGGTACAAAAAAGCTGTAACTCATGCTTAAAAATATTAGGGTCTCCTTTGATGGAGACTCTAATTAAGAATATAAAGACGATGTTTGCTCTTGTATTAATTGAAAAGAAAGTTGTTATTAGATTAGTGTCTTATTATTTTAGTAATATCTGTATGTACTTCTGGCATACCGAACAGTAAGTTTCTTAACGATGGTAATTTGAGCAATACAGATATAGATAAACTGAAATAGGGGTACTTTTGGGGGTACTTACTAAATTGAAATGTTCATTATGGTTTATAATCAATGGGTTATATAAGGTTATCTGCTCCTGTTATCGCACCATTTCAAACGTTTCCAAAATCCCCTGAACACCTAAAACCCATCTAAGAAAGCGTAATGTTCGACAGGTGAACGCCGCTGCTTCCAGATATAAAGCCTGTAAGCTAGCCGATGGCGCTTGTCCGTACCCTTCAGTCGTTCCTCAGATTCTCCTTCCCGCCTGTGAAATATCGCTTCAATTTTATAAAATATATGTTATGAGTAACCCCATAAATCAATGGGTAAAACGCCTGGCGTGTCGATGGTTTGGTCAGGGATGAGCCGGTATCGTAAGATATGAATGTTTTACGGTGGAGTTTGTTGGTACAGGAGTCAGGAATAAAACATGATTGATCAGGTTCGTACTTTTTTGACAAAAAGTGAGCTGGCTTACCAGACGCTGCTTAGCGCTATTCAGAGTGGTGAACTCAAAGCGGGGCAGAAAGTGACGCTTAACGAGCTGGCCGAACGCCTGGGTATGAGTCTGACTCCGGTGCGTGATGCCTTTACGCTGCTTGCCGAACAGGGATTTATTATCCGTAAACCGCACTACGCGGCGGTGATTGCCGAGAAAAAACTCAGTCGTTCGGACGAGGTTTCTTTACTGCGCGCCATCCTGGAGCCTGAAACGGCGCGCCTTGCCGCCATGCATGCTGATAAAGCGCAGATTGATGAGATCGCTGCGGCGTATGAAGCCTCGCTTGAGGCCGCAAAAAACCAGAACGCGCGTGAACTCAGTCGGCTTAACGAGTTATTTCATCTTAAAATCGCCGAGGCCAGCGGCTCTACGCTGCTGGCTGAATTTATTGCAAGCCTTTGGAAAGCGCTGCCGGTTCAGGGCATGGCGTCGAACGGCGATACGGTTTCGATCCTCAAATCCCACGCTGATATTTTAACCGCCATTAGCGAAGGCAATCCTGACGAGGCGCGTGCGCTGATGGCCGGGCATGTTGGCCATGCCGCGGACCGCGGACGCGCTTATCTCGCCAGCCTTCACTCTTCCGATGAAGATAAATAAGGCGGTGGAGTAAAGCGGTAATAATGCTGCTCCAGTGTTTCCGCCAGAGCAATACAGGCGCGATCCGCTCCAGAGCGGCCAATGATTTGCGCGCCAACCGGCAAACCTTCCGCCGTGCGCGCCAGCGGCACAGCGGTAGCCGGTAATCCGCAGGCGGAAGCCAGCCCCAGCCAGAAATAGTCGTTTGCCGACGGCAGCGCGCGTCCGTCCACCGTTACGTAGCGATCTTCCTTCGGTACATTGTTAAACAGCGGAAAAGCCGAAGTGCTGGCAACCGGGCACAGCAAAAAATCCACCTGATTAAAAAATGCCTGCCAGGCGGCCATCAGCCGGTAACGGCGCTGGTTTATCGCCAGCCACTGGCGATGGCTGAGCACGTTTCCTCGCAGCAGCAGCGCGCGGTAGCTGACGTCATCCTCCTCCAGTTGCTGGCAGAGATGCTGATGATGGGCAAAGGCTTCGTCGCTTTGCCGACCGCTGGTGGCTGCGCGCAGTAGCTGAACGTAAACCTCATAGCATTCACGGCTGTTAAAGCCGGGCAGTGGGGCATCAACGACCTCAATTCCAAGGCGAGACAAAGCTTCACTCGCCTGTTGCAGCGCCAGTCGAATATCCCTACTGACCGGGAAATCGGCGTCATCTTGCCAGACTGCCACCCGGAAATGCTTTCCGTGGCGCGGTTGCGCATCGTCAAGGATCGTCTGCATGCGCGGCCAGCTTTGCGGGTCGGGCTGGGCTAACAGTTCCAGCGCCAGCCGTAAATCCCCGGCGCTGCGGGCGAGTGGACCATAAGCGGTAATATCCGACGGCGCCACATTCCCCGGCTGGGCGTGACCACGGCCAGGAATCGCACCGTAGCTGGGCTTATGGCCCCATATGCCGCAATAGTGAGCCGGCATTCTGATCGAGCCGCCGATATCGCTGCCGATTTCCAGCGCGGAAAATCCGCAGGCCAGCGCAGCGGCTGAACCGCCAGATGAACCGCCCGGCGTGCGTTGCAGGTTCCACGGGTTAAGCGTTGTACCATAGTCGGGATGTTGGGTTTGCCAGTCGGCAAGGTTAGGCGGAACGTTAGTTTTTCCCAGCACAATCGCACCGGCCTGTTTTAATCGGCAAACCGCCAGCGCGTCCTCGCGGGCAATATTATTGCGCAGATGGGGCAGGCCGAAAGTCGAAGGCAGCCCCGCGACATCCCATGACTCTTTTACCGTTATGGGCACGCCATGCAGCGGCCCTGTTACCTGCCCCTCCCGCAGCGCCTTATCCGCCCGCCATGCCTGCTCCAGCGCCCTGTCGGCCAGTAAAATCACCACGGCATTAATCTGAGGATTATGACGGGCTATCTGTTCTAAATGCGCCTCGACCAGCCGGGTGGCGCTCATTTCACGGCGCTTGATTCGCGCGGCCTGGCTTAGGGCAGGTTCAAACAATGAAAACGGAAGGCTTATCACATCGATACCTAAGGTTATGCAAAAAGATTCGAAGGCGAACGGTTGTTTTCACCCCAGTTTTCTTCATATTACTACCAAATATATTTTATAAAATATCAAAGGTGGCTAACGATATGCAGACAACAGCTATGCGCGGACGTGGAATTTTTGCTGTCTTACTCTTGGGGTTAAGCGCGTTTTCCCTTCAGGCAAAAACCACACTCACGCTTGCCGCAGCACAAAATTCATTAGGGTCGCTGCCATTGATTGTCGCAGAGCAAAAAGGCTTTTTTGCGCAGGAAGGCCTTGAAGTAAAAACCGTCGCTTTTAAAGGTGGCGCACCGGCAGTACAGGCGCTGGTGGGCGGAAGCGTCGCCGCCTGCATCTGCGCCGCTGACCATGCGGTGCGTCTGCAAAACCGTAACTTAGGCGGCCGCGTGCTGGTGGCGCTGACCGAACATCATGGTTACGGCCTGGTGGCGCTGGCGGACAATTCTGCCACGCAGCTAAGCGATCTGCGGGGCAAGAACGTAGGCATCACTTCGCCAGGCAGCCTGACCGATAACACCCTGCGTTATTACATTAGCGAGCAGGGGCTGAGCGCTGACAAAGATTTCCGTCTGGTGGGGATAGGCACCGGCGGTCCGATGCGTGCGGCGCTGGAGAGCGGGGCGGTGGAAGCAGGCATGCTCACCACGCCGGATGTGCAGGCGGTGCTGGCGGACAAACGCTTCAAGCTAATTCAGGATTTCCGTTCATTACAGTATCCGGCGCTGGATCTGGTGGTGGTCGATCGCTGGCTAAACGAGCATCGCGATGATGCGCAGCGCCTGGCGAGGGCGGTTATCAAAGCCGAGCAGACGATCCAAACCGACCCGGCGGCGGTGCAGGCGGGGGTGGAGAAAATGTACCCGCGCTTAACGCCGGCGTTACGTCAGGTGCTGGTGGAAGAAGCGCCGAAATTACTGTCCCGTGACGGAAAAATGGCGCCGGAAGGTTATCAGCTAATGGTGAAAATGCTTAAGGCATCCGAGCCGAAGCTCAAAGAGCCTGACTACAACGCAATCATCGTCCCTGAGCTACTGACGAACAAATAAGGGAAAGGCGTGAGTAATCTATTTACCTCTTCTTCATTACAGTCAAAGCGCCAGACGGATGTCACCGTGCCGACGAATTCTGCGGCGGCACGGCGGATACTGATCCAGCAAATTCTGTTTATCCTTGTGCTGCTTCTGATATGGCAGGCGGCGGGGAGCTGGTTTATCGACCCGTACTGGGTGAGCCGCCCTGGCGATATCGCGCAGCGGCTCTGGGAGCTGGCAGCGAGCGGCGACCTGTGGCGTCACACTGCGGCAACCCTGAGTGAAGCGGGTATTGGACTGCTCCTGGGGGCGGCGGCGGGTATTGCTATTGGTCTTGCGCTGGCGCGTTTCAAACAGGTCGCAAGCGTAGTAGAGCCGTTACTGATGGGCCTGTACAGTCTTCCCCGCGTGGCGCTGGCGCCGCTGTTCGTGCTGTGGTTTGGCATTGGGCTGTCCGCCAAAGTGATGATGTCCTTCTCAATGGTTCTGTTCGTGTTCATGTTAAACGTGCTGGAAGGCGTGCGCTCGCTGGATCGCGACCATATCGATCTGATGCGCACCATGCGCGCCAGCCCGCGCTATATCCTGCGAAGAGTAATGCTGCCTGCGATTCTGCCGTGGATTGCCGCGGCGATGCGTATCGCCGTGGGTCTGGCGTTAATCGGAGCGGTAGTGGGGGAGCTTATCGGTTCCAGTGAAGGGATCGGCTGGTATATCGAAAGCTCCGCAGGGCAGCTTGATTCCACGGGCGTGTTTACCGGCATCATTATTCTGCTGATGCTGGCGATGATCGCGAACTCGTTTATTTCCCGGATATTTCAACGCATGACGGAGTGGCGCCAGTGACTGTAAAAGTGGACGTTAAACAATTGTCGGTAGCGTTCACCGGCACGGCCGGGACCGTAACCGCTATCGATCGCCTGTCGCTCAGCGTGGCACCGGGGGAATTTGTGGCGATTGTCGGGCCGTCCGGGTGCGGTAAATCAACGCTGTTACGCGTGATTGCCGGTCTGGTGGATGCCGCCGCCGGGCAGGTGTGTATTGATGGCAATCCCGTCACCGAGCCGCCGCCGGGCGTGGGCTTTATGTTTCAGCGCGATACGCTTCTTCCCTGGGCAACGGTTGCAGAAAATATCAGCGTCGGCTGCGAGCTCTCTGCGATGGCGCCTGCCGATTATCCGCGGCGCGTCGCCGAACTCATCGATCTGATTAAACTGAACGGTTTTGAGTCGCACTATCCTGGCGCGCTTTCCGGCGGAATGCGCCAGCGCGTCTCTCTTGCCCGCCTGCTGGCTTATGAACCCCAGCTCTATCTGATGGACGAGCCATTCGGCGCCCTGGACTACCAGACCAAAATCGTGATGGGACATGAGCTGCTGCGGGTCTGGGAAACCCGTAAGCGCAGCATTGTGTTCGTCACGCACGATATCGAAGAAGCAGTAACGCTGGCTGACCGGGTGATTGTTATGAGCGCCCGGCCTGGACGCATCGTGCAGGATTATCGCATTGATCTACCCCGGCCGAGGGAACCGCGCGCGCTACGCGGCAACCCAGCGTTTTCCCGGCTGTGCGGCACGATCTGGGGCGATCTCGAACAGACCAGCGACGAGGCTCTGTCTTAAATCCACGGTGCACTACCGTACGTAGAACATAAAAATTAAGGAATAACCTAATGAAGATTTATATCGGGGCCCATCCTTCTAATCTGACGTTAACCGCGTTGACCCACTATCAGCCGCTACAGCAACCGCTCATTGACGCCGGTTTTGAGCCAGAATTTTTATGGTATCCCGAAGGCAAAATGATGCATGAGTTGGCCATCAGCGGCAAAGTGAACGTGATTGGTACCGGCACCACTCGCGCAGTGGTAGCGCAGGCCGATAACGTGCAGCTTGCCTACATTGGCGCCTCGCGCCCGCGTCGTAGCTGGTCATCAATTCTGGTGACGGAGAGCTCGCCGGTAAAACAGGCGCAGGATCTGGCCGGAAAGCGTATCGGCTTTATAGAAGGCTCTTTTCAGACGTATTTTCTGCTGGCAACCCTTGAGAAGGTGGGCCTGAAGTACACGGATATCGTGCCGGTGAATGTATTGCCCGGCAGGTCGCTCGCGGCCTTACAGGCCGGTGAGGTGGATGCATGGATCGCTATGGACCCGTATCTCAGCGCGGCGCTGGCTGGCGGCGGCTTACGTAAAATTCAGGACTGCGGCGATGTGATCGCCAACCGTTCGGTATTCTGGGTGCTGCCGGAAGTGGTGGCGGCTGGCGAGGATAAAGTACGGGCGCTGTTCGATACGCTGGTGGCAACCGATGAATGGATTGGCGAGCACTTAACCGAAGCGGGCGAACTCTTCTCACGAGTCATTGCCAATGGGCTTACGCCGGAAGAGTGGACGCGCGGCCTGAAAGGGCGCGAGTGGGGAATTAGCGCGCCGGACGATGGGCTCTTTGCAGAACAACAGGCGGAAGGGGATATGCTGTTCCGCCACGGGTTAGTTGCGCAAAAAATTAATATCGATGACACGCGCCTGCCCTTCCAGCTTAACGCGGTGGAGGTATAAAAGATGGGTCAACGGGTCGAATTTTTCTGGCGCATCCCCACTCACGGCGACGGGCGTTCTGTCTCGTCAAAAGCCTGGAATCGCGGCGACTGGAAACCTGCAACCGTGCACTCCATCGCGCCGGATAGCAGCAGCGCATGGGGCTATATTGATTATATGGCGATGGTGGCTAAGGCCTGCGAAGTGGCCGGTTTTGATGGCGCGCTGATCCCAACGTCTTTGCCGAGCGATGAGCCCTTAATGGTTGCCGCCGCGCTTGCGCGGGAAACCCGCACGTTACGTTTTATGACGGCCTTCCAGCCCGGATTTATTACCCCGGCTTATGCCGCGAAAATGGGGGCAACGCTACAGCGCATCAGCGGCAACCGGCTGGAGTGGAATGTGATCACCGGCGGCAGCGCTCCGGCGCAACGGGCTTACGGCGACTTTTTACCTCATGACGATCGCTATGGCCGCACCGGCGAATGGCTGGAGGTTATTGAAGGATTATGGCGCGGCTCGCCTTTTACTCATCAGGGAGAGCGTTTTCAGGTGGAAGGTGGGGGATTAACCGCGCCGCTGCTGAATACGCGTAAGCCGGGGGTCTATTTTTCCGGCTCTTCTGAGGCCGCGCTTGAGGTAGCCGCGCGTCACGCCGATTTTTATTTGATGTGGCTGGAGCCACTGGAGGACATGCAGGCGGTGATGGCGCGCCTGAACCAGATGGCGAAGGCTCATGGACGGCAGATTAAATATGGTCTGCGTGTGGACATCTTCGCACGGGAAACCGAAGCGGAAGCCTGGGATGAAGCGCGGCGGCTATGGAATAAGCATGATTTTAACGCCCCGCGCATCGCCAATCCAATGACCAGCGTTGGCGGCGGCGATTCGGTTGGCGCCCAACGTCAGGCGGCGTTACGTCAGGAAAAAGGGAAGCAGTTTGATGACTATATTATTGGACCAAATCTCTGGTCCGGGCTGGGCCTGGTCAGGCCTGGCCCGACAATCGGTATCGTCGGTAGTTATCAGCAGGTAGCCGACCGTCTTGCGGAATATGCGCGTGCGGGGTTCTCTAATTTTATCCTTGCCGCTAACCCGCATCTTGAAGAAGCCGTTCGCATTGGCGAAGAGGTATTGCCGCTGGTGCACGGGCAGCTTTAATCCCTGAGCCAGCCCGTAGTAAAAATCCCGGCCACGCTGAAAGATTCAGGGTGGCCGGGATTTATGGTTCGAAGAGCGCCAGAGTCCGGGCGTCTGCAAGGATAGCGAAATGACGCCGTTTTCATGGTTTCAGACTTAAATGCGCTTTTCAGCGCAGCATTTCATAGCCTCTGGAGAACGCAATTTCTTCCCGGTCGCAGAGAACTTGCCAGGCGTCGGCGGACGGGGTGATAAACCCCCGAAGCCCCAGAGGCTGTAATAGCGCGGCATCTTGTTCTGTATTCAGCGCCAGCAGCGCCGTTTGCAGCGCCATAACGGCCTGCGGGTCAACCCTATCGCTTGCCACCAGTAAAGGCATCGGTGCAGGCGCGGTGCGTGCCAGGATACGCGCATGGCGCGTTAATTCCGGTTCATACCGGCACAGCAGCGACCAGGCATAGCTGTCCAGCGGGCCGACATCCGCTTCGCCCGCCGCCAGGGTTTCCAGCACGCGTCGCGGAGTCACCAGCGGCCCGACAAGCGTGCGATAAAGCGTTTTCCGCGATTCGCTAAGGTACGCCGACAGATGAAAGCGCACCGCGTTATAGCCGGAGTGCGACTCCGGGTTGGTATAGGCCAGCCGCCCGCCGAAGGTCTCTTCCAGCCCTCCGGCGGCAGACGACGTCGGCACCATAAACAGGGTACGGTAGTGCCCTGCTATCCCTTCTTCGGCGGCGTCTTCCGTAACCGGCACGGCCACGGGGCGTACCGGAAAGCGCCGCTGCGCAAAGGGCCAGCCACACATGAATACCGCCAGCAGATCGGAACGAGCCCACAGCCCTTCCAGCCTGGCCGGGGCAGGGTAGTCAAAAATCTCGGCCTTCAGCCCGGCGCGGCGTACTGCTTCGAGCAGGAGCCTTTTCCACCCCTCTGCCGCCGCCGGGGTGACCGAGTACATTCGCGCGTTAACGATCACCGGTAGCGTAGTTCCTGACCAATACCCAGCGCGCGAGCTTTCTCCAGCATCGCATGCCCCAGTGCAATATCGCTTAGCGACAGCCCGCGGTGCCAGAAGAGGATGGTTTCGCCATCGTTTTCACGGCCGGGTTTCGCCCCGGCGACAATCTCGCCCAGCTCGGCATGCAGGGTATGCTCGCTTAATTTTCCAGCCTCTACGTGGGCCCGTAGCGATCCAAACATGCCTCCTTTGCACTGTCCCCAGTCGTCCACCACCAGCTTATCCATAATGTCGGTGAGCGACAGTTCCACGGCGCTCATGGTGCCGTAGGGCACGACAAAGGCGCCGGGTTTTATCCACGCTGTTTTTAACAGCGGCGTCGGTGCATCAAGACGCGAGGCTTCGACCACAATATCCGCGCCGCGCACGCAGCTTTCCCAGTCGTCCGTGACGATGACTTTTTTGCCGAGATCCTGCTCCAGACGGCGTGCAAAAGCGTCACGGCTTTCCGGACGACGGGAATGAATGCGGATTTCATCAAAATCATAAATGCTGTTGAGCAGACGAACGTTCCAGTAAGCGGTGCCCCGTGCGCCGATATGCCCTAGCACCTTACTGTCGCTGCGGGCAAGGTGGCGCGCGCCCAGCGCGGTAAGCGCGCCGGTGCGCATATCGGTAATCGCCGACGCATCCAGTATGGCAACCGGCATGCCGGTGCGCGGATCGAAAAGGTTCAGCAGAGCCATTTCCGAGGGCAGCCCGAGCGTATAGTTATTAACATAATCGCCGACGATTTTTACCCCCGCGAGCCCCAGCGGCTCGATATAACCGCGCAGCACGTTAAAGTGGCCGTTAAACGCTTTATCGGGAATTAAATGCACGCGCGGTTCAATGACGGTTTTTTTCTGCCCCTGTGCCCGCAGCCCGTCCTCTACCGCCGCGAGGATTTCCGCGTCCGTGAGCTGCAGTTGGTCAACGTCAGGGCCGTTTAGCCAGGTTAAATGGATGCTTTGCGTCATAAATTTCTCTCATAGGTCGCATGGTCCGCATCGGGCCGCACGTGGGTGAAAAGCCGCTGGCGGGTTAATACGCCGACGGGCGAACCGTATTCGGTGACGGTGATGCTGTCGGCGCGCCGGGAAAGCATCAGCGCCAGCGCGTCTTTCAGGGTGGCGTTCACGTCAAGCCGCTGCGGATGAGTAGCGTTCAGAGACGTTTCCATCGCCTGGGCCACCGGGGTAATAGCAAGCAATTTCAGCGCCGCATCGCTGCCGACGAAAGCCGCAACGAATTCATCTGCCGGCGCTGAGAGCACTTCGGCGGGAGGGGCGTACTGGCACAGTCGCCCTTCGCGCATAATGGCGATGCGATCGCCCATTTTGATGGCCTCATCAAGATCGTGGGTGACGATAATCACCGTCTTTTTCACGCGCTGTAGAATCTGCTTAAACTCGGTCTGTAATCGCCCACGAATCAGGGGATCGATGGCGCCGAACGGTTCATCCATCAGCATGACGGGCGGGTCCGCTGCCAGCGCGCGGGCAACGCCTACCCGCTGTCGCTGACCGCCGGAAAGCGCCGCCGGAAAGCGGCTGGCGTATTGCCGGGCATCCAGTCCTACCAGCTCAAGCAGCGTTTCCACCCGAGCCTGAATGCGCGCGGTGCTCCAGCCCAGCAGGCGCGGTACCGTGGCGATGTTGTCCGCGACGGTCATATGCGGAAACAGCCCGACGTTCTGAATGACGTAGCCGATATGCCGACGCAGCATCACCGGATCTTCCGCTGCAACATCGCGTCCGTTTACCCAGACACGCCCGGAGGTGGGCTGTTCCAGCCGGTTAATTAAGCGCATGGTGGTGGTTTTGCCGCAGCCGGAAGGGCCAATCAGGGCCGTGGTGGTTCCCTCTTCAAACGTCATAGAGAGACTATCAAGCGCTTTGCGCGGCGATCCGGGATAAATTTTGCTTATATTTTCTAGTTTAATCATTAGATTAGCCCTTTAAATAGGCCGATAAAACAGACGCTCAAGCAGGGCGAAAAGCGCTTCGATACCCACAGCGAGCAGAATAATTGGCACCGCACCGACTAACAGACGCGACATATCCATGATGGCAATGCCGGTGGTGACAAAATCACCCAGGCCGCCGCCGCCGATAAATGACGCCAGTGCCGCTCCGCCGACTACCTGTACGGCGGCGGTACGGCAGCCGGCGAGGATACCGGGGGCCGCCAAAGGCAGCACGATTCTGCCCGTTACCTGCCAGGGCGTGAGCCCCATGCCGCGCGCCGCTGAGAGCGTGTCCGGGTTAACGGACTGAATGCTGGTGCACGTGTTGAGCAAAATCGGCGGCACGGCCAGCACCACCAGCGCGACGACCGAGGGCAGCAGGCCAATGCCGAGAAACGGCATAGCTGCCGCAAGGATCGCAAGGCTTGGGATCGTCCGCAGCGTGCTGGTGCCGCTGGTGATGATAAAGGCGAGGCGAGGGAGGTTTGCGATCAGCACACCCGTCGGGATCGCAATAATCAGGGCGATGCTGAGCGCAAGCCCACACATAGTCAGATGCTGCCACACCGCCTGCCAGAACAGCGGCTGGTTATCCAGCACCCATTGCCATGCCTGCATAATCATTGGCTTCTCCCTTGGGCAACACGCCGCTGTAGCCGGACA
Source organism: Buttiauxella sp. (assembly GCA_032000125.1). Lineage (GTDB taxonomy): Bacteria > Pseudomonadota > Gammaproteobacteria > Enterobacterales > Enterobacteriaceae > Dryocola. The sequence goes on along the minus strand of DAMALH010000036.1, from coordinate 1,274 downwards.
AAAAACAGATCCGCGCCGATCGCCAGCAGTGACGTTAAGCCGCCGCCGATAAATATTTTCTCCGGATAGCGCTGATCCAGCCCGGCGAGAATAATCGAGCCAAGCCCACCGGCGTTGATATATGCCGCGACCGTAGCGATGCCGATAAGCGTGGTGGTGGCAATGCGCAGGCCGGTGATGATGAACGGTAGCGCCAGCGGCAGCTCCACTTCGTGCAGATTGCGCCAGGTGCCGTATCCCATTCCGCGCGCCGCTTCGCGGACGTCCAGCGGAACAGCGTGAAAACCGGCAGCAATATTGCGGGTGAGGATCATCAGCGCATAGGCCGTCAATCCGACGATAGCCGGCAGCATGCCGATGCCGAGCCACGGAATGAGCAGGGCAAACAGCGCCAGCCCCGGAATGGAAAAAATCATGCCGGTTACCGTCATCACCAGCGCGTACAGCCGCGGGCGGCGGGCGGTGGTAATGCCGAGAAACAGCGAGATGACGAACGCCATCAGCATCGCGGCGCCGACCAGTACCAGGTGCTGCCAGAGCGCCAGTAGAATGTCGTCATAGTGTCGTGTCGCCCAGCGCATCAGGCGGTCTCCAGCAATACGGCCTGGCCTGCAAGCCATTCCGGCTGCATTATCGCGTCGGCCAGAACGGAAATGTCGCCAGCGCTGGAACGGTCTTCATCCAGCGGCGCCACCAGGGCACGAATGTTGTCATGTAGCGCCGCTGCATAGCGCCCGGGCTGCGGGGCCTCCTGAAGATCCAGCGCCTGCGCGGCCACCAAAAGTTCAATGGCTACCAGATAGCGCAGGCTTTCCAGCAGTCGCGTGGTTTTGGCTACGATGCCCATTGCCTGCGAGGCATAATCTTCAACCCGATCGGCCACCGGTATTGTCAGTGGTGAGAGCGGCTGCGCATGGTGTGCGATGTCGCTGACCAGTGCGGAAACCGTTTTTTGCAGCGTGGCGAAACCTGTCTGTCCGGTGTGGCGGGTGAGAAAACGCGGCAGGCCGCTGGCGGCGGGCGACATCAGTTTCATGATGCGTTCACCGCTGCACGCGGCATGACGGGCGAGGGCCAGCCCAAGGCTTTCCAGCGCCAGCGCCAGATGCGTGACGTCAAAATTGGCATTTGCCAGCACCAGTTCAGGCTCTGCCAGCAGGCCGGGGTTGTCGTCGGCGCTGTTGAGTTCCAGTTCAACCGCCGCGCGCGCATTAAGCCAGGCGTGGCGCACGCAGGCCAGCCCCGGTGCGACGCAGCGGAAGCTGAGCGGGTCC
>DAMALH010000035.1:0-48049 GCA_032000125.1 Buttiauxella sp. | reverse complement strand
GAAGGAGGTTTGAGCCGAGCGTAGCGAGACAACCTTGCTCAGGCAGCGGCCCGCAGGGGAATAATCCTTTCGCGTAGCCCACATTAAAAAAGGCCACCTTTCGGGCTGGCCTTTTTTAATGTATCGCTGACAGAAACGCGGTGTCGCTTATTCTTCTCTCAATGATTGTATTTAAAAAGCAAATATCCACAGCGGCTTTTCTCGCCATAAGCTAAAGCGATAGCTGTTGTTATTTGGCAACAACGCCAGAATTGCCGTCTCTTTTTAGCGACACTTAAGCTATTGAAAATAAGTTATTATTTATTTAAGAGGCTTTCATGTCGCCCGCAGGCGACAAGCGAGGCGGCGCAGCGAGAAAAGGTTGGCTAAGACTAAAGTCTTATAATAGCCAAATAACTACCTGAAATTGTAGGTATTGATCGCATTGCTAAAATCCTGATTCAAACCTGGCATGCTTTGTGCAATAATCCTGCTGTAGATGCTCATTCCATTTCTTATGTTTGCTCAGGCTTCATAAACCCGGGAATGACGCAGAGCCGATTACGGTGCTTATCGTCCACCGACAGATGTCGCCTCAGGCCTCATCCAACACCATGGACACAACGTTGAGTGAAGCACCACTTAGTTGTCAAAAAGACCTGTTTTAACACCTGCCAACCGGCAGGTGTTTTTTTTTGCGTGGTGAAAAGGGCGAAAGGACTTCGCCCTGGGGCTCAAGGGGCAGGAGGCGTTTGCAGGGTCAGCAGCAGGCCATCACGGCGCATCAGCGCAGCTTCTTCCGGCTGGTGCAGCCGGTCCAGCGAGTCGGCAAGCCAGGCATAATCAAAGGCGTCAGGCCGTTGCTTAATAGCTTCACGGAAGGCTTCGCTTGCTAACTGCCATTCACCACGCTTCATCAATAGCTGTCCCAGCGTGCTGTGCAGTAAAGGGCGGTCGCCCTGCGTTTTGATTTGCTGACGCAGCGCCTTTTCTAGCTGCTCCGGGTTACCTGACTTCAGGCGCGGCATCAGCAGAATCAGGCGTTCGTCATACTGGCGCTTCAGGCCGTCCAGCACGATTTCCTGCGCGGCTTCGTGATCGTCGCATTCGATTAAATGCTCGGCCATGGCAACCTGCAGCGTGGTTTCATGACGTGTTTTGCGGCTCTGATTGCGCCACCAGCTTTTCAGGCCATCGTTGCCCCGATCGGCCATGGCCTGATCCATCATCCCAATCCACGCCTGTTCTTGTAACACTGCGCGATGGGCTTCGTCACCGACCTGTGCTTTATCCATAGCCGGAAGGATATCCAGCACGGCGCTCCACGCGCCGGTCCGCACATACGCTTGTTCCGCAAGACGCAGCACTTCCGGATGGCGAGGCGCAATTTCCAGCAGCTTATCTATGCCATGGCGGGCCGCGTGATTCTCATTCCTTGCCAGTTGCAGGCGAACACGGGTGATCTCTACCGGTAGCTGGTCGTTGTCCGCAAGCTCCGCCGCCCGTTCCAGATGCTGATTGGCACGAATTTCATCGCCGCGCTGCTGCGCCGCTTCGGCCGCCAGCAGGTAATTAACCACGGGCTGTTCGGCGTGATCGGCATTTTTCGCCATCAGCTTCTCAACCTGCTGATAATCGCCTTCAGCAAGCTTTAGCAGGGCAGCTTTCGTTTGCTTACGTGCACGGCTGCTTTTGCGTCCCACGAACCAACCGCGAGTACGCGCGCCGGTGCGGAAAATACGGCGGAGTATCCATTCGATAGCAAACAGCACGATCAGGGTGAGGATCAGCACGATCGCAAGACCGGTGACGCTGGTTTCCACGTTGTAGTTATCGGTTTGAATCAGGACATAGCCCTGATGACCTGCAAGCATTGGCCCAAGAACGATCCCGGCGATCAGCAGCAGGAAGAGCAATAAGACTTTAATCATGCTTATTCTCCCTGAGCTGCTGCAGGCGCCTGTTCAGGCGTGGCTTCAGTAGGCGCGGTGCCGGCAACGGCTGGCTGAGCGAGCAGGTTGCGAACGCGGGTCTGCATCAGTTTTTCCAGCAGCGGCTGGCTTTGCAGCGTTTGCGGGATATCCATATTGATGTTTTGCTGGCCCAGTTCGTCTATTTCATCCAGAAATGCTTTGGTGGTGGCATCGTCGCCGTCGTAATAGGCACGCACCCACGTCGACACGTTTTCCAGCGACTGTTTGTAGGTCTCATCCTGATGGCGAGGTACTGCCTGGGCGGCAATAAGCAGGCGCGAGCGAATATTCTCGCGCAGGTAGATGTCCTGGTTGGGCGCCAGCAGCGGCACCGCGGTTTCATCGCGACGTCGAATGGTAATAAAACTATCCATAAAGTTATGCCAGCTTTTCGCCAGGTTTTGACGCCATTCGGTCATGGTGCTGGACAGTTCGTTGCCGTCAGAATCCATCGGCGTATCGTCGTTGTCATTATCTGCAAGGCGGAGGTTATCAACCTGATTGGCAAGCTGGTTTAACTTCAGAACGATGCCGTCATAATCCACCTGGGTGACCGTTGAAAGCGAACTGATATCGTCGGTTAAGGCGCGACGAGCGGTGAGCAGGCTTGGGTCATTCATGTCTGCAAGGCTTGCATCAGCGCTTTTTAACAGCGCGGCGGCGGTAGTGACATCCCGATCGCTCCAGAGTTTACGTCCGGCTAATTTTACCAGGAAATCGGCCTGGGCCAGCAGCCAGGTTTTTGCATCGCTGCCTGAAATAGTGGCCACTTTTTGCTGCACTTCATCAAGCTGACGCGCCAGGTTCGCCTGCTGGCGGTTAGCCTCATCAAGCGCCGTTGCCTGCTGTTTGATGGTCTTTTCCAGTTCGGCTTTTTGTAGATCCTGCTGTTTTTGCAGCGCGGTAAGCTGGGTAGTCAGCGCGTCATTGGTAGCGGTTTGCGCAGAAGTTTGATGTTTGCCATAGCTGTAGAGCCCGGCACCTAACGCCAGGGCAATAGCAATGGCGATGGCGCCCAAAGCAATCCCCGCCACGCCGCTACGATTCTTTTGTGGGGATTGTTCTGGCAGCGGTGTGCTTTCGCTTTCCACCGCGGGTTTGGTCTCTTCAACCATGGCGGAGGAAGTATTTTGTTCCGTCATTGTGGCGTCCCATATTGTTAGGTTTATTGTAACGCGCGGAGCAGCGCGTCATTGTCGGCGTTATCGGCGATGCGGATATCCTGCCAGCCCAAATCCCGGGCGAGCATCGCCAAACGCTCACTGACAACAACCAGTTGGCAGTGGAGTAACCAGTCATTGCGATACCATTCAGGAATCAGCGTATAGAGCTGTTGCAGCATTTCACCGCTGGTAACGACGAGGGTGGTTATGCCGCGATCGCGCCAGCGAAACGCTTCTTCTGTTCCGTCATAAATTCTGGCATTGCGTTGATAACATTCGCAAAATTCTACTTTAGCGCCGCGGGCTGCCAGGGTTTCGCCTAACAGCTCGCGTCCGCCGTTGCCACGTAGAATTAGCGCACGCTTACCGGCAATATTCTGTAATTCAGGTAATTGTAGCAAGACTTCGCTGGTTTCCCGATCCAACGGATAGCGAACGGGCAAATGGCTTACCGTATGAAATGCCAGAGCGGTGGTGCGTCCGATGGCAAACCAGCTTAGTTTCTGCGGCCAGCCAATGCCGGTTTTGCTCAGTAGCGGATTCGCATACTGCACGACATGCCGGGATAAAATGAAAACCAGATCTTCAGCATGAAGCCTGGCAAGCAGCCCCGGCAGTTGCTCTAACTGCTTGCCGCGGGAGAATTCGATAAGCGGGAAACTGTACGCCACCTGCCCGAGTGCGCGCAGACGGCTCACTAACTCATCCCCGGCGGGAGAGGGGCGGGTGACAAGAATCGTCATGCGGGGGCGTCTCCGGCATAAACGGCGGCTAACACTTCACGTGCGCCGTTATTGAGCAGCTCTTCGGCGAGGGAAATGCCCATGGCCTCCGCGTCTTGAGGTTTTCCACGGCGTTCACCGCGTACCATAAATGAACCGTCCGGCGCGCCGACCAGCGCTCGTAGCCATAACTCGCCGTCATTCAGCTCAGCATAGCTTCCGATAGGCACCTGACAACCGCCTTCAAGACGCATGTTCATGGCACGTTCCGCGCATACGCGAATGGCCGTTTCGTCATGATTAAGCGGCGCGAGCAACTCGCGGGTACGTTCGTCATCAATTCGGCATTCGATGCCCACCGCGCCCTGGCCCACCGCCGGTAAGGAAACTTCGGCAGGCAGCGCGCAGCGAATTCGGGACTGCAGCTCAAGGCGATTAAGCCCCGCTACGGCGAGGATAATCGCATCGTATTCGCCGTTATCCAGCTTGCTCAGGCGCGTGCCTACGTTGCCGCGCAGCGAGCGGATAACCAGATCCGGACGGCGTTCAGCTAGCTGGCACTGGCGGCGAAGGCTGGAAGTGCCGACGATGCTGCCCGCAGGTAAATCATCAAGGCTGGCATAGTGAGTAGAGACAAAGGCGTCCCGCGGATCGTCGCGCTCACAAATGGTGACCAGACCCAATCCTTGCGGGAATTCAACCGGTACGTCTTTCATTGAATGCACGGCGATATCAGCGCGGCCCTCAAGCAATGCCAGCTCTAATTCTTTGACAAACAGTCCTTTCCCGCCAACTTTCGCCAGGGGAGTATCGAGGATGACATCGCCACGCGTGACCATTGGCACCAGCTCAACGCTGAGCCGCGGGTGACAGGCCATCAGGCGCTGTTTAACATATTGTGCTTGCCAAAGCGCTAATGGACTCTGGCGAGTGGCAATTCTTAATACTTTGTCTAACATGCTTGTTACCGTAATTGTCGTCTGCTTCCCATCCTACCACTCTTCACGGAAGGCTGTCAGTTTCAACGGTTTTTGCGGCAAAGAGGGACGTGCCTCGTATTATGGAATATAAAACGGCTTACCGGTGACCAACTTTGCGCGTAGCGCAACTTTCTTTACGGTCAACCAGCAAGGTGTTAAATTGATCACGTTTCCAGCAGTTGTCTGCCCGTTCGTTTATAATCATAAAGGCAGCACTCGGGAAACGGGTTTTTTCGAAATACTGAAACCATCAGGCGATATGTCTTGTACCTCTATATTGAGACTCTTAAACAGAGACTGGATGCCATTAACCAACTGCGCGTAGATCGCGCGCTTGCTGCGATGGGCCCTGCTTTCCAGCAGGTCTACAGTCTTCTGCCAACGTTGTTACATTATCATCACCCGCTGATGCCGGGTTACCTTGACGGTAACGTTCCCCATGGCATTTGCATCTACACGCCTGATGAAACCCAACGCCATTACCTTAACGAGCTGGAAATGATGCGCGGCATGCCGCCGCAGGAAACCGCCGCGGGCGAATTGCCGATAACCGCGCTCTATTCCATGGGCAGCACCTCCTCCGTCGGCCAGAGCTGTTCTTCAGACCTGGATATCTGGGTTTGTCACCAGGCATGGCTCGACAACGACGAACGCCAGCTACTGCAGCGTAAATGTAGCCTGCTGGAAAGCTGGGCGGCGTCCCTGGGCGTAGAAGTCAGTTTCTTCCTGATTGATGAGAACCGTTTCCGCCATAACGAAAGCGGCAGCCTCGGCGGCGAAGACTGCGGCTCAACCCAACATATCCTGCTGCTGGACGAATTTTACCGCACCGCCGTGCGCCTCGCGGGTAAACGTATTTTGTGGAATATGGTGCCGGGCGATGAAGAAGAGAACTACGACGATTACGTCATGTCGCTCTACTCGCAGGGGGTGCTGACGCCAAACGAATGGCTCGATCTGGGCGGGTTAAGCTCCCTGTCTGCCGAAGAATACTTCGGCGCCAGCCTGTGGCAGCTCTATAAAAGCATCGACTCTCCTTATAAAGCAGTGCTGAAAACGCTGCTGCTGGAAGCCTATTCCTGGGAATACCCGAACGCGCGCCTGCTGGCGAAAGACATCAAACAGCGCCTGCACGACGGCGAGATCGTCTCCTTCGGGCTCGATCCTTATTGCATGATGCTGGAACGCGTCACCCACTATCTGACGCAAATCGACGATACCGCGCGTCTGGATCTGGTGCGCCGCTGCTTCTACCTGAAAGTGTGTGAGAAACTCTCACGCGAGCGTGCCTGCGTCGGCTGGCGGCGTGAAGTCCTGAGCCAGCTGGTTAAAGACTGGGGCTGGGACGAAGAGCGGCTGGCGATGCTCGATAACCGCGCCAACTGGAAGATTGACCAGGTACGTGATGCGCACAACGAGTTGCTGGATGCGATGATGCAAAGCTACCGCAACCTGATTCGCTTTGCGCGCCGCAATAACCTCAGCGTCAGCGCCAGCCCGCAGGATATCGGCGTGCTGACCCGCAAATTGTATGCAGCTTTTGAAGCGCTGCCTGGTAAGGTCACCCTGGTGAACCCGCAGATTTCGCCGGACCTCTCCGAGTCGAACCTTACCTTTATCCATGTGCCGCCGGGCCGTGCTAACCGTTCTGGCTGGTATCTCTACAACCGCGCGCCAAACATGGATTCCATCGTCAGCCACCAACCGCTGGAATATAACCGTTATCTTAATAAGCTGGTGGCGTGGGCCTACTTTAACGGCCTGCTGACCTCGCGTACCCGCCTGTTTATTAAGGGCAACGGCGTTTGCGATCTGCCTAAGCTGCAGGAAATGGTGGCGGATGTTTCTCATCACTTCCCGCTGCGTTTGCCTGCGCCAACGCCAAAAGCGCTCTACAGCCCGTGTGAAATTCGTCACCTGGCGATTATCGTTAACCTTGAATATGACCCGACGGCGGCGTTCCGTAATCAGGTTGTGCATTTCGATTTCCGCAAGCTCGACGTATTCAGCTTTGGGCAGCAGCAGCAGTGCCTGGTCGGCAGCGTCGACCTGCTTTACCGCAACTCGTGGAACGAAGTGCGTACCCTGCATTTCAACGGCGAACAGGCGATGATTGAAGCGCTGAAAACCATCCTCGGCAAAATGCACCAGGATGCCGCGCCGCCGGATAGCGTGGAAGTCTTCTGCTATAGCCAGCACCTACGCGGCCTGATCCGCACCCGCGTGCAGCAACTGGTTTCTGAATGCATTGAGTTCCGCTTATCCAGCACCCGCCAGGAACCGGGGCGTTTCAAAGCGCTACGCGTTTCCGGCCAGACATGGGGTCTGTTCTTCGAACGGCTGAGCGTATCGGTACAGAAGCTGGAAAATGCGGTGGAGTTCTATGGGGCGATTTCCCATAACAAACTGCACGGCCTGTCTATTCAGGTGGAAACAGACCAGGTGCAACTGCCGCCGGTAGTGGATGGTTTTGCCAGCGAAGGGATCATTCAGTTCTTCTTCGAAGAGACCAACGAAGAGCAGGGCTTTAACATCTATATTCTTGATGAGAGCAACCGGGCGGAGGTGTATCACCACTGCGAGGGGAGCAAAGAAGAGCTGGTGCGCGATGTCAGCCGTTTCTATTCTTCCTCCCATGACCGGTTCACCTACGGCTCAAGCTTCATCAACTTCAACCTGCCGCAGTTCTACCAGATTGTGAAGGTCGACGGGCGCATGCAGGTTATTCCGTTCCGCACCCAGTCTATTCTTCCCGCCACCTCGGCGAATCATGACGATAGCGCCGCGCCGCTGCTGCAACAGTATCAGTAACTAGCTAAAGCTTACCGGCTCGCCCGCTTGCTGTGTGCAGGCCCCTTCCAGCAGCGCCCAGAATTCATCGCCGCTACGATCGCAAATCCACGCATCCCCTTTCAGGTCAAAGTGATAACCGCCGCTTTTGGTCGCCAGCCATACCTGATGCAGCGGTTCCTGACGGTTGATAATAATTTTGCTGCCGTTTTCAAAACTCAGCGTCAGCACGCCGCCGTTGATCTCACAATCGATGTCCGTGTCGCCGTCCCAGTTATCCAGACGCTCTTCAATCGTCATCCACAGGCCATCGCATATGCGATGAAATTCGCTGTCGTTCATCTCTTCTTCCCGGTTAGTCGTTTTCACGGCAGTATAAAAGCAAGCAGAGTGAATAGAAAAGAGTATTGCTTTTCGGGGTTCACCTGCGATGATAGACGACAGAATGTTGAATCACAGGCAACTCAATAATGAAGAAAATTTTCTGCCCGCTGGCGGTGGCGCTCGCGCTATTTAGTCTGACAGGTTGCGGCCTGAAAGGGCCTTTGTATTTTCCACCCGCTGACGGTAAAACTAAACCGGCAACGCAGGACACCGCGCCTCAACCGCAGATACAATCAACAACGCCGGATCGCAATAACCGCGGCACGGATGATGCACCCACTCAGGTGATTTATTAGCCAATAAGAGAAGTAACCGCGGAAATGGAGCAGAAAATGCAGTTCTCTAAAATGCATGGCCTCGGTAATGACTTTATGGTCGTCGACGCGGTGACACAGAATGTCTATTTCTCCCCTGAGCTGATCCGCCGCCTGGCGGATCGTCACCTCGGTGTGGGCTTCGACCAGCTACTGGTGGTTGAACCCCCTTACGATCCCGATCTCGATTTTCATTACCGCATCTTCAATGCTGACGGCAGCGAAGTGTCGCAGTGCGGTAACGGCGCGCGCTGCTTTGCCCGTTTTGTGCGCCTGAAGGGGTTGACCAATAAACGTGATATTCGCGTGAGCACCGCTAACGGCCGCATGGTGTTAAGCGTGACCGATGACGAACTGGTACGCGTCAACATGGGCGAGCCAAACTTCGAGCCATCGGAAGTGCCGTTCCGCGCAAACAAAGCGGAAAAGACCTATATTATGCGCGCGGCCGAGCAGACGATTATGTGCGGCGTCGTGTCGATGGGAAACCCGCACTGCGTGATTCAGGTGGACGACGTGACCACCGCCGCCGTGGAAACCCTGGGGCCGGTGATGGAAAGCCATGAGCGCTTCCCGGAGCGGGCGAATATCGGGTTCATGCAGGTTGTGACCCGCGAACATATCCGCCTGCGCGTTTTTGAGCGTGGCGCGGGCGAAACGCAAGCCTGTGGCAGCGGCGCCTGTGGGGCCGTAGCCGTAGGCATTCAGCAAGGTTTACTGGCGGAGCAGGTACGCGTAGAGCTGCCCGGCGGCCGCCTTGATATCGCCTGGAAAGGGCCGGGAAGTCCGCTGTTTATGACTGGCCCGGCGGCCCATGTCTATGATGGATTTATACATCTATGAAGAACGCCGAGGAACAGCAAGAAGCCGTACTGGAGCTCGATGATAACGCCGTGGCGGAATACCTGCTGCGTCATCCCGACTTCTTTATTCGTAACGCCCGACACGTTGAACAGATGCAGGTGCCGCACCCCGTGCGCGGGAGCGTATCGCTGGTTGAGTGGCATATGGCCCGCAGCCGCCACCACATCAATTTCCTTGAGGAAAACATGACCCTGCTTATGGAGCAGGCGAGTGCCAACGAAGGATTGTTCTATCGCCTGTTGAAACTGCAGGGCCGTCTCGCCTCCGCCACCAGCCTGCAGGATATGCTCAACCGCCTGCATCGCTGGGCGCGTGAAATGGGGCTTGCGGGTGCGAACGTGCGTCTTTTTGCCGATCGCTGGCGTATTGGCGCCCCTTCTGACTTTATACACCTGGGGCTCAACCGCAAGGCGTTCGAACCGCTGCGCATTCAGCGTCTGGGCGATAATCAGCATTATCTGGGGCCGCTTAACGGACCGGAACTGCTGGTGGTGTTGCCCCAGGCAAAAGCGATTGGTTCGGTTGCGATGTCGCTGATGGGCAGCGATGCCGATCTCGGCGTGCTGCTGTTTAGCAGCCGTGACGCACAGCATTATCAAGAAGGGCAGGGAACCCAGTTGCTGCACGAGCTGGCGCTAATGCTGCCTGATTTGCTGGAGCGCTGGATCGAGCGCGTATGACCGCTTCACCCCTGCAGCCCTCCGTTGATGGTTTTCTGCGATACCTGAAGGTTGAGCGCCAGCTCAGCCCTTTAACCCTGCTCAACTATGGCCGCCAGCTTGAAACCATTATTCAACTGCTTGCTGAGATGGGCCTGCAGGCCTGGCAACGGTGCGATGCCGCGGCCGTGCGCTCACTGACGGTTCGTAGCCGCAAAGCAGGCCTTGGGCCATCAAGCCTTGCGCTGCGTCTTTCCGCACTACGCAGCTTCTTCGACTGGCTGGTCAGCCAGGGCGAGCTGAAAGCCAATCCCGCTAAAGGGATCTCTGCGCCGAAAGCCGGCCGCCATCTGCCGAAAAATATTGACGTGGACGACGTTAACCGCCTGCTGGATATCGATCTCAACGACCCTCTCGCCGTGCGCGATCGCGCCATGCTTGAAGTGATGTACGGCGCGGGCCTGCGCCTGTCGGAACTGGTGAATATGGATTGCGGACACATCGATCTGTCCACGGGCGAAGTCTGGGTGATGGGTAAAGGCAGTAAAGAACGCCGCGTGCCGGTGGGGAAATCCGCCGTAGTCTGGGTCGAGCACTGGCTGGATCTGCGCGAACTTTTCGGCCCGGAAGACGACGCGCTGTTTCTCTCAAAACAGGGCAAACGCATCTCTGCCCGCAACGTACAAAAACGCTTTAGCGAGTGGGGAATCAAACAGGGGCTGAACAGCCACGTACACCCACATAAACTCCGGCACTCTTTTGCCACGCATATGCTGGAATCGAGCGGCGATTTGCGCGGCGTGCAGGAATTACTCGGCCACGCTAACCTGTCCACCACGCAAATCTACACCCACTTAGACTTTCAACATTTAGCCTCGGTGTATGATACCGCGCATCCACGTGCCAAACGGGGGAAATCGTAATGCATTTTTACCGCCCACTTGGGCCGATCGCCGCGCTCACTTTCGATCTCGACGACACGCTGTATGACAACCGTCCGGTAATCGAACGCACCGAGCTGGAATCGCTGAGCTTTGTACAGAATTATCATCCGAGCCTCAGCGCCTTAACAACACCAGACTTTATGCGCCTGCGTCAGGCTCTCCGCCTGGCAGAGCCTGACATTTATCACGATGTAACAGAGTGGCGCCGCCGTGCCGTTGAGCAGGCCATGTTAGAGGCAGGTTTAACGGCGCAAGAGGCCGCCGCGGGCGCCGCTGCTTCTATGGCAAACTTTGCAAAATGGCGCAGCCGTATCGACGTGCCGCAAGAAACCCATGACACGCTGGCGATGCTCGCGCAAAAATGGCCGCTGGTGGCTATCACCAACGGTAATGCCGAACCGCATCTGTTTGGCCTGCACAACTACTTTAAGTTTGTACTGCGAGCCGGCCCGCATGGACGTGCCAAGCCGTTCAACGATATGTACCATCTTGCGGCTGAAAAGCTGAATGTCCCGCTGGAACAGATCCTTCACGTCGGCGACGATCTCACGACCGACGTCGCGGGTGCGGTGCGCTGCGGGATGCAGGCCTGCTGGATTAACCTGCGCGATGGCGATCTGATGCAGATAGATGACAGCCGTTTGTTGCCTCATCTGGAAATTTCGCGGTTGGCATCCCTCACCGCGCTGATATAATCCTCAGAACTCTGTATAAAATTCCAGGTATAAATACTCGTCATACTTCGAGCTACAGATGCGTTGGCTGCACTCAGTCACTTACTTTATGTAAGCTCCTGAGGATTCTAGAGCTTGCCGCTTTCCTGTAACTCGAATTATTTAGAGTATTCATACACTATAAATGGCGGTGCCAATGGACGTTTCTTACCTGCTCGATAGCCTCAATGATAAACAGCGCGAAGCCGTTGCCGCCCCGCGCAACAACATGCTGGTGCTGGCCGGAGCGGGTAGCGGTAAGACGCGTGTGCTGGTACACCGCATCGCGTGGCTGATGACCGTTGAAAACTGCTCGCCGTACTCCATCATGGCGGTGACGTTTACCAACAAGGCGGCGGCGGAAATGCGCCACCGTATTGGCCAGTTGATGGGCTCAAGCCAGGGCGGCATGTGGGTCGGGACTTTCCATGGCCTGGCGCACCGCCTGCTGCGCGCGCACCATATGGATGCCAGACTGCCGCAGGACTTCCAGATACTCGACAGCGAAGATCAGCTACGTCTGTTAAAACGCCTGATCAAGGCGCTAAACCTTGATGAGAAGCAGTGGCCGCCGCGTCAGGCGATGTGGTATATCAACGGCAAAAAAGACGAAGGCTTACGCCCGCACCACATTGAAAGTTATGGTAATCCGGTAGAGCAGACCTGGCAGAAAGTCTATCAGGCCTATCAGGAAGCCTGCGACCGTGCGGGGCTGGTGGATTTTGCCGAGCTGCTGCTGCGCGCTCACGAACTCTGGCTGACTAAGCCGCATATCCTTAATCATTACCGCGAGCGTTTCACCAATATCCTGGTGGACGAATTCCAGGATACCAACAGCATTCAGTACGCGTGGATACACCTGCTGGCGGGCGATAGCGGAAAAGTAATGATCGTAGGCGATGACGATCAGTCAATCTACGGCTGGCGCGGCGCCCAGGTAGAAAACATCCAGCGCTTCCTCAGCGACTTCTCCGGCGCGCAAACCATTCGCCTGGAGCAAAACTACCGCTCAACGAACAACATTCTGAACGCGGCCAACGCCCTGATCGCCAATAACGCGGGCCGCCTGGGCAAAGAGCTGTGGACCGACGGCAGCGATGGCGAGCCGATTTCCCTCTACTGCGCTTTCAACGAGCTGGACGAAGCGCGGTTTGTCGTTAACCGCATCAAAACGTGGCAGGAGAACGGCGGAGCGCTTGAGCAGTGCGCCATTCTCTACCGCAGCAACGCCCAGTCGCGCGTGCTGGAAGAGGCGCTGCTGCAGGTCGGCATGCCGTACCGTATTTATGGCGGCATGCGCTTCTTTGAACGTCAGGAAATCAAAGACGCGCTGTCCTACCTGCGTCTGATCGCCAACCGTAACGATGACGCAGCGTTTGAACGCGTGGTGAACACGCCAACCCGCGGGATTGGCGATCGCACCCTGGACGTGGTGCGCCAGACTTCGCGAGACAAGCAGTTAACGCTCTGGCAGTCCTGCCGCTTCCTGCTGCAGGAGAAAGCGCTGGCCGGCCGGGCCGCGTCCGCGCTGCAACGCTTTATGGAGCTTATCGACGCGCTGGCGCATGAAACCATCGATATGCCGCTGCACGTTCAGACCGATCGGGTAATTAAAGATTCCGGCCTGATGCTAATGTACGAGCAGGAAAAAGGCGAAAAAGGCCAGACGCGTATCGAAAACTTAGAGGAGCTGGTGACGGCAACGCGCCAGTTCAGCTACCAGGACGAAGATGAAGATCTGATGCCGCTGCAGGCGTTCTTGTCCCACGCGGCGCTTGAAGCAGGTGAAGGGCAGGCGGATAGCTGGCAGGATGCGGTTCAGTTGATGACCCTGCACTCCGCAAAAGGGCTGGAGTTTCCGCAGGTGTTTATCGTCGGTATGGAAGAGGGGATGTTCCCAAGCCAGATGTCGCTGGAAGAGGGCGGCCGTCTGGAAGAAGAACGCCGCCTGGCATACGTTGGCGTCACGCGGGCGATGCAAAAGCTAACGCTGACCTACGCTGAAACCCGCCGTCTGTACGGCAAAGAGGTTTATCACCGCCCGTCGCGCTTTGTGGGGGAACTGCCGGAAAACTGCGTGGAAGAGGTGCGTTTACGTGCCAGCATCAGCCGCCCGGTCAGCCATCAGCGTATGGGAACGCCAGTCTCTGAGAATGATTCAGGCTTCCGCCTCGGACAGCGTGTCCGTCATGCGAAATTTGGCGAAGGCACGGTCGTTAACCTTGAAGGCAGCGGTGAGCACAGCCGCGTGCAGGTAGCCTTTCCCGGGCAGGGCATTAAGTGGCTGGTGGCCGCGTACGCACGGCTGGAAACGGTGTAAGTCACAGAAATATCGCGCAATTTTTCAGTCAGGTGCTACGCTTAAACCGTCACCTGCATTTATTAGGCTGCGGTGTCCCGTTGCGTGTTGACGCCATATTTTTGCTGGCGTAACATGCGCGCACGATAACGACTTAAGAGGACACTCGCCTTGGACACACCCAGTAGATACTGGCTCAATTACCTGTCATCCAGGTACAACTTCTAAGGCTATCCTCTTATGCTGATAGCCTTAGTGGTTGTCGGCGACCCCATATTCGTATATCCCGTCGCAATGAGTCAGGCTGTTTAATGGTCTGAAACCTGTAATGTTTCTGTCTGTGTGCCAACCGAGCTGTCCCTGATATTTTTTTGCATTGGGAGTCCCGGTCATGCTGAGCGCATTTCAACTGGAAAACAATCGACTGTCCCGTCTCGAACTGGATGAAGCCGACAACCTGACAAATTCTGTCTGGGTTGATTTGGTCGAACCCGAAGAGGCCGAACGACAGCTTGTGCAAACGGAACTTGGGCAGAGCCTGGCAACCCGGCCAGAGCTGGAAGACATCGAAGCATCCGCGCGTTTTTTTGAAGACGAAGACGGCTTGCACATCCACTCCTTTTTCTTCTTTGAAGATGCGGACGATCACGCCGGCAACAGCACCGTCGCGTTTACCATCCGCGAAGGCCGCCTGTACACCCTGCGTGAACGCGAACTGCCCGCGTTTCGTCTCTATCGTATGCGCGCCCGCAGCCAGAATATGGTGGACGGCAACGCCTATGAACTGCTGCTCGACCTGTTTGAAACCAAGATTGAACAGCTGGCAGACGAAATCGAAAATATCTACAGCGATCTGGAAAAGCTAAGCCGGGTGATCATGGAAGGGCATCAGGGCGATGAGTATGACGCGGCGCTCTCGACGCTTGCCGAACTGGAAGATATCGGCTGGAAGGTTCGCCTGTGCCTGATGGATACCCAGCGGGCGCTGAACTTCCTGGTACGTAAAGCGCGCTTGCCGGGCGGGCAACTGGAGCAGGCTCGTGAGATCCTGCGGGATATCGAATCCCTGCTGCCGCATAACGAATCCCTGTTCCAGAAGGTTAACTTCCTGATGCAGGCGGCGATGGGCTTTATCAATATCGAGCAGAACCGCATTATCAAGATCTTCTCGGTGGTATCGGTAGTGTTCCTGCCGCCAACGCTTGTGGCATCAAGCTACGGGATGAACTTCGAATTTATGCCCGAGCTGAAGCTGAGCTTCGGCTACCCTGCCGCGATTATCGTCATGATCCTGGCAGGCCTTGCGCCTTATCTGTACTTCAAGCGCAAGAACTGGCTGTGAAACGATAAATATGAGAAGGGAGCCGAAAGGCTCCCTTTTTTATTTCTTCTGTGCCGCCCGAGCGGCAATTCTTGCGTTCCGTTGCGTATAAACCGCATCCAGAATAAATAGCGCCAGCGCCGCCCAGATAAAGCCGAACGTCAGCATTTTATCTTTGCCTACCACTTCACCGTAGAACGTCACCGCCAGCAGGAACATCAGCGTGGGGCCAAGGTACTGGAAGAAGCCCAGCGTTGAGAGGCGCAAACGCGTGGCGGCTGCGGTGAAGCACAGCAGTGGAATGGTGGTCACAATGCCTGCCGCAACCAGCAGCAGGTTAAGCGACCACGGGTTCTGCCCCATATGGCTGGTGGCGCTGTCGGCAAACCCAAACAGGTAAATTGCCGCCACCGGCAGCAGCCAGAGGGTTTCGACCAGCATTCCGGTTTGCGCATCCACGGCGATTTTCTTACGCACCAGCCCGTAAAACGCAAAGCTGAACGCCAGGCCCAGCGCGATTATCGGCAACGAGCCGAAGGTCCATAGCTGTACCAGTACGCCGCAGGCGGCAAGCAGCACCGCAACCCACTGCATTGTGCGAAAACGTTCGCCCAGGAAAATCATGCCTAAAACGACATTCACCAGCGGGTTGATGAAGTAACCCAGGCTTGCTTCCAGCATATGATTATTATTCACCGCCCAGATGAAAAGCAGCCAGTTGCCGCCGATGAGCACCGCAGAGAGCGCCATCGCCATGACCTTCCTGCGATCGTGACAGGCCTTTTTCACCTGTGGCCACTGGCGGCTTAGGCTGATTAACGCCACCATAAAAAAGAACGACCAGATCACGCGGTGGGTGAGGATTTCATCTGCCGGCACATAGTGGATCAGCTTGAAATAGGCCGGCGCGATGCCCCAAATTAAATACGCCGCGAGGGCAAGCAGCACGCCCTGGCGGGTCTGTTTTGCATCCATGAAGAAACTCGTCGAAAGAATAGTGCGCAAATAGTAACAGGATTTACAGATTGATGACAAAGCAGACATGAGTGTGAGACGAAAAGACCTCACCAGAAAATAACAAGGAAAATCAATTCATTGATTTTCGACACGTAACCACAAAGAAGGAAAAACCACGCTTTTCCTTCTTTGCCTGCCGTCTCAGGAATGACCTTTTCACCCCACCATATAGGTGGCCGTGGCGCTGGCGATATGGACCTGCTCTTCGTTATGCAGCTCCACGCGCGCCACTGCTACTTTGTTCCCGGCTCGCAGCAGGCTGCTGCTTGCGGTAAAGCGCTGTCCTCTGCCCGGACGCAGGTAATCCACGCGCAAATCGATAGTGCCCATTCTCGACAACCGCTGGCGCAGCTCTTCTTCACTGATGGTGTCATGGCGTGTCAGGGTGCTGCCTACGCAAACCAGACCCGCTGCCACATCCAGCGCGGAGGCGATCACGCCGCCGTGTAAAATGCTCTGCGCCCAGTTGCCAACCATCATCGGCTGATTGCTAAAGCCAAGCTGCGCAAAGGATTTTTCATAGCGCTCCAGCTCAAGGCCCAGCGCGCGATTAAACGGCATGTGATAAACGAATATTTCGCCAACCAGTTGCAGAGCCGCTTCGGGTGTCAGAATGGTGCCGGACATGGATCGTTCCTCGATCAAAAAAGTCTGTCTACGTTAATTAAATGTTTATTTTATGCTTCTCATTTGTTGCTTTCCACTTTAAGAAAGGTTGACCGAGCGTGAAGTCCAGGAACTATGTAGAATGTGCGGCAGCTAATAATTCGATAACAAAATTACGTTCAGGAGAACATTGTCGATGCACAAGTTTCTGGGATGCTTGCTGGCGGCTTGCATGCTGCCGCTTACGGTCTACGCGCAGGAAGCAACGATTAAAAAGGTTCATGACAAACCCGCCGTGCGCGGCAGCGTTATTGCTAACCTGCTTCAGGAACATGACAACCCTTTCACGCTCTATCCGTATGACACTAACTATTTGCTCTATACGGTAACCGACGATCTGAACAAAGAAGCGATCGGCTCCTATAACTGGTCAGATAACGCGCGTAAAGATGAAGTGAAGTTTCAGTTGAGCCTCGCCTTTCCGTTATGGCGCGGTATTCTCGGGCCGAATTCAGTCCTGGGTGCTTCTTACACGCAGAAATCCTGGTGGCAGCTTTCCAACCGCGGCGAATCTTCCCCGTTCCGCGAAACCAACTATGAGCCACAGCTTTTCCTGGGCTTCGCGACCGACGAGACTTTTGCCGGCTGGACGTTACGCGATGTGGAGTTTGGTTATAACCACGACTCCAACGGGCGCTCCGATCCAACCTCCCGAAGCTGGAACCGCCTGTATGCACGTCTGATGGCGGAAAACGGTAACTGGCTGGTTGAGGCGAAACCGTGGTACGTGCTTGGCAGCACCGATGACAACCCGGACATCACTAAATACATGGGTTACTACCAGTTGAAAATTGGTTATTCGCTGGGCGATGCGGTGCTGAGCGTGAAAGGGCAGTACAACTGGAATACCGGCTACGGCGGCGCCGAAATGGGCTTTAGCTACCCTGTTACCCGACATGTGCGCCTGTATACCCAGCTCTACAGCGGCTATGGTGAATCGTTAATTGATTACAACTTTAACCAGACACGCTTCGGCGTAGGCGTTATGCTCAACGATCTGTTCTAAAAAGTTGCAGTTTCCGACGCAGGCGCTGAAAATGGCGCCTGAATTTTTGGTGGTGGAGAAAGCGTGACACAGGCGGAAGTTATTAATCAGACGGTGCTGACGCAACGGGTTTTGCAGGAAACCTTTGGCTATCAGCAGTTCCGCCCCGGCCAGGAAACCATTATCGAAACGGTGCTCGACGGGCGCGACTGCCTTGTCGTGATGCCTACCGGCGGCGGAAAATCCCTTTGTTATCAAATTCCCGCGCTGGTGTTCGGCGGGCTGACGGTTGTCGTTTCGCCGTTGATTTCGCTGATGAAGGACCAGGTTGACCAGCTTTTGGCCAACGGCGTCGCTGCGGCCTGTCTTAACTCCACCCAAAGCCGCGAGCAGCAGCAGGAAGTGCTGGCTGGCTGCCGCAGCGGCCAGATTCGCTTGCTGTATATCGCGCCTGAACGGCTGATGATGGATAACTTCATCGACCACATCTGCAACTGGCATCTTTCGATGGTTGCCGTGGATGAAGCCCACTGCATTTCCCAGTGGGGGCATGATTTCCGGCCGGAATATGCGGCGCTTGGGCAGTTGCGCCAGCGCCTGCCGGGGGTGCCTTTTATCGCCCTTACCGCCACCGCTGATGAAACCACGCGGCTGGATATTGTCCGCCTGCTTGGCCTGCAGGACCCGCTGATTCAAATCAGCAGCTTCGACCGCCCCAATATTCGCTATATGCTGATGGAGAAGTTTAAACCCCTCGATCAGTTGATGCGCTACGTTCAGGAACAGCGCGGCAAATCCGGCATTATCTACTGTAATAGCCGCGCAAAAGTGGAAGATACCGCCGCGCGCCTGCAAAGCAAAGGCATCAGCGCCGGGGCTTATCATGCGGGGCTGGAACATAACGTGCGCGCCGAAGTGCAGGAGAAATTCCAGCGCGACGATCTGCAAATCGTGGTTGCTACCGTGGCGTTTGGCATGGGCATCAACAAACCCAACGTGCGGTTTGTGGTGCACTTTGATATCCCGCGTAACATTGAATCCTACTATCAGGAAACGGGCCGCGCCGGGCGCGACGGCCTGCCTGCGGAAGCGATGCTGTTTTACGATCCGGCAGATATGGCCTGGCTGCGTAAATGCCTGGAAGAGAAGCCCGCCGGTCAGCTTCAGGATATCGAGCGCCATAAACTTAACGCGATGGGCGCTTTTGCCGAGGCGCAAACCTGTCGCCGTCTGGTGCTGCTGAACTACTTTGGCGAAGGCCGCCAGCAGCCTTGCGGCAACTGCGATGTTTGCCTCGATCCGCCGCGTCGTTACGACGGTCTTGT
The DNA here is from genome assembly GCA_032000125.1 of Buttiauxella sp. Lineage (GTDB taxonomy): Bacteria > Pseudomonadota > Gammaproteobacteria > Enterobacterales > Enterobacteriaceae > Dryocola. The sequence continues at coordinate 28,951 of DAMALH010000035.1, read as the reverse complement.
CGATGCGCAAAAAGCCCTTTCCTGTATTTATCGCGTAGGGCAGCGCTTTGGTATGGGCTACGTCGTTGAAGTGCTGCGCGGCGCGAACAACCAGCGCATCCGCGACCTGGGGCACGATAAACTCAAAATCTACGGTGAAGGCCGCGACCATACCACGGAGCATTGGGTTAGCGTGATTCGCCAGCTAATACATCTCGGCGTGGTGACGCAAAACATCGCCCAGCATTCTGCTTTGCAGCTTACTGAAGCGGCCCGCCCGTATTTGCGTGCAGAAGTGCCGCTGATGCTGGCGGTGCCGCGCGTGGTTGCCATTAAGCCGCGAGCGAATCAGAAAGTGTTCGGCGGCAATTACGACCGTAAGCTGTTCGCCAAGCTGCGCAAACTGCGTAAAGCGATTGCCGACGAAGAGAATATCCCGCCGTATGTGGTGTTTAACGATGCCACGCTTATCGAAATGGCTGAGCAAATGCCGATCTCCGCCGGCGAAATGCTTGGCGTCAACGGCGTGGGCACCCGCAAGCTGGAACGCTTTGGGCGCGAATTTATGTCGCTTATCCGCAGCCACGTCGACGGTGAAGATGAGTAGTAGCCAGGGTCGTGCGAACGTGGCAGGATAATCCTTCACTGAATAATTACCCCGCGAGCGCTTTCTTATGTTGATGCTTTTTCTGACCGTAGCGATGCTGCATATTGTTGCGCTGGTCACGCCTGGCCCGGATTTTTTCTTCGTTTCGCAGACCGCCGTTAGCCGTTCCCGCAAAGAAGCTATGATGGGCGTGCTGGGCATCACCGGCGGCGTTATGGTGTGGTCCGGGGTGGCGCTGCTTGGCCTGAACCTGATCCTCGAAAAAATGGCGTGGCTGCACAGCGTTATCATGGTTGGCGGCGGGCTATACCTGTGCTGGATGGGCTACCAGATGCTGCGCGGCGCGCTGAAGAAAGAGACGGCTACCCAGGACTCGCCTGCGGTGGAGCTGGCGCACGGCGGGCGCAGTTTCCTGAAAGGTTTGCTCACGAACCTGTCGAACCCGAAAGCGATTATTTACTTCGGCAGCGTATTTTCGCTGTTCGTGGGCGATAGCGTGGGCAGCGCCGAACGTTGGGGTTTATTTGTGATGATCGCGCTTGAAACCTTTGCCTGGTTTACCGTGGTTGCCAGCCTGTTCGCCTTGCCGAAAATGCGTCGTGGCTATCAGCGCCTCGCTAAATGGATTGACGGTATGGCGGGGGCTCTGTTCACCGGCTTCGGCATTCACCTGATCGTTTCGCGTTAATTAGCCAGGCCGTGCTCCGGCAAGGAGCGCGCCAACCAGCATAAACAGCGAACCAAATACGCGATTTAACGCCTTCATCTGACGCGGGCCTTTAATCCAGCCCGCAATCCTCGTTGCAAGCGTCGCGTAGCCAATCATCACGATAATATCGACCACCACGGTCGTCACGCCAAGAATCGCATACTGCATCGCCTGCGGCTGGTGCGGTTCGATAAACTGCGGGAAAAGCGCGGCGAGAAATACGATGCTTTTCGGGTTGGTGAGATTTACAAACACCGCACGTTTAAACAGGCGGCTGCGCGGCTGGCTGGTCGCCAGCGTGTTCAGATCGATAGCGCCTGCTGCACGCCATTGCTGAATGCCAAGCCAGATAAGGTAAGCGGCTCCCGCCCATTTCAGCACTTCAAACGCCAGCAGCGAGCGTGAAAACAGTGCGCCAAGACCAACGCCGACCAGAACGATATGAACTGCCAGCCCGACCTGTAAGCCAGCAATAGACGCCGCCGTGCCCCGATAGCCGTGGCTAATGGCGGTGGTCATAGTATTGATGGCGCCGGATCCGGGCGAGAGGCTCAAAATAAGCGTCGTTAGAAGATAAGTGCACCACCATTCGAAGGTCATGTGAAATTCCCAGGACGAACATTTTTGTGCCACAATACGCTATTGTTTATGAGCGTGCTACGGATCACAAATATTCAGTCCAGACGGTGCAAAAACAGCTTATGACGCAGCATAAAAATGGATGGTTAGCGCGTGAGGGCGCATTTGCTGCTTTCACCATGGGTCCACTGACGGACTTCTGGCGCGAGCGTGAAGAACGTGAATTTTTGGGCGTCGACGATGTGCCGGTACGCTACGTCAGGTTCCGCGCCACGGCCCATGACCGCGTTATCGTCGTTTGCCCTGGGCGCATCGAAAGCTACGTGAAGTATGCCGAACTTGCCTATGATTTGTTCCACTGCGGCTTTGATGTCCTGATTATCGATCACCGCGGGCAGGGGCGTTCGGGCCGTCTGCTGTCAGACACCCATCGCGGTCACGTGGTGAAATTCAGCGATTATGTTGATGATTTCGACCGCTTCTACCAGCAGGAAGTCGCACCGGGCCCGTGGCGAAAACGTTACGTGCTGGCGCACTCCATGGGTGGCGCCATCACCTCTTTGTGGCTGGAGAAGCATCCACAGGCTTTTGATGCCGTCGCGCTTTGTGCGCCGATGTTCGGCATTACGCTACGCTGGCCGGAATGGATGGTGCGCCATCTGCTGGACTGGGCCGAAGGCCATCAACGTATTCGTGAAGGTTATGCAATAGGAACAGGCCGCTGGCGCGCTTTACCGTTTAGCGTTAATGTCCTGACCCACAGCCGCGAACGCTACCGTCGCAACCTGCGTTTTTATGCTGACGAGCCAGCGCTGCGGGTGGGCGGGCCGACCTGGCACTGGGTACGGGAAGGGATACTGGCAGGAGAAGCGGTATTAGCGGGAGCCACCGCCATTACCACGCCGATATTTATACTCCAGGCAGAAGAGGAGCGTGTGGTGGATAACCGCGCGCATCAGCGCTTCTGTGAACTTCGTGCCGCGGCGGGCCATCCTTGTGAGGGGGAAACACCTTACGTCATAAAAGGCGCGTATCATGAGATCCTGTTTGAAAAGGACGATATGCGAGCCGAAGCGTTGCATGCCATCCTCGAGTTTTTCGACCGGCATCGTTAATTTTCTTCACCAGAGGTTTACTAATCCTATGTACCATGTCGTTGCGTCTGATTTAGATGGCACGTTGCTGTCTCCCGATCACCTTCTCTCCCCGTATGCCAAAGAAACGCTGAAACTGCTTACCGCTCAGGGCGTGCATTTTGTGTTTGCGACGGGTCGCCACCATATCGACGTTGCGCAGATCCGCGATAACCTCGAAATCAAAGCCTATATGATCACCTCCAACGGCGCCCGCGTGCACGACACCGACGGCAACCTGGTCTTCACGCACGATCTGGACCGCGATATCGCAGCCGACCTGTTTGGCGTGATGCACGCCAATACGGATATCGTTACCAACGTCTACCGCGGCGACGAGTGGTTTATGAACCGCCACCGTCCTGAAGAGATGAAATATTTTAAAGAAGCGGTGTTTAACTATTCGCTCTATGAGCCGGGCCTGCTTGAAACCGATGGCGTAAGCAAAGTGTTCTTCACCTGTGACGACCATGATAAGTTGCTGCCGCTGGAGCAGGCCATCAACGCCCGCTGGGGCGACCGTGTGAACGTCAGCTTTTCCACGCTAACCTGCCTGGAAGTTATGGCGGGCGGCGTTTCCAAAGGCCACGCGCTGGAGGCTGTCTCCAAAGCGATGGGCTACAGCCTGAAAGAGTGCATCTCCTTTGGCGACGGCATGAACGACGCCGAAATGCTCTCTATGGCGGGCAAAGGCTGCATTATGGGCAATGCCCATCAGCGCCTGAAAGATCTGCTGCCGGAGCTTGAAGTCATCGGCACCAACGCCGACAACGCCGTACCGCATTACCTGCGCAAAATGTTCCTCGGCGCTGAGTAAATGCAGCCTGACGAGCGGTGAATTAATCACCACTCGTCAACCAAATAATGCAGAACCTGACAACAAGCTTCGCTACAATGGCGAATAAATTGCCTGTTGCAGAGATAACATCGTGCCGTTACTGATTATCACCACCATTCTGTGGGCCTTCTCCTTTAGCCTGATAGGCGAATACCTTGCCGGACATGTCGACAGCTATTTCTCCGTGCTGATGCGCGTGGGGCTGGCGGCGCTGGTATTCCTGCCGTTTCTGCGCTTTAAAGGCTACAGCCTGAAAACCTTGCTGCTTTATATGCTGGTGGGGGCGCTACAGCTAGGCGTGATGTACCTGTTCAGCTTCCAGGCCTATATCTATCTCACGGTGTCGGAGTTTCTGCTGTTCACGGTGCTTACGCCGCTCTACATCACGCTGATTTATGATTTGCTCAGCCGCAGGCCGCTGCGCTGGGGGTATGCGTTAAGCGCCGGGCTGGCGGTGGTTGGCGCGGCGATTATCCGCTACGACAAAGTAAGCGATCACTTCTGGACTGGGCTGCTGCTGGTACAGGCGGCCAATATCTGCTTCGCCATTGGGATGGTGGGTTACAAGCGCCTGATGGAAACGCGTCCGATGCCGCAGCAGTGCGCCTTCTCCTGGTTTTATCTCGGGGCGGCTATCGTGGCGGTCAGCGCCTGGTTTGCGATGGGGAATCCACAAAAGCTGCCGACCACCGGCCTGCAATGGGGCATTCTGGTCTGGCTGGGGGTGGTGGCATCCGGGCTGGGTTACTTTATGTGGAACTACGGTGCGACGCAGGTGGATGCCGGTACGCTTGGCATCATGAATAACGTGCACGTTCCCGCAGGGCTGCTGGTGAACCTCGCCATCTGGCAGGAGCAGCCCCACTGGCCGAGCTTTATCATTGGGGGGACGGTGATAATGGCCTCGCTATGGGTGCATCGCCATTGGGTCGCTCCGCGTTCCGCACAAACGGAAGATGCTCGCAGGCATGCGAGCGCGTCGAGCGAATAAAGGCTTCCGTTACCGGCTGACGCTGCTCGCCGTCGCGCACGGCGGCGTACAGCCGGCTCCATAATCCTTCGCCCAGGGTCTTGGTTACCACCAGACCCTGGCGCTCAAAACTCTCCACTACCCAGTGCGGCAGCGCGGCAATGCCCATGCGCGCCGACACCATCTGAATCATCAGCAGCGTGTTATCAACGCTTTTCAGCGATGGGCTAACCCCGGCCGGCTGCAGGAAATGCCGCCAGATATCCAGCCTGCTACGCTGCACCGGATAAATCAGCAGCGTTTCGCTGCTCAAATCTTCCGGCGCAATGCGCGCTTTGCTCGCCAGCGGGTGATCGGCCGCCAGCACCAGGCGCACTTCAAAATCGAACATCGGCGAATAGTGCAGCCCGCTGCGCGGCAGGATGTCCGAGGTCAGCACGATATCCAGCTCGCTTTGTTGCAGCGCAGGCTGCGGGTCAAACGTGACGCCTGATTTGAAATCGAGATCGACCTGCGGCCAGTGCTTATGGAAATTCTCAAGCGCCGGCGTCAGCCACTGGATACAGCTATGGCATTCAATGGCGATACGAAGCGTGGTCTGATGCGGCTCGTTACAGGCCTGCAGCGCACGGCTAATCTGCGGCAGCACCTGATCGGCAAGCTGCAGCAGGATTTCCCCCTGCGGCGTAAAGCGCAGCGGCTGGCTTTTTCGAACAAACAGGCGGAACCCGAGCCGCTGCTCCAGATCGCTGAACTGATGGGAGAGCGCCGATTGGGTCTGATGCAACGAGGCGGCGGCGGCGGCTAAAGAACCGCAGTTTTGTAACGCCTGGAGCGTCCGCAGATGTTTAATTCCGATCATGAAAGTCCTTCACTTCGCCATGAATATTTTGCGCTTGAGGAATATACAGTACCTGCGGATTATAGATGTGTAAACATCTGGACGGCTAAATAAATACTTCGCCCTTAATGAGGAAAGAATATGACCATTAAAAATCACACCCTCGGTTTCCCTCGGGTCGGCCTGCGTCGCGAACTGAAGAAAGCGCAAGAGAGCTACTGGGCGGGGAATATTTCTCAGGAAGAATTACTGGCGGTGGGCCGCGAGCTGCGCGCCCGCCACTGGCAGCAACAAAAGCAGGCGGGCGTTGAGCTGCTGCCGGTTGGCGACTTTGCATGGTACGACCACGTTCTGACCACCAGCCTGCTGCTTGGCAACGTGCCGGCTCGTCATCAGAATGCGGACGGCAGCGTCGATCTGGATACCTTATTCCGCATTGGCCGCGGCCGCGCGCCAACGGGCGAGCCTGCCGCCGCCGCTGAAATGACCAAATGGTTTAACACCAACTATCACTATATGGTGCCGGAATTTACTCAGGGACAGCGGTTCAGCCTGAGCTGGACGCAGTTGCTGGATGAAGTAGACGAAGCGCTTGCAGCGGGCCATAACGTAAAACCCGTGCTGCTTGGGCCGGTAACTTACCTGTGGCTGGGTAAAGTGAAGGGTGAACCGTTCGATCGCCTCAGCCTGTTAAAAGACATCCTGCCGGTTTATCAGCAGGTGTTGGCCGAACTGGCAAAACGCGGCATCGAATGGGTACAAATCGACGAGCCTGCGCTGGTACTGGAGCTGCCGCAGGCGTGGCTGGACGCGTTCAAACCTGCGTATGATGCGCTGGCCGGCAACGTAAAACTGCTGCTGACCACCTATTTCGAAGGCGTTACGCCAAACCTGAACACTATCACCACGCTGCCGGTGCAGGGTCTGCACGTTGATTTCGTGCACGGTAAAGATGATATCGCCACGCTGCATCAGCAATTGCCTGCCGGCTGGCTGCTGTCTGCCGGTGTGATCAACGGCCGTAACGTCTGGCGTGCCGATCTGACGGAACAATATGCCCGGCTTAAAGATCTTGTCGGCAAGCGTGACCTGTGGGTGGCTTCCTCCTGCTCGCTGTTGCACAGCCCAATCGACCTGAGCGTGGAAACCCGACTTGATGCCGAAGTGAAGAGCTGGTTTGCTTTTGCCCTGCAAAAATGTGCCGAACTGTCGCTGCTGACTGAAGCGTTGAACAGCGGCAAAACGGAAAAGCTGGCTGAATGGAGCGCCCCGATCCAGGCTCGTCGTCACTCAAGCCGCGTGCATAACGCCGCGGTGGAAAAACGCCTGGCCGCCGTTACCGCGCAGGACAGCCAGCGCCAGAGCGACTATGCCGCTCGTGCTAAGGCCCAGCGTCAGCGCTTTAATCTGCCTGCCTGGCCGACCACGACCATTGGTTCGTTCCCGCAAACCACTGAAATCCGCGGCCTGCGCCTGGATTTCAAAAAAGGTAATCTGGATGCCGGTCATTACCGCACCGGTATTGCTGAACACATCAAGCAGGCGATCGTTGAACAGGAGCGTTTAGGCCTGGACGTGCTGGTACACGGCGAAGCCGAGCGTAACGACATGGTGGAATACTTCGGCGAGAACCTCGACGGCTTCGTGTTTACCCAGAACGGCTGGGTACAAAGCTACGGTTCCCGCTGCGTGAAACCGCCGGTTGTCATTGGTGACATCAGCCGCCCGAAAGCCATCACCGTGGAGTGGGCGAAGTACGCGCAATCCCTGACTGACAAACCGGTAAAAGGCATGCTGACCGGTCCTGTGACAATTCTGTGCTGGTCGTTCCCGCGTGAGGATGTGAGCCGCGAAACCATCGCTAAACAAATCGCCCTGGCGCTGCGCGACGAAGTGGCGGATCTGGAAGCGGCGGGGATTGGCATTATTCAGATTGATGAGCCGGCCCTGCGCGAAGGCTTACCGCTGCGCCAGGCCGACTGGCAGGCTTATCTGGAGTGGGGCGTAGAAGCCTTCCGTCTGAACGCCGCCGTCGTGCGCGATGACACGCAGATCCACACCCATATGTGTTACTGCGAATTCAACGACATTATGGATTCCATTGCGGCGCTGGACGCGGATGTAATTACCATCGAAACCTCCCGTTCCGATATGGACCTGCTGGAGGCGTTCAAAGCGTTCGAATATCCGAATGAAATTGGGCCCGGCGTGTATGACATTCACTCCCCGAACGTACCGAGCGTGGAATGGATTGAAGCATTGCTAAAAAAAGCGGCGGAGTCTGTTCCGGCCGAACGACTGTGGGTAAACCCGGACTGCGGCCTGAAAACCCGCGGCTGGCCGGAAACCCGTGCCGCGCTGGCGAATATGGTGAAGGCTGCGCAGAATTTGCGTAACGCTTAAAAAACCAGGCCCCTCATTGTGAGGGGCCTTTTTTATTTCTTCGCGCCGTAACGCTCAAACCACGTCAGCATGCGCTGCCAGCCGTCTTTGGCTGATTCTTGATGGTAACCCGGGCGGTAGTCAGCGTTAAACGCATGGCCAGCTTCCGGATAAACGATGATTTCAGCGGTGGCATTTGCCGCGCGCAGCGCCTGACGCATCGTTTCTACCGTATCCTGCGGAATACCCGTATCCTGCCCGCCGTAAAGGCCCAGCACGGGGGCGTTAAGATTAACGGCAATGTCCACGGGATGTTGCGGTGAATTCAGCGTCTTCTCGCCAACCAGTTTGCCATACCAGGCGACAGCGGCTTTAAGCTGCGGATTATGAGCAGCATACAGCCAGGCTATGCGCCCGCCCCAGCAGAAGCCGGTGATCATCAGACGGTGCGCGTTTCCGCCATTGCGCGAAGCCCAGTTGGCGACATGATCGAGATCCGCCAGCACCTGCGCATCGGGCACCTTTGAAACCAGCCCGCTAAACAGCGTAGGGATATCTGCAAAATCGTTGGGATCGCCCTGACGAAAATAAAGCTCTGGCGCGATAGCCAGATAACCTTCCAGCGCCAGACGGCGGCAAATATCGCGAATATGTTCGTGTACGCCAAAAATTTCCTGTACCACAATCACTACCGGCAGAGGACCGACGGCATCTTTTGGCCGCGCATGCCAGGCAGGCATATTTTCCCCCTGAGTCGGGATAGAGGTTTCGCCTGTCTGAAGTGAATCTTCCGGGGTGTGTACAGCGGTTGACGCGGGAGGCTCTGCCGCCGGAGCGAAACGTCCGCCCGGCGCATTGGATGTTGGTTGCTCTTCTTTCATGGCATTCTCCGTACCAGCATTAGCGCAGTGTGATAACTATAGCCAGGATTAGTAGCATCTCTGGTTCGCAAAAAGCGTGGTTTGTGCCTGTTAACTGACCAGGAAGAGTTTGTTATGTGATGAATATCACTAATGTAGTTGAAATTTATGTAACCTGCTTTTCTCAAAGTGATTCCTGTCACGAAATTATGCCTGCTGGTTCTGTAAAGTACCGCTTTGCGGCACAAGCCCATCCTACTCAACAGAGGAGTCTGTTATGTCCAAGTCTGATGTTTTTCATCTCGGCCTTACTAAAAACGATCTGCAGGGGGCAACGCTTGCTATCGTCCCGGGCGATCCGGAGCGAGTTGAAAAGATCGCCGTGCTAATGGATAAGCCGGTTAAACTGGCTGCCCACCGCGAGTTCACCACCTGGCGCGCTGAGTTAGATGGCAAAGCCGTCATTGTCTGCTCCACCGGGATTGGCGGTCCGTCAACGTCTATTGCGGTTGAAGAACTGGCGCAGCTGGGCATTCGTACTTTCCTGCGTATCGGTACTACCGGTGCGATCCAGCCGCATATCAACGTCGGCGACGTACTGGTTACCACGGCTTCGGTACGCCTTGACGGCGCCAGCCTGCACTTTGCGCCCATGGAGTTCCCGGCCGTTGCCGACTTTGCCTGCACCACCGCGCTGGTTGAAGCCGCAAAATCTATTGGCGCGACCACGCACGTTGGCGTGACGGCTTCTTCCGACACCTTCTACCCGGGCCAGGAACGCTACGATACCTATTCAGGCCGCGTAGTTAGCCGCTTTAAAGGTTCCATGGAAGAGTGGCAGCAAATGGGCGTGATGAACTACGAAATGGAATCCGCTACGCTGCTGACCATGTGCGCAAGCCAGGGCCTGCGCGCCGGTATGGTTGCCGGGGTTATCGTGAACCGTACCCAGCAAGAAATTCCTGACGCAGAAACCATGAAGCAGACTGAAAGCCATGCGGTGAAAATCGTTGTGGAAGCGGCTCGTCGTCTGATCTAGTCCGCTAAAGCCGGTGCAAACCGGCTTAATTTTTACGCTTTGCGTAACGCCTCGCAGGAAATCCCTTTTAATCTGGACATTTATACAGCAGAATTTTACTTTGCTGGTGTTTGGCGTGGGCTGCAGGAGGCGTAGTGGATATCTCAATACTATTCGGGCTGGGGATTGCTCTGGTCGGCGTGTTGACCGGTTGGTTGCTGGCGAGCCTGCGCGCGGCGCAGCGGCAATCCGTACTTCATGAAGAACAACGAGAAATCTACGGCGAGCTTACCGCGGCCAGGCAAGATTTGCTGCAACAGCACCACTGGAAGCAAGAGTGCGAGCAGCTTAATCGCGAACTGCGTACCCAGCTCGAAATCAACAGCGCCCAGGAAGCCGATCTGCGTGAGTTGACCACGCTGCTTGAGCAGACTCGCCTGCATGCCGAAGATAAGCATCGTCAGATGATGAATAGCGAACAACGGCTGAGCGAACAGTTTGAAAACCTCGCTAACCGTATTTTCGAGCAAAGCGGCCGCAAAGTTGAAGAGCAGAACCGTCAGAGCCTGAACGGTCTTCTTATGCCGCTGCGGGAGCAACTGGACGGTTTTCGCCGCCAGGTGCAGGAGAGCTTTGGTCAGGAAGCCCGCGAACGCCATACCCTCGCGCATGAAATTCGTAATCTCCAGCAGCTTAATGCGCAAATGGCGCAGGAGGCCCTCAATCTCACCAAGGCGCTGAAGGGCGACAATAAAACTCAGGGTAACTGGGGTGAAGTCGTGCTGACCCGCGTGCTGGAGGCTTCAGGCTTAAGAGAAGGGCACGAGTACCAGACGCAGGTAAACATCCAGCTTGAAAACAACAGCCGTATGCAGCCTGATGTCATCGTTCGCCTGCCGCAGGGCAAGGATGTGGTTATCGATGCCAAAATGACGCTGGTGGCCTATGAGCGTCATTATAATGGCGACGATGAGCTGACCCGCGAAAGCGCGCTTAACGAACACATCGCCGCCGTTCGCAATCATATCCGCATGCTAAGCCGTAAAGACTATCAGCAGCTTCCAGGCCTGCGCTCCCTTGACTATGTCCTGATGTTTATTCCCATTGAACCGGCTTTTCTGCTGGCCGTGGACCGTCAGCCCGAGCTCATCAGCGAAGCGCTGAGAAACAATATTATGCTCGTCAGCCCGACCACGCTGCTGGTCGCGCTGCGAACCATTGCCAATCTGTGGCGCTATGAGCACCAGAGCCGTAATGCGCAGCAAATTGCCGAACGTGCCGGTCGTCTGTATGACAAAATGCGGCTGTTCGTCGATGACATGTCCGCTATCGGGCAGGGTCTGGATAAGGCGCAGGATAACTACCGGCAGGCGATGAAAAAGCTTGCCTCCGGGCGCGGTAATATCCTCGTCCAGGCCGATGCGTTTCGTGAGCTGGGGGTGGAAGTAAAACGTGAGATTAATCCAGATTTGGTCGAACAGGCGCGGCAGGAAGATGAAGATAATGCGGCGAGAACCGGCCATGGAAACGAAGAAGAAGCTCGCCAGCACAACGGCTTAGATGAGCAAAGAATCGTTGACGAGCGCCAGGCCTAGGTTTTGCCAGCAGGCTTGAATCATAGGGCTTTAGCGCCCATTCTGTTACACTTCATGAACAATTTTTGATAAGCAGGCATTGAGATGGTTGACGAATCCCAGGAAACAACACACTTTGGCTTCCGCACCGTAGCGAAAGAACAGAAAGCCGATATGGTGGCTCATGTGTTCCACTCCGTGGCCGCAAAGTACGATGTCATGAACGATCTGATGTCGTTTGGTATTCACCGTATCTGGAAACGATTTACAATCGACTGCAGCGGCGTTCGCCGTGGGCAGCGGGTACTGGATCTTGCCGGAGGGACGGGCGATCTGACGGCTAAGTTCTCTCGCCTGGTGGGTGAAACAGGTGAAGTCGTGCTGGCGGATATCAACGACTCAATGCTGAAAATGGGGCGCGAGAAACTGCGCAACATCGGCGTTATTGGCAATGTGAACTACGTTCAGGCAAATGCGGAAGCGCTGCCTTTCCCGGATAACTCCTTCGACTGCATCACCATCTCTTTTGGCCTGCGTAACGTTACTGATAAAGAGAAAGCGCTGCGTTCTATGTATCGCGTGCTCAAGCCGGGCGGCCGCCTGCTGGTGCTGGAATTCTCCAAACCTGTCATCGAGCCGCTTAGCAAAGCTTACGACGCCTATTCTTTCCATATTTTGCCGCGCATTGGCGAAATGGTGGCGCAGGACGCAGAGAGCTACCGTTACCTGGCCGAATCCATTCGTATGCATCCCGATCAGGATACCCTGAAGGCGATGATGGAAGACGCAGGCTTCGAAAATACCACCTACTACAATTTGACCGCCGGGATTGTTGCCCTGCACCGTGGCTACAAATTCTGACCGGGGGCTGCTGATGCCATTTACACCGCTAGTGACAGCCGGACTCGAAAGCGTCCTCAATACCTTTCTGTGGCGTGACCGCGGGCTGAAAGCGGCTCGTCAGCGCCTGCTGGGGAAAGTATTACGCGTTGAGCTAAAAGAGTTCTCCGCGCCTCTGGTTCTGGTCTTTAGCGAACAGCAGCTTGATGTGCTGGGCGAGTGGGAGGGTGAGGCGGACTGCCGCGTCATCACGCGCCTGGCCGTATTGCCCAAATTGCGTGACAGGCAGCAGCTTACGGCGCTTATCCGCAGCGGCGATCTTGAAGTGCAGGGCGATCTACAGGTTGTACAAAACTGGGTGGCCCTGATGGATTTGGCCGAGTTTGATCCGGCAGAGCTGCTGGCGCCATATATCGGCGATATCGCGGCGGAGGGTATCAGCAAAGTCTTTCGTGGCGGCAGCAAGCTGCTGAAGAAAAGCTTTGAACGCAACCAGAACTATCTCGCCGAAGCGATCACCGAGGAGTGGCGTATGGCGCCAGGCCCGCTGGAAGCGGCATGGTTTGCCGAAGAAACGGCAGCCGTTGAACGCACAGTTGACGCATTAATTGTGCGGCTGGACAAGCTGGAGGGCAAATGACGCCAGGAGAAATTCGTCGTCTTTATTTCATCATTCGTACCTTCCTCAGCTATGGCCTGGATGAGCTTATTCCCCGGCTTCGCATCACGCTGCCGCTACGCCTCTGGCGCCGCACGCTGTTCTGGATACCTAATCGCCATAAAGACAAAGAACTGGGCGAGCGTTTGCGTCTTGCGCTGCAGGAGTTAGGGCCGGTGTGGATCAAGTTTGGTCAGATGATGTCCACGCGTCGCGATCTGTTCCCGCCGCTGATAGCCGACCAACTGGCAATGTTGCAGGATCGCGTTGCGCCGTTCGATGGCGTACTGGCGAAGAAACAAATCGAACAGGCGATGGGCGGTATTGCCATTGAGAGCTGGTTTGATGATTTTGACATTAAGCCGCTTGCCTCGGCTTCTATCGCACAGGTGCATACCGCTCGCCTGAAAGAAAATGGCCGCGAAGTGGTGATTAAAGTTATTCGCCCGGATATTTTGCCCGTCATAAAAGCCGATATGAAACTGATTTACCGGCTGGCGCGGTGGGTTCCTCGGCTGCTGCCGGATGGGCGTCGTCTGCGTCCGCTGGAAGTCGTGCGTGAGTACGAAAAATCCTTGATCGATGAGCTGAATTTGCTGCGTGAGGCGGCGAACGCTATCCAGTTACGGCGTAATTTCGAAAATAGCCCGATGCTCTACGTCCCTGAAGTCTTCTCGGATTATTGTAGCGAAGACATGATGGTGATGGAGCGCATTTATGGGGTTCCCGTCTCGGATATTCCGACGCTGGAAAGCCAGGGCACCAACATGAAACTGCTGGCTGAGCGCGGCGTGCAGGTCTTCTTTACTCAGGTTTTCCGCGACAGTTTCTTTCATGCGGATATGCATCCGGGCAATATATTTGTCAGCTACGAGCACCCGGAAGATCCGCAATATATCGGCATCGACTGCGGTATCGTCGGCTCGCTGAACAAAGAAGATAAGCGCTACCTGGCGGAGAACTTTATCGCCTTCTTTAACCGGGACTACCGTAAAGTCGCCGAGCTGCACGTTGACTCAGGCTGGGTTCCACCGGACACCAACGTTGAAGAGTTTGAGTTTGCTATTCGTACCGTTTGTGAGCCGATTTTTGAAAAGCCGCTGGCTGATATTTCCTTTGGTCACGTGCTGTTGAACCTGTTTAACACGGCTCGCCGCTTTAATATGGAAGTGCAGCCGCAGCTTGTTTTGCTGCAAAAGACGCTCTTGTATGTCGAAGGCGTCGGAAGACAGCTTTATCCCCAGCTTGACCTGTGGAAAACCGCCAAGCCTTTCCTTGAAAACTGGATTAAAGACCAGGTTGGTATTCCTGCCCTGATTCGCTCTTTTAAAGAAAAAGCGCCGTTCTGGGTAGAAAAAATGCCGGAGCTGCCGGAACTGGTGTACGACAGTTTGCGCCAGGGCAAGTATTTACAGCACAGCATTGATAAAATCCAACGCGATCTGCACCAGCATCATGTGCGACAGGGGCAGTCACGCTATCTGTTTGGCATCGGGGCGACGCTTATTTTGAGCGGGACGCTGCTGCTGATAAACAAACCCGAGTGGGCGTTTATGCCCGCCTGGCTGATGGCCGCAGGCATCGTGGTCTGGCTGATTGGCTGGCGGCGTTCTGCCTGAAATTCCATCGTCATTAACAGGCGCGTGCCGTATAATAACGGGCGTTACACATACATCGAATGATTTGAGGCAATAACATGGGTGGTATTAGTATCTGGCAATTAGTGATTATTGCCGTCATCGTTGTTCTTCTGTTTGGTACGAAGAAGCTGGGTTCTATCGGTTCCGATCTGGGCGCTTCGATTAAAGGCTTCAAGAAAGCGATGAACGATGATGAACCTGGCGAAAAGGACAAATCTGTTCAGGACGCTGACTTTACCGCGAAAAACCTGGCGGATAAGCAGCCAGCCGACGTGAAAAAAGAAGACGCTAAGAGCAACGATAAAGAGCAGGTATAAACCGTGTTCGATATTGGTTTTAGCGAACTGCTGCTGGTCTTTGTGATTGGCCTTGTTGTTCTGGGGCCGCAGCGTCTGCCGGTAGCGGTTAAGACGGTTGTTGGCTGGATCCGTGCGCTGCGCTCGCTTGCCGCAACGGTGCAAAATGAGCTGGCTCAGGAACTGAAAATCCAGGAATTGCAGGACAGCCTGAAAAAGGTTGAGAAGGCGAGTATGGATCACCTGACGCCGGAGCTAAAAGCCTCCATGGATGAGCTGCGCCAGGCTGCGGAATCTATGAAGCGCTCCTATACGCAGGATCCTGAAAAGGCCAGCGATGAGGCGCACACCATCCACAATCCGCTGGTGAAAAACGAGCAGGACAGCCACGAAGGCGTTACGCCTGCGGCGGCGGCTCATCAGGCAAGCGCGCCCGATCAGGCTCCTGAGGCGCAACCCGCGCAGGCCGTCGAGCCGCCGGCGGAAATCCCCACGCCTCAGGTTAAACCTGCACCGGAGCCTGTTCCTGCCCCGGTCAACTCTCAACCTTCAAGTGATAAACAGTAAACATGGCCGTTGAAGATACCCAACCGCTTATTGCTCATCTGATTGAGCTGCGCAAGCGTCTGTTAAACAGCATTCTCGCTGTGCTGGTGATTTTTCTGGCGCTGGTTTATTTCGCTAACGATATTTATCAGATTGTCTCTGCGCCGCTGATACAGCAGATGCCCGTCGGCTCAACGATGATTGCCACCGACGTGGCGTCACCTTTCTTCACCCCGATTAAGCTTACGATTTACGTTTCGGTCTTTCTGTCTGCGCCGGTCATTCTTTATCAGATCTGGGCGTTTATCGCGCCCGCGCTGTATAAGCATGAGCGCAGGCTGGTTACGCCTTTGCTGATATCCAGCTCTTTGCTGTTCTATATCGGGATCGCTTTTGCTTATTTTGTCGTTTTCCCGCTGGCATTTGGCTTTCTGACAAAAACCGCGCCGGCAGGCGTGGTAATGTCTACCGACATCAGCAAGTACCTCGATTTTGTCATGACGCTGTTTATGGCCTTCGGGGTCGCGTTTGAAGTACCGGTTGCCATCATCCTGCTGTGCTGGATGGGTGTGACCACCCCTGAAGCCTTAAAGCAGAAGCGTCCGTATATCTTCGTCGGTGCCTTCGTGGTGGGCATGCTGCTAACGCCGCCGGATATCTTCTCGCAAACGCTGTTGGCTATCCCGATGTACTGCCTGTTCGAGGTTGGCGTGTTCTTCTCCCGCTACTACGTTGGCAAAGGGCGCAGAGACAGGGAAGACGCTGAAGATGATAACCACTCAGAAAGTGAGTCGTGATTTCAGGCCGCCCGTCAGGGCGGTCGTCGTTTGGAAGGTTATATGTTTGATATCGGGGTCAATTTAACCAGCTCGCAGTTCGCCAAAGATCGCGCGGAAGTTGTACTGCGCGCGCAGCAGGCGGGCGTCAGCGGCATGCTGCTTACCGGAACTAACCTCCATGAAAGCCAGCAGGCCCTCGCTTTAGCGCAAAAATACGCAGGCTGCTGGTCTACCGCGGGCGTGCATCCTCACGATGCAAGCCAGTGGGAAGAGGCGAGTGCAGAAGCCATTATTCAGCTTGCCGGTGCCTGCGAAGTCGTTGCCATCGGTGAATGTGGCCTGGATTTCAACCGCAACTTTTCAACGCCCGCCGAGCAGGAGCGCGCTTTTACCGCTCAACTGGCGCTGGCTGCGGATCTGGTGATGCCGGTATTTCTTCACTGCCGCGAAGCCCATGAGCGTTTTATCGCCCTGCTTGATCCATGGCTGGATAAACTCCCGGGCGTGGTGCTGCACTGTTTTACCGGCACGCAAGCTGAAGCGCGCGAGTGCCTCGCCCGCGGCCTGTTTATTGGGATTACCGGCTGGGTGTGCGACGAACGCCGCGGCCTGGAGCTGCGCGAGCTGCTGCCGGTCATTCCTGCTCAGCAGCTGCTGCTGGAAACCGATGCCCCCTGGCTGTTGCCGCGGGATCTTAACCCAAAACCTGCAACCCGGCGGAACGAACCCTGTTACTTGCCCCATATCCTCAATCAGGTGGCCCACTGGCGCGGAGAAGATCCCGCCTGGCTTGCGCAAGTAACGGATGACAATGCCCGCCGAGTATTCCGGCTGGCCTAAATCAGGAGAAAATAAATGAGCTATGCATTTCCCGGAACGTTTCCCGGCCGCCGTATGCGCCGTGTCCGTCGCCACGATTTTAGTCGCCGCCTGGTAGCAGAAAACCAGCTAACGGTTAACGACCTGATTTATCCGGTGTTTGTTATGGAAGGTCAGAATCGTCAGGAAGAAGTGGCGTCGATGCCGGGTGTTTATCGCATGACTATCGACCTGTTGCTCAAAGAAGCCGAAGCCGTTGCAAAACTGGGCGTTCCCGTACTGTCTTTATTCCCGGTGATTGAAAGCGCGGGTAAATCGCTTCATGCCGAAGAAGCCTGGAACCCTGACGGGCTGGTACAGCGCACCGTACGCGCCCTGAAAGATGCGGTGCCAGAGTTAGGTTTACTGACCGACGTTGCGCTCGATCCTTACACCACACATGGCCAGGACGGCGTGATTGATGAAGACGGCTACGTTATTAACGACATTACCCGTGAGATTCTGGTTCGTCAGGCGCTTTCCCATGCGGAAGCCGGGGCCGAAATCATCGCCCCAAGCGATATGATGGACGGCCGCATTGGCGCTATCCGCGATCGGCTGGAAAGCGACGGCTTCGTCAATACGCAAATTATGTCCTATGCCGCCAAATACGCGTCCTGCTATTACGGCCCGTTCCGTGACGCCATTGGCTCATCCGGCAATCTGAAAGGCGGTAATAAAAAGACCTATCAGATGGATCCTGCCAACGGCGATGAGGCCCTGCAGGAAGTCGCGCAGGATCTGCAGGAAGGAGCGGACATGGTAATGGTAAAACCGGGCATGCCGTATCTGGACGTTATACGCCGCGTGAAGGATACCTTTGGCGTGCCGACTTTTGCCTACCAGGTTTCCGGCGAGTATGCGATGCATATGGCGGCGATTCAGAACGGCTGGCTTGCGGAAAAACCGGCCATTATGGAATCCCTGCTGTGCTTTAAGCGCGCCGGTGCCGACGGCGTGCTGACGTATTTCTCTAAGCGTGTTGCCCAGTGGCTGCACGACGAGCAGATGCAGCGCTAACCGCAAACAAAAAGGCCAGCAATCGCTGGCCTTTGAGACTGATGACCAACCCTCCAGCGCGACAAAACTAAAAAGCGCCGTCATTTAAAAACAAGGAAAATCAATTCATTGATTTTCGGCTGATAATCACAAAGAAGGAAAAACCACGCTTTTTCCTTCTTTGTCAGCAATCGCTGGCCTTTTTAGCTTTAAATCTTTCTGAAGTCCGTATTCTTTACGCTCTGTTTTACCTGCTTATTCAGCAGATTAAGCAAAAGCATCGAGCGCGCTTCACCGTCTGGCTCACTGAATATCGCCTCCAGCCCTTCAAATGCCCCTTCGGTAATCACGACGCTATCGCCGGGCCAGGGCGTTTCCGGGTCGGTAACATTTTCTGGCTGATAGTTGGCTAACCGATCGATGACATCTTCCGGCACGTTGGCAGGCTGTGAACCAAAACGGACAAAATGGCTCACGCCGCGGGTGGAGTTAACCGTTGTGGTATGGATATTTTCCGGATCAAACTTCACGAACATATAGTTTGGGAACAGGGGTTCACTGACTGCGGTTCGCTTGCCACGCACTATTTTTTCCAGCGTGATCATCGGAGTGAGGCAGTTTACCGCCTGGCGCTCAAGATGCTCTTGCGCCCGCGTTAGCTGTCCTCGTTTGCAGTACAGAAGATACCAGGATTCCATAATTTCTCATCTCACCTCATTGAGCGCGCAAGAATATCAAAAGGTCGAACTCAGAGATAGCCAGCTCAAGTATAACCAATCGCCATCTGATACCAGACAGGGCTATTACTAGTTTTTAACAAAAATACAGCATGGCGTGAATGAAGTCCGTATAATGACCGCTATTCTCCGGGCCTGGATTAATTGCATGAAATACCACGACCTACGCGACTTTATGACGCTGCTTGAGCAGCGCGGCGAGCTAAAACGTATCGCTTTGCCTGTCGATCCGCATCTGGAAATGACTGAAATTGCCGATCGTACCCTGCGTGCAAATGGCCCGGCGCTGCTGTTCGAAAATCCAAAAGGCTACAGCATGCCGGTGCTGTGCAACCTGTTTGGCACGCCGAAGCGGGTGGCGATGGGGATGGGACAGGAAGATGTGTCCGCCCTGCGTGAAGTGGGTAAGCTGCTGGCCTTTCTCAAAGAACCCGAGCCGCCAAAAGGCTTCCGCGACCTGTTCGATAAACTTCCGCAGTTTAAGCAGGTGCTGAATATGCCGACTAAACGGCTGCGCGGCGCGCCTTGTCAGCAACAGGTCTGGGAAGGCGAGCAGGTTGACCTGAACCGTATTCCTGTTATGCAGTGCTGGCCGGAAGACGCCGCCCCGCTGATAACCTGGGGGCTGACCGTTACCCGCGGCCCGCATAAAGAACGGCAGAACCTTGGCATCTATCGTCAGCAGCTTATCGGCAAGAACAAGCTGATTATGCGCTGGCTGTCGCATCGCGGCGGCGCGCTTGATTTCCAGGAGTGGTGTGCCGCGCATCCCGGCGAGCGCTTCCCGGTTTCTGTGGCGCTGGGTGCGGACCCGGCGACCATTCTTGGCGCCGTCACTCCGGTGCCGGATACCCTTTCCGAGTATGCTTTTGCCGGCCTGCTGCGCGGGACCAAAACTGAAGTCGTGAAATGTATTTCTAACGATCTTGAAGTGCCTGCCAGCGCGGAAATCGTGCTGGAAGGCTATATCGAGCCGGGTGAAATGGCGCCGGAAGGGCCATATGGCGACCACACGGGATACTACAATGAAGTAGATGATTTCCCGGTCTTTACCGTGACGCATATCACCCAGCGTGAAGATGCGATTTATCACTCTACCTATACCGGGCGTCCGCCGGATGAACCGGCGGTGCTGGGCGTGGCCCTAAACGAAGTCTTTGTGCCCATCCTGCAAAAGCAGTTCCCGGAAATCGTTGATTTTTATCTGCCGCCGGAAGGGTGTTCGTATCGCCTTGCGGTAGTGACCATTAAGAAGCAGTACGCCGGACATGCTAAACGCGTGATGATGGGCGTCTGGTCTTTCCTGCGGCAGTTTATGTACACCAAGTTTGTCATCGTATGCGATGACGATGTTAACGCGCGTGACTGGAACGATGTTATTTGGGCCATCACCACGCGTATGGATCCGGCGCGTGATACCGTACTGGTAGATAACACGCCGATCGATTACCTGGATTTTGCCTCGCCGGTTTCCGGCCTTGGTTCAAAAATGGGACTGGATGCCACCAATAAATGGCCAGGAGAAACCCAGCGCGAGTGGGGGCGTCCTATCAAAAAAGATGCGGAAGTCTGTGCACGTATAGATGCAATCTGGGATGACCTGGCTATTTTCGATAGCGGTAAAGACGCCTGAGGGGCGATTTTTACGGTTTAGTATTATTGACCCGACAGAGGGGACGCATGACAACCTTAAGCTGTAAAGTGACCTCGGTAGAAGCGATAACGGATACGGTATATCGCGTTCGATTGCTGCCGGAAAAAGATTTCTCTTTTCAGGCAGGACAGTACCTGATGGTGGTGATGGATGAGCGCGATAAGCGTCCATTCTCCATGGCATCCACGCCGGGCGAACATGAGTTTATTGAGCTGCATATCGGTGCCTCAGAACTCAACCTGTACGCTATGGCCGTAATGGACCGCATTCTGAAGGAAAACGAAATCGTTGTGGATATTCCGCACGGCGATGCCTGGCTGCGCGAAGATGGAGATCGTCCGCTGATTCTGATTGCGGGCGGCACGGGCTTCTCTTACGCCCGCTCGATTCTGTTGACGGCGCTGGCGCGTAATCCACAGCGTGAAATCGCTATTTACTGGGGTGGCCGGGAAGAGAAGCATCTCTACGATCTGGCCGAGCTGGAAGCGCTTTCGGTGAAGCATGGGAATCTGCGGGTGGAAGCGGTAGTCGAACAGCCGGAAGAAGGCTGGCGCGGACGTAGCGGCACGGTATTAACGGCGGTAATGCAGGATTACGGTACGCTCGCCGGGCACGATATTTATATCGCAGGCCGCTTTGAAATGGCGAAGATTGCTCGTGAGCTGTTCTGTAACGAACGCGACGCAAACGTCGATCGCATGTTTGGCGATGCCTTCGCGTTTATCTAAGCTGCCAATAAAAAACCCGCCCCTGACAGGCGGGAAAAACGGCAACTAAACTCAGGCAAAAGCTTTTTCGTTTAAACGCGTTCGATAACGGTGGCGATCCCCTGACCCAGCCCGATGCACATGGTGGCGAGGCCAAACTGCGCATCGCGGCGTTCCATCAGGTTGAGCAGCGTGGTGCTGATACGAGCGCCGGAACAGCCTAATGGATGCCCAAGCGCAATGGCTCCGCCGTTCAGGTTAATCTTCTCGTCGATCTGCTCCATCAGGCCCAGATCTTTAATGCACGGCAGGATCTGCGCGGCAAAGGCCTCGTTCATTTCAAACAGGTCAATATCGGCAGGTGTCAGGCCTGCTTTCTTCAACGCCATTTTCGATGCCGGAACCGGGCCGTAACCCATAATCGACGGATCGCAGCCAACCACCGCCATTGAACGAATGCGGGCGCGGATGTTAAGGCCCAGTTCCTTAGCGCGTGATTCGCTCATCAGCAGCATGGCAGCCGCCCCGTCGGAGAGCGCCGAAGAGGTGCCTGCAGTAACCGTGCCGTTGACGGGATCGAACGCCGGTTTAAGCGAAGCAAGGCCTTCAACGGTGGTTTCCGGACGGATGACCTCGTCATAATCAAAGCGCTTAAGCACGCCGTCGGCATCATGGCCGCTGGTGGCGACGATTTCATTTTTGAAATGCCCGGCTTCGGTGGCAGCCCACGCGCGCTGATGCGAACGTGCGGCAAAACGATCCTGCATTTCACGGCTGATGCCGTGCATACGCGCCAGCATCTCTGCGGTTAAGCCCATCATCCCGGCAGCTTTAGCGACGCTGCGGCTAAGTCCCGGATGAAAATCAACGCCGTGGTTCATGGGCACGTGGCCCATATGTTCCACGCCGCCAATCAGGCAGGCATGGGCATCGCCGGTTTGAATCATGCGGGCCGCATCGTGCAAGGCTTGCATGGAAGAGCCGCATAAACGGTTCACCGTCACCGCTGGCACGGAATGCGGAATTTCCGCCAGCAATGCGGCATTGCGCCCAATGTTAAAGCCCTGCTCCAGCGTCTGCTGCACGCAGCCCCAGTAGATGTCGTCCAGCGCGGCGGCTTCCAGAGCCGGGTTGCGGGACAGTATGCTGCGCATCAGATGTGCAGAAAGATCCTCCGCCCGCACGTTGCGAAACGCGCCACCTTTAGAGCGGCCCATCGGGGTGCGGATGGCATCGACAATTACAACCTTTTCCATAATCACTCCTCAGGCACTTTTCAGATCGCTGGCCGGGCGCGCAGGCTCAACCGGTGGATAGTACGGCTCGTTACGGGATGCTTTTGCACGCAGGCCATCCGGCACCCGGTAAAGCGGGCCAAGATGTTCGTACTGCTGAGCCATAGCGAGATATTTTGCACAGCCAATGGTGTCTAACCAGCGGAAGGCGCCGCCGTGGAACGGAGGGAAGCCCAGACCGTAAACCAGGGCCATATCGGCTTCTGCCGGGCTGGCAATAATGCCTTCTTCCAGGCAGCGTGCCACTTCGTTGACCATCGGGATCATCATGCGGGCGATAATCTCTTCATCGCTGAAGCTTTGGCGTGCTTTGCTGACGTCAGCCAGCAGGCTATCGGCGGTTTCGTCCTGCTCTTTGCGCGGTTTACCCTTGCTGTCTTCTTTATAGCGATAGAAGCCCTGCTGGGTTTTCTGCCCGTAGCGACCGGCGTCGAACATCGCGTCTATGGCATCGCGGTAATCTTTTTGCATACGCTGCGGGAAACCAGCCGCCATCACCGCCTGTGCGTGATGCGCGGTATCAATGCCCACAACGTCCAGCAGATAGGCCGGGCCCATCGGCCAGCCAAACTGTTTCTCCATGACTTTATCGATCTGGCGGAAATCCGCGCCGTCGCGCATTAACTGGCTGAAACCCGCGAAGTACGGGAACAGCACGCGGTTGACGAAGAATCCTGGGCAGTCGTTTACCACAACCGGCGTTTTGCCCATTTTGCTTGCCCATGCGACAACTTTCGCGATGGTCTGCTCTGAGGTTTTCTCGCCGCGAATCACTTCCACCAGCGGCATACGGTGCACCGGGTTAAAGAAGTGCATGCCGCAGAAGTTTTCGGGGCGCTTCAGGCTGTTTGCCAGTTCGCTGATAGGAATGGTTGAGGTGTTTGACGCAAGCACCGCGTCCTCACGCACTTTATCTTCCACTTCCGCCAGCACGGCTTTCTTCACCTTTGGATTTTCGACCACGGCTTCAACAACAACGTCAACACGTTCGAAACCGGCGTAATCAAGGGTGGGATGAATAGTGGCAATTACGCCTGCAAGCTTGATGCCGTCGATTTTGCCGCGCTCAAGCTGCTTGTTGAGCAGTTTGCTGGCCTCATTGATACCTAACGTCAGCGATTTCTCGTTAATGTCTTTCATTAACACAGGTACGCCTTTCCAGGCTGACTGGTAAGCAATACCGCCGCCCATGATGCCGGCGCCGAGGACGGCGGCCTGTTTCGGGGTTTCGGTATTTTTCGTCAGCGTTTTCGCCTGGCCTTTAACGTACTGGTCGTTCAGGAAAATCCCGACCAGCGCGCGGGCTTCGCTGGAGCGTGCCAGCGGTACAAAGCTTTGGGTCTCAAGCTGCAACGCTTCATCGCGCCCAAGCCCTGCTGCGGCTTCTATGGTTTTTACCGCCGTCATCGGGGCGGGGTAGTGTTTACCTGCGATCTGCATCACCATGCCTTTGGCGATGGTAAAGCTCATGGTCGCTTCGATTTTGCTTAAGCGCAGCGGCTCAAGTTTTGGCGCGCGCTTAGCCTGCCAGTCCAGATCGCCATTTATAGCCTGGCGCAGCACCGCCAGCGCGCCTTCACGCAGCTTTTCGGCTTTAACCACGCCATCGACCAGGCCGATTTTTTGCGCTTCTGCAGCGCTGACATCTTTGCCGGCGGTAATGATTTCCAGCGCGCTATCCGCTCCGAGCAGGCGCGGCAGGCGAACTGAACCGCCAAAGCCCGGCATGATGCCCAGCTTGGTTTCCGGCAGACCAATACGGGCGTCCGGCGAAGCCAGGCGATAATCGGTTGCCAGCACGCATTCGCATCCGCCGCCCAGCGCGTAACCCTTTATGGCAGCGATGGTTGGCACGGGTAAATCTTCCAGGCGGTTAAAGACGCCGTTGGCAAACTGCAGCCAGCCAGTCAACTGCTCCGCAGGCACGAGGAACAGCGACAGAAATTCGGTGATATCAGCCCCGACGATAAACGCCGCTTTGTTTGAGCTGAGCAGCAGCCCTTTCAGGCCGGGCTGCTTTTCCAGCACGTCGAGCGCCTGGCCGAGGCTGGCAACGGTCGCCGTGTCGAGTTTGTTGACCGAACCGGGCGCATCGAACACCAGTTCGGCGATGCCGTCTTCCAGCCAGTCTAGATGTAGGGTTTCGCCTTGGTAGAGCATGTCAGTCTCCTGAATCCAGCAATGGGATCTGGTCGTACCAGATGGAAGGGAGTGTGGGATTGATGTTAATGAAATGCAAATAACTCATTAAATATTTGCAAAGACGATCACAGCAGCCGGAAATAAGTCGGGCGTGTTGGCCGTGTGCTAAGATGCGTGGCGAACAGCTATAAAAACAGAAGGGTAAATTAATGGATTCACTGGCTTCGTTATACAAAGATCATGTGGCAACTTTGCAGGAACGCACCCGCAATGTGCTGGCGCGTTTTAATCTCGATGCGCTGCTGATTCACTCCGGGGAGCTGCTTAATGTCTTCCTGGACGATCATGCTTATCCGTTCAAAGTTAATCCGCAGTTCAAGGCCTGGGTGCCGGTAACGCAGGTGCCAAACTGCTGGCTGCTGGTGGACGGCGTTAATAAACCGAAGCTGTGGTTTTATCTGCCGGTAGATTACTGGCATAACGTTGAGCCGCTGCCGGCATCCTTCTGGACCGAAGACATTGAGGTCATCGCGCTGCCGAAAGCAGACGGCATCAGCAGCCAGTTGCCTGCCGCAAGGGGCAATATCGGCTATATCGGCCCGGTGCCGGAGCGCGCCTTACAGCTTGATATCCAGGCGGTAAACATCAATCCGAAAGGCGTGATTGATTACCTGCATTACCATCGCGCTTATAAAACTGATTATGAGCTGGCGTGCATGCGTCAGGCGCAGAAAACCGCCGTTTTCGGCCATCAGGCTGCTCACGAAGCGTTTCTGTCCGGCATGAGCGAGTTTGATATCAATCAGGCTTACCTGACGGCAACCGGGCATCGCGATATCGACGTGCCGTACAGCAACATTGTTGCGTTAAACGAGCATGCCGCCGTACTGCACTACACAAAGCTTGATCATCAGGCTCCGGCCGAAATGCGCAGCTTTCTGCTGGATGCCGGTGCCGAATACAATGGTTATGCCGCCGACCTGACGCGCACCTGGGCTGCCAATAGCGACAATGATTATGCACGGCTGATTAAAGACGTAAACGCGGAGCAACTGGCGCTGATCGATACCATGAAAGGGGGCGTGCGTTACACCGAATACCACGTTCAGTTTCATCAGCGTATTGCTAAGCTGCTGCGCCGCCATCAACTGGTTAACGATATCAGCGAAGAAGCGATGGTTGAAACGGGCATCACCGGGCCGTTTATGCCGCACGGTATTGGTCATCCGCTTGGGCTGCAGGTGCATGACGTCGCCGGTTTTATGCAGGATGATACCGGTACGCACCTCGCCGCACCTTCGCAGTATCCCTACCTGCGCTGCACGCGTGTGCTTGAGCCTCGCATGGTGCTAACCATTGAACCGGGCATCTACTTTATTGAATCTCTGCTCGCGCCGTGGCGAGAAGGGCAGTACAGCAAGCACTTTGACTGGCAGCGCATTGAAGCGATGAAGCCGTTCGGTGGGATACGCATCGAAGACAATGTCGTTATCCATGAAAGCACTGTCGAAAATATGACTCGCGACCTGAAGCTGGCGTAATGGAGAGCTGGCTGATTCCTGCTGAAGCCCTTTCCGTCAGCGAGGAAATCAAAAAAAGCCGTTTTATTACGCTGGTAGCCCATACTGATGGAATAGCGACGGCAAAAGCTTTTGTAGAACAGGCGCGCGCGCAACATCCTGATGCCCGACACCATTGCTGGGCGTGGGTCGCGGGCGCGCCAGATGATTCGCAGCAGCTTGGCTTTTCTGATGACGGGGAACCCGCCGGGACGGCGGGCAAGCCAATGCTCGCACAGCTTATGGGCAGTCATATTGGTGAAATTACCGCTGTAGTGGTGCGCTACTACGGTGGGATTAAGCTGGGCACGGGTGGGCTGGTTAAAGCTTACGGCGGCGGCGTCCAGCTTGCGCTAAACCAACTGCCTACGGTGCTCAAAGTGCCATTAACCGAATATACTTTGCGGTGTGATTACGCCCAGCTCGCGGGCATTGAAGCGTTACTCAAACACTATGATGGGCTAATCGTGCAAAGTGAATTCCAGGCATCGGTATTACTCAAGGTGGCCTTGCCGCAGACGCAACTGCTTGAGTTCTCAGCCCGGCTTGCGGATTTTAGCCGTGGTTCATTGCATTTATTGCCGATTAAAGAATAATTCCCACCTCGCAATTTTTGATATTTAAGGAAGCGGCTGAAATGCATTTTCGTGCCATAACCCGAATCGTTGGTCTGCTGGTTATCCTGTTCTCCGGGACCATGATAATTCCCGGGCTGGTTGCCTTACTTTACCGCGATGGTGCTGGCCGCGCCTTTACACAGACTTTCTTTGTGGCGCTGGTGATTGGGTCACTGCTCTGGTGGCCAAACCGCCGTGAAAAAAGCGAACTGAAGCCGCGCGAAGGTTTTCTGATAGTCGTGCTGTTCTGGACGGTGCTGGGAAGCGTGGGGGCGCTGCCGTTTATCTTCGCTGAACGACCTAATCTGACCGTTACCGATGCTTTTTTTGAATCCTTCTCCGGCCTGACAACCACTGGCGCGACTACGCTTGTGGGGCTGGACACGCTGCCTCATGCCATCCTGTTTTACCGGCAAATGCTGCAATGGTTCGGCGGGATGGGGATCATCGTGCTGGCCGTGGCTATTTTGCCTATCCTGGGGGTAGGGGGAATGCAGCTCTACCGGGCCGAAATGCCCGGGCCGCTGAAAGATAACAAAATGCGTCCGCGTATTGCGGACACCGCGAAAACGCTGTGGCTTATCTATGTATTGCTCACCGCTGCTTGTGCGGTGGCGCTGTGGTTTGCGGGAATGCCCGCTTTCGATGCGATAGGACACAGCTTCGCCACCATTTCCATCGGCGGTTTCTCAACGCACGACGCAAGCGTGGGGTATTTCAACAACCCTACGATTAACACCATTATGGCTGTTTTCCTGCTGATTTCGGGCTGTAACTACGGCCTGCATTTCTCTTTGCTCAGCGGCCGTAATTTAAAGGTGTACTGGCGAGACCCGGAATTCCGTATGTTCATTGGCGTGCAGTTAACGCTTGTGATCGTCTGTACGCTGGTGCTGTGGATGCACAGCACTTATCAGTCGGCGCTGCAAACGCTAAACCAGGCGTTCTTCCAGGTGGTATCCATGGCGACAACTGCCGGGTTCACTACCGACAGCATCGCCCGATGGCCGCTGTTCTTGCCTGTATTGTTGCTCTGTTCGGCGTTTATTGGCGGCTGTGCGGGCTCAACCGGCGGTGGCCTGAAAGTCATTCGTATTCTGCTGCTTTTCAAACAGGGGAACCGCGAGCTTAAGCGCCTGGTACACCCGAATGCGGTATATAGCATTAAGCTTGGTAACCGCGCGCTGCCGGAACGTATCCTGGAAGCGGTGTGGGGATTCTTCTCCGCCTATGCGCTGGTATTTATTTTAAGCATGCTTGCAATTATTGCGACGGGGGTGGATGACTTCTCTGCTTTTGCTTCTGTGGCGGCTACGCTTAATAACCTGGGACCGGGGCTGGGCGTGGTAGCCGATAACTTTGCCAGCATGAATCCGGTGGCGAAGTGGATCCTCATCAGCAACATGCTGTTTGGCCGTCTTGAAGTGTTTACTTTATTAGTACTTTTCACGCCAACCTTCTGGCGAGAGTAACCGGAGCCTGTAGTGAAGACTTTGATTCTGTTTTCGACCCGCGATGGTCAGACCCGCGAAATAGCTTCTTATATAGCATCCGAGTTAAAAGAGCTGGGCGTGGAAAGCGATGTGGTTAACCTGCATCGTAACGGCGACATTGTATGGAACAACTATGACCGCGTGGTTATTGGCGCCTCTATACGTTATGGTCACTTCCACACATTGGTTGATGCATTTGTGAAAAAGCATCAGCAGGCATTGGGCGCTATTCCCAGCGCGTTCTTTTCTGTAAACCTGGTAGCCCGCAAAGCGGAAAAGCGTTCGCCGCAAACGAACTCTTATACGCGCAAGTTCCTGCTGAATTCGCCCTGGAAGCCAGATCGCTGCGCGGTTTTCGCCGGGGCGCTGCGTTATCCGCGTTATGGCTGGCTGGATCGCGCAATGATTCGTTTAATTATGAAAATGACCGGCGGCGAAACCGACACCAGTAAAGAAGTCGTCTATACCGACTGGCAGCAGGTAGCGCGCTTTGCCCATGAAATAGCGCAGTTATCCACCAGATAGCCTTCAAAATAAGCGGGTTGCTGAAAAATAATGCGGTCGGTAATTTTTTTGCAATAAACGCTTGTCAGCCTCCGAAAAATCCCTATACTGCGCCTCCACTGACACGGCACAACGGC
>DAMALH010000034.1:0-48989 GCA_032000125.1 Buttiauxella sp. | reverse complement strand
GGTATCAAACAAGCGACCTTTGAAGAGATGATTGCCCGCCGTCCTGAGCGTGTGATTGAAATCGCGGTTAAAGGCATGCTGCCAAAAGGCCCGCTGGGTCGTGCTATGTTCCGTAAACTGAAAGTTTACGCAGGCAACGAGCACAACCACGCGGCACAGCAACCGCAAGTTCTTGACATCTAATCGGGATTATAGGCAATGGCTGAAAATCAATACTACGGCACTGGTCGCCGCAAAAGTTCCGCAGCTCGTGTGTTTATCAAACCAGGCAGCGGCAAAATCGTTATCAACCAACGTTCTCTGGAACAGTACTTCGGTCGTGAAACTGCCCGCATGGTAGTTCGTCAGCCGCTGGAACTGGTCGACATGGTTGAGAAACTGGATCTGTACATCACTGTTAAAGGTGGTGGTATCTCTGGTCAGGCTGGTGCGATCCGTCACGGTATCACCCGCGCTCTGATGGAGTATGATGAGTCCCTGCGTGGCGAACTGCGTAAAGCTGGCTTCGTTACCCGTGATGCTCGTCAGGTTGAACGTAAGAAAGTCGGTCTGCGTAAAGCACGTCGTCGTCCTCAGTTCTCCAAACGTTAATTGTTCTCTGCTTTTACGCAGAAAGGCAATTGGCAAAAACCCGGTCCTGTACCGGGTTTTTTTATGTCCGAAATTTATATTATTGTCTTTAAGTGTTTGATAGCAGTTGGCTTTTTCGCAAATTCCAGATCCACTCCCCACAAAACGGGTAAAATCTGGTAAACTATCAACCAATTTTCTGCCCAAATGTCGGCATCATTTTGTTTTCGCCCTCTATTCCGGCGAGCTGATGACAGGCCGAGTGCGTTGGGTAATAAACAGTCAGGTTAGTCGCCGCTTGCGGCTATTAGCAGTAATTTTCTGAATAAACTTGGAGGTTTTCATGGCTGTCGCTGCCAACAAACGTTCGGTGATGACGCTGTTTTCCGGTCCTACTGACATCTATAGCCATCAGGTACGTATCGTACTGGCCGAAAAGGGTGTTAGCGTTGAAATTGAGCATGTGGAAACGGATAACCTGCCTCAGGATCTGATTGACCTCAACCCAAATCACAGCGTACCGACCCTGGTTGACCGCGAACTGACCCTGTGGGAATCCCGCATCATCATGGAATACCTTGATGAACGCTTCCCGCATCCGCCGCTTATGCCGGTTTACCCTGTGGCACGTGGTGAAAGCCGTCTTTACATGCACCGCATCGAAAAAGACTGGTACACCCTGATGAACACCGTGATGAACGGTTCTGCACAGGAAGCGGACGTTGCCCGCAAGCAACTGCGTGAAGAGCTGCTGGCGATTGCCCCGGTCTTCACCCAGAAGCCTTTCTTCCTGAGCGACGAGTTCAGCCTGGTGGATTGCTACCTGGCGCCGCTGCTGTGGCGTTTACCGCAGATGGGTATTGAGCTGACAGGCGCGGGTTCTAAAGAGATGAAAGGTTATATGACTCGCGTGTTCGAGCGTGATTCCTTCCTCGCCTCTCTGACCGAACCTGAGCGCGAAATGCGTCTGCAGACCCGAGGCTAATGGATGGATATGTCGCAATTGTCACCGCGTCGTCCCTATCTGCTCCGTGCTTTTTACGAGTGGCTACTGGATAACCAGCTCACACCGCACCTGGTTGTGGATGTGACATTGCCGGGCGTGCATGTCCCGATGGAATATGCGCGAGACGGGCAAATTGTCCTGAATATCGCGCCGCGCGCAGTAGGAAACCTGGAGCTTGCCAACAACGAAGTGCGCTTTAATGCGCGGTTTGGCGGCGTACCTCGTCAGGTTTTCGTTCCTATGGCCGCGGTACTGGCGATCTACGCTCGTGAGAATGGCGCCGGCACGATGTTCGAGCCAGAAGCCAGCTATGACGACGAAGTGGAAAACCACGGCGATAACGAACAGGCCGCATCCGATTCGGACATGGTGATGCAGGTGATCGATGGCGATCGCCCGGATCATGATGAAGATGACAATAGCCCGGATGACGATCCCCCTCCGCGCGGCGGCCGTCCGGCTCTGCGCGTAGTGAAGTAAAAAAAGCCCGGTGACAGCGATGCCACCGGGCTTTTTACATCAGGAAATTACACTTCGAGGAAGTTCAGGATGCCATCAGCCGCTTTGCGGCCTTCGGCAATCGCCGTCACTACCAGGTCAGAACCACGCACCGCGTCGCCGCCGGCAAAGATTTTCGGGTTGCTGGTCTGGAACGCGTTTTCGCTGCCTTCCGGCGCGAGGATACGGCCCTGGCTGTCCAGCTCAACGCTGTGTTTTTCCAGCCACTGCATGCTGTGCGGACGGAAACCAAACGCCATGACAACCGCATCGGCAGGCACCACGTGCTCGGAACCCGCCACGATTTCCGGACGACGACGCCCGTTAGCATCCGGCGCACCCAGTTCGGTACGGGCAAACTTCACGCCCGACACTCTACCGTTCGCGTTAATTTCCACGCCCAGCGGCTGCACGTTGAACTGAAACTCCACGCCTTCTTCCCGCGCGTTTTTCACTTCGCGGCGTGAGCCCGGCATATTCTCTTCGTCACGACGATAGGCACAGATAACGTGCGTTGCGCCCTGACGAACAGAAGTACGCACGCAGTCCATTGCGGTATCGCCACCGCCCAGCACGACAACGCGCTTGCCCGCCATGTTCACATACGGCTCTTCGGCAGAATCACCAAAACCCATGATCTGCTTGGTGTTAGCGATAAGGAACGGCAGGGCGTCGAACACCCCTGGCGCATCTTCATTCTCTAAACCACCGCGCATGGACTGATAGGTACCAACGCCGAGGAAGACAGAATCAAACTCGCTCAGCAGCTCATCGATTTGTACATCGCGACCCACTTCGGTATTGAGTTTGAAGTCGATGCCCATACCGCTGAAAATCTCGCGGCGCTTGGTCATCACCTCTTTTTCCAGTTTGAATGCCGGAATACCGAAGGTCAGCAGGCCGCCGATTTCCGGGTGACGGTCATACACCACGGCCTTCACGCCGTTACGCGCCAGTACGTCCGCACAGGCCAGTCCCGCCGGGCCTGCGCCGATAATCGCCACGCGTTTACCGGTTTGCTTCACGCCGGTCAGGTCCGGTTTCCAGCCCATCTCAATCGCTTTATCGTTGATGTAGCGTTCGATATTGCCGATGGTGACG
Organism: Buttiauxella sp.; assembly: GCA_032000125.1. Classification (GTDB taxonomy): domain Bacteria; phylum Pseudomonadota; class Gammaproteobacteria; order Enterobacterales; family Enterobacteriaceae; genus Dryocola. The sequence continues at coordinate 45,814 of DAMALH010000034.1, read as the reverse complement.
GCGCCGAATTCATCATTCAGCGTGCAGGAACCTTCGCAAAGGCGATCCTGCGGGCAAACGCGGCCGCATACTTCCGGCAGGCTGTTTGTCTGATGCGACAGTTCAGCCGCTTCAATAATGCGCCCTTCGTTGGCAAGCTTCAGCCAGTTTGGAATGTAGTTATGAACCGGGCATTTCCATTCGCAGTACGGGTTGCCGCAGGACAGGCAGCGATCTGCCTGCGCTTTAGCCTGGCCTTCTGAGAACGGCTCGTAAATTTCCACAAATTCAATTTTACGGATCTTAAGCGGTTTCTTTGGCGGATCAACGCGCTGTAAATCGATAAATTGATATACGTTTTGACTCATCGTGACCTCTTACTGCGCCTGAACCCGCAGCTCGGCTGCAGAACGACTACGGTGACCCAACAATGCTTTGACATCACTGGACTTCGGTTTAACCAGCGTGAATTTCGCGGCAAAGGCTGGCCAGTTTGCCAGGATCTCTTCGCCACGCTGGGAACCCGTGAGCTGCACGTGCTCGGTAATCATGCCGCGCAGATGCTCTTCATGGATAGCCAGCTCTTCAACGCTAAGCAGCTCAACCAGTTCGGGGTTCACGCGCTTACGGAAATCGCCGTCTTCGTCCAGCACGTAGGCGAAGCCGCCCGTCATGCCCGCACCGAAGTTGACGCCGGTCTTACCGATAACGCAGACGATGCCGCCGGTCATGTACTCACAGCCGTTATCGCCAATGCCTTCCACCACGGTGATAGCACCGGAGTTACGCACCGCGAAACGCTCGCCCGCGCGGCCTGCGGCATACAGCTTGCCGCCGGTTGCGCCATACAGACAGGTGTTGCCGATAATTGTCGCTTCGTGGCTGCGGAAAGCGGAGCCCACCGGAGGACGCAGGGAAATCAAACCGCCCGCCATGCCTTTACCAACGTAGTCGTTGGCGTCGCCGGTCAGGTGCAGCTCAACGCCGCCTGCATTCCAAACGCCGAAGCTTTGGCCCGCGGTCCCGCTGAAGTGCGCTTTGATCGGATCTGCGGCCAGGCCCTGATCGCCGTTGTGCTGTGCAATATAGCCCGAGAGCATGGCGCCGACTGAACGATCGGTATTACGGATATCAAACCACAGCGTTTTGCTCTGCTTGTCATCCACATACGGCTTCGCATGAGCCAGCAGTTGCGCATTCAGGTCGCCTTTATCGAACGGCGGGTTATGCTCGGTGCAGTAAACCGCTTTACCCGGCATTGGTTTGGCCGTTTTCAGCAGGTTCGACAGATCCAGGTTTTGCTGTTTGGCAGTGAAACCTTCCAGCTCTTTGAGCAGGTCGGTACGGCCAATCAGATCCACCAGACGTTTCACGCCCAGTTGCGCCATCAGTTCACGCGTTTCACGAGCGATAAAGTCAAAGTAGTTAGTCACGCGGAACGGCAGCCCGTGGTAATGATTTTTACGCAGCTTCTCGTCCTGGGTTGCCACGCCCGTCGCGCAGTTGTTGAGGTGGCAAATACGCAGGTATTTACAACCCAGCGCAACCATTGGCCCGGTACCGAAGCCGAAGCTTTCCGCACCCAGAATGGCAGCCTTAATGATATCCAGGCCCGTTTTCAGACCGCCATCGACCTGCAGGCGGATTTTGTGGCGCAGACCGTTAGCCACCAGCGCCTGCTGAGTTTCTACCAGGCCCAGCTCCCACGGACAGCCCGCGTATTTCACGGAGGACAGCGGGCTTGCGCCTGTACCGCCATCGTAGCCGGCGATAGTAATCAGGTCCGCATAGGCCTTCGCCACGCCGGTCGCGATGGTGCCAACGCCCGGTTCAGAAACCAGCTTCACGGAGATCATCGCTTTCGGGTTGACCTGTTTCAGGTCGAAAATAAGCTGCGCCAGATCCTCGATAGAATAAATATCGTGGTGCGGCGGCGGAGAAATCAGCGTCACGCCAGGTACGGAATAGCGCAGTTTCGCGATATAAGGCGTGACTTTATCGCCCGGTAGCTGGCCGCCTTCACCCGGCTTCGCACCCTGGGCGACTTTGATCTGAATGACGTCGGCGTTGACCAAATAAGACGGCGTGACGCCGAAGCGGCCGGAAGCCACCTGCTTGATGCGGGACACTTTGTTGGTGCCGTAACGCGCCGGGTCTTCGCCGCCTTCGCCGGAGTTGGAATTGCCGCCGATACTGTTCATGGCTTCTGCCAGGGATTCATGCGCTTCCGGGCTTAACGCGCCGATAGACATGGCCGCGGTATCGAAGCGTTTGAACAGCTCGGTAGCAGGCTCAACGTCTTCAATACGAACGGCTTCGCCCTGCGGGTTCAATGCCAGCATATCGCGCAGCGTTGCCACAGGACGCTCGTTCACAAGCTTCGCATAGGCCTGGTAATCTTTGTATTCGCCGCTTTGGACCGCTTTCTGCAGCGTTTGCACCACGTCCGGGTTATAGGCGTGGTATTCGCCACCGTGGACGAACTTCAACTGCCCGCCCTGATCGAGCGGCTTACGCACGAGCCATGCACGTTTTGACAGGTTCAACAGATCCTGCTGGAAGTCGCTAAAGCCCGCGCCGCCGATACGGCTGACAACGCCCTGGAAGCACAGCTCGGAGACTTCTTTGTGCAGGCCAACGGCTTCAAACAGCTTCGAGCAACGGTAAGAGGCGATAGTCGAGATGCCCATTTTGGACATGATCTTATACAGCCCTTTGTTGATGCCGTTGCGGTAGTTCTGCATCACCGTGCGGTAGTTTTTATCGAGCGCGCCGGTATCGACCAGCCTTGCCAGAGATTCATAGGCGAGATACGGATAGATAGCCGTGGCGCCGAAGCCCAGCAGAACCGCGAAGTGGTGCGGGTCGCGGGCGCTTGCGGTTTCAACGATGATGTTGGCGTCGCAGCGCAGGCTCTTCTCAACGAGGCGAGTCTGAATCGCGCCAACCGCCATCGGCGCCGGAACCGGCAGGCGGTTTTTGGCAATATTGCGGTCAGAGAGCACCAGCAGCACGGTGCCGTTACGTACCATGCGCTCGGCTTCGTCGCACAGCGCGCTTACGAACTCGTGCAGCGATTTCTCCGTCACATCGTAAGTGATATCCAGCGTGTCGGCGCGATAGTGCTCTTCGTCCAGCCGCGTCAGCTGCTGGAAGTCAGACCACAGCAGAATCGGTGATTTAAAGCTCAGACGGTGCGCCTGGCCTTCCGCTTCACAGAAGACGTTCATCTCACGACCGATGCTGGTGGCAAGCGACATCACGTGCGCTTCACGCAGCGGATCGATTGGCGGGTTGGTCACCTGCGCAAACTGCTGGCGGAAATAATCGTAAATAACGCGTGGCTGGCTGGAGAGGACGGCAAACGGGGTATCGTCGCCCATGGAGCCCACCGCTTCCTGGCCGTTTTCACCCAGCACGCGCAGGATGGAGTCCAGCTCTTCGCTGCTGTAGTTAAACTGCTTCTGGAAGCTTGCCAGCGTATCGTCATCCAGCTCGCGGGCGCCCACTTCTTCGTCCGGCAGATCCTCAAACGGCACCAGACGACGCACGTTATTTTCCATCCATTCTTTATAAGGATGGCGGCTTTTCAGCTCTTCGTCGGTTTCTGCAGAGTGGAGAATGCGACCGATACGGGTATCGATAACCATCAGCTCGCCCGGGCCAACGCGGCCTTTTTCCACCACTTCGTCCGGCTGGTAATCCCAGATACCGACCTCAGAGGCGCAGGTGATGAGTTTGTCTTTGGTGATAACGTAGCGCGCAGGGCGCAGGCCGTTACGGTCCAGGTTACAGGCGGCGAAACGTCCGTCGGACATAACGATACCGGCCGGGCCGTCCCACGGTTCCATATGCATGGAGTTAAAGTCAAAGAAGGCGCGCAGCTCCGGATCCATGTTCGGGTTATTCTGCCAGGCCGGCGGCACCAGTAAACGCATAGCGCGAACGATGTCCATACCGCCCGCCAGCAGCAGCTCAAGCATATTATCCAGCGAGCTGGAGTCGGAGCCGGTTTCGTTAACGAATGGCGCAGCAGACTGCAAATCAGGGATCAGCGGCGTCTGGAATTTATAGGTACGGGCGCGCGCCCACTGCCGGTTACCGGTGATGGTATTGATTTCACCGTTATGAGCCAGGTAGCGGAACGGCTGCGCCAGCGGCCAGCGCGGCACGGTATTGGTAGAGAAGCGCTGGTGGAACAGGCAAATAGCTGATTCCAGACGCAGGTCCGCCAGGTCCAGGTAAAAGCGCGGCAGATCCGCCGGCATACACAGACCTTTATAGATGTTTACCAGGTTTGAGAGGCTACAAACGTAGAAGTCTTTATCCTGGATACGTTTCTCAATGCGGCGACGGGCGATAAACAGGCGACGTTCCATATCACGCGGACGCCAGCCGGCCGGAGCATTAACAAAAATTTGTTCGATGCGAGGCTTTGAGGAGAGGGCGATTTCACCGAGCACGTCTTCATTGGTTGGCACTTCGCGCCAGCCAACGATCGACAGGGTTTCGTTTTGCAGCTCTTCTTCAACAATACGACGGCTGGCGTTGGCTAACGCGTCGTCTTTACTTAAGAAAATCATGCCCACGGCATAATTTTTGGCTAAACGCCAGCCTCGCTCTTGCGCAACGATACGAAAAAAGCGATCGGGCTTTTGTAATAGCAGGCCGCAACCGTCACCGGTCTTGCCATCGGCGAGTATTGCACCACGGTGCTGCATTCGGGCCAGTGCGTGAATAGCGGTACGCACTACCTTGTGGCTAGGTTCGCCTTCTATGTGGGCGATCAGGCCGAAACCACAGTTATCCTTCTCAAGGGATTTATCGTACAACATATCAGTGAACCTCCCCAGGCTCTACGTGATTCCCGATACCGTTTGCGCGTGGGCACAGCAAGGGCATGGCGACGGGGTTTGCGTATCTACGCTTACCTCGCGTGTCGCCCTCTTAGAATCCAACGCATCCGGTTGCACAAGTGTTGAGGACTTGCTTTAGAGGGAATCTTAATTACTGCATAAATATGGTGGGCACAGAACCCACCCAGAAAGCTTCCAGCGGATTTCCAAGTTATCGGGAAAGCGCACACAGGTCAAATGACATTCTTATTTCTACTAAACTGTGCTACGTAACGATTAACTTATTGATAAGTAATATTATTAAGCTATTTTTCAGGCAATTAAACCACCGTTAAACGAGCCGGGTTATGTGATCTCTCTCACTGTCTGAAAGGCAGCGGAATTACAGACCATGCTGGCATTAATGATATTAATAGCATGTTGTGCTGCCATATTCCCTGCTTGTGCAGCATGACACTGTTTTTAATCGGGTGTCATATTCTTTCAACAAAGGGCGGCAATATAAGGAAAAGTCATCATCTGAACGATGCGTAGAATTTCATTAATTATGAATGGTTATGCAAAAGGTAAAGCTGCGCCAGGGCGATTGATCCAGGTCATCGCGACATTGAGCAGAAAATGGCAGGCTACGTCCCTTTCTCGGGCCGGTCCATCAGATTATGCAGTTACAGAAATTAGTCAACATGTTTGGTGGGGATCTTACTCGCCGCTACGGACATAAAGTCCATAAGCTCTCCCTTCACGGCGGCTTTAGCTGCCCAAATCGCGACGGCACCATTGGCCGCGGCGGATGCACATTCTGCAATGTCGCCTCCTTTGCCGACGAAATGCAGCAGCACCGCTCCATCGCGGAACAGCTCGCGCATCAGGCAAAGCTTGTGAACCGCGCCCAGCATTATCTCGCTTATTTTCAGGCCTATACCAGTACATGGGCGGAAGTGCAGGTGCTGCGCTCGATGTATCAGCAGGCCGTCAGCCAGGCGAGCATCCTCGGCCTCTGCGTGGGAACTCGCCCTGACTGCGTGCCGGAAAGCGTGCTGGATTTGCTAAGCGAATACCGGGAGCAGGGCTACGAAATCTGGCTGGAGCTGGGTTTACAGAGCGCCCATGATAAAACGCTGCACCGTATCAACCGCGGCCATGATTTTGCCTGCTATCAGGAGACGACGCGGCGTGCCCGTAAACGCGGCCTGAAAGTGTGCAGCCATCTCATCGTTGGTTTACCGGGCGAGGAGCAGGCACACTGTATGGAAACGCTGGAGAAAGTCGTGGCGACGGGCGTGGAGGGCATTAAACTTCATCCCCTGCATATCGTCGCAGGCAGTACGATGGCAAAAAGCTGGCAAGCGGGGCGGTTGCAGGGAATTGAACTAGCCGAGTATACGGAAACCGCCGGCGAGATGATCCGTCATACGCCGCCTGATATCGTCTTTCATCGAATTTCCGCCAGCGCCCGTCGCCCAACCCTGCTTGCGCCGCTGTGGTGCGAGAATCGCTGGACCGGCATGGTCGAAATCGACAGGTATCTGCTTGCGCATGGCGTGCAGGGATCGGCGCTGGGTACGCCGTGGGATCCCATTCTTCTCTCGTAATACCTGGGCGTTACGTCTTTTTGCGGTATATTTAGCGGATTGTTAGAGAAGGAAAAGTTCCATGAAGCAAATCCGGTTACTGGCGCAGTATTACGTTGATTTAATGGTGAAGCTCGGTCTGGTGCGCTTCTCTTTGCTGCTGGCTTCTGCGCTAGTGGTGCTGGCTATCGTTGTGCAGATGGCGGTCACCATGCTGTTGCGCGGCCAGGTCGAAAGCATAGATGTGGTGCGCTCCATATTCTTTGGCCTGCTGATTACGCCGTGGGCGGTCTATTTCCTCTCGGTGGTGGTTGAGCAGCTTGAAGAGTCGCGCCAGCGGCTGTCAAAGCTGGTTGAAAAACTTGAAGAAATGCGCGAGCGCGACTTAAAGCTCAACGTACAGCTTAAAGACAACATCGCCCAGCTCAATCAGGAAATTGCCGACCGTGTGAAAGCGGAAGACGAGCGCCAGACCATGCTTGAACAGCTCAAAGTAGAGATGAAGGAGCGTGAAGAAACGCAGATTCTCCTTGAGCAGCAATCCTCGTTTCTGCGTTCCTTCCTTGATGCTTCGCCGGATCTGGTTTTCTATCGTAACGAAGATAAAGAGTTCTCCGGCTGTAACCGCGCCATGGAATTGCTGACCGGGAAAAGTGAAAAGCAGCTCATCAGCCTCAAGCCGCAGGACGTTTACTCGCCAGAGGCGGCGCAAAAAGTTATCGAGACCGATGAAAAGGTCTTCCGCCACAACGTTTCTTTAACTTACGAACAGTGGCTGGATTATCCGGACGGGCGCAAGGCGTGCTTTGAAATTCGCAAAGTGCCGTATTATGACCGGGTCGGCAAGCGTCATGGCCTGATGGGTTTCGGGCGCGATATCACCGAACGTAAACGCTACCAGGACGCCCTGGAACGGGCGAGCCGCGACAAAACCACGTTCATCTCCACCATCAGCCATGAACTGCGCACGCCGCTAAACGGCATCGTCGGCTTAAGCCGCATCCTGCTGGATACCGAGCTGAATACCGAACAGACCAACTACCTGAAAACCATCCACGTTTCGGCCATCACGCTTGGTAATATCTTCAACGATATTATCGACATGGATAAGCTTGAGCGCCATAAAGTCCAGCTTGATAACCAGCAGGTCGATTTCACAAGCTTCCTCGCCGACCTTGAAAATCTCTCCGGGCTACAGGCACAGCAGAAAGGGCTGGCGTTCGTTATGGAACCGGCGTTGCCGTTGCCGCATAAAGTGGTCACCGACGGCACGCGCCTGCGTCAGATCCTCTGGAATCTCATCAGTAATGCCGTGAAGTTCACGCCGAAAGGCGGGCAGGTCACGGTACGCGTGCGCTACGAAAATGAAAACAGCCTGCGTTTTGAAGTCCAGGATTCCGGCATCGGCATTCCGCAGCCCGAGCAGGATAAGATTTTCGCAATGTATTACCAGGTCAAGGACAGCCACGGAGGCAAACCCGCCACCGGCACCGGGATCGGGCTTGCGGTATCACGGCGCCTCGCGAAAAGCATGGGCGGGGACATTACCGTCAGCAGTAAGCCGGGCGAAGGTTCGCTGTTCACGCTGACCGTGCAGGCTCCCCGCGTGGCGGACGAAGTCGAAGATACCCTTGACGATGACGATATGCCGCTGCCGGCGCTGCATGTGCTGCTGGTAGAAGATATTGAACTGAACGTTATCGTTGCCCGCTCGGTGCTGGAAAAGCTCGGCAACAGCGTTGAGGTTGCCATGACCGGCAAAGAGGCGCTGGAGAAATTTACGCCGGGCGAATTTGACCTGGTGCTGCTGGATATTCAGCTTCCGGATATGACCGGGCTGGATATTTCCCGCGAGCTGAACGCCCGCTTTAGCAAGGAAGATCTGCCGCCGCTGGTGGCGCTGACGGCTAACGTGCTGAAAGACAAAAAAGAGTATCTGAATGCCGGAATGGACGACGTTTTGAGCAAGCCGCTTGCGGTGCCGGCGCTAATGGCCGTCATCCAAAAATTCTGGGATAACCAACAGCCCGATGCCGAAAAGGAGCCCGTCATGACTCAAGTCGATAGTGAAAAACAGCAAGCGTTACTTGATATACCGATGCTCGAACAATATCTGGAATTGGTTGGGCCGAAATTAATTACCGATGGCCTCGCGATGTTTGAAAAAATGATGCCGGGTTATTTAAGCATTCTGGATTCTAATATGACCGCCCGCGACTGGAAGAGCGTGGTTGAGGAAGGGCATAAAATCAAAGGCGCCGCAGGTTCTGTCGGCCTGCGCCATTTGCAGCAGGTCGCCCAGCAGATTCAGTCGCCGGATCTTCCTGCATGGTCAGATAATGTGGCTGAATGGATTGAAGAGCTGAAGCAGGAGTGGCAGCACGATGTTGAGGTGCTGAAGGCGTGGGTTGCGAGCGCCCCTAAAAAATGACCCCGGATAAACCGGGGTGCGCGAATACTGCGCCAACACCAGGGAAACTATGGGCTGCGCCGATTATTTATAAGTTGTCATCAAGCGGCACAACCCGACATCCGCGAGTTGCTCAAAATTAAGATAGCAAATCTTAATAAATTTGTTACATGAATCAGTAAAATATGTGAACCATAGCGGTCAAATTATCATTACTGATAATCACGGCCGCTTGACCAAAAGGAAGAGCCATATGAAGAAAGTTGGCGTGGTGCTCAGCGGTTGCGGCGTCTACGATGGCAGCGAAATCCATGAGGCGGTGATTACCCTGCTGGCGATAGCGCGGGCGGGCGCTGAAGCGGTCTGTTTTGCTCCCGATAAACCTCAAACGGAGGTTATCAATCACCTTACAAATGATAAGGCAAACGAAGGGCGTAATGTTCTCGTTGAGGCTGCCCGTATTACACGCGGCGCCATAGCGCCTTTAGCCAAAGCGAATGCCGATGAGCTTGATGCTTTGATCGTACCCGGCGGATTTGGCGCGGCTAAAAATCTCAGTAATTTTGCTCAGGCAGGGATTGAGTGTCTGGTCGACGGCGAATTGCGTCGGCTAACCCGCGAACTTCACGCGCAGCGTAAACCTGTTGGCTTTATGTGTATCGCGCCAGCCATGCTGCCAAAAATTCTCGATATGCCGGTGCGCCTGACCATTGGCACAGACATCGACATCGCGGAAATGCTCGAAGAGATGGGCGCGGAGCACATCCCTTGTCCGGTGAACGATATCGTCGTCGATGAAGAGCACAAGGTCGTCACCACCCCCGCTTATATGCTTGCCGCTCGCATTGATGAAGCCGCTGCCGGTATAGAAAAACTGGTGGCTCGCGTACTGGATCTCTGCGCATGAAGAAAGGGCGTTTTGCGCTCCTGACCAGGGTTAAGCGCTGGATTTTACGGGTAATACTGGCGGTGGTTGGGCTATGGATAGCCGGCATTATTCTGTTTAGCTTTCTTCCGGTGCCGTTTTCAGCGGTGATGGCCGAGCGGCAGCTAAGCGCCTGGCTGACCGGCGACTTCGGCTACGTGGCGCATTCGGACTGGGTCGGTATGGATGAGATATCCGCATGGATGCCGCTTGCGGTGATTGCCGCCGAGGACCAGAAGTTCCCCGAGCACTGGGGGTTCGATATGGCCTCCATCGAAAAAGCTATCTCCCACAACGAGCGTAACGAAAAGCGTATTCGCGGCGCTTCCACGCTATCGCAGCAGACGGCCAAAAATCTCTTTTTGTGGGATGGACGAAGCTGGGTGCGCAAAGGCCTGGAAGCCGGGCTGACGCTTGGAATGGAAGTGGTGTGGACCAAGCGCCGTATTCTGACCGTTTATTTAAACGTCGCCGAATTTGGCGAAGGCACCTTTGGCGTCGAAGCGGCGGCGCAGCGCTATTTCCATAAGCCCGCAAGCCGTTTGACGGCCTCAGAAGCCGCTTTGCTTGCCGCAGTGCTGCCCAACCCAATCCGTTTTAAAGCGAATGCGCCTTCGGGCTATGTCCACCAGCGCCAGCAGTGGATTGTCAGGCAGATGCGTCAGCTAGGCGGGGAGTCATTCCTGGCGCAGCATAACCTGCAATAAGTCAGTCTTCGTCAAAACCGGCGTTGAACAGCGCGATAACCGCTGCCAGCGCCTGTTCTTCCTGCGGGCCGGTGACTTCAATTTCAATTTGCCCGCCTTTGGCCGAGTCCAGCATCAGCAGGGCGATTACGCTGCTGGCTTCGGCTTCGGTTCCCGCTTCATTCCGCAGCATCACCTCTGCATCATAGCTCTGTACCAGCTCAAACAGTTTCATTGCCGGACGCGCGTGCATGCCCAGCTTATTGGTGATTTCAACGGTGTGTTTTACGGTCATGTTTTACGTTTTTCCAGCGTACGGTGACGGGACTGAACGTTCTTGCCGCGCGAGCGGAAATAGTCGGCCAACTGCTCGGCAATATAAACCGAGCGGTGCTTACCGCCGGTACAGCCGATGGCTACGGTCAGGTAGCTACGGTTGTTGGTTTCCAGCATCGGCAGCCATAGCTCGAGGTAGCTGCGAGTCTGGTAGATAAAGTTGTGCACTTCCGTATGCCTGTCGAGGAAGGCGGCGACAGGGCGATCCAGGCCGGTCATCGGACGCAGCTTAGGATCCCAGTGCGGGTTCGGCAGGAAGCGCACGTCAAAAACGTAATCGGCGTCGATGGGAATACCGTGCTTGAAGCCAAAGGATTCAAAGACCATCGTCAGCTCGCGCTCGCGTTTGCCCAGCAGGCGAGTGCGCAGCATCTCCGCCAGCTCGTGCACCGACATTTCTGAGGTATCAATAATCAGATCGGCACGGGACTTTAGCGGCTCAAGCAGATCGCTCTCTTCGTCGATGGCGCTTTCCAGCGACAAATTTTTACTGGAAAGGGGATGCAGGCGGCGGGTGTCGCTATAGCGACGGATCAGGGTATTGCGATCTGCATCAAGGAACAGGAGCTGCGGAGAGAAAGCATCAGGCAGGTTGGTCATTGCCTGCTCAAAAATCTCTGGGTTTTCCGGCATGTTACGCACGTCGATACTGACCGCCGCAGATATTTGCCGCTCGGCGAGGGTTTTTGCCAGATCCGGCAGCAGCACTACCGGCAGGTTATCCACGCAGTAGAATCCCATATCTTCCAGTGCACGCAAGGCTACAGACTTCCCTGAACCAGAGCGGCCGCTGACTATCATCAGCACCATGTCATCATTCCCCCGACATCTCAGACCGTGGCATGCGCGATGCCGCAGCCAGATTATTCACTTTCACTACCGTTTTCAGTATTGGTAATGATCTGATAAAGCTCTTCATCGCTGCTCGCCGCACGCAGGCGGCGACATATCGTTTTGTCTGCCAGACGTTTCGCCACCAGGGACAGGGTGTGCAAATGCGTTTTGGTCTGATCGGCCGGCACCAGTAAAGCAAACAGCAGGTCAACAGGCTGGTTATCAATCGCATCGAAAGCGATAGGCGTTTCCAACTGGATGAAGACCCCAACGGCGCGCAGGGTGTCTTCTTCAAGTTTCCCGTGTGGAATGGCGATGCCATTACCGATACCGGTACTCCCCATGCGTTCACGCGTCAGCACCGCTTCAAAAACGATTTGCGGCGGCAGGCCGAGCTGCTTTGCAGCCAGCTCGCTGACGATTTCCAGCGCGCGTTTTTTACTCTGGCAGTGGACGCCGCTTCGGGTACATTCCTGGTTAAGGACATTACTAAGCTGTAGAACGGAATCGTTGTTCATCATAAGTTCACCTAAGCATCCTGTTATGCTAACGGCCCGTTGTCCCTGGGACAACGAGCCGTCGAGGCGTAAACAGATACCTGGATTATCAATGTTGTTTTAGTTTATCTTTATGTTTAGTTAACTGGCGAGCCAGTTTATCGATGAGGCCGTCAATGGCCGCGTACATGTCCTGGCCTTCGGCGCTGGCATGTAACTCGCCCCCGTTCACATGCAGCGTAGCATCCGCAAGGTGGGTGACTTTTTCCACTTTTAACACAATGTAGACCTGATTAATGCGTTCGAAGTACTGCTCCAGTTTGGCAAACTTCGCATTCACAAAATCGCGCAGTGCGTCCGTGATCTCGACGTTTTGTCCCGTAATGTTGAGCTGCATAGTGTCTTCCTTATCAGTTGAGTCAGACCAGTTGTTTACGCTGATTTGACGGTGGTATGGATAAAGACTCTCGGTACTTCGCAACGGTGCGGCGTGCCACCATGATCCCCTGATCTGACAGCATAGACGTTAACTTGCTGTCGCTAAGAGGTTTCACCGGGTTTTCCGCAGCAATTAATTTCTTCACCAGCGCACGTATCGCCGTAGAGGAGGCTTCGCCGCCGCTGTCGGTATTCACGTGGCTTGAGAAGAAATATTTCAGTTCAAAAATGCCCCGCGGGCTATGCAGATATTTCTGCGTCGTCACGCGTGAGATGGTGGACTCATGCATTTCCACCGCCTGCGCAATATCTGCCAGCACCATCGGTTTCATATATTCTGCGCCGTGCTCAAAAAAACCTTGCTGTTGCTCAACGATGCAGCGACTAACGCGCAGCAGCGTATCGTTGCGGCTTTCCAGACTTTTAATCAGCCATTTCGCATCCTGCAGATTGCTGCGGATATACTGCGAGTCGCTGTCGTTTCTGCTGCTGGTGCCGAGCGCGGCATACTGCTGGTTTATTTTCAGGCGTGGAATGCTATCTGAATTGAGCTCAACGGTCCATTGCCCCTGGGTTTTACGTACCAGCACATCCGGGATGACGTATTCAGGTTCACCGGTTTGAATGGATTGTCCGGGGCGCGGATCTAAAGACTGAATCAGGCACATCGCCTCTTTCAGCACGTCTTCTTTCAGACGCGTGACGCGCATCAGGCTACGGAAGTCGTGATTGGCAAGCAGATCCAGATGTTCGCTGACAATCAGGCGAGCCTCATTCAGCCACGGCGTGGATTTAGCGTATTGTGAAAGCTGAATCAAAAGGCAGTCGCGCAAATCTCGCGCCGCCACGCCTATGGGATCAAAACGCTGAACGCGCTTGAGCACCGCTTCCACTTCATCAAGACTTACTTCGTCATTGCCCATGCTTTCCAGGATTTCTTCAAGGGTGACGGTGAGATAGCCGGTTTCATCAACGGCGTCAACGATGGAGGTGGCAATGGCGGTGTCGGTGTCGGTGAAGGGAGTCAGGTCTACTTGCCACATCAGATAGTCCTGAAGTGACTGGGTGGTTTCGCCCTGATAAACGGGAAGCTCGTCGTCGATGTAATCCGTGCCGGTGCCGGAAGGCGTGCCTGCGGTGTAGATTTCATCCCAGCTTGCATCCAGCGGGAGCTCGTCAGGCATCTCTTTTTGCTCAAGCGCCTCACGGGTGTCCAGCGCTTCGTTTTCGCGGGTTTCCTGAGCGTCTATCTCTTCATGCAGGTCGGTTTGCTCAAGCAGTGGATTATTTTCCAGCGCCTGCTGTAGCTCCTGCTGTAACTCAAGCGTCGACAGCTGCAGCAGACGGATGGCCTGTTGCAGTTGCGGAGTCATAGCAAGCTGTTGGCTAAGCCGAAGTTGCAAACCTTGCTTCATATTCAGAGCGAACTTCCTCAGGTAAATACTCGTCATACTTTGAGCTGCAGGGGTGTTGGCTACACTTCCTCACCCCGGTCACTTACTACAGCAAGCTCCTGGAGATTCACTCCCTTGCCGCCTGGCTGCAACTCAAATTATTTAGAATATTGCTAAATATGCTTTCTACCCTATCAGAGTCTGAACTCTTCGCCCAGATAGACTCGCTTAACATGCTCATCTTCCAGGATTTCGCCCGGCGTGCCGTGTGCGATTAGATGGCCCTGGCTGACGATATAAGCGCGTTCACAAACCGCGAGGGTTTCACGCACGTTATGGTCAGTAATCAGCACGCCAAGCCCGCTGTCGCGTAAATGCTCGATGATCCGCTTGATGTCGATAACGGAAATGGGGTCCACGCCGGCAAAAGGTTCATCCAGCAGAATAAATTTTGGATTAGCGGCTAAGGCGCGGGCGATTTCTACACGACGGCGTTCACCGCCGGACAGCGACTGGCCGAGGTTGTTACGCAAATGCTCAATGTGGAACTCTTCCATCAGCTCGTTCGCACGGTCTTCACGCTGTTCCGCGCTTAGATCGTCGCGGATTTGCAGCACCGCCATCAGGTTATCAAACACGCTCAGGCGGCGGAAAATCGAGGCCTCCTGCGGCAGATAGCCGATACCCCGACGCGCACGGGCGTGAAGCGGCAGCATGCTGATATCCTCATCATCAATGATGATATTGCCCGCGTCACGGGGCACGATGCCAACGACCATGTAGAACGTCGTGGTTTTGCCCGCGCCGTTGGGGCCAAGCAGGCCGACAATTTCGCCGGATTTAACGGTCAGACTAACGTCTTCCACCACACGACGGCCCTTATAGGCCTTGGCGAGGTTTTTCGCGATTAAAGTTGCCATAACGAATCAGTTACTCTTTTTAGGTGCCGGCGCCTGGCCATCTTTATTCTGCAATTGTGAAGGCACCAGAATGGTGGTCACGCGCTTACCTTTCTCGCTAAAGGCCTGCATTTTCTGCTCTTTGACCAGATAGGTGATTTTGTCGCCTGTGATGTTGCTGTCTAGCTGCTCGAGGAACGCGTCGCCGGTCAGCACCACAAAGTCGTTCTGCAATTCATAATGCATGGTGGAAGCGTGGCCTTTTACCGGCTTGCCGCTGTCCTGCATCTGATAAAACGTTGCCGGCTTACCAAAGCCGTCGATAACTTCTTTACCCTGTTCGCCGCCCGGGCGAGTCACCACGACTTTATCGGCGTTGATTTTGATACTGCCCTGGGTCACAACCACGTTGCCGGTGAAGGTTACAACGTTGCCCTGCATATCCAGCGACTGCTGATCTGACTCAATATGAATAGGCTTCTCGGTATCACCGGTCAGCGCGAAGGCCGAAAAACTGGCGGCCAAAAGCGTGCTGGTTAACACCAGGTTAAGGCTGAGTTTGTTTATTCTGGATTTCATAGGATGTTCTAACCTTTTCAATCAGCTCGGCATTTTTACTGCGTAAGTTTCCACGCATTTTCAGGCCGCTGGAGTTAAAGCTGGTACCGTACAGCGTCACCAAATCATCGGACGCGACATCCTGGGTGATCAGGTTAACCTGCGCATTGTCTGTGGTAATTTTGCGTAACTGCGAATCGGGAGTCAGGGCCGTGAGAACAACATTCCCATACAGATACAGCATTCGATCATTAGTCAGTTTGGCGCGATCTGACCGTAATGACCAGGTTGCAACTTTATTTTCATCGTACTGCGTCATGACCGGGTTGGTGAACCACGAAATGGCAGATTCAGAAAAATATTCAACGTGTTCTGCCACCAGACGATAGCTCAGCGCCCCTTTCGGGTCATAGACCATGGTGGTGGAATCTTCGCTTTTATAGGTTGGCTCGTTATTGTTTACGGAAACCGGCGCAACGATGTCTTTATCGGCCAGATTAATGCCGATCAGCACCAGTGCCGCAAGCGACAGCAGGATGATAAACCAACGCCTTGTTTTACTCATATGGATAGCCCTTTGGCCTCATCAAGCTTCCCTTGTGCCAGTAATAACAGGTCACAGACTTCGCGTACGGCTCCGCGTCCGCCGTTGATGCGGGTAACGTAGTCCGCCCGCGGCGTCAGCAGTGGATGCGCATCGGCAACGGCGACGCTCAGCCCGCACTGCGCCATTACCGGCCAGTCAATAAGATCGTCACCGACATAAGCTACCTGTTCAGGCCGCAGGGCGAGTTTATCCAGAAGATCGCGAAAAGCCAGCAGCTTATCGGATTGTCCCTGATAAAGATGGTTAATGCCCAGGGTTTCACAGCGATCGATAAGCAGCTTCGCCTTGCGGCCGGTAATAATAGCGACCTCAATGCCGGAGGTAAGGGCGCAACGAATCCCGTAGCCGTCGCGCACGTTAAAAGCCTTCAGCTCTTCACCGCTGTTGCCCATATAAATCAGGCCGTCTGACATCACGCCGTCGACATCCAGAATAAGCAGGTTCACCTTTGCTGCCCGCTCCATCACGCGCGCGCTCACAGGCCCATAGCAGGTGTCGAGCGACGCTTCATGGTTACTCATTAATTCTAATCCTTTGTTAAACCACGCCTGCGCGCAGCATGTCGTGCATATGTACCACACCGAGCAGCTGGTCGCCATCGGCAACCAGCACTGAAGTAATATGGCGGGATTGCATCAGGTTTAAGGCGTCAACCGCGAGCGTGCCCGGGCGAACGCGAATACCGCCTGCTGTCATCACATCTGCGATATTAAGCGCGTGCAAATCGACGCCCATATCAAAGACGCGGCGCAGGTCACCGTCGGTAAAGATGCCTTCGATTTTCATCAGGTCGTTACAGATAACCGTCATGCCCATATTTTTACGGGTAATTTCCAGCAGCGCATCGCGCAGCGAGGCCTCTTTGCTGACATGAGGAATTTCATCGCCGGTATGCATAATATCGTTGACGCGTAATAACAGTTTACGCCCCAGTGCGCCGCCAGGATGCGAAAGCGCAAAATCTTGCTGGGTGAAGCCACGGGCTTTCAGCAACGCAACCGCCAGCGCATCGCCCATCACCAGGGTGGCCGTGGTGCTGGTGGTAGGGGCCAGGCCCAGCGGGCAGGCTTCCTGGGGAACTTTGATGCATAGATGGATATCGGCGGCGCGGCCCATGGCGCTTTCAGGACGGCCCGTCATGCAGATCAGCGGCACCTGAAGGCGCTTAAGCACGGGGATCAGCGCCAGAATTTCGTTGGACTCGCCGGAATTGGAAATGGCGATTACCACGTCCTGCGCGGTAACCATGCCCAGATCGCCGTGGCTTGCTTCGCCTGGATGCACAAAAAAGGCGGGCGTACCGGTGCTGGCAAAGGTTGCCGCCATTTTTTTACCGATATGGCCTGATTTGCCCATCCCCATAACGACAACCTTGCCTGAGCAATAGAAGATCTTCTCGCAGGCCTGTGAGAAGTCCGCGTTGATATATTGATCAAGCTGCGCCAGGCCTTCACGTTCAATATTCAGGACGTCCTTGCCCGCCTGTTGAAAGTCAAAACCCGGCTGTAAATCTACGTGTGACATATTTTCCGTTTCCGCTTTATCCAACGACTGGTGATGCCGTAAACCACAGCATCACTATCCATACGATGAAACCACATGTTAACAGAGCGCCCGCCGCCTTGCCGATAGAGCGAGGCCTGCGCCAGCAAAGTAGCGCGAAAATGGCACTTACCGCTAACATTACCCAGTAATCCCGCGCGAAGGCCAGAGGGTCAATATCGCCCGGGGCGATGAGAGCCGGGATACCCACTACAAAAACAATATTGAAAATGTTCGAACCAATGATATTGCCGATGGCGATGTCATCTTCACCTTTACGCGCGCCCGCGATAGTGGTCGCCAGTTCCGGAAGGCTGGTGCCGACGGAGATAATCGTCAGGCCAATGACCAGCTCGCTTATGCCGAAGAAGTTCGCCAGCACGGTGGCATTGTCGATAACCATACGCGTCGCCATCGGCAAAACGATAAGCGATACCGCAAGCCACAGATACGCCACGGAACGGCTGCCTTCGCGCGGTAGCTCGGCCATTTGCTCCCGCGTCAGGCTATCGTGCCCCTGCCGCTCGGCCAGGCGCGCGATCTTCACAATAAACAGCAGGTACAACACGGCCATCGCGATAAGCAGCAGGCCTTCTGTTCGGCTCAGGTGATTATCGAAAATGAAAAATCCAGCCACCACGCTCAGAATTAACATTAGGGGTAATTCACGGCGCAGGATATCGGAATTGACGGTAAATGGATGTAAAAGCGCCGCAAGTCCGAGTATCAGCATGATGTTAGTGATATTGGAGCCCAGCGCGGTGCCGACCGCTAAATCTAGCTGGCCGTGGAGCGCGGCGGAGCCTGCAACTATCATCTCCGGCAGAGATGTGCCGATACTTACAACGGTCATGCCGATAATTAGCGGCGGAACCCCAAAATTGCGGCAAAGTAGAGAAGCGGCAAACACCAGACGGTCAGCGCCATAGACCACCAGCAGTAAACCGATAATTAACAGAGCCGTAGCTAACAGCATGTAAAATCCTTTATTAAGGTATAATCGCCGGTCCTGGCCTGCAAAACGCCGGTTTGCGTACAGATCTGAGGTGCATGGCAATCATTCTTAATTCTGACTTTATGCGCCCGAAAAGTAAAACAAATGCCAGCTTTCGCTAAGTGCAGCAGGTAATATTCTGTAAAGATGATGGGTTTCCGCTGCGTTTAAACACCATGCTTTATCAACAGACTCTTTAAAAGGAAGGATGATGAGCCAGACCGCGACGAATCTGGTCGACATTCGCGGAGTGAGTTTCTCCCGCGGCGATCGGCGCATTTTCGACAATATTTCTCTGACCGTACCGCGGGGCAAGATCACTGCCATTATGGGGCCTTCCGGGATAGGGAAGACCACATTGCTGCGTTTGATCGGCGGCCAAATCCCGCCGGACAGCGGCGAAATTCTGTTTGATGGTGAAAACGTGCCGGCGATGTCACGCTCGCGGCTATTTACCGTGCGTAAGCGTATGAGCATGCTGTTCCAGTCCGGCGCGCTGTTCACCGATCTCAACGTATTTGAAAACGTCGCCTATCCGCTGCGCGAGCATCGCCACCTGCCGGAGCCGCTGTTGCGCAGCACGGTGATGATGAAACTTGAAGCGGTTGGCCTGCGCGGCGCGGCGAAGCTGATGCCGTCTGAACTCTCCGGCGGGATGGCGCGTCGTGCGGCGCTCGCCCGCGCCATTGCGCTGGAGCCGGACCTCATCATGTTCGATGAGCCATTTGTCGGCCAGGATCCCATTACCATGGGCGTGCTGGTAAAATTGATCTCAGAACTGAACAGCGCGCTGGGCGTGACCTGCATTGTGGTTTCCCACGATGTTCCGGAAGTGCTGAGTATTGCTGATTACGCATATATTGCAGCCGATCGGCATATCGTGGCAGAAGGCAGCCCCGAAGCGCTGCGTGAGAATCACGATCCGCGAGTGCGCCAGTTCCTCGACGGTATCGCGGACGGCCCCGTGCCATTCCGTTATCCCGCCGCGGACTATCAACACGATCTACTATCAGAAACAGGGAGTTAGCGGAAATGCTCTTTAATGCACTGGCATCGTTCGGACGACGCGGCTTAAAAACCTGCGCCTCGTTTGGCCGTGCCGGGTTGATGCTCTTTAATGCGCTGGTAGGGAAACCGGAATTCCGTAAGCACGCGCCGCTGCTGCTGCGTCAGCTCTATAACGTCGGCGTCCTGTCGATGCTGATTATTATCGTCTCTGGCCTGTTTATCGGTATGGTGCTTGGCCTGCAGGGCTACCTGGTGCTGACGACGTACAGCGCGGAGTCTAGCCTCGGCATGCTGGTGGCGCTCTCGCTGCTGCGCGAGCTGGGGCCGGTAGTTGCCGCGCTGCTGTTTGCCGGAAGGGCAGGCTCGGCGCTGACGGCTGAAATCGGCCTGATGAAAGCCACAGAACAGCTTTCCAGCATGGAGATGATGGCCGTTGACCCGCTACGCCGCGTGGTCTCGCCGCGTTTCTGGGCGGGCGTCATTTCGCTGCCGCTGCTTACGCTGATTTTCGTTGCCGTCGGCGTGTGGGGCGGGGCGCTGGTCGGCGTGAACTGGAAAGGGATCGATTCTGGCTTCTTCTGGTCGGCCATGCAGAACGCCGTCGACTGGCGTCTCGATTTAGTTAACTGTGTCATTAAGAGTGTGGTATTTGCCATTACCGTAACGTGGATTGCGTTATTTAATGGCTACGATGCTATTCCGACGTCCGCAGGGATTAGCCGGGCAACGACACGTACCGTTGTGCACGCGTCTCTGGCCGTTCTTGGCCTTGATTTTGTGCTCACAGCACTGATGTTTGGGAATTGAGTTCATGCAAACAAAGAAATTTGAAACTTGGGTTGGTGCGTTTTTACTGGTGGCGCTGATCGCCATCATCTTCCTGTGCCTGAAGGTCGCTAACGTCACTTCGTTACGCAGCGAGCCGACTTATCGCGTGTACGCCACCTTCGATAACATCGGCGGGCTTAAGGTCAGCTCTCCGGTGCGTCTGGGCGGCGTGGTTATCGGACGCGTGGATGATATCTCGCTTGATGAGAAAACCTACCTGCCGCGCGTCACGATGGAAATTGAGAAACGCTACGACCACATCCCGGACACCAGCTCGCTGGCGATTCGCACCTCCGGCCTGCTGGGCGAGCAGTATCTTGCGATGAATCTTGGTTTTGACGACCCGGAACTGGGCTCGTCTATCCTTAAAGACGGCGGCACCATTCAGGATACGAAATCAGCCCTGGTGCTTGAAGACCTGATAGGCCAGTTCCTGTATAAGAGCGGCAACGGCGATAATCAGGATGCGCAGGCTCCCCATTCGGGGCCGGCTGAGAATAGTGAAGCTGCGCCGCAGCCCGGCACGACGAACTAATCAGAGAGGATATTATTATGTTTAAACGTCTTGTGATGATCGCCATGCTGGTGATTGCGCCGTTTGCAATGGCGGCGGACCAAAGCAACCCTTATAAGCAGATGCAAGAGGCGGCGCAGAAAACCTTTGACCGTCTGAAAAACGAACAGCCTAAAATTCGTCAAAACCCGAATTACCTGCGTGACATCGTAGGCCAGGAGCTCCTGCCGTACGTGCAGATCAAATATGCGGGCGCGCTGGTGCTGGGCCGCTATTACAAAGAGGCGACCCCCGCTCAGCGTGACGCCTACTTTAAGGCTTTCGAAGCGTACCTGAAGCAGGCCTATGGCCAGGCGCTGGCTATGTACAACGGCCAGACCTACCAGATTGCGCCTGAACAGCCGCTGGGGAACGCCGATATCGTCGCTATTCGGGTGACGATAGCCGATCCGAACGGCCGCCCGCCGGTGCGCCTGGATTTCCAGTGGCGTAAAAACAGCCAGACCGGCAACTGGCAGGCTTACGACATGATTGCCGAAGGCATCAGCATGATCACCACCAAGCAAAACGAGTGGAGCGATATCCTGCGTACCAAAGGCATCGACGGCCTGACGGCGCAGCTAAATTCTATCTCCGCGCAGCCGATTACCCTGGAACAGAAAAAGTAATGGAAGAGCTAAGCTGGGAACGTGAAGGCAGCACGCTGGTTCTGGCGGGCGAGCTGGACGGTGAGACCGTCCAGACGCTTTGGCGGGAACGAGCGCAGGTGATGGTCGGCGTTAAGGCGTTCGATCTCGCCAGGCTTACTCGCGTGGATACGGCCGGGCTTGCGTTACTCATCCATCTTGTTGCTCTTGTCAGAAAGCAGGGCGGCGAGCTGATATTGCAGGGGGCAAGCGACAAACTCCAGACGCTGGTGAAACTTTATAACCTGCCGGATGGCCTGTTGCCTGACTTTGCAAGCTAGTGTTTTCATAGCGTTACTCTTCGCGCCCCCGATCCGTTGAGATCGGGGGCTTTTTGCTTATTTAAGCCGACGCCACTTTCCTCTAAGATGTGTGGCTAATTCATTAACCGACGACGATATATCCCATGGAAAATCATGAAATTCAGACAGTGCTGATGAACGCACTGCCCCTCCAGGAAGTCCACGTTTCCGGCGACGGTAGCCACTTTCAAGTGATTGCGGTGGGTGAACTGTTCGCCGAGTTAAGCCGCGTGAAGAAGCAGCAGACGGTTTATGCGCCGCTGATGGCGCTTATCGCCGAGAACCGCATTCACGCCGTTTCGATCAAAACCTACACGCCACAAGAGTGGGATCGCGATCGTAAGCTAAATGGTTTTTGAGCAGCCCGCCCAGGCGTGTTGTAACGAGTTGAATTTAATAGAGAGCTGTTGCAATGGATAAATTTCGTGTGCAGGGTCCAACCCGGCTAAGCGGTGAAGTAACGATCTCAGGCGCCAAAAATGCCGCCCTGCCGATCCTCTTCGCCGCGCTGTTGGCTGAAGAGCCGGTTGAGATCCAGAACGTGCCAAAACTGAAAGACATCGATACCACGATGAAGCTGCTCGGCCAGCTGGGAACCAAAGTTGAACGCAATGGCTCCGTGTACATTGATGCAAGCCAGGTCAACATCTTCTGTGCGCCTTACGAGCTGGTAAAAACCATGCGCGCTTCTATCTGGGCGCTGGGTCCGCTGGTGGCGCGTTTCGGCCAGGGCCAGGTTTCTCTGCCCGGCGGCTGCGCCATCGGCGCTCGTCCGGTCGATCTGCACATTACGGGCCTTGAGCAACTGGGCGCGGAGATCAAACTGGAAGAAGGCTACGTAAAAGCTTCCGTTCAGGGACGTCTGAAAGGCGCGCACATTGTGATGGATAAGGTAAGCGTCGGCGCTACCGTGACTATCATGAGTGCCGCTACGCTTGCCGAAGGCACCACCGTTATCGAAAACGCCGCGCGCGAGCCGGAAATCGTCGATACGGCGAACTTCCTCAACACGCTGGGGGCGAAAATCAGCGGCGCGGGCAGCGATCGCATCACCATCGAAGGCGTTGAGCGCCTGGGCGGCGGCGTTTATCGCGTGCTGCCGGACCGCATTGAAACCGGGACATTCCTCGTAGCGGCCGCTATTTCCGGCGGCAAAATTGTCTGCCGTAAAGCCCAGCCTGACACGCTGGACGCGGTGCTGGCGAAGCTGCGCGAAGCCGGTGCCGACATCGAAGTGGGTGAAGACTGGATTAGCCTTGATATGCACGGCAAGCGTCCGAAAGGCGTTACGGTGCGTACCGCTCCGCATCCTGGCTTCCCGACGGATATGCAGGCCCAGTTCACTCTGCTGAACCTGGTTGCCGAAGGAACCGGCGTGATCACTGAAACCATCTTCGAAAACCGCTTTATGCACGTGCCGGAGCTTATCCGCATGGGCGCGCATGCTGAAATTGAAAGCAATACGGTTATCTGTCACGGCGTGGAAAAACTCTCCGGCGCGCAGGTTATGGCGACCGATTTACGCGCTTCTGCAAGCCTGGTGCTGGCAGGTTGTATCGCGGAAGGCACGACCGTAGTTGACCGTATCTACCATATCGATCGCGGCTACGAGCGCATTGAAGATAAGCTTCAGGCGCTGGGTGCCAATATTGAACGCGTTAAAGGCAGCGGCGGCGTTGAATAAGCCCGTTTGCTAAAAAAGCCGGGGAGATCCCCGGCTTTTTTTTGCCATAATAGCCTTCATTCCTCTTTGACCAGCAAACGGCATGATCAAATCTCTCTACATTGATAACTACCGTTCCGTGCGTAAACTCTCCATCGATCTGGAGCGGCTGAACGTGGTATTTGGCCCGAATGGCTGCGGCAAATCCAACATCTACAAAGCTATTCACCTGATTCACGGCGCAGCAAGCGGGCAGCTTTCCCACTGGCTCTCTGAAGAGGGCGGGATTCAGAAAGTGATGTGGGCAGGCGATCGCGCCAGGGGTTATGCCAGTTCGCCACGCCGGATGACGCTTGCGGTCGAAACGGATAATTTTGAGTATGAATTACAGGTAGGTTTCCCCGATAAACTGCCTTATCCCACCATGTTCGATCTCGATCCTATCGTGAAAGAAGAACAAATCTGGCTGAGCGGATTCCGCCGCCGCCCGTCCTCATCGATTATGCACCGCCGCAATCAGGCGGTATTTTTAAACGATGTTAACGGCGAGAAGGTAACGCATGCGGCCACGCTACTTGAAAATGAATCGCTGTTCGGGCAGCTTGGCGAACCTCACCTCTACCCGGAAGTTTCCACCGCGCGCGAAACGCTGCGCAACTGGCGCTTTTATCATGAGTTTGATATTACGAAGGGAGCCGGGCTGCGTTTGCCGCAGGTGGGGTATCGCTCACCGGTGCTTAGCGGAGACGGGCTGAATCTGGCCGCGGCCTTTCAGACGATTGTCGAAATCGGGGATAGCGAGCTGCTGTTTACGGTGCTGGATGAGGCGTTTCCAGAATGCACGTTCTTCTGCGATAACAACGGCGGGCGTTTTCAGATGATGATGAACCGGCAGGGGATTAATCGCCCGCTGGAGTCGGCCGAGTTTTCAGACGGTACGCTACGCTTTCTGTGTCTGACCGTGGCCTTGCTTAGCCCGCGGCCTCCGCGTTTCATTGCGCTTAACGAACCAGAGAACAGCCTGCATCCACAGATGCTGCCCGCGCTGGCACGGCTTATTGCCGAAGCGAGCCGCTACACGCAAATCTGGCTAACCAGCCATTCGCCGGAGCTGGCAGAGCTGATTGAAAAACATACGCCGTTTACGCTCTACCAACTGTCGATTGAAAACGGGGAAACGCGGGTAAACCGCCTTTCCTGATGCTTATCAAAGGCTGACGTCTTCTTCCGCCAGCCGCACGTCCGCTTCGCTGACGATGGCTTCCAGCTCGCTCAGCATATCGTCGTAGCTCAGTTCAGGTTCAGCCGGGGTTGCTATCGCCGCTGGAGAAGTTAATTGCACCACTTTGCTGCTATTTTTGCCGGTGGTCGGTCTCTTACTCATTGAATACTCCCCATTTTAAAACAGCCCGATCCTTACCTCAGACGGGTAAATCTATCAGCAATGCGCGCAGGGGGGTATCGGCGACCAGCGTAATGTTAGCCTCGTCACGGATAAACGCGCCGTCGCCGCAGGTCAGCCCTTCTTTTTCTTCCGCATGCGTGACGGCATGAACCGTACCGTGAATGGACTGTAAATAGGCGCGCGGTCCGTGCAGCTGAAAGCTCAGCTCTTCGCCTTTTTCCAGCTCAATGTGATGGATCCACACCTGCTGGCGTAGCTGCAGGCTTTCTTTGCTGCCTTCTGGCGAGGCGATTAACTGTCGGGCCACGTCGGCAATTTTGATTTTTTGCACCGGCGCATTTTCCCGCTCGGGGCAGGCGTCCAGCCAGAGCTGCATGCGTGTGAGCGACTTGTCTTTACTGAGATTGTGTTCGCTGTAGCTGATGCCCGGCTGCGTGGAAAGCAGCAGCGCTTCCCCGGCTCTGGCCTGCACGTGATGGCCTTCGCTGTCGCGGTATCCGGCCTCACCTTCCAGAATCAGATTCAGAATATCGACCTTTGGATAGGTCCGCGGCTGGAACGACGCACCGGGCGCTAATACTTCCTGGTTGAGAACGCGCAAAGAGGCATAGCCCAGCAATTTCGGGTCGAAATAGTGTCCAAAAGAAAACGTATAGCGCGCCTGCAGCCACCCGTAGTCCGCTTTCCCGCATTGTTTGGCAGTTCTTGGCGTAATCATAGTCTTGACCTCTTTTTACACTCAACCCATGGTAAAGGCCTGGACGATGCATTGTTAGCCAGTTAATCTGCTCGGTATGTTCAAATTTCCTGAACGAGAGCAAGATGGCTAAAGAGAGAGCATTGACGCTTGAGGCGTTAAGAGTAATGGACGCAATTGACCGTCGTGGCAGCTTTGCCGCCGCGGCGGATGAGCTGGGGCGCGTTCCCTCGGCGTTAAGTTACACCATGCAAAAATTAGAAGAAGAGCTGGATGTCGTACTCTTTGACCGCTCGGGCCACCGCACAAAATTCACCAACGTCGGGCGCATGCTGCTTGAACGTGGTCGCGTGCTGCTGGAAGCGGCTGACAAGTTAACCACGGATGCCGAAGCGCTGGCGCGCGGCTGGGAAACGCATCTGACCATCGTCACCGAAGCGCTGGTGCCTACGGCGCGGCTGTTTCCGCTGATTGATAAACTGGCCGATAAAGCCGATACCCAGCTCTCCGTCATCACCGAAGTGCTGGCCGGAGCGTGGGAACGTCTGGAGCAGGGCAGAGCGGACATTGTTATCGCTCCTGATATGCACTTCCGTTCATCATCAGAGATTAATTCACGCAAGCTCTATACGGTGATGAATGTCTATGTCGCAGCACCCGGCCATCCTATTCATAACGAACCGGAGCCGTTATCGGAAGTGACGCGCGTGAAATACCGCGGCATCGCGGTGGCGGATACCGCACGCGAACGCCCGGTGTTAACGGTGCAACTGCTGGATAAACAGCCGCGTCTTACCGTGAGCACCATCGAAGATAAACGGCAGGCGTTGTTGGCAGGGCTTGGCGTGGCGACTATGCCGTATCCGCTGGTGGAGCAGGACATCGCCGAAGGCAGGCTGCGCGTGGTTAGCCCGGAATACTCCAACGAAATAGACATTATTATGGCGTGGCGACGCGACAGCATGGGCGAAGCGAAAGCCTGGTGCCTGCGAGAGATACCGAAGCTGCTGAAATAATCAGCACGCTTTCATTTGGCCCGAAAGTGTTGTCCCTCTCACGCAGGAGAGGGACAGGATAATTATTCGCTTACCAGCCGTGGTTCTGAAAGTTTCGGATCGCTGCCGAATCTGTTCTCGCCCGGCGTACCGTTCTGGCAGTTAAATGCCAGCACGATCAGCCAGCCAACCACTGGGATCAGCAGCAGCAACAGCCACCATGCGGAACGATCGGTGTCGTGCAGACGGCGGAACTGAACGGCCCAGTAGGGCAGGAAAATAAGCACGCCGTAAATGGTGGTCAGCGCGCCTTCATCCTCTGCGATTCGCAGCCCCAGCATTTTATCCAGGATGCTTAATACCCCGGTCAGTACCAGGTTCACGAGAATGAACATCCAGTATTCTTTGCGGCGAGCTCGCCCGCCAAACCCAATATAATTTCGTAATACCTTGAGATACCAATCCATATGCGGCCTGCCTTGGTTAATCTTTAATCACTTGATCTTTAAGCGATCTCTTTCAAGAATAGCCGTGAATGGCCGCAACGTAAATTATCAGCGCTATGAATATCTTCAGCCGCTTTTGAAGCGAACATCGCGCCCGTGCGGTTCATCAAGATCCTGAGCAGGTCCGATGGAGATAATCCCGGTCGGATTGATAGTTTTATGGCTGCGATAATAGTGGTTGCGAATATGCGGCAGGCTGACGGTTTGCTCGACGCCCGGCGTCTGGTAAATATCCCGCAGAAAGCCGTACAGGTTTGGATAATCGCTGATGCGGTGTTTATCACACTTGAAATGCGTAACGTAAACCGGATCGAAGCGTAAAAGCGTAGTCCACAGGCGTATATCTGCTTCTGTCAGTCGATTGCCGGTCAGGTAACGATGCTTATCGAGGATCTGCTCAAGGCGCGCAAGCGATATAAAAACTTTTTCCACGGCTTCATCGTAAGCTTCCTGTGTGGTGGCAAACCCGGTTTTATATACGCCGTTATTTACCGTGTCATAAATCCAGCCATTAAGCTCATCAATCTGGCTGCGTAGCTCCGGCGGATAATAGTCGCCGGCACGCGCGCCCTGCGCATCAAAAGCGGTATTGAACATACGAATAATGTCCGCAGATTCATTGCTGACGATGGTCTGCGTTTTCTTATCCCACAGCACGGGCACGGTAACGCGCCCTGTATATTCAGCGTCGGCCTGAAGATAAAGCTGGTAGAGATATTCGTGCTGATAAAGCCCGTCGCCGGTGGCGCCCGGAAAATCATCGTCGAATGTCCAACCATCCTGCAACATCAGCGGATGAACGACAGAAACGGAGATAAAAGATTCCAGCCCCTTCAGGGCGCGCATAATCAGGGTACGGTGCGCCCACGGGCAGGCGAGAGAAACATACAGATGGTAGCGGTCCTTCTCGGCGGCAAAACCGCCTTTGCCCGTTGGACCCGGTTCGCCATCGGCGGTCAGCCAGTTGCGCCAGGCGGATTCAGAGCGTTTAAAACGCCCGCCGCTGGATTTGGTGTCATACCAGGTATCGTGCCAGACGCCGTCGATTAGCTGTCCCATGTTTCTCTCCTTATGGCATAAAGCAAAAAGCGAAGGGGTTAACCTTCGCTTGATTGCTATTCAGTATAGAACTCTTACCACTTTTTATTCAGCACGCGGTCGATGCTGTAAGCGCCGGGTCCGAAGATTGCCAGCAGCAGGTAGCCGCCCGCGATGGTGAAGTTCTTCATGAACATGATGGAATTCGGGCCCTGAGCAAAGTCGCTGTGGAACAGGAAGGCTGTCAGCAGGGTAAACACCGCGGTAATAATGGCGGTAGTGCGGGTCAGGAAACCGAACAGAATCGCCAGACCGCCGCCGAATTCAAGCAAAATGGTCAGCGGCAGCAGGAACCCCGGCACGCCCATGGCTTCCATATATTGCTGAGTGCCGGCATAACCGGTGATTTTGCCCCAGCCTGCCACAATGAACAGAATCGGCATCAGGATACGCGCTAACAGTACGCCAGCATCATCTAATTTTTTCATTTTACTCTCCAACGATTTTGAGTGCGGCGCTATCGGCCTGAGGATGTATGTTTTAGCGTTTTCCGGTAGTTACCGGGGTTTGCCGTTGTTGGAGAGGATAATAGACGGGGCGGAAAAGGATTGTTAGCAAGGAAAACTGTTATTGTTCTTCAAATATATTGAGCAATGAATAGAAGGCAAAAAAATGCCGCCCCGAAGGGCGGCACAGGTTTAGTGTGTTTGCTGCGCGATAGTGCTGCGTAACAGCCGCCATGCGCTCCAGGCGCCGAAGCCGCGTTTGGTCCAGCGCATTAAGAAGCTGGGGTGGCGAACGGTCCAGATAGCCATAACGCTGCTTGCAACTAACGCATAGCTGCGCAGGCTCAGCAGCGTATGCCAGCCGCGATCGTAGGCGCCCGTCGCTTCCAGCCAGTCGCGTTTGCCTGCGCTCAAATCCAGCCTTTGCTGCTGAATACGGCTTAGCAAAAGCGCTTTTCGCTTGTCGCGTTCGCGGTCGCTCATGATTTGTCGTTCTCCAGCAGCTCACGGTCGTTTTCCAGCTCACGGCGAGTGTGGCGCAGCAGCGTTGACTTGCGGGATTTACGCAGCGTCCAGATACCGCCTATCAGCGCCAGCACCAGCAGCACAACCGTGGTAGCAATCATCGCGTTAAGGCGATACTGCGGATCGACCGCCCAGATAACCAGCACCATCAGGCTCATCAGCCCGAAAGCGGCAAAAAGCATGGTTAACCCAAGCATAAGCAGTAGCTGGACGATATGCGCCTTCTCTTCTTCCAGCTCAACCACCGCGAGACGCACCCGGGTTTCCACCATGCCAACGATGATGGTGACCAGGCGCTGGCCGATACCGAGGACCCCTTTACCCGGCCCCTGGGTTTGACGGGAATCAGCCATAATCAGCGTCGCGTAATCAGAACGCCCAGCACGACGCCAATCGCCGCACCGATTCCAACGCCAGTCCATGGATTGTCACGCACGTAGTCCTCTGCTTTCGCCGCTGCTTCACGCGTTTGTTTGGCTATCACGTCGCTGGTCTCGCCCAGGCGATAACGGCTCTCTTTCAGCGCCTTTTCCGCCTTGCCGCGCAGCTTTTCCAGCTCGCTTTTCGATTTGTCCGTCGATGCGCTCAGCACCTCTTCAAGGGTATCTGCCAGGGATTTCAACTCAGCGCGTAAATGTTCTGATGTGGTATCTTTTGACATAGTTCTCTCTCCAGGTGTTTGAGGATAATCCTTAGGTCTTAGTAGTCACGCGCTTCTAGCGTTTTCAGCTCGTGTTGTGCTGCAGATAACTTTTGTTCCCGCTTGCTAATTTTTTCCGCATCGCCTTTCTGACGCGCTTCCTGAAGATCCGCTTTACGTTCGGCGATCTCTTCTTTTTGTTTATTGATTTTTTTCTGGTGCTCAGCGCGTAAGCCGCTGTCGCTACAGTTAGCGCGCAGTTCCTTGAGCGCTTTATTCAGCCCGTCGATGCGGTGCTGATTATGATGTTTTTCCGCATAGCCGATTTCACGTTGTATATCCGCCTCTTTCTCACTGCACGGTGATGCAGCCTGCGTGGCAGAAGTTAGAGACAACAGGGCGATAGCCAGTACGGTACGGTAATTCATGATAGTGATCTTCCATTGTGATCGAGTGTAACAGCCGCGAGGCTCGACACTCCTGGTCCAGTAATGCTGATAAAGACGCTGATTTCTGACGCTTAATGCAAATTCAAGCATAGTCAGGAATTGGGTAAAACCCCAATTCCTGTTTAACAAATTAAGAATTCTGGAGAGGGATTAACCGATGCGACCGCCGTGAGTGCGCAGGCGCGATAGCCAGGCGCTGGCGCTGTTATCGTCGTCGTGCTGAGCAATCACATAGCCATGCGGCAGCGTTTTATAGAGCACCGCTTTGGCGGCTTCGCTCTGGGCGCTGGAATCAAACTTGATTAATAACGAGTCTTTCTCCGGCGTAATGCTGTTAAAACGGATGCCGTTGGCGTCCAGATGATGCCAGACAAAAAAACCGTCAGGCATGCTAATGCCCTGCTGGCTGGCGCGGATTTGCAGGGTGGACTCCGTTCGTTGCATACCGGACCACACAAGACATGCGCCTGCTGCAAGGCAGATAAACAGCGCCGCCACCCGCAGGCGATGCGTAAATGTTATTTTCATTGTTATTCCTCTAGCCGCGGTTACCGTGTTTCTTACGCCAAAGCACAATCAACGAACCGATCAGGCCAAACACCAGCAGCACAACGGGCAGCAGCATCAGGCAGGACATCAAGGCATCTTCATATTTCAGGAACACCGGCGTTTTGCCGAGTAAATATCCCAGCGTGGTAAGAATTAATACCCACAGCAGGCCGCTCACCCAGTTGAAAAACTGAAAGCGCGCGTTATTCAGACCAGAGATACCGGCAATAGTTGGCAGCAGCGTGCGAACAAAAGCAATAAATCTGCCGATAAGCAGCGCGGAGAGCCCATGTTTATGGAAAAGATTATGCGCACGCTGGTGATAGTGGGCAGGAAGATGCGAAAGCCAGTTCTGCACGATGCGCGTATTTCCGAGCCAGCGCCCTTGAATATAGCTTAGCCAGCAGCCCAGGCTTGCCGCGGCGGTTAGCAAAAGGATCGTTTGCGGAAACCCCATCGCGCCTTTAGCAATCAGCACGCCCACTAACACTAAAAGACTGTCGCCCGGCAAAAAAGCGGCTGGAAGCAATCCATTTTCCAGAAAGAGAATCATGAACAAGACAAAATAGAGCATGCCAATCATGCCAGGATTTGCGAGCGTTTCAAAATCCTGGCTCCACAGAGCGTTAAGCAGTTGCGTCAAAAGTTCCATTCAGTGTTCCTGGCACATCGATTAAGGTCGCCGGTTTAAATCGGGTCGGAGAAGTTTACGGCACTGTCAGAATAGTTATTAAGCCGTCCGCACCCACTCTGATGAAAGCCTATCGCCACCTTTCCCTGTGGATGCGATATAGCCCGGTGGAGGGCAAGCGAGCCTTCACCAGCAGTGAAATTACGTCTAATTGTAACAAAGCCATGCGTAATGCGTCACAGTATTTGTGCTTTGTTGAGCATTGATTTTGCTTACCGGGCGGGAGGCTGGCGAGGGTATTTACAAACGCTGACACTATTGGTTGGTTTGCTTACCCTCGGGCGGGGAAAGAACTACTTTTGGCCGTTTGCTGCGGTATCAAGATGAACGACGGGATTTTCCGCAAACAGATAGCGGTCGGCGTTGAATTCAAAATCATCGCTGGTAGCGTTAAATAACATCTGCTTGGTGTTTTCCAGGTGCTGCCACATCGCGACTTTTGCCGCATGCGGATCTTTTCGAATCAGCGCCTTAAGGATGTTGTCGTGGTCGTCGCACCAGTTGTCCACCGTGCGCTTATCGAGATGTTCGTGCAGTTTTTTCCAGTAGGGGTTGTGGATACGCTGGCTCCACATTTTTTCAACGATTGCCGCCAGCGCGCTGTTCTGTGTCGCAAGGGCTACCTGAATATGGAAATTGAGATCCCATTCGGAGTCGCGGAAGCTTTGCTCGTTGCGCGCCATCTCCTGAATTTCCATCAGCTTCACAATATCCTGTTTGGTGACCTGGGTGGCCGCGAACTCGGCGATATTGCTCTCAATAAGCTGGCGCGCCTGCAGCAGCTCAAAGGGACCGAAGCTTGCAAATTCAAAGCGCTCATCGGGAATATAGGTATGCTTCGCCTGGCTGGAAATAACATGGATGCCCGAGCCTTTACGCACCTCCACATAGCCTTCCACTTCCAGCATGATAATCGCCTCCCGCACCACGGTACGGCTGACGTTTTTCTCTTCAGCGATAAAGCGCTCCGCCGGAAGTTTATCGCCCGGCAGGTATACGGCATTTTCAATGCGATGCTTTAGCTCAGCGGCCAGTTGCTGATACAGGCGACGGGGTTCCATGACTTCCATAAGCGGCTCCGGGAGATACGGCGGGGTAACATGATTTGTTATACCACTTTTCTCAACCTGGCTCCACCGCGCAGAACGGGCAGGAATGGAAAAAGCCGCCTTTCAAGGCGGCCTGATGATAAAGAGTAGCGTTAAGGCTGGGTGACCGCCGGGCCGGCGCTGGTGGTATTTGTCAGCTCGTTAATCGGCTGGTTTTTCAGCACGGTCCAGATAACAACGGCGCCGAGCAGGTCAAATACGGCGAGTGCTGCAAACAGCGGGCTAAAGCCGAGGGTATCCGCCAGCGCGCCCACCACCAAAGCAAACAGGGTGCTTGCCGTCCATGCCGCCATGCCGGTCAGGCCGTTGGCAGTAGCGACTTCGTTACGGCCGAACACGTCTGAAGAGAGCGTAATCAGCGCGCCGGAAAGCGCCTGGTGAGCGAAACCGCCGACGCACAGCAGGGCTATCGCCGCGTAAGGGCTGGTGAACAGGCCGATAGTCCCCGGCCCGATCATCAGCACCGCACCCATCGTCACGACCATTTTGCGGGAAACAATCAGGTTCACGCCAAACCAGCGCTGGAACAGCGGCGGAAGATAGCCGCCGAGGATACAGCCGAGGTCGGCAAACAGCATCGGCATCCAGGCAAACATCGCAATGTGTTTTAAGTCAAAGCCATAGACTTTAAACATAAACAGCGGGATCCAGGCGTTGAACGTTCCCCAGGCCGGTTCCGCCAGGAAGCGCGGCAGGGCGATGCCCCAGAACTGGCGGTTTTGCACGATCTGCCAGGCGGACATTTTTTTGCGGTTGTTGACCTGATGATGGGCTTCCTGGCCGCCGATGATGTATTCACGCTCATCTTCGGTTAATTTTTTCTGATCGCGCGGGTGTTTGTAGAAGAACAGCCAGGCCATAGCCCAGGCAAAGCTCAGCACGCCGGAAATGATAAAGGCCATCTGCCAGCTATGCATCAGGATAGCCCACACGACCAGCGGTGGAGCGACCATCGCGCCGATAGAAGAGCCGACGTTAAAATAGCCGACCGCAATAGAACGCTCTTTTGCCGGGAACCATTCGCTGCTGGCTTTCAGGCCGGCCGGGATCATCGCGGCTTCGGCGGCACCCACCGCGCCACGCGCTACGGCCAGTCCACCCCAGCTTCCCGCCAGCGCCGTTGCGCCGCAGAAGATGGCCCAGGCGATAGCAAAGAAGGCATAACCGATTTTCGTACCAAGAATATCAAGCACGTAGCCTGCAACAGGCTGCATGATGGTATAGCAGGCCGAATAGGCCGCGATAATATAAGAATATTGCTGAGTGGAGATATGGAGCTCCTCCATCAGCGTTGGCGCGGCGGCGGCCACGGTATTACGAGTAAGATAGCCCAGCACTGTGCCCAGCGTAACTAACGCAATCATGTACCAGCGTAAGCCTTTAATCTTTCGCATTTCTAACCTCATCCCGTCTTATAAACAGCCATGAAACATGGCTGCAGGTGTCAGGCTTTGCCTGAGCGGTAGTTATTGGTGGAGTTCATGCCGGGGGTAGCGCCCGATAAGACCCGTACATTGCCTTTTGAAAAAGTGCCTCCGGCAAAACCGGTGTCCGTACCTTTGTGCGCGACCGAATGCCTGCGCCTGAAACTGTCCGTTGTCAGTGATATTGCGACGGCAGCAAGATAACTTGTCATACAGCTTTAAAAGTTGAGTGACATCACAAAAGCATTTTTCAGCTCCCTCCATAGGGGTAGCCCCTCCGGGGCCAGTAATGACGCGGCTCCGGGCCGCTTTTTAGCCGGAATATTGACAATAATTGTGAGGTTTTTGTGATGTGCGCCCCAAAAATCCACTCGGTTCGCGCAAATTGGTGTGATAACTTTGTCGTCATTATGCGCAAGCATCAAATTGAGACGTACAGAGGAAGCCATCCATGAACCAGTTTATGACTGAAGATTTTCTTCTCGATACCGAATTCGCCCGTCGTCTGTTCCATGAATACGCTAAGGACGAGCCGATTTTTGACTATCACTGCCACCTGCCGCCGCAGCAGGTAGCGGAAAATTATCGCTTTAAAAACCTGTATGACATCTGGTTAAAAGGCGATCACTATAAGTGGCGCGCGATGCGCACCAACGGCGTGGCCGAGCGCCTGTGTACCGGCGAGGCGAGCGACCGCGAAAAATTCGATGCCTGGGCTGCGACCGTGCCGCACACCATCGGCAACCCGCTATACCACTGGACGCATCTGGAACTGCGCCGTCCTTTCGGCATTACCGGCAAGCTGCTTTCGCCTGCCACCGCCGACGAAATCTGGAACCGGTGCAACGAGCTGCTGGCGCAGGATGATTTCACCGCCCGCGGCATCATGAAACAGATGAACGTGAAGATGGTGGGCACCACCGACGATCCCGTTGACGATCTGCGCTATCACCGCCAGGTTGCGCAAGACGGCTTTGATATCAAAGTGTTGCCTAGCTGGCGCCCGGACAAAGCCTTCAATATTGAACAGCCGACCTTTGCCGATTACATGAGCAAACTGGCTGAAGTTTCTGATACCGATATTCGTCGCTTCAGCGATCTGCAAGCCGCGCTCGGCAAACGTCTCGACCACTTTGCCGCTCATGGCTGCAAGGTGTCGGACCACGCGCTGGATGTGGTGCTGTTTGCCGAAGCGGATGAAGCGACGCTTGACGGTATTCTGGCGAGCCGCCTGTCCGGCAATGAATTAAGCGAGCATGAAGTGGCGCAGTTTAAAACGGCCGTGCTGGTCTGGCTGGCGGCTGAATACAGCCGTCGCGGCTGGGTGCAGCAGTACCACATCGGCGCGCTGCGCAATAACAACCTGCGCCAGTTCAAACTGCTGGGCGCGGACGTGGGCTTCGATTCCATTAACGATCGCCCGTTGGCCGTTGAACTGTCGCGTCTGCTCAGCAAACAGAATGAGAATGACGAGCTGCCAAAAACCATTCTTTACTGCCTGAACCCGCGCGACAACGAAGTGATCGGCACCATGGTCGGCAACTTCCAGGGCGAAGGGATGCCGGGAAAAATGCAGTTTGGTTCCGGCTGGTGGTTTAACGATCAGAAAGACGGTATGGAACGCCAGATGACGCAGCTTGCGCAGCTTGGGCTGCTAAGCCGTTTCATCGGCATGCTCACCGACAGCCGCAGCTTCCTGTCTTACACGCGCCATGAATATTTCCGCCGCATTCTGTGCCAGATGATTGGCCGCTGGGTCGCCGCGGGTGAAGCCCCTGCCGATATTAATCTGCTGGGGGAAATGGTGAAAAATATCTGCTTTAACAATGCCCGTGACTACTTCGGCATTGAACTGAACTAACCCGGCCCTGAGGTTGATATGCAACACATCAAGATCCATTCGCAGGACAACGTCGCCGTCGCGTTAGTGGACCTGGCAGAAGGCCAGATCGTGACCGTAGAAGGCGCGGAGATTACGCTGCGCCAGCCGGTATCGCGCGGCCATAAATTCGCGTTGTGCGCCATTGTGCAGGGCGAAAACGTCATCAAGTATGGCCTGCCGATTGGCCATGCCCTGACGGCGATTGAAGCGGGTGAATACATTCACTCGCACAATGCGCGTACCAATCTGAGCGATTTGGACGAGTATCGCTATCAACCTGATTTCCAGACGCTGGCGGCTCAGGCCGCGGATCGTGACGTGACTATCTATCGCCGCGGCAGCGGGGCGGTTGGCGTGCGTAACGAACTGTGGATCCTGCCGACGGTGGGCTGTGTGAACGGTATCGCGCGGCAGATCCAGAATCGTTTCCTGAAGCAGAATAACGACGCGGAAGATATCGACGGCGTTTTTCTCTTCAGCCACCCGTTCGGCTGCTCGCAGCTTGGCGAAGACCACATCAATACCCGCACCATGCTGCAAAACATGGTGCACCATCCCAACGCGGGCGCGGTGTTGGTGGTTGGCCTGGGCTGTGAAAACAACCAGGTTGATGCCTTCCGCGAAACGCTTGGCGAATACGACCC
Source organism: Buttiauxella sp. (assembly GCA_032000125.1). Classification (GTDB taxonomy): domain Bacteria; phylum Pseudomonadota; class Gammaproteobacteria; order Enterobacterales; family Enterobacteriaceae; genus Dryocola. Next base: position 9,227 of record DAMALH010000034.1, on the reverse strand, counting down.
GCAGCGTGTCCGTTTTATGATTTGCCAGCAGCAGGACGATGAAGTTGAAGCCGGGCTGGAACAGCTACAGCAGCTTTATGAAGCCATGCGCCACGATAAACGCGAGCCGGGTAAACTCAGCGAGCTGAAATTTGGCCTGGAGTGCGGCGGCTCTGACGGGCTTTCCGGCATCACCGCCAACCCTATGCTTGGGCGCTTCTCTGATTATATGGTGGCGAACGGCGGGACGACGGTGCTGACGGAAGTGCCGGAAATGTTCGGTGCGGAGCGCATTCTGATGAGCCACTGCCGCGACGAAGCGACGTTTGAAAAAACCGTGACGATGGTTAACGACTTTAAACAGTACTTCATCGCGCACAATCAGCCGATTTACGAAAATCCCTCGCCGGGAAACAAAGCTGGCGGCATCACCACGCTTGAGGAAAAGTCGCTCGGCTGCACGCAAAAAGCCGGGGAAAGCAAGGTGGTGGACGTGTTGCGCTACGGCGAACGGTTGAAAACGCCAGGGCTGAATCTGTTAAGCGCTCCGGGCAACGATGCGGTAGCGACCAGCGCGCTGGCGGGCGCGGGCTGTCATATGGTGCTGTTCAGCACCGGACGCGGCACGCCGTACGGCGGTTTTGTGCCGACGGTAAAAATTGCGACCAACAGCGAACTTGCCACGAAGAAACCCCACTGGATAGATTTTGACGCCGGGCAGCTACTTCACGGCAGCGATATGCCAACGCTGCTGGCTCGATTTATCGATACCATCGTTGCTATCGCTGACGGCAAGAAGACCTGTAACGAGCGTAATGACTTCCGCGAACTCGCCATCTTTAAAAGCGGCGTGACGTTGTAAGTTACCGCTTAGCTGATAAAGTAAAACGGCGTTCTGTTTTTTGCGGGCGCCGTTTTACTTTTTAAGGGACATGTCATGACCGCGTACTGGATTGCTCAGGGTGTCGGCGTTCTCGCCTTTCTGGTTGGGATAACCACTTTCATTAACCGCGACGAGCGGCGCTTCAAACTGCAGCTGGCGGGCTACAGCGCCATCATCGGCCTGCATTTCTTCCTGATGGGCGCAAGCCCTGCGGGCATGAGCGCTGAACTCAACGCCCTTCGCACCGTTATCTCTTTACGCACCCGCAGCCTGTGGGTGATGACGATTTTTATCGCCCTGACGCTTGGCCTGGGGCTGGCAAAATTTAACCATCTGATTGAGCTGCTGCCCATTGTCGGCACCGTTGCCAGCACCTGGGCGCTGTTTCGCTGTAAAGGCCTGACGACTCGCTGCGTGATGTGGTGCTCCACCGCCTGCTGGGTGACGCATAATTTCTGGCTGGGTTCGATTGGCGGCACGCTGATTGAAGGGAGTTTTCTGGTGATGAACGGGCTGAATATCATCCGCTTCTGGCGCATGCAAAAAAGAGGCATTGACCCCTTTAGCGTGGAAAAGAAAGTACAGCGTCAGGCGTAAAACTCCCCGCCGTGACGACGGGGAGAAATAAAGCTTAACCGCGTAAAGGAGCTTTGCTCGCCAGACGCGCATCTTCCGCCTGACATGCGGCTGCGGTGAACAGCACGTCGGTTGAGGAGTTAAGCGCGGTTTCGCAGGAGTCCTGCAACACACCGATAATAAAGCCAACCGCGACGACCTGCATTGCAATCTCATTCGGGATGCCAAACATGCCGCACGCCAGCGGGATCAGCAGCAGCGAGCCGCCCGCCACGCCGGAAGCGCCGCATGCGCACAGAGAAGCCACAACGCTCAGCAGCAGCGCCGTAGGTAAATCTACCGGAATACCCAGCGTGTGAACGGCTGCCAGCGTCAGTACGGTAATGGTGATTGCCGCTCCGGCCATATTGATGGTGGCGCCCAGAGGAATCGACACGGAATAAGTATCGCGATCCAGATTCAGTTTCTCGCTTAGCGCCATATTCACCGGAATGTTGGCGGCAGAGCTGCGGGTGAAGAAAGCGGTCACGCCGCTTTCACGCAGACAGGTAAACACCAGCGGATACGGGTTGCGACGGGTAGTAATAAACACCAGCAGCGGGTTGATAATCAACGCCACGCCCAGCATACAGCCGATGAGCACCAGCAGCAGCTGTGCATAGCTCCACAGGGTTTCAAAACCGGTGGTGGCAAGGGTGGAGGCCACGAGGCCGAAAATCCCGATCGGCGCAAAGCGAATCACTACTTTGACAAGAAAGGTCACTGCGCCAGAGACATCGTTAATCAGATTTTTGGTGGTATCGCTGCCGTGTCGCAGGGCAAAGCCCAGGCCCACAGCCCACACCAGGATGCCGATATAGTTAGCGTTTAACAGCGCATCAATTGGATTGGAAACCATGCTCATCAGCAGGCCGCGCAAAACCTCAACGATGCCGGAAGGCGGCGTGATGTCCGTTGCGCCAGCGGCGAGATGCAGCGTTGAAGGGAAAAGAAAGCTGACCACGACGGCGGTCAGCGCCGCCGAGAATGTGCCCAGCAGATAAAGGAATAAAATAGGGCGGATACTGGTTTTTTGTCCGTGCTGATGATTGGCGATAGACGCCATCACCAGCATCAGAACCAGCACCGGTGCAACGGCCTTCAGGGCGCTAACGAAAATCGTGCCTAATAAGCCAGTCGCGATGGCGGCAGGTTTTGAAACCAGCGCCAGCGCAATGCCAAGCGCCAGACCAATCAGAATCTGTTTGACGAGGCTGCCCTGCGTCAGGCGTTTGATCAATCCGGGGAATTGTGTAGCCATTTAATACCTTCCTGTAGTATGTCGTCTCATTCCGCATCTGTACTCTGGGGCACTTTGGCGTGCGGATGTAAGTAAATGTGTTTGCCCGGTCGAGTATAGGGAAAAGCGGCGGGTCGGGAAGCGTTAATGACTAAATATTTAGCGTTAACCCGGTTTTTATAACTAGTTATTAACAATATTGTGACATTGTAGACAAATCGCGCTCAGCGGGTTCCCTCTCCCGCAGGGAGAGGGCTAAGGCAAGGTTAAGGAGAGAGGAATTATTCCGACAGTGTCTTCCGATCGCGACGGGCGTTGACCACGGCGTTAATCACCAGCGTCAGCGCCAGAATGCCGCCCACCACGCCCAGCGAAATGGCAATCGGGATATGGTAGAAATCAACTATCAGCATCTTCACGCCGATAAACACCAGGATAACCGACAGGCCGTACTTCAGCATGGTGAAGCGCTCTGCCACGCCCGCCAACAGGAAATACATGGCACGCAGGCCGAGGATCGCAAACAGATTAGAGGTCAGCACGATAAACGGATCGGTTGTCACCGCGAAGATAGCCGGAATGCTGTCCACCGCGAAAATCACATCGCTCAGCTCCACCAGAATCAGCACCAGCAGCAGCGGGGTGGCGAACAGCAAACCGTTTTTGCGCACGAAGAAATGCTCGCCTTCGATTTTATCCGTCATGCGCAGATGGCCGCGCAGCCAGCGCACCAGCGGCTTGTCGCCAATGCCGCCTTCGTCTTCCTTCGCCAAAGCCATCTTGATACCGGTGAACAGCAGGAACGCGCCGAACACGTACAGCAGCCACTCGAACTGGGTAATCAGCCAGCTACCAGCGAAGATCATCACCGTGCGCAGCACAATCGCGCCCAGCACGCCGTAGATCAGCACGCGGCGCTGCAAGGCAGCAGGAACGGAGAAATAGCTAAATAGCATCAGCCACACGAAGACGTTATCCACCGCCAGCGCTTTTTCAATTAAATAACCGGTGAGGAAGGCAAGGGCCTGGGTATCCGCCACTTCGCGTCCGGCCGTGCCGGTGAGATACCACCAGAAGGCCGCGTTAAACAGCAGGGAAAGCGTAACCCACACCATGGACCAGGCGGCGGCCTGCTTCATGGACATGGTATGCGAGCCTTTTCGGCCCTGAAGCAGGAGGTCGATTGCCAGCATGATGACAACGACAACGGCAAAACTGCCCCACAGTAACGGCGTACCGACACTATTCATAAGAGATTCCTTCAGAAACAAAAACGGCCAACGTCGGAAGACGCCAGCCGCTTTCGCTTGCAACAGGGATCTCGCCTTCCGGCAAGGTCTCACTTACAACGCGGAATCGTTTTACGTAAAAACCATTCGCCTTGCCCGGTAACCGGGTGCTTGCGCACCGTAATGACGATTCACCGGCAATGAAGTTACTCCCCTTTGCGCGTAACAAAATATTACGGGGCCCAGGCGCCGTCAATATTCCGCCGGGCGCCCTTACACAGCTTTACGCCGTTAGGGATGCAGGCACGTCATCCGCCGGGAATTTCACTCCGGTTTGCGCACGGATTTCCGTGGCTAACGCAGAGGTGATGCGCGACGTGACCAGACCCGGATGATTCACCTCGTTGTCTGCCACCAGGCGAGCAAAGGTTTCGGCTTCGTACAACATCGTGTTGATATGCTGCGGCAGGGAGAGATCCTGCGGCTTGCCGCCGCGCGGTACAAAGGTGATGCGCTGGCATTCAGAAATTTTCTCGATAACTAAACTGCCCGCTTCGCCCTGGATCTCGCTTGGGATCGCCGAATCACTTACTTTCGAGTGCAACAGATTTACGTCGAAATCGCCGTAGTTCATCTGCACGGAACCGTGGGCATCCACTCCGCTTTCCAGCAGGCAGGCCGTAGCCTGTACGGAATGCGGCTGGCCCCACAGCGCCACGGCTGAGGCCAGGGTATAGAAACCGATATCCATAATGGAGCCGTTGGACCAGGCCGGGTTAAAGGTATTCGGGTTTTCGCCGTCCAGATAACGCTGATAGCGCGAAGAGTACTGGCAGTAGTTGAGCAGCACCTTGCGGATCTTGCCCACTTTCGGCAGCGCCTGCTGCAAAGCGATAAAGTTTGGCAGGCTTGCGGTTTTAAACGCTTCGAACAGCACCACCTGGTTTGCGCGTGCGCAGGCAATGGCAGCTTCCACTTCACGGCTATTAGAAGCCAGCGGCTTCTCGCAAATCACATGCTTCTTATGGCTCAAAAACAGCATGCTTTGCGGCGCGTGCAGGGCGTTCGGGCTGGCGATATAGACCGCATCGATCGCGTCGCTCTTTGCCATTGCTTCAAGGTCGGTAAACAGGTGCTCTACGGGGTAATCGTTGGCGAACGACTGCGCCTGCTCAAGGGTGCGGGAATAAACGGCGGTGAGTTTATAGTGGCCACTTTCATGGGCGGCATCCACAAACTGACGGGTGATCCAGTTAGTGCCAACTACGGCGAATCGAATCATAAATGAGTCCAGGTAAGGGTGAGATAAGTACGTTTTTATCATAAGTCGGGTGAATGAGGGCAAACACAATCCACCCATTTTGTTAAGCAGAGCCTTTTAATGCCATCTGCGTCAGCCACAGGCGCGTATCAAACTCAAGCTGGTGGTACTGCGGCTCCATATGGCAGCAAAGCGAGTAAAACGCCTTGTTGTGATCTTTCTCTTTCAGGTGCGCAAGCTCATGCACCACGATCATGCGCAGGAAGGCTTCGGGCGCGGACTTAAAGACTGTCGCCACGCGAATCTCCGCTTTCGCCTTAAGCTTGCCGCCCTGCACGCGGGAAATCGCCGTGTGCAGCCCCAGCGCGTTGTTCAGCACGTGAATTTTATTGTCGTAAGCTACTTTGTTAATGGGCGGCGCGTTGCGCAGGTACTGACTTTTCAGATCCTGCGTATAGGCATAAAGCGCTTTATCCGTCGCGATGTTATGAGCAGCGGGGTAACGCTTTTGCAGCACTTCGCCAAGCCGCTGCTCGGCAATCAGCGTACGAACCTGGGATAGCAAATGCTCGGGATAGCCGCTTAAATAAATCAGTTCGCTCATGCTTGTCTCAGGGTGAAGAAAAAAGGGTATACTCACGCCCCCATTCGGGGATAAGCCGAAATTTTACCATCCAGGAGGGCCGATGAGCCAATCAGACAGCGGTTTCCGTTCACTGACACTAAAACGTTTCCCGGAAACGGACGACGTCAACCCGCTGCAGGCGTGGGAAGCGGCGGATGATTATCTGCTGCAACAGTTGGACGATATCGAAATCAGCGGCCCGGTCCTGATTTTTAACGATACCTTCGGCGCGCTTGCCTGCGCGCTGGCCGAACACAAACCTTACAGCATCAGCGATTCTTATCTTAGCGAACTGGCCACCCGCCAGAACCTGAGCAATAACGAGATTGTTGAATCTAACGTCACCTTCCTGGACAGCACGGCGAAATACCCTGAAGCGCCGGCTATCGTGCTGATCAAGATCCCTAAAACGCTGGCGCTGCTGGAGCAGCAGCTTCGCGCCCTGCGTAAAGTGGTGACGCCTGAAACGCGCATTATCGCCGGTGCCAAAGCTCGTGATATTCACAACTCCACGCTGGAGCTGTTCGAGAAAATCCTCGGGCCAACCACCACGACGCTGGCATGGAAAAAAGCGCGCCTGATTAACGGCTCGTTCACCAACCCGGAGCTGAAAGACGCGCCGGAAACCCTCAGTTGGAAGCTGGCCGGCACGCCGTGGACCATCCATAACCACGCGAACGTTTTCTCCCGCACGGGTCTGGATATTGGCGCACGTTTCTTTATCGAGAATCTGCCAGGCGGCCTTGAAGGGGAAATTGTGGACCTGGGCTGCGGTAACGGCGTGGTGGGCCTGCACCTGCTGGAGCAGAACCCGGACGCAAAAGTGGTGTTTGTTGATGAATCGCCAATGGCGGTGGCATCCAGCCGCCTGAACGTTGAAGTCAACATGCCGGAAAACCTCGACCGCTGCGAGTTTATGATTAACAACGCGCTGTCCGGCGTGGAGCCTTACCGCTTTGACACCATTCTGTGCAACCCGCCGTTCCACCAGCAGCACGCGCTGACCGACCAGGTTGCATGGGAGATGTTCCACCATGCGCGCCGCTGTCTCGTTAACAACGGCGCGCTGTACATCGTGGCTAACCGTCACCTGGACTACTTCCGCAAGCTGAAGAAAATTTTCGGCAACTGCGAAACCGTGGCGTCCAACACCAAGTTCGTGGTGCTTAAAGCCGTGAAGCTGGGCCGTCGCCGCTAAATCTCCAGCGCTAAGCGGGTGCCCTGCGCGATGGCGCGCCGGGCATCCAGCTCCATTGCCACGTCCGCCCCGCCAATTAAATGCAGCGTTTTTCCCAGCTCGCGCAGCGGCTCCGCCAGCTCACGGCGCGGATCCTGTCCGGCGCAGATAACCACGTTGTCCACCGCTAACGTCTGCGGTTCGCCGCCTACGGTGATATGCAGCCCTTCGTCATCGATACGTTCGTAGCTGACGCCTGCCAGCATTTTCACGCCGCGCGCCAGAAGCGTTGTGCGATGTATCCAGCCCGTTGTTTTGCCCAGACCTTCGCCCGGTTTACTGGTTTTACGCTGCAGCATAACAATCTGACGCGGGCTTTTTGGCAAATGGACCCCTTCAGGGCGCAGGCCACCGGCGTGTTGCAGGCTGGTATCGATTCCCCATTCCACGCAGAACTCCGCGATATTCTGGCTGGTGGATTCACCCTGCTGGCTCAGATACATCGCTGCATCAAAGCCAATCCCGCCCGCGCCGATAATTGCCACCCGCTCGCCGACCGGGGCTTTATCGCGCAGCACGTCGATATAGCTCAGCACTTTAGGATGAGTGATACCCTCGATAAGCGGTATGCGCGGTTCGATGCCGCAGGCGAGAATCACCTCGTCGAACTCCTTAAGCATTGGCGCGGTGACATATTGATTCAGACGAATATCCACGCCCGTCAGCCGCAGCATGCGGCGGTAGTAGCGCAGCGTCTCGTAGAACTCTTCCTTGCCGGGGATCTGTTTAGCAATATTAAACTGCCCGCCGATTTCCGCTGCCGCATCAAAAAGAGTGACCCTATGCCCACGCCCTGCCGAGTTTACTGCAAAAGCGAGGCCCGCCGGGCCTGCGCCGACAACCGCCAGGTTTTTGATGGTTTGCGCCGGTACAACCGGCATTTCAGTTTCGTGGCAGGCGCGCGGGTTTACCAGGCAGGACGTTACTTTGCCCATAAAAATCCGATCGAGACACGCCTGGTTGCAGCCGATACAGGTGTTGATCTCGTCTTCGCGGCCCTGCTGCGCTTTTGAAACCAGTTCCGCATCTGCAAGGAACGGCCGGGCCATCGACACCATATCCGCATCGCCGCCTGCCAGGATCTCTTCGGCGGTTTTTGGATCGTTGATGCGGTTGGTGGTGATAAGAGGGAGCGAAACCAGCCCCTTGAGCTTGCGCGTTACCCAGCTAAAGGCGCCGCGGGGAACGGGCGTGGCGATAGTTGGAATGCGCGCCTCGTGCCAGCCGATGCCGGTATTGATAAGCGTGGCGCCTGCGGCTTCAATCGCTTTGGCAAGCTGTACGGCTTCGTCAAAGGTGCCGCCGCCGTCGACCAGATCGAGCAGCGAAAGACGATAGATAATGATGAACTCCGGCCCGACTTTTTCCCGCACGGCGCGCACAACTTCCACCGCAAAGCGCATCCGGCGGGCGTAATCGCCGCCCCATTCATCATCGCGCTGGTTGGTGCGGGCGGCCAAAAACTGGTTAATCAGATATCCTTCAGAACCCATTATTTCAACGCCGTCGTACCCGGCCTGTTTTGCAAGGCTTGCACAGCGGGCGAAATCATCAATCAGCGTCAGAATCTCGCCGTGCGTCAGCGCATGGGGTTTAAAGCGGTTGATAGGAGCCTGAATGGCGGAAGGCGCGACCGGATTAGGCTGATAGCTGTAGCGCCCGGTGTGCAGAATTTGCAGCGCGATTTTGCCGCCTTCGCGGTGCACCGCTCCGGTAACAACCTGATGGTGAGGAAGCTGGCTTTCATCGCTGAGCACCGCGCCGCTTTCCACGCCAACGCCGGAAGGCGAGGGGGCAATGCCGCCGGTGACAATCAGCGCCACGCCGTGGCGGGCGCGCTCGGCATAAAACGCCGCCAGCCGTTCCGCACCGTCCGGGTGTTCTTCAAGCCCGGTATGCATAGAGCCCATCAGCACGCGGTTTTTCAGCGTGGTAAAGCCAAGGTCAAGCGGGGCGAACAGCGACGGATAGCTCATATTCTCTTCCTGGAAATTTATAATAGTTATGTGGTCGGATGAGTTAACAATTTAGCTACATCCCGTCGCGATGGGAAAAAGAGATCGAGCGATTGTGACGGGATTCAAAGAACTGTTGCTTGTCCCTGAGGGAAGAGGGAAGAGGGAAGAGGGAAGAGGGAAGAGGGAAGAGGGAAGAGGGA
>DAMALH010000033.1:0-49329 GCA_032000125.1 Buttiauxella sp. | reverse complement strand
GATCGACTTTCTTGATAACCTGCCCATCGAGGAACGGAACCAGCCGCTCCTTGATACCGAACGCATCTTTCAGGTTTGCCTTAATGACGAGCACGTCATTGGAGCCGGTTTCCATCATGTCGATGACTTTACCGAGCTGATATCCCTGAGTGGTTACTACCTGGCAGCCCATAAGGTCTTTCCAGTAATAGTCACCCTCTTCGAGATGAGGCAACTGCGAGGAATCAACCACAATTTCACAATTGGTGAGAAGATTCGCGGCATCCCGATCGTCAACGCCTTTCAGCTTGATGATCAGATCCTGATTGTGGTGCTTCCAGCTCTCAAGCTGTACCTGCTGCCACTGACCCGCCTTCTGGATAAACCAGGGCTGATAGTCAAAAATGCTTTCGGCGTCTTCGGTGGAGGAAAACACTCTGAGCCAACCGCGAATACCGTAGCAGGAGCCCATTTTCCCCAATACGATTGGGTTAACAGGTACCGAAGCTGCGAGTTGATTGCTCATCATGACCACCGTGACAGATTAAGCTGCTTTTTTTGCTTCTTTGATCAGCGTAGATACGCGATCGGAAACGGTAGCGCCAAGGCCAACCCAATGCTCGATGCGATCCAGATCCAGGCGGCTTGCCTCGTCTTTCTCACCGGCGATAGGGTTGAAGAAACCAACGCGCTCAATGAAGCGACCGTTACGTGCATTACGGCTGTCAGTAACAACAACCTGGTAGAACGGACGCTTTTTAGCGCCGTGACGTGCTAAACGAATAGTTACCATAACATCCTCTTTAGTGAATAAAACACCGGGCCCATCGAGGGACGGAGCCCGGTGTCATATTAAAAGCCCGAAAATTTTACTCGTTTGGGCGCAAAAAGCAATCTAAATGAGCTTAACGGCCAGGGAAACCAGGCGGCATCATGCCTTTCATGCCGCGCATCATTTTCGCCATTCCGCCTTTCTTCATTTTCTTCATCATGCGCTGCATGTCGTCGAACTGCTTGAGCAGGCGGTTAACGTCCTGCACCTGCATGCCGGAACCCTGCGCGATACGGCGCTTGCGGGAACCTTTGATGATATCCGGTGAGGCGCGTTCCTTAAGGGTCATGGAGTTGATAATCGCCTCCATGCGCACCAGCACTTTGTCATCCATCTGGGATTTAACGTTGTCCGGCAACTGGCCCATGCCCGGCAGCTTGCTCATCATGCTTGCCATGCCGCCCATGTTTTTCATCTGCTTGAGCTGCTCAAGGAAATCGTTAAGGTCGAAACCGTCGCCTTTCTTCAGCTTGCTGGCGAGCTTCTCGGCCTGCGCGCGGTCAACTTTGCTTTCGATATCTTCGATAAGCGACAGCACGTCGCCCATGCCAAGGATACGCGAAGCGATACGATCCGGATGGAACGGCTCAAGCGCTTCGGTTTTCTCGCCGACGCCGAGGAATTTAATCGGCTTGCCGGTGATATGACGAATAGATAACGCCGCACCGCCGCGCGCATCGCCGTCTACCTTGGTAAGCACGACACCTGTCAGCGGCAGCGCCTCGTTAAACGCCTTCGCGGTATTTGCGGCATCCTGACCGGTCATGGCGTCGACCACAAACAGGGTTTCAACCGGGTTAATCGCGGCATGGACCTGTTTGATCTCGTCCATCATCGCTTCGTCCACGTGCAGGCGACCGGCGGTATCCACCAGCAGCACGTCGAAGAACTTCAGCTTCGCTTCTTTCAGCGCCGCGTTAACGATATCGACAGGCTTTTGCCCGACGTCCGACGGGAAGAAATCAACGCCGACCTGCTCGGCCAGGGTTTCAAGCTGTTTGATCGCCGCCGGACGATACACGTCGGCAGAGACAACCAGCACTTTCTTCTTATGCTTCTCGCGTAAGAATTTACCCAGCTTGCCTACGCTTGTGGTTTTACCGGCACCTTGCAGACCCGCCATCAGCACTACGGCTGGCGGCTGCGCGGCCAGGTTCAGCACGGCGTTTTCTTCGCCCATCGCCGCAACCAGTTCGGCGCGAACAATTTTGACGAATTCCTGACCCGGCGTCAGGCTCTTGTTTACTTCATGACCAACCGCTTTTTCTTTTACGCGGCTGATAAAATCACGCACCACCGGCAGCGCAACGTCCGCTTCCAGCAGCGCCATGCGCACTTCGCGCAGCGTTTCTTTAACGTTCTCTTCAGTCAGCCGCCCACGGCCGCTTATATTGCGCAGGGTACGCGACAGACGGTCAGTTAAATTATCAAACATTGTATTTTGCCTAACGTGGTAACTTAGGGCCGCAGTACGCGACACAAAACAGAATTTGGCGGATTATAACATGAAGCCGCTCTGCATGTGATGCAACGGTTAGAGTTGGAGCAGGCGACAGGTGACGTTATACTGCCTTTTTTCATCTCTGGCTAACTGACCGACACCTTATATGCCTGTTTTCGCACTCCTTGCGCTTGTAGCCTACTCCACCAGCCTCGCGCTGATTATTCCTGGTCTTCTCACGAAGAACAGCACCTGGCGCCGTTTAGCAATTTTATCGGCCGTCATTGCGCTTGTCAGCCACGCGCTGGCGCTGGAAGCCCGCATTTTTGCGGGTGACGGCGGGCAGAACCTTAGCCTGCTGAACGTCGGCTCCCTGGTCAGCCTGATGATCTGTACGGTAATGACGATTGTTGCCTCACGCAACCGCGGCTGGTTACTTTTGCCGATTGTCTACGCGTTTGCTTTGATTAACCTCGCCTTTGCCACCTTCGTGCCTAACGAGTTCATTACTCACCTGGAGACTACGCCGGGCATGATGATTCACATCGGCCTTGCGTTATTTGCCTACGCCACGCTGATTATCGCCGCGCTGTACGCGCTGCAACTGGCGTGGATAGACTTCCAGCTAAAAAACAAAAAGCTAGCTTTCAGCGCAGAAATGCCGCCGCTGATGGTTATCGAACGCAAAATGTTTCACATCACCCAGGTTGGCGTGGTGCTGTTAACGCTTACGCTCTCCACCGGCCTGTTTTATATGCACGATCTCTTCAGCACGGAGAACGTCGACAAAGCCGTACTGTCTATTCTTGCCTGGTTTGTCTACATTATTTTGCTATGGGGACACTACCATGAAGGCTGGCGGGGCCGCCGCGTGGTGTGGTTTAACGTCGCCGGGGCCGCGATACTGACCCTTGCCTACTTCGGTAGCCGGGTTCTGCAACAGTTCGTTGGCTAATTTTGCACTTTAAAGGACATCTCTTTTGGAACACATCTCAACCACCACGCTGATCGTCACTCTGGTCATCATGGTGGTGGTTTCAGCGTACTTCTCCGGGTCTGAAACCGGCATGATGACGCTCAACCGCTATCGCCTGCGCCATCTTGCCAAACAAGGCAACCGTGCCGCCAGGCGCGTTGAAAAATTGCTCCGTAAGCCGGATCGCCTGATTAGCCTTGTGCTTATCGGCAACAACCTGGTGAATATTCTCGCCTCCGCCATCGGCACCATCGTGGGCATGCGTCTTTATGGCGATGCTGGCGTTGCCATTGCTACCGGTATCCTTACTTTTGTGGTGCTCGTCTTTGCCGAAGTGCTGCCGAAAACCATCGCCGCGCTCTATCCGGAAAAAGTCGCCTATCCAAGCAGCTTCTTACTTGGCCCGCTGCAGATCCTTATGATGCCGCTGGTCTGGCTGCTAAACATCATCACCCGCATGCTGATGCGCATGGTGGGCATTAAAACCGATAACGTTATTAGCGCGGCGCTTAGCAAAGACGAATTGCGCACCATCGTGCATGAATCCCACGCAAAAATTTCCCGCCGCAACCAGGATATGCTCCTTTCGGTGCTGGATCTGGAAAAGATTAGCGTGAATGACATTATGGTCCCGCGTAGCGAAATCGTTGGTATCGACATCAACGACGACTGGAAATCCATCGTCCGCCAGCTTACGCACTCCCCGCACGGGCGTATTGTGCTGTACCGCGAAACGCTGGACGATACCATCAGCATGCTGCGCGTGCGCGAAGCTTATCGCCTGATGACGGAAAAACAGGAGTTCACCAAAGAAACCCTGCTGCGGGCCGCTGATGAAGTCTATTTTGTTCCGGAAGGCACGCCGCTGAACGTGCAACTGGTGAAATTCCAGCGTAACAAAAAGAAAGTTGGCCTGGTGGTTAATGAATACGGCGATATTCAGGGATTGATCACCGTAGAAGATATCCTGGAAGAGATCGTTGGTGATTTCACCACGTCAATGTCGCCAACGCTTGCTGAAGAAGTCGTGCCGCAAAATGATGGTTCGGTGATTATCGAAGGCAGCGCCAGCGTGCGAGAAATCAACAAAGCCTTTAACTGGACGTTACCGGAAGACGACGCTCGCACCATAAACGGCATGCTGCTGGAGGAACTACAGGAGATCCCGGCGAATGATACGCGGGTGCGCATCACCCACTACGATATTGATATTCTCGACGTGCAGGACAATATGATTAAGCAGGTTCGCGTCACGCCGGTGAAGCCGCTACGCCAAAGCGTGGAAGAGTGACAGACAAAAAAGCCAGCCCGGAGGCTGGCTTTTTTGTTAAGGGAAAACTACTTCCCTTTTGCAACGGAGACCATAGCGGCCCGGATGGTACGACCGTTAAGGGTATAACCCTTCTGCATCACCATCAGCACGTGATTTGGCGCAACGTCTTCAGATTCCACCATCGCGATAGCCTGGTGAACATCCGGGTTGAACGGCACATTGATATCACCAACCACTTCCACGCCAAATTTGCGAACCACATCCAGCATCGATTTCTGAGTCAGCTCAATACCTTCGACCATGGCCGCCAGATCCGGATTGGATTTGTCAGCCACTTCCAGAGCGCGATCCAGGCTGTCGATAACCGGCAGCAGCTCGTTTACGAATTTATCCAGCGCAAACTTGTGCGCTTTTTCGATATCCAGTTCGGTGCGACGACGCAGGTTTTCCATCTCGGCTTTGGTGCGCAGCAGGCTGTCACGCTCGCGCTGCTGAACGTCTTCCAACTGTGCCTTCAGATCGGCAATTTGTTCGTCGCGCGGATCCACCTCGACGCCTTCTACGGCCTCTACTTCGTCGTGGCTTTCCATTGCAATATCGTCCGGGACTTGCTCGTCTGGTGTTTTCTGTTCTTTACTACTCATGAAATTCTCCGCGTTTTTAGCATTCATCTCGCTGGTTCGCTTATTATGGGGATCAGTTTCCGGGATTCAAGGGAACGAGACATATTGTCATAAACGTCTGCGTATAAGGACCACCACGATGACTACCAGAATAGCGAACACTCATTTCAGTTGCATTGGTATTGTCGGGCACCCTCGCCACCCTACGGCATTGACCACGCATGAAATGCTCTACCGTTGGCTATGCGAAAAGGGCTACGACGTTATCGTGGAGCAGCAAATTGCCCAGGAACTGAACCTTAAAAACGTCAAAACCGGTACGCTTGCGGAAATCGGCCAGCTTGCCGATCTGGCCGTGGTGGTCGGCGGCGATGGCAACATGCTTGGCGCGGCCCGCGTGCTTGCGCGTTACGACATCAAAGTCATTGGCATCAACCGTGGCAACCTCGGCTTTCTCACTGACCTTGACCCCGATAACGCACAGCAACAGCTTGCAGACGTGCTGGAAGGTCACTACATCGCGGAAAAACGCTTCCTGCTGGAAGCCCAGATATGCCAGCAGGACACGCCAACCCGCCTGAGTACCGCCATAAATGAAGTGGTACTCCACCCCGGCAAAGTCGCGCATATGATTGAGTTCGAAGTCTACATTGATGAAGTCTTCGCCTTCTCGCAGCGCTCCGACGGCCTGATTATCTCAACGCCGACCGGTTCAACGGCCTATTCGCTTTCCGCCGGCGGCCCTATTTTAACGCCTTCCCTGGACGCCATTACGCTAGTGCCGATGTTCCCGCACACGCTCTCCGCGCGCCCTTTAGTTATCAATAGCAGCAGCACCATTCGCCTGCGTTTTTCGCACATGCGCAGCGATCTGGAAGTTAGCTGCGACAGCCAGATTGCCCTGCCGATTCAGGAAGGAGAAGACGTGCTGATTCGCCGCTGCGACTATCACCTCAACCTGATACACCCAAAAGACTATAGCTATTTCAACACGTTGAGCTCGAAGCTCGGCTGGTCGAAAAAATTATTCTAAAATACGCCCAAGCCGCTTTACTGTATAAAAAACCAGGATATACTGTGCGTAACTACAGCTATGTTGTTATATACAGGAAGGTGGCTATGCTGGCGCAACTTACCATCAGTAATTTCGCAATCGTTCGTGAACTTGAAATTGACTTTCACCACGGTATGACGGCCATCACCGGTGAAACCGGTGCCGGTAAATCCATTGCGATTGATGCCTTAGGGTTGTGCCTGGGCGGCCGGGCAGAGGCAGACATGGTCCGCCAGGGTGCCAGCCGCGCCGATATATGCGCGCGCTTTTCCTTAAAAGATACGCCTGCCGCCCTGCGCTGGCTGGAAGAGAACCAACTGGAAGACGGCCGTGAATGCCTGCTGCGCCGCGTTATCAGCAGCGACGGTCGCTCGCGTGGCTTTATCAACGGCACCGCCGTCCCCCTCTCCCAGCTTCGCGATCTTGGTCAGTTGCTCATTCAAATCCACGGCCAGCATGCGCACCAGCTTTTGCTAAAACCTGAACATCAAAAAAATCTCTTAGACGGCTACGCAGGTGAGCAAGGGCTCATTGCGCAAATGGCGGAACGCTATCGCGACTGGCATCAAAGCTGTCGCGATCTGGCCCAGCATCAGCAGCTTTCCCAGGAACGGGCCGCACGTGTGGAACTGCTGCACTACCAGCTAAAAGAGCTTAACGAATTTGCACCCGTTGCCGGCGAGTTCGAACAAATCGACGAAGAATACAAACGGCTGGCCAACAGCGGTCAACTGCTTTCCACCAGCCAGCAGACGCTGGAGCTTCTCGCAGACGGCGAAGAGTGCAATTTGCAAACCCAGCTCCACACCGCACGCCAGCTCATGGCCGAACTTGTGGGTATGGATAGCAAACTCACCGGCGTGCTGGATATGCTGGAAGAGGCCGCCATTCAGGTTTCTGAAGCCAGCGACGAGCTACGCCACTATTGCGACCGCCTGGATCTCGACCCTAATCGCCTGCACGAACTGGAACAACGTATCTCGCGGCAAATAAATCTGGCGCGTAAGCACCACATTTCCCCGGAAGAGCTGCCGCTGTTCCACCAGAAATTGCTTGATGAACAGCAGCAGCTTGACGATCGGGCCACCTCGCAGGAAGAACTGATGCAGGCGGTGGTGCATCACCATCAGCAGGCGCTGTCCGTGGCCCGTGAGCTACACCTGCGCCGTTCCCATTACGCAGCCGAGCTGTGCCAGCTCATTACAGAAAGCATGCATTCGCTTTCCATGCCGCACGGCAAACTGGCCATTGAGGTCGAGTTCAACGAAAACCATCTGACTGCCGAAGGTGCCGATCGTATCGACTTCCGCGTCAGCACCAACCCGGGGCAGCCTCTGCAGCCTCTGGCAAAGGTCGCCTCCGGCGGCGAGCTGTCGCGTATCGCGCTGGCCATCCAGGTGATTACCGCCCGCAAAATGGAAACACCGGCGTTAATTTTCGATGAGGTGGATGTGGGTATCAGCGGCCCAACCGCTGCCGTGGTGGGTAAGCTGCTGCGTCAACTGGGCGAATCAACGCAGGTTATGTGCGTAACGCACCTGCCGCAGGTCGCAGGTTGCGGGCATCATCACTTCTTTGTCAGCAAAGAAACCGACGGTGAAATGACGGAAACCCATATGCAGCCCCTGGACAAACGCTCACGCCTGCAGGAGCTGGCGCGTCTGCTTGGCGGCAGCGAGGTCACCCGCAACACGCTGGCTAACGCTAAAGAACTGCTGGCGGCTTAGTTAACGCAGGACAACCTGCCGTCCGGCGTACAAAAAAACAGCATTCAGCCAGCGCTTTGGCAATTGAGCAGGTTTTGAGCCAACTTTTTTGGTCTCACAGGGTCTGAGTTGAGCGCCTTAAGGTTTTAAACTGCGAAAAGGTTTATTATCATCGGCATATTACGAATGAGCCACGTGCTGCTCGGGCCCGAAAAGGAATCAAAACATTATGCGCTGTAAAACGCTGACTGCTGCCGCAGCGGTTCTTCTGATGTTGACCGCAGGCTGTTCCACTCTGGAGCGAGTGGTTTACCGCCCCGATATCAACCAGGGGAACTACCTGACACAGAATGATGTGTCGAAGATCCGTACCGGTATGACTCAACAGCAGGTTGCTTATGCCCTGGGTACGCCGATGATGTCCGACCCGTTCGGCACCAACACCTGGTTCTACGTGTTCCGCCAGCAGCCTGGCCATGAAGGCGTAACGCAGCAAACGCTGACCCTTACCTTCAACGGCAGCGGCGTATTAACCAATATCGACAACAAGCCTAGTCTGGAAAAAAACCAGTAAGCTAAGATTGAGATGAAAAAGGCGCATTAAGCGCCTTTTTATTTTTGTGCTTTAGCCGCCGCGCGTTGACGCCGTAGCTCTTTAGGATCGGCAATCAGCGGGCGATAAATTTCCACCCTGTCGCCTTCATTCACCTCATCGGTGAGCTTTACCGGACGGCTGAAAACACCCACTTTATTTTTGCTGAGATCGATATCGCTGCGCAGGTCCAGCAGGCCCGAAGCCTTTATCGCCTGCTCCACCGTACTGCCCTGCGCCAGTTTCACCTGACGCAAATATTGCTTTTCGGGCAGCGCATACACCACCTCGACGTTGATATCAGGCAACACTGTAAACCTCTTTGGCCCGCGTGGTAAAAGCCTGCACCATACTGCTTGCGAGCTCTTTGAAGATGCGGCCGAACGCCAGCTCGATAAACTTATTGGTGAACTCAAAATCAAGCTGGAACTGAATGCGGCAGGCATCGGCATCCAGCGGCGTAAAGGTCCAGCCTCCTCTTAGCGATTTAAACGGCCCGTCCACGAGATGCATCAAAATGCTCTGGTTGCTGGTTAATGTATTGCGCGTGGTGAACGTTTTGCTGATGCCCGCCTTTGAGACATCAACCGCCGCCGTCATCTGGCTGGGGGAAACGTCAATGACCCTGCTGCCAGTGCAGCCAGGTAAAAAGTCCGGGTAAGAGTCCACGTCGTTCACTAACTGATACATCTGCTCCGCGCTGTAAGGCACCAGGGCGGTACGACTGATCTGAGGCATAGCTTTTCCTGTGAGTCATGCAACCTACAAATAATAACATTTATCTCCTGCCAATGAAAAATTCTCACCCTGGAGCATGCTAAGATAACGCCTTTCCGCCCGCAGTGAAGCGGGGTGTCTTTGAACTCTTGATTGCGTATACTGAGCAGCACTATGACAAAGAAAAAAGCACACAAACCTGGCTCAGCCACCATTGCGCAGAACAAACGCGCCCGTCACGAATACTTTATCGAAGATGAATTTGAAGCGGGTCTCGTACTGCAAGGCTGGGAAGTAAAAACGCTGCGCGCCGGGAAGGCCAACATCAGCGACAGCTACGTTATTCTGAAAGACGGTGAAGCCTTCTTGTTCGGCGCGAACTTCACGCCGCTGAACGTCGCTTCAAGCCACGTAGTCTGCGACCCAACCCGTACCAGAAAACTGCTGCTGAACCAGCGCGAGCTGGACAACCTATACGGCCGCATCAATCGCGACGGCTACACCGTAGTTGCGCTTTCCATGTACTGGAAAAACGCCTGGTGCAAAGTAAAAATTGGCGTAGCGAAAGGTAAAAAGCAGCACGACAAACGTACCGATTTAAAAGACCGTGAATGGGCGCTGGATAAAGCGCGCATCATGAAGCACGCGGGCCGCTAATCGCCGCTACGCGAGCGTTAACAAAGCAGAGGGCTGGTAACGAACGCTATAGTTCTGTTATACTGACAAAACACTTGTGGGGCTGATTCTGGATTCGACGGGATTTGCGAAACCCAAGGTGCATGCCGAGGGGCGGTTGGCCTCGTAAAAAGCCGCAAAAAAATAGTCGCAAACGACGAAAACTACGCCCTAGCAGCTTAATAACCTGCTAAGAGCCCTCTCTCCCTAGCCTCCGCTCTTAGGACGGGGATCAAGAGAGGTCAAACCCAAAAGAGATCGTGTGGATGCCTTGCCTGGGGTTGAAGCATTAAACTTAATCAGGATAGTTTGGTAATGGCGTGTCTGTCCGCAGTTGCCCGGCGAATGTAAAGATATGACTAAGCATGTAGTACCGACGGTCTAGGAATTTCGGACGCGGGTTCAACTCCCGCCAGCTCCACCAAAATTCTCCATCGGTGATGACCAGAGTCATCCGATGAAGTCCTAATAGCCCGCATGGCGCAAGCCCTGCGGGCTTTTTTGTGCCCTCTATTTGTCCCGCGAAGTCTGATGCCAACTAATTGAATCTAAACTTTTCAGGCACCCTACCAGGCTTTATTGTTTTTGAGGTGCCTAAAATAACGTGCAGAGTTAAGCCAGCTATAACTTTATCACCGCAGCCTCCCGACTAGCTTGATAAAGAAAAATAAGCTGCTGATATCTCTGATACCTTTAAGTATGTCCACCCACGATATAGCCGACTTGAAACTGGCTCTAACCCCCGGCTTATCCTGCACCCGGTTCCGGTACAATCCCAAAAAGTGACGTGTTTCCATCAGCGCATGCCTGTACAAAAAGACCTTTATTTTTTTGTTTTGCTTAAGTTTCGCCAGGCGGATTATTTCCTTGATGACTTCGATATAGCTCATCGCACGGACGTCGTAGTAGTCAGGCCGGTGCGTGATAGAGGCGGCATTACTGATGTAGGTATAATCGCTAATGTCCGACAAAAAGAAACGGCCATTGCTGGCCGCCAGATGTATTGTCCAAAGAATATCTTTATGGCTTTTACCCTGCTGGAAGCACAGGGAATGCTTACTGATATAAGAAGACCTGATCGTCTGTAGCCAAAGATAATGCGGCCATTCGCGCTGTGTTACACAATGCTGTATCCACTCATGGCCTGACAGGTTCTCCCCGTAGGGTTGCTTTCGGTGTACTGCCTTTCGGTTGTTACCTGCGCCAGAATGCCAGCCATTGAAGATCGCCACATCGGCTTGTGCCGCCGTTGCGGCCTGCCATCGCATATCAATGAACCTGTCTGCAATATCATCATCGGCATCAAGGAACACAACCCACTCTCCACGATGCACGGCTAGCGCCGCGTTACGGGCGACGTAAACACCCTGGTTCAATTGCTCAAGTAGAATGAGCCGGTCATCGTGGATTTGGCGAATAACGTTGCCTGTGTCATCGGTAGAACCATCGTTAACGATAATAATCTCAATAGCAACGCTGGTTTCACGGAGGATTTTGCGGACCAGGCCGCCAATCGTTGCAGCGGCGTTGTAGGCGGGAATGATGACGCTGACATCAATTTTATTCTTCATATTGATTCACGACTTCCCTTCATTGTCATCTTTCACGCGCCTGGCAGGAAACACCCTTCTTTCCCGGATTTCCTGATTCATCTCATCCAGGCACGCATCGCAGAATTCTTTATCCAGCGCGAACCACCGCTCAAGCAGGTTTCTTTTCTTGTTGCATCGTGCACATTTATTCATGTTTCAGCGCTTGCGCGACCTCGAGCCTCAGGCATTTCTGGAAAATGGGCGACAGCAAGCCCCGGCTGAGTAATCAACTGCAATAAAAAGGCTTTTATTGCCATTCGTGAAAACCAAGAATAACCAGCCAGGTCACAGGAAAGACAATCGTTTTTATAGATCAATTTGTGGGTATCGATCGGTACTATCGATCGATGTAAGGCGTAGAAAGACGCTATCGGCGTAAATTTTTAACCGGCGATCCTCGCTGGCCTGAAAGCATTCTCCGGCTGTCCGCCTGGTAAGACCCGCAGCCCCTGACGCCCACGATTTTCAGCATTCCCTGATGGTTGCGCCATAATTATTCAACCAGGCTTGTCTGTTTTCACCATAAGGATGTATCCGCATGCGTCGTTTTCTTATGTCGATTTTTTCCAGCCCCGAGCTGCTTTTACAGGTGATGAGCCATCAGGATGTGGTGGAATCCGTTGAGGACGGTGACCGCATTATTATCGATCAGGACGGTAACGCCTCGGTGAATTTTAAAAGCAAAGAAGTGCGCCAGGATTTTCTACGCCACGTCAACGCGCTAAAGAGAGCCTGATATGGGAACGGCTATTTTTATGGTGCTGATGGTATGCGGCTACTGGTACACCAGTCGGGACCTGTCCACGCGTTTCAAAATCAAGCGTTCCTTCGGCTGGGACGTCTATTTCCTCGTGGCCCTCTATGGCTGCATCTTCGTACTACAGGGGGTGATTGCTACCGGGCTGATCTGGCTGCTTTTGCTGGGGCTGTCTGCCGGCGTTAATGCATTGCACCTCATGCCGGAAAAATATGCCGACTGGCAAATGGAGTTCATGAACTGGAGCTTCCTTGGCATCCAGGCGCCCGTTGTCATCATGCTGGCCTTCGCCATCTTTTTCTGTCTGTACCGTTCTAACTGGGCCGGCAGCGCGCGGCTGGACGGCAACGGCAGAAAAACGCTCTATAAGAGCCTTGCGCGCTCAAGCGGTATCGAACAGCTGCTTTATCAGTGCATGGAAGAAGGCGAGCTGGCGCTGGTGACGCTTAAGTCCAGGCGGATTTACATCGGCATGATACATACCGCGACCCTTGAATACGATAAGACGGCAAACGTCGTGTTGATCCCGATGCTGAGCGGCTACCGTGACGGAGAGAAGATGAACCTGTGCATTGAGCATAATTACAGCAAGTGGTATGCGGATCATGATATCACCCTGGATTCAGAGCCCAAAAGCGCGATGGCTTTTCGCAAGGTGATTATGCTGGATCAGATTGAGAGCCTTTCGCTGTTCGACCCTGCCAGTGCGAGCGCGCTGGCAATGGAGCAAGACCCTCAGAAAATCGATTAAGCTTCGCACGCATTTATATTCTTCCAGCCTGCAAAAAACCGATCGCTGTTATCCCACAGGTTTCAGCGATCGGGTTTAAACAATATGCGATCCGGAAAACTGCACAATTTATTAATCGAAGGGAATAGGCCCGGTGCTTTATAAACAGTGAAACGCGAGATTATCTGCGAGGTGGCGGAATTTAAATCAGGAAACCGGCGGATTATACCTTTAATAAACTTATCAAAATACCCACCAAAATCAGTGGGGTATATTCCTGCGATCCACGCGTCTTTAGGATAATTCCCCATTTTATCGCCGCTGGAAAAGGCTAACAATTTTAGCCGCTTTATTGCTGAATATAATCAGCCCTACCCAAAATTAAAATACCTTTAAGGACTACGGGAAATGAAAAAAATATCTCTGGGATTGCTGGCCGCGACTTGCCTGATGAGCGGCGCTGCGCTTGCAGACAGCCAAACCGTTTCTGTTGGTTATGCGCAAAGCAAAGTTGAAGATTTTAAGAATATCCGCGGCGTGAACCTGCAATACCGCTACGAAATAGATTCTCCGGTCAGCTTCATGGGCTCTTTTACCTATATGAGCGGTGATGAAGATCAGCACTATTACGTTGCATCCGACTCGGTAAAAAATAGCGTTGACGTAAAATATTATTCCCTGCTGGTTGGCCCGGCCTGGCGTATTAACGAATACGTTTCTCTGTATGCCTTAGGCGGTGTGGCACATGCAAAAGCCGACGGTGAGACCAAATGGGTAAATGCGGGCGACAATTTCACCGTGCGTGAAAACATCTCTGAAAAATCCACCTCCTTTGCCTGGGGTGCGGGCGTGCAGTTTAACCCGACTGAAAACCTGGCGCTGAACGTAGGTTATGAAGGCACCAACGTGGATATTGATGGCTCCCGCGATATCAACGGCTTCAACGTTGGCGTTGGCTACCGTTTCTAATCCGGCTATCCAGGCCCAGCGGCAAACGTTGGGCCGAACGTTAAGTCCCTCTTCTTATTCAACGGCTAACCGCATTCTCACCGCCAGTTTTACTCCTGGCCCAGCCGCCGCATATATTGAGACGGCGGCAGCCCAACATAGCGCGTAAAGGCGGTACTAAAGGTGCTGGCCGAGCTGTAACCGATACGCTCAGCAATTTCAGAAAGGGTTTTCCCGTCACGCCGCAGCAGGTCTTTCGCCAGCGCCATGCGCCAGCCTAAAAGGTATTCCATCGGCGGCACGCCCATCGCGCGGCTGAAGCGTTCAAAAAAGCTTGAGCGGGAGAGCGCGGAAATTTTCGCCAGCTCGCCGACGGTCCACGGCCGGGCGGGTTTATCATGTATCTCACGCAGCGCGGCCGCCAGACGGGGGTCGGCAAGCCCGCGTGACAGGCCGGGCGTATCGGCGTTGGCCTGGGATGAACGCAGCGCCTCAATCAGCATGACCTCCAGAAGCCGGGCAATCACCGCATCGCGAGCTGGTCGCTGCACGCGCAGCTCCTCATTCACGAGCTGCGCAAGGGTAAGCAGGCGCCGCTCGTTACGAACATGGATAAGCCCTGGCAGCAGGGAAAGCAGCAGCGCGGCATCCGGTGAGGCGAAGGTAAACACGCCGCCGATATGGCGTAAATCCGGCGGGCCGTCCTGTTCCCCGTAGCGCACCACTCCCGCAGGCGAAGGCGTGATTTTTGCCGTGTGCAGGTGGGCTTCGGTGGCGCCCTGGGTCGAGAGGGTAAATCCAGGATTGGCTGGCATCAGCACAAAGTCGCCCTCTCGCAGATCCAGAGTGGGCTGGCCGTCAAACGTCAGTTGGCTACTGCCTTCCAGCACCGCGCAGAAAAACGCATGTCCCTTTAAAGGCTGGCGCACCTGAAAGCGACCGGCGCCGGTAACCAGTTTCGAGAACGCAGCGCCAGGGTGCAATAAATTCACGACTTCAGATAACGGATCCACATCCGGACTCCTGCCAATCTTTTCTGGACGATTGATTGTAGAGCATCCGGATAAGGCTGGCTATGCTGAACCTCCACCCTTACTAACAGGAGTCACAGCATGCAAACCGTACTTATTACCGGCTGTTCATCCGGCTTTGGTCTGGAAACCGCACGTTACTTTCTCGAACGCGGTTGGCGGGTAGTCGCCACCATGCGCAACCCGCGCGAGAACCTGTTACCCGCCTCAGAAAACTTACAGATTGTTGCCCTGGACGTTACTGACCCGGCCAGCGTTCGAGCCGCCGTGAGCGCTGCCGGTCCGGTTGATGTATTAGTGAACAACGCAGGTATTGGGCTGATTGGCGCGGTGGAAGCCATCCCGCAGGAGAGCATCCGCGAGCTTTTTGAAACCAATACCCTTGGCACGATTGCGATGACCCAGGCCCTGTTGCCGCAGTTTCGTTTACGCAGGAGCGGCACAATTATCAACGTGACCTCCAGCGTAACCCTGCGCCCGCTGACGCTGCTTGCCGCCTACACCGCCACCAAGGCGGCGACAGAGGCCTTCAGCCGCTGCCTGGCGCTGGAAGTGGCTCCGTTCAATCTGCGTGTACGCATCGTACAGCCGGGCCGCGCGCCGGGCACTCGCTTCGGTGCCAATGCAATGCCCCGCATGGAAGGGATGATTTCTGAGCCTTATGCTGAACTGGGGCAGCAGGTTCTGAGCGCGGTGCGTGGCGGCGGCCCGGTTACCGAAGCGCTGGCTGTGGCCGAGGCGGTCTGGCGCGCCGCAACCGAGGATAGCTGCCCAATGCAGATCCCCGCCGGGGATGATGCGGTCGCGCTGGCGTCAGAACAGCAGTAGCCAGCAAGTTTTTGCAACCGGGGCTTGCTGCCGCTGCGATGTTTCATGGCAACAAGGCAGGCGGCAAGTAAACTGGAAGGGAAGCCGCCTGCCCTCGTGCTTAAGTCAGATCGACATCCTTATGCCCAAAGAACCATGTGATGATAAAGCCGCAGGTGTAAGAGATAAGCACGCCTACCGCGTAAATCCCCATCCCGGCATAAATTCCCCGATCGGAGGTCATCAGCGGCAGCGATACCAGGCCGGACGGACCAAAAACGGTATTCAGACCAATCGGCAGGCCGAACCAGGCAACCAGGCCAATAAAGAAGCCGCCGCAGGCGCCGCCAAGGCAGGCGGTGACAAAAGGCTTCACGCGAGGCAGCGTAACGGCGTAAATAAGCGGTTCGCCAACGCCCAGCAGGCCCGGAATAATCGCCCCTTTAACCTGATTACGGGTCATGGAATGCTTAGCCGAGCGGAAGTAAAGCGCAAGCGCCGCACCAACCTGCCCGCCGCCGGCCATCGCCAGAATCGGGAACAGCGAGTTGAAGCCCTGCACGTCCATCAGCGCAAAATAGACCGGGATAAAGCCCTGGTGAACGCCAAAGACCACCGCAATCAGGAACAGCCCCGCAAGAATCGCACAGCCAAACGGGTTACCGTTCAGGTGCAGGAACAGCCAGGACATGCCTTTAAACAGTTCGCCGCCAAAAGGCATAATCAGCGTAAAGGTCAGCGCACCGGTGATAAGCAGCGTCAGCAGCGAGGTGACGATCATATCCAGGTTGTCCGGCACAACTTTGCGGATCTGGCGCTCAATCCACGCGCCCAGTATAGATGCGATCAGCACGCCGATAATGTTGCCGCGCGGGTCAATGCCCATGCCGAAGAAGTTATCGATACCGGAGAAATAGCCCACCGTCGCTTCCGGGTTGTAACCCAGCAGGAACAAAGAGGCGATAATGGCGCCGTTCACGCCGGAGCCGCCAAAGGCTTTCTGCGCGTTGTAGCCAATCAGAATAGGCAGGAAGGTAAACAGTCCTTTGCCGAAAATCTTCATGTAACCAACGATATGCACGATGGCGGCATTTTTTTCGGCGGCGTCCGCCAGCAGGCCCTGTTCAATTAAGGTAGCAAAGCCCAGCAGCATTCCTGCGGCAATAAAGCCCGGGATAAGCGGCGTAAAAATGGTGGCAAATTTAGCGAGGAACTGGTGCACCACGCTGGTTTGCTTCGCCTTCATCTTCTGTTTGGTATCGCTGGCAACCGCCCCTACATCAGCCTGCTCAGCGGCGGCACCCGCCCCATCGGCAAGCATAGCGTTCATCATTTCAGCGGCGGTTTGTGCTTTACCCGGCCCCAGAATAATTTGTAGCTGATCGTCGCTGTTGATAACGCCCAGCACGCCAGGCAGCGCCTTGAGCTGGTCATGCTCGATCAGCCGATCGTTATTTAGCGTCAGACGCAGGCGGGTCATACAGTGCCCGCAGGTCCGGATGTTATTTTTATTGCCCACCAGTCGCAAAATGGTGGCGATTAATTGCTCTGTGATCTTCGCCATCGCTATATCTCCGTATTGGCCAAAGCCTTGCGAATAAATCCGTTGTTTTTATTTAACAGCGCCTTTGCCTGCCGGGCATCAAGCCCGGTCAGCACCATAACAATGGCCGTTTTGCAGTGGCCTTCGCAGGCTTCGAGCGCCTGTGATGCGGTTTGCCCATCGCAATCCGTCGCCTGCATCACGATGTTTTTCTGGCGCTGCACCAGCTTTAGGTTGGTCGCTTCCACATCCACCATCAGGTTGCCGTAAACTTTCCCGCTGCGGATCATCGCCCCGGTGGTCAGCATGTTCAGCACCAGCTTTTGCGCCGTGCCCGCTTTCATACGAGAAGAGCCCGTCACCACTTCCGCCCCCACGACCGGCATAATGGCGATGTTGGCAATCTGCGTGATTTCACTGCCCGCGTTACAGGTCAGCGCAACGGTGGTCGCGCCCAGGCTGTTGGCATAGTTCAGCGCTGCCACGACATAAGGCGTACGGCCGCTGGCGGCGATCCCTACCAGCACATCACTGGCGTTGAAGCGGATGTTTTTCAGATCCTCAACGCCCATTTCCAGGCTGTCTTCGGCATTTTCCACCGCCTGTAAAATGGCCTGATGGCCCCCGGCAATCAGCGCAACCACCTGCTCACGCGGCGTGCCATAGGTTGGCGGGCATTCACTTGCATCAAGGATACCCAGACGACCGGACGTGCCGGCGCCGCTGTAAATTAAGCGTCCGCCCTGCTGAAAAGCGGCAACGATGGCATCGACAGCCTGAGTAATAGCCGGGATCGTTTTCTCAACCGCCAGGGCCACCTTCTGGTCCTCTTTATTAATGACTCGCAGCATCTCTTCGGTAGAGAGCATGTCGATATTTTCGCTTTGAGTATTACGGCCTTCGGTGGTCAGGGCAGTTAAATCGATTTTCATCATTGTCTCGCTATTCATTGCTGCCGGTTGGCAACATTACAGTTCCAGCGCCCAGCGCAAAAAAGCTTTGCGTTGAGTCGCATCTAGTTTCAAAAATTCATTCTGGACCTGGCTTAAAGAGACGCCGTGTCCGCTCTGTTCGGCAACGCCGGTCTGAGGAGAAACCGACGCTCCCGGTAAATACCGGCTGTAATCCGTCATTAAAGTGCTCTGCGGCAGCGTCAGAGGCTGGCTTCTTAACTCAATCGCCGGGCCGTCAACGTTTCTGAGCGCAAAATGCGGATCTTTAGCGGCCTTACGCGTTTCATTTTCCGTACGCGGCGTCGCCGTGGTGAGAATAATTTCTCCGGTAAGCGGCGCAGCAAAGGTCAGCAGCCAGGCGTCGGAGGTAATACGGCCCAGGCTTTCGTTTGCGGAGCCGGGATTGGTCGGCGCATCGAAGCGCACAATCATCGCCTGCTCGCCAGCCCCAAGCGTTATCGACTTCGCCAGAGAATCGATTTGCGCATCGCGTGCCGCCAGGACATTCACATTTTCACCCATTTTCAGGGTGGCAGCCACGCTGAGGCCGGAAAACGTAAGCAACAGCAGAGTTATCATCGTTCTGAACATCGGGTGCTCCTTTCGCGGCCGGAACGGTTGCTCCGCTCCGGCCAGCCTGCATTATCAGAATTCGTAGCGAAGCCCGGCGTGCCAGAAGCTCTCTGAAGCAGAGCTTCCGCCAAACGAAACGCTGCGGCCGGTCATCACGTTTTTGCCGTCCTGCCCGTTACGCAAAATATAGGCCGTGTAGAGCGAGCTACGCGGGGTCAGCTTATACTGCGCCTCGAAGGTGGTATCACGCAGTTCCAGCTCATCGCCGCCTTCATTATTGAGATGGCGGTAACCGGTTCGTACTGCCCAGTCGCTGTTGAGGTTATACACGGCGGTGAATTCCCAGTTTTTATCTTTGCTGTCCGCAAGGCCGTTGATATAGGTCACCGTATCCTGTGAGTAGAGCAAGCCAAGCATCAGCGAACCGAGGTAATAACGCGTGCCAGCGCCGCCATAGGTAAAGGTGTCCGCTCCGTTGGCCCGGCTGTTATCGCTCTGCTTCGCGCGGGTTTTCTGGAAAGCAACAACCGGAGCCAGCTTCCCGGCATCCCCCATATCCAGCGTGTAACGCATCGCGGCGTTATAGCCGTAATCCAGATCGGAGGTGTTATTACCGATGATCCAGGCGGTAGCAAAATCAACGTCACCAAAGGTGTTCTGGTACTGGACGGTGCCGTCCTGGCGGAATACCTGTACGGCGGTCGGGTCGATATGTCTGGCCTGACGACCGGTTGAAACGTCCGAGCTTGCGAACACATCGCCAATATCGGTGAACATAATCAGCCCGGAGGAGACGCGCCCACCGGTAATTTTACCGTATTCGGACATATCCAGACCCGCCCAGACATAGCGCGCGGTCAGGCTGTCGTTTTCACCTTCAACGTTGTTGGCATACTCAGCAGAATTGACCTGATACTGAGCAAGGCCGATAACCGAAACGGTGTCATTCACCACCTGTCGCCCGCTCAATCCGAAGCGGCCATCAAAATCGCCCTGGACATCGCCGGTTTTTTTATCGGAGATGTTAAACCCTAAGCGACCGTAGAGATCCAGGGTAGAGCCGTCTTTACCTTTATAAATTTCAGCGGCTTGTGTAGTAAAACTGGCCATCATGGCGAGCAGAGAAAGAGTACAAATCTTTGTTTTCATTATCATCATTCCATTAGCGAATAAATTATAGAGTGGTCTGGCGCCGATTGGAATAATTAATGATCCATTTTTATTTTAAAAGGAATATTTTATTCCTATGCAAATAAATGTGAACTAACTCATAGATTTTTTATGGGCAATTTAGCGGTGAAAAAGCGCATTTACGACGTGGATTGTTGCCTTTCAGCGCAGAGAAGGTGATGATCGAACAGGATTTTTTGTGAGGAAACTCGGGTGCTGATTGCGCCTTTGCCTGGTTAAAATGACTAAACGCGCCTAAGGAACATTATGACTATCCAGAGCATCTCCCCCGCCGAAGCCAAAACGCTGCTTGCTCAAGGCGCGGCGCTGATTGATATCCGTGAACGGGATGAATATGCGCGCGAAAATATCCCTGAAGCGCACCTTCTATCGCTTTCAGCCATTGAACATGGCGACCAGCTTGGCCCGTTTGAGCCATACGATACGGTGATTTTTTATTGCCAGTCGGGCACGCGTTCGTCGCAAAATGCGCAGAAGCTGGCAAAGGCCGTTGCCCCGGCAAAAGTCCTGCTGCTGGAAGGCGGGCTGAACGCGTGGAAAAAAGAGGGGCAGGACATCCTTGCCGATAAATCACAGCCGCTGCCGCTGATGCGCCAGGTGCAGATTGCAGCGGGTACCCTGGTGCTGGCCGGGGTCGTGCTGGGATATGGCGTGAACGCCGCGTTCTTTTTGCTGTCCGGCTTTGTGGGTGCGGGCCTGCTGTTTGCAGGTATCAGCGGATTTTGCGGTATGGCTCGCCTTTTGGCCGCGATGCCGTGGAATCGTCGCTAGCAGTCGTAAATTTCCGTCCAGTTATAGTTGGTAAAAGCCAGCCGTACAGCAGCGGCAACGTCGCCATAATTGTCTGTCTGGTGCGCCATAAAATACTCCCTGAAGCGGGCGGGCAGAAAGTCCGCCTGATAACGCAATATCGTGCTGTGCCAGAACGGCGGCGGCAGAGGTATATCGCCGTGCCTTTCGCGTAGTTTTTCGCGCCAGGAAGTATTAAGCAGTTGCCGGGCAAACGCCTCCTTTGCTTCATAGCTTTTCACATCCGGCGTCCCGGCAAGCAGCAGTTGATTAGGTAGCGCCACCAGCCGCAGATTGCTGATGCTAACGTTCAGGTTTTTTGCAAGATTTGCGAAGATAGCTGACAAATTCCGATCGATGTCGGCAATATCGCCACGCTGGTAAACCGGCATGGTGATAGCGAAAAAGGTAAAATGCAGCCCTGACAGCGGCATGGCATCGGCCAGCGGATCGTCCTGAGCAAGTTCGTTTATCTCAACCAGCAGATTCTTTAGCCTGCCCGTGAGCGCAGGCTTAATGCCGCTGGTGATGGCAAGCTTATGCTGGTTATAAAACGCCTGCTGCATGGCCTCCCCACGTTCGGGTTGCGCCGCCCATTTCGCAAGGGTTTTCTCGCTGGTGGTGGAATAAAGCGCCTGTAACTCATTGGGATTAAACATACTGCCTCCTTTGCTCTAACCTACACCAATAATGCACTAAAGGTTACGCGCGGCTGCTTTATCGCTTCGACAGTCTGATCTATGGTTAAGGTACCGGCTAATTTACTACCTGACTTTCAGGAGGCTAAATATGTTTGAAGTGGGCGATCTTGTTCAACCTAAAAAAGGTGGACCTAAGCTTGAAGTGCTGGACGTTCAGGGGGATGAGGTGATTTGTGCACCGGCCAATATCCTCAGCGGCGATAAGGTCACGCTCAAGGCTTCAGAAGTAACGCTGTATAAAGAAGAAGGTGATTTTGGCGTGTGCTGATTATTCAGACGGGCGTTATCGCCCGCCTGAAACCAGTAAAAAATGCCCTGTCCTTGTCATTGCCAGTTCTCAATAACCGGGCATAGCGGTATATAACGCGCTAATCAATAGCCTTTTTCGTAACCCGCCAAAAAACATTTCACCGCCACCTCAGCGTTAACCTCTTTAAAAAAGTCCACCACGGCTTCTTTATCAAGGTTGTAACGGCGCGTCAGCACGCCCGCTTCCCAGGCGGCACGCTGGCGATCGCCGGTTTGCTCAGAAAGACGGTGGGTAAACCCCAATACGAAGCCCCGTTTATAGTCGGAGCAAAACCTTGTCACTTTGGTGACACTGTCGGCTTCACGGGCCTTTAGCCCGGCCATCAACCCCTTGCCAAAATGGTTTTCCATCTGCCTGCCCTCACCTGAATAATCGCTATATACAAAATTATATAACGATTGTTTTAACGCCGGATAGCGCAAAAAACGGCGAGCTTATTAAGAGGATGATATAAAAAGGAAAAAACAGAAACAGGCGACAAAATCGGGAAACGGCGGTGGATAGCCGGCTTTTAGCAGATTTTATTGACAAAACGCCTGCAAAAAAAATTTTTACGCTAATTGCCGAATTTAACTCAGAGATATAATCTACTAACAACAAAAAAACCAACCCTTATCACTAGCATAAACGTTAAGAAATAGCGTTTATTGCTAATGTTTTCCCGGAGCCAGAATAATGTTTTCTCCTGAGTCGCGCCTGCGCCACGCTGCAGCGGATACTTTTGCGATGGTGGTGTATTGCTCGGTAGTGAACATGATGATTGAGATCTTTCTCTCTGGCATGAGCTTTGATCGGTCGCTCTCGTCACGCCTTGTCGCTATTCCGGTGAACATGCTTATCGCCTGGCCATACGGCATGTATCGCGATCTCTTTATGCGCACCATCAGGCGCTACAGCAAGGCGAACTGGGCAAAGAACCTGGCGGACGTGCTGGCTTACGTCAGCTTTCAGTCGCCGGTCTATGTGGCGATCCTGCTGGCGGTGGGTGCCGACTGGCATCAGATTATCGCAGCTGTAAGCTCAAATATTGTTGTGTCGATGGTGATGGGCGCCGCTTACGGCTATTTTCTGGACTATTGCCGCCGCCTGTTTCGTCTTAGCGGCTACCGGCACGCAAAAGCCGGGGCATAACGGTGTGACTGGCGCAACGCCAGTCCTGAAGATTAATGCTCGCCAAATAACCCTGACAAATAGCGCTCCAGCGCGATGCGTGAGCTAAAGCCGTGCGGGATGCCGTAATGCTGGTGCGTTTCCCCGGCCAGATAAAGCGGAAACTGCTGGTAGTGATCGCAAGTTTTAACATCCGACGCGGGCTCGGCCAGTGACTGGCTGCGTTCTTTCAGCGTCGGATGAATCACCAACGCCGTGCGCCCCATACGCGCTTCACGATTAACATACACGTAGTTTTCACCGCGGCGATAGCCATAGGCTTTTGGGGTCACTTCATCCATGGTAAAACCGGCTTTTTCAAGTACGCGGGCCACCTCGTCAGGTCTTAAATACATAATTTTTCCTCGTCATCTTTTTAGCCAGTGCACCATACATTAACCAGCATTAGCAGGGCTTTCGGATTAGTCCATAAAGACGGTGAAAGACCGTGAGCTGCCTCATCACTAAAAATTATGGTCTACACTAAAAGTCACATCGCACATAGGGAGAAACAAATGCTTAACCGACCAAATCGAAACGAAGTTAATGAAGGCGTTGATGATATTAACCACGACGTGAACCAACTGGCGGATACGCTGGAAGAGGTGCTGAAGTCTTTCGGTAGCGATGTTAAAGAAGAAGGCGAAGCGGCACGTAAAAAAGCCGAGTCTCTTCTGAAAGAGACCCGGGCCCGTATTCAGGGCCGTGGCCGTGTGAAACAAGCCGCCTGCGATATGGTGAGCTGCGCGGATACATACGTTCGCGATAAGCCATGGCAAAGCGTTGGTATCGTCGCTGCCGCCGGGCTTTTCCTCGGCGCCCTTCTTACTTCGCGCCGCTAGGGGCTCTTGTATAACAGACTGATTGTGATACTTGATACTAAATGCGCGTTTGACCCCGGCAGCTCTGCTTCCGGGGTTTTTACGTTATGGCCTGCCGTAACCGTTTTGCGTAGCGTTGCGCCATCTGCGGCGAGGCCACGTTCGTAAAGCTCATAAGAATTCCCCCCTCGCCTGTTGAAGCCATGCGCCAGTCGCTTAACGCCTGCACGGCAAGCCCAGAAGCACGAGCGCGGGCAGCCAGCAGACGATCGTCGCCTTCCACGCGCATCACCAGTTGAATGCCTCCTGCCTGCGGCACCACGTCAAAACCTTCATTCCGAAGCGCCGTTTCCAGCCATACGCGGCGTTCGCTATAGCACTGGCGCATCTTTTTCAGATGCCGCCAGAAATGGCCTTCCTGCAGGAAGTCAGCGATGGTCTGCTGGATAAGCATCGGCACCGTGCAGGGCAGGGATCTGGCCTGCTGATTGAAGGCGTCAATCTGGGGCTGGGGCACCACCAGCCAGGCGACGCGTAGCGCGGGATACATCGATTTGCTGAATGTACCGGCGTAAATCACGCGCTCCGGCCCGTCCAGGCTTTTAATCGGCGGCAGCGGTTTGCCGTGATAGCGGAACTCGCTGTCATAGTCGTCTTCAATGACCCAGCTTTGCTGCGAGGCGGCCCACTCCAGTAACTGACGACGCCGGGCAAGCGAGAGGGCCACGCCAAGCGGGCTTTGATGGGCGGGAGTAAGCAAGGCAAAGCGCGCCTGCGGGTAATGCTCCAGCGCATAGCCAATCTGCATCCCTTCATCGTCTACCGGCACCGGATGAAGCGCCATACCCGCATCGGCAAAGACCGGCCGAATATAGCGATAGCCGGGATCTTCAAGCCAGATGCCGTCGCCGGGGGTAGCCAGGGTGTGCACCACAAGGCGCATCGCGGCCTGAAAACCGGCGGTGATAATTATCTGTTCCGGCTGGCATTCAATGCTGCGCGAGAAACGCAGGTAAT
Source organism: Buttiauxella sp. (assembly GCA_032000125.1). GTDB lineage: Bacteria > Pseudomonadota > Gammaproteobacteria > Enterobacterales > Enterobacteriaceae > Dryocola. Next base: position 24,549 of record DAMALH010000033.1, on the reverse strand, counting down.
CGGCAATAGCCTGTCTGAGGGAGGATTCCCCGTTGCTGTGCGGCATCATTAAATCGTAAGGCGTTTGCAGGCGTAGCCGCCGACCCATTAAGCGTGCCCAGAGCGCTCGCGGAAAGGCATCCAGCGCCGGCAGCCCCATCTGAAACGGCAACGGCGCACCTTGCGGCTGGCTGGAGGAGACATTTTGCCTGCGGGCGGTGGCGGTTACCGAAGGGCTGACAAAGGTGCCCGCCTGCCCGCGCCTCTCAAGCCAGCCCTGCGATACCAGTTCGCCATAGGCGTTTTCAATCGTTGCCCGCGCCACGCCCAGTTCATGCGCCATAGTACGGCTTGACGGCAGGCGGCTGCCGGGCAGCAGTTCGCCGTCGCTGATGGCCTGCCGGAGCTGGCGGGCAATCTGCTGATAGCGTGGGATGGCGCGGTGAGCGTTCACCGTCAGTGAGACTGGCTTTGGCATCGTGGTCTGCTTTTTTAGTTAATTTATGGCTCTCTTTAGCAGTCCATCATAGTGCTAAATTGCTTCCTCACCACTATGAGGAACCACATTATGATCGCATTACGCCAGCCCTACTTCGACCTTTCCCCGACGGTATATCGGCCTATGGTACAGGCGCTGAAAGGCCTGGAGGGCAGCTCGCTAGGTTCAGGTTTAATTGAGCTGATTTTTCTGCGCGTGTCGCAAATTAACGGCTGTGCTTATTGCCTGGAAATGCACTCCAGCGCCCTGCGCAAAAACGGCGTGGACCAGGCGAAGCTGGACGCGCTGGCAGGCTGGAAAGTAAGCCATCACTTCAGCGATAAAGAGCGCGCCGCGCTGGCCTGGGCCGAAGCGGTAACGTTGATTACCGAGGGTTGCGCAGAGGATGCCGTGTACGAACCGCTGCTGCAATTCTTCACCGCCCAGGAGATAAGCGATCTGACTTTTACCGTCAGCCTGATGAACGCGTTTAACCGCCTGGCAATCAGTATGCGTAAGTAGTTTTTTGGGTGGATGGCGCAGACGTTTATCCACCCAGACCCATTCTTTAAAATTAATTCAGGGTGGGCAAATCACCTGCCGCTCCCCGCTGCGCCCCGCCAGCCAACGCCTGCGCCGTCAGGCTATTCATTCATACATTGCTTATCTAAAAATACTATATCTTGTGTGGTTGATAATTTCATGCCCCACATCTAGTATTCATATTCTCAACCACAGAGAGAATAAGAATCATGCGCATTACCATATACACTCGTAACGACTGCGTTCAGTGCCATGCCACCAAGCGCGCCATCGAAAGCCGTGGGTTTACATTTGAGCTGATCAATCTCGATTTACATCCTGAAGCCGCGGACGATTTGCGCGCCCTGGGCTATCGCCAGCTACCGGTGGTGGTGACCGATCGGGAAAGCTGGAGCGGCTTCCGCCCGGACATGATTAACCGGCTGCGCGTCCAGGCCACCGCATGAGTAATCTCGTCTACTTCTCAAGCTCGTCGGAAAACACCCTGCGTTTTGTTGAACGCCTTGGGCTGCCCGCCCTGCGTATTCCGCTGGAAATTAAACAGCGGCTGGAAGTGACGGAACCCTACATTTTGATCGTACCGAGTTACGGCGGCGGCGGTATCGCAGGCGCGGTCCCCGCCCAGGTGATTCGATTTTTAAATAACTCCGCCAACCGGGCGCTGCTGCGCGGCGTGATCGCCAGCGGCAACCGGAACTTCGGGGAAGGATTTTGCCGGGCGGGCGACATCATCGCCCAAAAATGCCAGGTGCCGTACCTCTACCGTTTTGAGCTGCTTGGCACCGAACAAGACATTGAGAACGTGCGTAAGGGAGTGAGCGAATTTTGGCAACGACAGAAGCAGTCCGCGTAACAGCGACAGACAGCGCGGACTACCACGCGCTAAACGCCATGCTGAATCTCTATGATTCGGCAGGCCGCATCCAGTTTGAAAAAGACCAACTGGCGGTGGAAAAATTTCACGAGCAGCATGTATTGCCCCGCACGCGGCAGTTTGCCAGCCAGCATGCGCGACTAAGCTGGCTGGTTGCGGAAGGCTATTACGATGAGCGAGTGCTGACGCGTTACGATCGCGGATTTGTCGTCGCCTTATTTGAGAAGGCGCATAACAGCGGCTTTCGCTTCAAAACCTTCCTCGGCGCATGGAAGTTTTACACCAGCTACACGCTAAAATCTTACGACGGCAAAGCCTATCTCGAACATTTCGAAGACCGCGTAACCATGGTGGCGCTGACCCTGGCACAGGGTAACGAGAAGCTGGCGTTTCGCCTGATGGAAGAGATGCTCAGCGGCCGTTTCCAGCCTGCGACACCGACTTTCCTTAACTGCGGAAAACAGCAGCGCGGCGAACTGGTGTCCTGCTTCCTGCTGCGCATTGAAGACAATATGGAGTCGATTGGCCGGGCGGTGAACTCTGCGCTTCAGCTTTCCAAACGCGGCGGAGGCGTGGCTTTTCTGCTCTCAAACCTGCGCGAAGCGGGCGCGCCTATCAAGCGCATCGAAAACCAGTCCTCCGGCGTCATTCCCATTATGAAAATGCTGGAAGATGCGTTTTCCTACGCCAACCAGCTTGGCGCGCGTCAGGGCGCGGGGGCCGTTTACCTGCATGCCCATCACCCGGATATCTTCCGCTTCCTCGATACCAAGCGAGAAAACGCCGACGAGAAAATCCGCATTAAAACGCTTTCGCTTGGGGTGGTTATCCCGGATATCACCTTCCAGTTGGCAAAAGATAATCAGCCGATGGCGCTCTTCTCCCCTTACGATGTGGAACGCCTTTACGGCAAGCCGTTTGGCGATATCGCCGTCAGCGAGCGGTATGAAGAGATGGTAGCGGACGAGCGCATTCGTAAAACCTTTATCAACGCCCGTGATTTCTTCCAGCGTCTGGCTGAGATCCAGTTTGAATCCGGCTATCCGTACATCATGTTTGAAGACACGGTGAACCGCGCCAACCCCGTTGCCGGGCGCATTAATATGAGCAACCTGTGTTCGGAAATTTTGCAGGTTAACAGCGCCTCGACCTATGACGAGAACCTGGACTATGCGCAGATCGGCAAAGATATCTCCTGCAATCTCGGCTCGCTAAATATTGCTCATACCATGGATTCACCGGACTTTGGCCGCACCGTGGAAACGGCCATTCGCGGGCTGACGGCGGTTTCCGATATGAGCCATATACGCTCGGTGCCCTCTATTGAAGCGGGGAATGCCGCCTCTCACGCTATTGGGCTTGGGCAGATGAACCTGCACGGCTATCTGGCGCGCGAAGGGATCGCCTACGGCTCGCCGGAAGGTCTGGATTTCACCAATATCTATTTCTACACCGTCACCTGGCATGCGGTGCGCGCCTCGAATTTGCTGGCGCAGGAACGCAAACAGCGTTTCTCAGGGTTCGAAGATTCACGCTATGCCAGCGGCGAGTACTTTAATCAGTACGTGCAGGAAAACTGGGAACCAAAAACCGCGAAGGTGCGCGAACTGTTTGCCAAAGCGGGCGTTGCCATTCCAACACGCGAACAGTGGCAGGCATTGCGTGACGACGTAATGGCGTTTGGCCTGTACAACCAGAACTTACAGGCGATTCCGCCGACCGGCTCGATTTCCTATATCAACCACGCCACGTCGAGCATTCACCCTATCGTCTCGCGCATTGAGATCCGCAAAGAGGGCAAAACCGGGCGCGTTTATTATCCGGCGCCGTTTATGACCAACGACAACCTGGAGTTTTACCAGGATGCCTATGACATCGGCCCGGAAAAAATTATCGACACCTACGCGGAAGCCACGCGTCACGTGGATCAGGGGCTCTCGCTGACGCTATTTTTCCGCGACACCGCCACGACGCGCGACATTAACAAAGCGCAGATTTATGCCTGGAAGAAAGGCATCAAAACCCTTTACTACATCCGCCTGCGGCAGATGGCGCTGGAAGGAACGGAGGTGCAGGGCTGCGTGTCCTGCGCTTTATAAGGAGAAAATATGACTCAGCTAACCCGCATCAGCGCCATCAACTGGAATAAGATTGAGGATGAGAAAGACCTCGAAGTCTGGAACCGGCTGACCAGTAATTTCTGGCTGCCGGAGAAGGTGCCGCTGTCTAACGACATTCCCGCGTGGCAGTCGCTTGCGCATGACGAACAGCAGCTTACTATCCGCGTTTTCACCGGGCTGACGCTGCTGGATACCATCCAGAACAATATTGGCGCCCCGACGCTGATGGCGGACGCCGTCACGCCGCATGAAGAAGCCGTCATGTCGAATATCAGCTTTATGGAGGCGGTTCACGCTCGCTCCTACAGTTCGATCTTTTCGACGCTGTGCCAGACCAAAGACGTGGACGCGGCCTATGCATGGAGTGAGGAAAACGAGCCGTTGCAGCGTAAGGCGCGAATTATCCTTGACCACTACCACGCCCACGACCCGCTGAAGAAAAAGATCGCCAGCGTATTTCTGGAATCCTTCCTCTTCTATTCCGGCTTCTATTTGCCGATGTACTGGTCAAGCCGCGGCAAATTAACCAATACCGCCGATCTGATTCGCCTGATTATTCGGGACGAAGCGGTACACGGTTATTACATCGGCTATAAGTTCCAGAAGGCGCTGGCGCAGCAAAGCCCGCAGCGGCAAAGCGAACTGCAAAACTTTGCGCTGGATTTGCTGATGGATCTCTATGACAACGAGGTGGCCTACAGCGAAGCGCTGTACGGCGGCGTGGGCTGGGTTGAAGAGGTGAAAGCCTTCCTCAGCTATAACGCCAACAAGGCGCTGATGAACCTCGGTTACAACGCGCTTTTCCCGGCCGAAATGGCGGAAGTTAACCCGGCGATTCTGGCCGCGCTTTCTCCTAACGCCGACGAAAATCATGACTTTTTCTCAGGCTCGGGCTCGTCATACGTCATGGGAAAAGCGGTCGAAACGCAGGACGAAGACTGGAATTTTTGATTGATAAAACCACGCCGGGTGGATATCGCCAACGGCTTATCCACCCGACAATTTATTCATTGCACCGCGCCGCAATATTTCACGGCGAATGCTGTCTGAATATCACACTATTTGCGCAGAATTATCTTCTGCTGACAAAAAATATCGCTTTCCTCTGATTCGCTCGCAGCCCGCAGTATTACCGGGAATTTCATCCACGCTCACCATGAGGATATTTGCTATCCCGGCAATTGAGGGTTGTCTCAGATTCTAAGTATGCTAGGGTATATCCAGGTGATTATTTCCATCAGGAACTGTGTATATATAAATTAAATATGGGATTAACTTTATTGCATGGCAATTAAATTAGAAGTAAAGAATTTATATAAAGTATTTGGTGAGCATCCACAACGCGCATTCAAATATATAGAAAAAGGTTTATCAAAAGCTGAGTTATTAGAAAAAACAGGGCTGTCGCTTGGCGTGAAAGACGCCAGTCTGGCCATTGAAGAAGGCGAGATCTTCGTCATCATGGGGTTATCCGGTTCCGGTAAATCCACCATGGTTCGCCTTCTCAATCGCCTGATTGAACCCACCCGCGGACAGGTGCTGATTGACGGCGTAGACATCGCCAAAATATCAGACGTCGAACTCCGCGAGGTGCGCAAAAATAAGATCGCTATGGTCTTCCAGTCCTTTGCTTTGATGCCTCATATGAACGTGTTAGATAACACGGCTTTTGGTATGGAATTAGCTGGCATGCCGGTGGCAGAACGTCAGGAAAAAGCGCTTGATGCCCTGCGTCAGGTTGGGCTTGAAAATTACGCCCATGCTTATCCCGATGAACTCTCTGGCGGTATGCGACAGCGCGTTGGTTTAGCCCGCGCGCTGGCCATTAATCCAGATATATTATTGATGGATGAAGCTTTCTCCGCCCTCGACCCATTAATTCGTACTGAAATGCAGGACGAATTAGTTAAATTACAGGCTAAACACCAGCGCACCATCGTATTTATTTCTCACGATCTGGATGAAGCGATGCGTATTGGCGACAGAATTGCCATTATGCAGGGTGGTGAAGTGGTGCAGGTCGGCACGCCGGATGAAATTCTTAATAATCCGGCCAATGACTACGTGCGCACCTTCTTCCGCGGCGTGGATATCAGCCAGGTCTTTAGCGCAAAAGATATCGCCCGCCGCAGCCCGGCCGGCCTGTTGCGCAAAACCCCAGGCTTTGGTCCGCGTTCCGCCCTGAAACTGCTGCAGGATGATGACCGCGAATATGGCTATGTCATTGAGCGCGGGCAGAAGTTTCTCGGCATCGTCTCAACCGATTCACTGAAAGCCGCGCTGGCCGAAGGCCAGGGTTTAGACAACGCTTTCCTGGATTCCCCGGCGGCGGTCTCCGCCGATACGTCACTGAGCGATCTGCTCACCCATGTAGGCCAGGCACCGTGCGCGGTCCCGGTAGTGGGTGAAGAAAATCAGTACGTGGGCATCATCTCAAAAGGGGTGTTGCTGCAGGCATTAGACCGTGAGGGGGCAACCAATGAGTGATTCATCAAATCCGTGGGATACCGGCAGCGTGGCTGCCGATACGACAACAAATCAGGCCGCATCCAGCGCTGATGCATGGGGCAACCAGACGACCACAGCACCGGACGCCGGTAGCAGCACCGACTGGCTAAGCTCCGCACCTGCGCCGCAGCCTGAACATTTTAATATTCTCGATCCGTTCCATAAGACGCTGATCCCGCTCGACAGTTGGGTAACGCACGGGATCGACTGGATAGTGACCCATTTCCGTCCGGTGTTCCAGGGCATACGCGTCCCGGTGGATTACATCCTGAGCGGCTTCCAGCAACTGTTGCTGGGCATGCCCGCGCCGGTTGCCATCATCGTGTTCGCGCTGATTGCCTGGCAGATGTCGAGCCTCGGCATGGGTATCGCGACGCTGGTTTCCCTGGTGGCGATCGGCGCAATCGGTGCCTGGTCGCAGGCCATGGTTACGCTTGCGCTGGTTCTGACGGCGCTGCTGTTTTGCATGGTCATCGGACTACCGCTCGGCATTTGGCTTGCCAGAAGCGAGCGCGCCGCGAAGGTCATCCGTCCGCTGTTGGATGCGATGCAGACCACGCCAGCGTTCGTTTATCTGGTGCCGATTGTCATGCTGTTCGGTATCGGTAACGTGCCGGGCGTCGTGGTGACCATTATCTTCGCCCTGCCGCCTATCGTGCGTCTGACTATCCTCGGCATTAAGCAGGTGCCGGCAGACCTGGTCGAGGCCGCCCGCTCGTTCGGTGCCAGCCCGCGTCAGATGTTATTCAAAGTACAGTTACCGCTGGCCATGCCAACCATTATGGCGGGTGTAAACCAGACGTTGATGCTTGCCCTCTCCATGGTAGTTATCGCATCAATGATCGCCGTGGGTGGGCTTGGCCAGATGGTACTGCGCGGCATTGGCCGTCTTGATATGGGCCTTGCCACCGTTGGCGGCGTGGGGATTGTTATCCTCGCAATTATTCTCGACCGTCTGACACAGTCCATTGGCCGCGATTCACGCAGCCGTGGCAACCGCCGCTGGTACACCACCGGCCCGCTGGGTCTGCTGACCCGCCCTTTCATTAAGTAAGCACGCCGGCGGCTTTCGGGCCGCCGCTGCCCCATCACCTCATAAAAGGAATAACGATGCGACATACAGCTATTTTAGCCACGGCCCTTGCCACACTCGTTACCACCAGCGTCTTCGCGGCTGACCTGCCGGGCAAAGGCATTACCGTTCAGCCTGCGCAAAGCACCATCTCAGAAGAGACATTCCAGACGCTGTTAGTCAGCCGCGGCCTTGAAAAACTGGGCTATACGGTCGCCAAACCAAGCGAAGTGGATTACAACGTTGCCTACACCTCCATGGCCGCAGGTGATACCACCTTTATTGCCACTAACTGGAAGCCGCTGCACGACGATATGTATACGGCAGCAGGCGGCGACAAAAAGTTCTACCGTGAAGGCACCTACGTTCAGGGCGCGGCTCAGGGCTACCTCATCGACAAGAAAACCGCAGAACAGTACAAAATCACCAACATTGAACAGCTAAAAGACCCGAAAATCGCCAAACTGTTTGATACCAACGGCGACGGCAAAGCAGACCTGACCGGCTGTACGCCAGGCTGGGGCTGCGAAGCGGTTATCAATCATCAGATTGACGCCTATGGCCTGGACAAAACCGTGGTGCATAACCAGGGCAACTATTCCGCGATGATCGCCGACACCATTACCCGCCACAAAGAGGGTAAACCAATCCTGTACTACACCTGGACGCCGTACTGGGTGAGCGATGTAATGGTGCCGGGTAAAGACGTGGTGTGGCTGCAGGTGCCGTTCTCCTCCATGCCGGGCGAACAGAAAGACATCGACACCAAACTGCCAAACGGCGCCAACTATGGCTTCCCGGTGAACACCATGCATATCGTGGCGAACAAAGCCTGGGCGGAGAAAAACCCGCAGGCGGCGAAACTGTTCAGCCTGATGAAGCTGCCGCTGGCGGATATCAACGCCGAGAACGCGATGATGCATAACGGTCACGCTTCCGAAGCCGATATTCAGGGTCACGTTGACGGCTGGATCAAAGCCCACCAGGCGCAGTTCGACGGCTGGGTAAAAGAAGCGCTGGCAGCTAAATAACCTCTGCCTCCTCTGCTGTCCCTCTTTTTTCACCAGAGGGGCAGCGATTTTCCCCCTGCCGCACGATCCGTCCCCTGCCCTGATAAATTTTCGTTATTATTCCCGCATCTCTACCACTTGCAGAAGATAACAATGAAAAATTCCGCACACGGACTAAGCTCCACGCTGATTGTCCTGATGTCTGTGGCGACCGGACTTGCGGTTGCCAGTAACTACTACGCACAGCCTCTGCTTGCTACCATCGCCAACGCTTTCTCCCTTTCCATTAATCAGGCCGGTTTTATCGTTACCGCAGCCCAGCTCGGCTATGCGGCTGGGCTGCTGCTGCTGGTTCCGCTAGGCGATATGTTTGAGCGCCGTGGTCTCATTGTCTCTATGACCTTGCTGGCCGCAGGCGGCATGCTGATTACCGCCGCCAGCCAGACGTTGTGGGTGATGATCCTCGGTACTGCATTAACCGGCCTGTTCTCCGTTGTTGCGCAGATACTGGTGCCGCTGGCCGCTCACCTTGCCGAGCCGGAAAAACGCGGAAAAGTCGTCGGCACTATTATGAGCGGCCTTTTACTGGGCATTTTGCTTGCGCGTACCGTAGCTGGCCTGCTGGCGGACATCGGCGGCTGGCGCACCGTGTACTGGGTTGCAAGCGTGCTGATGGTGCTGATGGCACTGGCTTTGTGGCGCGGTCTGCCAGTCGTAAAACAGGATAACCACCTTAATTATCCGCAGCTTCTCGGCTCCGTCTTCAGCCTCTTTATTAAAAATAGCCTGCTGCGCACCCGCGCCCTGCTGGGCTGCCTGACCTTTGCTAACTTCAGCATCCTGTGGACCTCGATGGCGTTTTTGCTGGCCTCACCGCCTTTCAATTTCTCCGAAGGCGTTATCGGCCTGTTCGGGTTGGCTGGCGCGGCGGGGGCGTTAGGCGCGCGTCCCGCGGGAGGTTTTGTTGATAAGGGCAAGGCGCATCTCACCACAACGATTGGCCTGACGCTGCTTTTACTGTCCTGGATTGCCACGGCGCTGGGGCAGTTCTCGGTTATCGCGCTGATTATCGGCATTCTGGTGCTGGACCTTACGGTTCAGGGGGTTCATATCACCAACCAGTCCGTGATCTATCGCATGATGCCGGAAGCCCGAAATCGACTGACCGCAGGCTACATGACAAGCTACTTTATCGGCGGCGCGGCCGGGTCGTTGATTTCAGCAAGCGCCTACCAGCACGCCGGGTGGAACGGGGTGTGCATCGCGGGCGCCGTTACGGCGCTACTAAATCTGGTGGTTTGGTGGCGAGGCTATCACCATCAGGTGGGCTGCCAATAATCCTTTACAACCCCTGTGGGCATTTGGGGGTGTTAAGGCCAGGGACAGTCTGTTAAGGTTGTCCCTGATTATTAATTTGAGTGACATTAACACTGGTTATTTATAAACAAATAATATGGACAGTCCCACAACAATTTCTGTTACTAATCAACCCATTGAAGCAACCTGGCTTGAGGGACTGAAAGATAGTTTACCTATCGTTATCAGCTATATTCCCGTCGCCTTTGCCTTCGGCCTTAACGCCACCAGGCTTGGATTTACTCCGCTCGAGAGCCTGTTTTTCTCCTGTATTATTTACGCCGGCGCCAGCCAGTTCGTGATAACCGCCCTGCTCGCGGCGGGCAGCTCCCTTTGGGTGGCGGCACTCACCGTTATGGCAATGGACGTGCGCCACGTGCTTTACGGCCCTTCCCTGCGCAGCCGCATCACAAAAACGCTCAGTAAACCGAAAACCGCCGTCTGGGCCTTTGGCCTGACGGATGAAGTGTTCGCCGCCGCCACCGCAAAGCTGGTAAGAGATAACCGCCGCTGGAGCGAAAACTGGATGATCGGCATCGCCTTCTGCTCCTGGTTCTCCTGGGTGCTCGGCACGGCGCTGGGCTCCTGGTCCGGCAACGGTTTACTTGACGACTTCCCGGCGGTGGAGGCCGCGCTGAGCTTTATGCTGCCCGCGCTGTTCCTCAGCTTCCTGCTCTCCTCCTTCCAGCGCAAACAATCCTGGACCGTGGCCGCAGCGCTTGCCGGTGCGCTGCTGGGCGTCACGCTGGTGTCGATTCCGGCAGCCATCCTGGCGGGCATCGTCTGCGGCTGTCTGGCAGCCCTTGTGCAATCACGCTTTCAAGAGGAGGACTGATGAGTACGCAGGTGCTGCTGCTCGGCCTGCTGGTCGGTTTGGCTAACTATTTATTTCGTTATTTACCGCTACGTTTGCGGGCTAACGCCTCGCGTCCGGCAAAGCGCGGCGCAACCGGAGTGCTGCTCGATAGCATTGGCATCGCGTCTATTTGCGCCCTGCTGGTGGTATCAAGCGCGCCGGAAATCATGCAGGACAGCAAGCGTGCGCTGCCAACGCTTGTCGGCTTTGCCATCCTTGGTATGAGCTTTTATAAAACCCGCAGCATTATCGTTCCTACGCTGCTTAGCGCGCTGGGTTATGGATTAGCCTGGAAACTCATGATGGTGATATAAGCCAGACAAATTAAAAACGTATTAAATAATACATTTACTTTATTTGTCACCATCGTTACTATATCGGCTGCAACTAATGAGGTTATGCCAAAATGGATAGTTCGTTTACGCCCATTGAACAAATGCTAAAATTTCGCGCCAAGCGGCATCAGGATTTTCCCTACCAGGAAATTCTGCTGACCCGTCTGTGTATGCATATGCAGGGGAAGCTGCTGGAAAACCGCAATAAAATGCTGAAAGCTCAGGGGATTAACGAGACGTTATTTATGGCGTTAATTACTCTTGAGTCCCAGGAAGACCATAGCATTCAGCCGTCCGAGCTGAGCTGCGCGCTGGGTTCTTCACGCACCAACGCGACCCGCATCGCCGATGAACTGGAAAAACGCGGCTGGATTGAACGCCGTGAAAGCGACAACGACCGTCGCTGCCTGCACCTGCAACTGACCGACAAAGGTCACGACTTCCTGCGTCAGGTCCTGCCGCCGCAGCATAGCTGCCTGCATGAACTCTGGTCTTCTCTGAGCGAGGCTGAAAAAGAGCAGCTCGAAGCCATTACCCGCAAGCTGCTCACCCGTCTTGATAAAATGGATGAAGACCAGTCGATACCTGAAGCCGCGCGCTAAGTACTGCCGTCGCACCGACTAACGTGTCCCAATAAGATAACAACTTAGAGGCCAGCAACTCACCTTGCTGGCCTCTAAGATCTAACAGATCGGTCTTTAGCCGATCACAATAATAAAAAGTGTGGAGATAAGCATGAGCGCACATGCGGAGACTCAAAATCCGCAGCAACCGGTAAACAAGAAAGGCAAACGTAAAGGCGCCCTTCTGCTGTTAACCCTGCTGTTTGTAATTATTGCTGTGGCATACGGGATCTATTGGTTTTTAGTATTGCGTCACTACGAAAATACGGATGATGCGTATGTGGCGGGGAATCAGGTACAGATTATGTCCCAGGTTTCCGGCAGCGTAACTAAGGTCTGGGCCGATAATACCGATTTCGTCAAAGAGGGCGACGTGCTGGTAACGCTCGACCGGGCTGACGCTGAACAGGCGTTTGATAAAGCACAAACCGTGCTGGCATCAAGCGTGCGTCAGACGCGCCAGAAAATGATCAACAGCAAGCAGTATCAGGCCACTATCGAACTGAAAAAGACCGCGCTGGCACAGGCGCAAAGCGATCTGAACCGCCGCGTGCCTTTGGGCAGCGCGAACCTGATTGGCCGTGAAGAGCTGCAACATGCTCGCGATGCTGTGGCATCCGCGCAGGCCGACCTTAACGTTGCGGTCGAACAGTACAACGCAAACCAGGCGATGATCCTTGGTAGCAAACTTGAAGACCAGCCGGAGGTAAAACAGGCCGCTGCCGATTTACGTAACGCCTGGATGGAGCTGCAACGCACCAAAATTGTCAGCCCAATGACCGGCTATGTTTCTCGCCGCGCCGTACAGGTTGGCGCGCAAATCAGCCCAACCACGCCGCTGATGGCTATCGTGCCGGCCAGCGGATTGTGGGTGGATGCAAACTTTAAAGAGACGCAGCTTGCGCATATGCGTATCGGCCAGCCGGCCACCGTGGTCAGCGATATTTATGGCGACCAGGTGGAATACACCGGCAAAGTGGTCGGTCTGGACATGGGCACCGGCAGCGCCTTCTCTTTACTGCCTGCCCAGAACGCCACCGGTAACTGGATCAAAGTGGTTCAGCGCCTGCCGGTACGTGTCGAGCTGGACGCAAAACAGCTTGAGCAGCATCCGCTGCGCATCGGCCTGTCTACTTTAGTCAAAGTAGATACTTCAAATCGCGACGGCAGCGTGCTGGCAAGCCAGGCCCGTACTTCTCCGGTGTATGCAAGTAACGCGCGTGAGCTGAAGCTTGAGCCCGTTAACGAGCTTATCAACCAGATTATCCAGGCCAATGCGGGTTAATAAAGCGGAGGTTGTATGGCACAGCAAAAACCGCTAGAAGGCGCCCAACTGGTCATTATGACCATCGCGTTATCGATGGCGACCTTTATGCAGGTGCTGGACTCCACCATCGCAAACGTGGCGATCCCGACCATTGCCGGTAACCTTGGCTCATCCATGAGCCAAGGAACCTGGGTTATCACCTCCTTTGGTGTGGCAAACGCCATCTCGATCCCTCTGACCGGCTGGCTTGCCAAACGCATCGGCGAAGTCAAACTGTTCATGTGGTCGACGATACTGTTTGTTATCGCTTCCTGGGCGTGCGGCGTTTCCAACAGCTTGGAAATGCTGATCTTTTTCCGCGTGATACAGGGTGTGGTCGCCGGGCCACTGATCCCGCTGTCGCAGAGTTTGCTGCTCAATAACTACCCGCCAGCAAAGCGCAGCATCGCGCTGGCGTTATGGTCGATGACGGTTATCGTCGCGCCTATCTGCGGACCAATACTTGGTGGTTATATCAGCGATAACTACCACTGGGGCTGGATCTTCTTTATCAACGTGCCGATTGGCGCCGCGGTAGTGCTGATGACCCTGCAAACGCTGCGCGGCCGCGAAACCAGGACGGAACAGCGGCGTATTGACGCCATCGGTCTTGCCCTGCTGGTGATAGGCATAGGTAGCCTGCAGATCATGCTCGACCGGGGTAAAGAGCTGGACTGGTTTAACTCGACGGAAATCGTGGTGCTGACGGTGGTCGCTGTGGTGACGATAAGCTTCCTGATAGTCTGGGAGCTGACCGACGAAAACCCGATAGTCGACCTGTCGCTGTTTAAATCGCGAAACTTTACCATCGGCTGTTTGTGCATCAGCCTTGCCTACATGCTCTACTTCGGCGCGATTGTATTGCTGCCGCAGCTATTGCAGGAGGTATACGGCTATACGGCAACCTGGGCGGGGCTTGCCTCGGCGCCGGTTGGGCTGATTCCCGTGCTGCTGTCGCCGATAATTGGCCGCTTTGCGCACAAGCTTGATATGCGACGCCTGGTCACGTTCAGCTTTATTATGTACGCGGTCTGTTTCTACTGGCGTGCCTGGACCTTCGAACCGGGAATGGATTTTGGCGCGTCGGCCTGGCCGCAGTTTATTCAGGGCTTCGCCGTGGCCTGTTTCTTTATGCCGCTGACGACCATTACCCTTTCCGGCCTGCCTCCGGAGCGTATGGCCGCCGCATCGAGCCTGTCGAACTTTACCCGTACGCTTGCCGGCTCGATTGGCACATCGATTACGACAACGCTTTGGACCAACCGCGAGGCGCTGCACCACGCGCAGCTCACGGAGTCGGTCACGCCGTTTAATGCGAATGCCGTGGAAACCTATAACCAGCTACAGGGTTTAGGGATGACGCAGCAGCAGGCTTCCGGCTATATCGCGCAGCAGATAACCAACCAGGGGCTGATTATCTCGGCTAACGAGATATTCTGGGTCTCTGCGGGCATCTTCCTTTTGCTGTTAGGCCTGATTTGGTTCGCCAAACCGCCTTTTGGCGCGGGCGGCGGCGGCGGTGGCGCGCACTAAGCTAAAAAATAAAAGGGGCCGGGCGGCCTCTTTTTGTTGCCTGTCGCCTGGCGGTTTTGCGGCACAGGTTGTCAGTTTTGCGCCAGTAATCTCCGCGCCGGGTTGTCAGGATAAAGGCTGACCGACACCAGGGAGAACCACCATGCTGCAAGACCCATCACAAAAATACCTTCCGCATCAGCCCATAGCGTTGCCCGACCGCCAGTGGCCGGACAAACAGTTGACCCATGCGCCGCGCTGGCTCTCTACCGATTTGCGCGACGGTAATCAGGCGCTGGCCGAACCGATGGACAGCGCACGCAAGCTGCGTTTCTGGGAACGGCTTATCAAATGCGGATTTAAAGAGATCGAAGTTGCTTTCCCTTCCGCCTCGGAAACAGATTTTCAGTTTGTGCGCCAACTGATTGAAGAGCAGCGCATACCGGAGGACGTTACCATTCAAGTGCTGACACAGGCGCGCAGCGACCTTATCGAGCGCACCTTTGCAGCGCTTGCCGGTGCAAACCGCGCCACGGTGCATCTTTATAACGCCACAGCCCCGCTCTTTCGCCGTCTGGTATTCCGCCAGAGCAAAGAGGAAATTATCCAGCTTGCGGTTAGCGCAACGCGTCAGATCCGGGTGCTGTGTGAAGCAAACCCGCAAACAAAGTGGAGCTACGAATACTCCCCGGAAACGTTTTGCTTTACCGAGCCTGATTTCGCCCTGCAAATCTGCGAGGCGGTGGCCGACGTCTGGGAGCCCTGCGCGCAAAGGCCGATGATCGTCAACCTGCCCGCGACCGTGGAGGTGAATACTCCAAACGTTTATGCCGATCGGATTGAACATTTCTGCCGTCATTTCTCACGCCGTCGCGAGGTGTGTATCAGTATTCATCCTCACAACGATCGCGGCAGCGGCGTCGCAAGCGCCGAACTGGCGTTGCTGGCGGGTGCGGATCGGGTTGAAGGCTGTCTTTTCGGCAACGGAGAACGCACCGGAAACGTCTGCCTCGTCACCCTGGCGATGAATCTCTACGGTCAGGGGGTTTCTCCGCAACTGGATTTCAGCGATATGAAGCAGCTCGTGGAACTGGTAGAACAGTGCAATCAGCTACCGGTACATCCTCGCCATCCTTATGCCGGGAAGCTCGCCTTTACCGCCTTTTCCGGCTCGCATCAGGATGCCATCAAAAAAGGCTTTACGGCCCGCCAGCAGTCCACCTCGTCGCTCTGGGAGATGCCTTATCTGCCCGTCGACCCCAACGATATTGGCTGTAGTTACGAAGCGGTCATTCGGATAAACAGCCAGTCAGGGAAAAGCGGCGCGGCGTGGATGCTGGAGCAAAACCACGGTCTTGTGTTACCGCGCGGTCTGCAGCAGGATTTCAGCCGCCATGTGCAGCTACAAACGGACCGGGACGGCAATGAGATGACGTTGAGCGCGCTCTGGCAGCTATTCCGTGAACTGTATGGCCCTCATCAGCTCGCAGTAAGGCAGCTTCTGGATTACCGCAGCGAAAGCCAGGCGGACGGCGGCCTGTCGCTACAGGCGCGTATTCAGAGCGAAGGAGGCATTGTGCGTTTACAGGGGAAAGGTAACGGGCTGCTTTCCGCCGCCGCCGATGCGTTGAAAAAGCAGCTTAACGTTGCTTTTGCTATTGAAGATTACCATGAGCACACGCTTGGCAGGCACAGCGAGAGCCGCTCGGCGGCCTATATTCGCCTTACGTTTGCTAAAGGCGAAAACCGCTGGGGCGTGGCTATCGACAATGATGTTTCGCGCGCCTCCCTGCAAGCGTTGCTCAATGCTTTGCCGCTACCGGGTTAGTCACAAGAAATAATCGCTGGGGGTGACGCCGAGGATACGGCGAAACATCGCGCTAAAAGCGCTGTGGCTGTCGTATCCCAGATCCAGCGCCACGCGCAGCACCGATTGGCCCTGAGCAAGACGGTTTAAGGCCTCCATCAGCCTTGCCCTTCGCACCCATTCGCCATACGCCAGGCCGGTTTGCTGGCGGAAATGGCGCAGCAGGGTGCGCTGACTAACGTTAAGCTGCCTGGCCGCCTGCTCCGTCGTCCATATCTTACCTGGTTCAGCCTGGATCTGACGGCATAACGCCTGCAACGTTGCGGTTTCCGGTTCCGGCAGATTAAACGGCAGCACCGCCATGACGCGGATCTCATCAAGGATTAGCTCGTAGATCCGTTCTTCTCTGCTTCCGGCGGAGTACGTTTCAGGCAGCGTGAGCGAGGTAACGATCAGTTCCCGCAGAAGGGCGGATACCTGCACGACCTGGCATACGGACGGTAAATCCGCTCTTGCAAAGGGATCGACAAACAGGGTTCTGGCGGCAACGTTTCCCGTCACATGAAGGCGATGCCGCGTGCCCGCAGGAAGCCAGACGCCGCGCCCAGGCGGCACGACCCAGTGACCCTGCTCCGTTTCAACTCGCGCAACCCCGCTTAGCGTATGCAGCAATTGCGCGCAGCCATGGCTGTGCCACGGCTCCATCGCGCCATGAGAATAATCATGGGCAAAAGGCACCAGCGGACGGGTGGCAAAGCTGAACTGAAGCGAGGTCGACATAGCATTATTTCTTAATAAAAATAATAAGATAGCATATGACAGAAATAAAAAAGGAGCCATCCGGCTCCTTTCTGAAACCTGAGATGCTAGATATGCAGCTCTTTAAGTTTCTCTTTCGGCAACGCCAGTTCGTCATTGCTATTAACGGTAACACCGTGCTCGATGATATGGCGCGCGATATCCTGCGCTTCCTGCAAAGAGTGCATATGGTAAGTACCGCACTGGTATACGTTCAGCTCTGGGATCTGGTTCTGCTCTTTAACCTTCAGCACATCTTCCATTGCCGCTTTCCAGGCGTCGGCAACGCGAGACTCGTCCGGTACGCCGATCAGGCTCATGTAGAAGCCGGTGCGGCAGCCCATTGGCGAAATATCGATGATCTCGACACCGTTGCCGTTGAGATGGTCACGCATAAAGCCTGCGAATAAATGCTCAAGCGTATGGATCCCTTTTTCCGGCATCACTTCCTTGTTCGGAATACAAAAGCGCAGGTCAAACACGGTGATGGTATCACCATGCGGCGTGTGCATCGTCTTGGCTACACGCACTGCTGGCGCGCCCATGCGAGTATGGTCGACTGTGAAGCTATCCAACAACGGCATCTGGTCACCTCCGATAAGTGATTTTTTTAAAATAAAATGAACCATTCTGTTTAACGTGCGTCTGAGTATATGAAAGACGCGCATTTGTTATCATCATCCCTGTCTTCAGAGATGAATATTTTGGCCACATTGATTGTGGCCTTTTTCTTTTGTGCTAGGCCTGCTTCGCAAGCCATGTATCAAACGGCTCGGTATCACCGGCTTCCCTTTCACGCTGGCGCTGCCAGGAAGCATCGTGCTCCTGTTGCAGGGCGTCCGGCGTCAAAATCTCCAGTTGTTCCTGAATTAACATCTGCCGGTACTGCTCCGCCAGGGCAAGGCCCGTGCCGCCAATGCCATTATCAATCATAGATCGCAGAATGCGTGCTGAATACGTCAATTCCGGATCGTCGAAACAGGCGACTAATTGATCGCATACGCGCTGGTATTCATCATTCCCGGCGATGCCGTCGAGCGTTTCCGCTACGCGACGTAAATCTGCGAACAAATCTTTGCCCACTTTAGACAGCGGATGCTGTGCGGTTTCGCAACCGATGCCGAGCGTCAGGCCCGGTTTGCGTCCTTCAAGGATCACCCGATTCCAGTTGGTACGCGTGCACAGCAGTTCATCGCTGCTCATTTCCGGCGCATCAGCCAGCACGCACCAGATCATAAACAGATCGAGGAAGCGAATCTGCTGCTCGTCCATGCCGATTGGGGAGAACGGATTGATATCCAGCGAGCGGACTTCAATATATTCAATGCCGCCGCGCAGCAGCGCATCCGACGGCGATTCGTCTTTCCTGGTCACACGCTTCGGACGAATTGGCGCATAGAGTTCATTTTCAATCTGCAGCACGTTGGCGTTGATCTGCAGGCGCTTCCCGTCTTTCTCCAGGCCAATCTTCGCGAACTCTTCGGAAGGCGTTTTAATCGCTTTCTTCAGCCCTTCAACATAGGTCGCCAGATCGTTAAAGGTGATGCCAAGGTTGCTCTGCGCTTTACTGGTATAGCCAAGATCGCTCAGGCGCAGAGATGTCGCGTAGGGCAAATAATTCATGCCGCATTCCGTCTTCTCAAACGGCAGCGCGCTTTCTTTGCCCTGCAGGAAGGAGGAGCAGATCGCCGGCGACGCGCCAAACAGGTAGGGGATCACCCAGCCAAAACGGTAGTAGTTACGAATCAGACGGAAATAGCCGGCTGAAATCTCTTCTTTGCCGCTCTGGGCATCTTTTACGCCGAGGCGCGCCTGCCAGAACTCCAGCGGCAGCGAGAAATTATAATGCACGCCTGAAATCGTCTGCATCAGCGCACCGTAACGGTTCTTCAGACCTTCACGGTACAAGGTTTTCATGCGTCCCGTGTTAGACGAACCGTACTGCGCCAGTTCAATGTTCTGACCATCATCGATATAACACGGCATACTCAGCGGCCACATGCGCTCGTCACCCAATTCACGGGCAACATGGCGATGGATATCGCGCATAAAAGTCAGCATATGGTCGATGTCACCATCCACCGGGGTAATAAATTCCAGCAGGGCTTCGGCGAAGTCTGTTGTGATCCAATTATGTGTCAGCGCTGAGCCGAGGCTTTCCGGGTGCCCTGTCGTTGCCAGTTCGCCCGTTGGCGTAACCCGCAATGTTTCGCGTTCAAGACCGCGTCGAATGCCTTTGACTACCTGAGGGTGCTTTTCCAGCCAGGCCAGCGCCTGTGATACGTCCGGGATCAAATTGACCTCCCGCCTGTCGAATTCATTTTTATTAAGCATAATTGTAAAAGCTGGCGATGAACGCGCACGCCTTCAATTATTGCCACCACGCCATGCCCTGTACCGTTGCAGCCGCAACAACGGTGTAGCGAATCGCTTTGCCAAGGCATACAAAAAGGATTACTGGTCCCCAAGCCATACGTAACCATCCGGCAAGCAGGCACAGGAGATCGCCAATCAACGGCAACCAGCTCAGTAATAAAGCCGCCGGGCCAAATCGGGTCAGCCAGACGGTTGCTTTATCCTGCCAACGAGAATAGTTACGCTGTGGGAAAAAACGTCCCAGAATAACGTTAGTTAACCCACCGAGGCTATTACCTATTGTTGCTATTAAAATAAGTAGCCAGGTTGGACCAAAGCCTGCCGCCAGTAAGGCGACCAGCACAGCTTCTGAGCTGCCGGGAAGCAAAGTGGCGCTGAGAAAGCTGCTGGTAAATAAAGATGCCAGTGACAGTGCGTCACTCACAGTAAGCGAACATCCACACCATGCATGCCTGCCCTGCGTGCCGCCTCCAGTCCGAAGTTAGCGTCTTCAAATACTACGCATTTCTCAGGCGCAACGCCCATCAATTCAGCGCACAGCAGGAAAGTATCGGGAAAAGGCTTGTGATTTTTAACATGATCGGCGGCAACAACCGCCGTAAAGTAGTGCCGCAGGCCAAGATGGTTCAGCAGCGCCTCGGCGATATCGCTCTCGCTGCCGGTGCCGACGGACATCGGACGACGGCCGTGCCAGGACTTAACCACATCAATCAGCGGCAGGGGACGGACCGTATCAAGAAGCATAGCTCTGACCGCCTGCGTTTTTTCCTGGGCAAGATGATGCGGATCGAGATCGGCCTGATGAGCTTCAATAATAGCCTGCGCAATGCGCCAGGTCGGAGAACCGTTCAACCCTATCATAGCCTGTTCATCAAACTGCATGCCGTAACGACTCAAAGTCTCATGCCATGCCTTGCGATGCGTTGGTTCGGTATCAAGGATGGTTCCGTCCATATCGAAAATCAGCCCGTCGTAACGTTCGTACATCTCATCCCTCACCTCACCAAATGTCGAGGCGTTACTTTAGCCTAAACGGGTAAAGTTGTCGCTTATTGTGAAGGAGTTAGTGCAGAAGGTGATGATTTTTCAGGCAGAAGGAAAAGAAGGTTTTAAGCATTTAGCAGAAGGGAAGATGGTGTATCCGGGAGGATTACTCGCCGATGCTCGCCCTATACGGGCCGTTGCTAAAGCAACGTTATTCTCCCTGGCGTTCGCGGAAAACTTAACGTTATCTGGAACACTATCACTTGCTGATGGCAGGGGGAATATGGTGCATCCGGGAGGATTCGAACCTCCGACCGCTCGGTTCGTAGCCGAGTACTCTATCCAGCTGAGCTACGGATGCATCAGGGGGCACTGCTTTTACTGCTGATTCAACGCCGCTTACCTGCCGCAACATCGAAGAAGAATGGCGCATCCGGGAGGATTACTCGCCGATGCTCGCCCTACGGGCCGTTGCGAAAGCAACGTTATCCTCCCAGGCGTTCGCGGAAAACTTAACGTTCTCTGGAACACTACCCTTTGCTGATGGCAGGGAGAAGATGGTGCATCCGGGAGGATTCGAACCTCCGACCGCTCGGTTCGTAGCCGAGTACTCTATCCAGCTGAGCTACGGATGCAAAATGGCGGTGAGGCGGGGATTCGAACCCCGGATGCAGCTTTTGACCGCATACTCCCTTAGCAGGGGAGCGCCTTCAGCCTCTCGGCCACCTCACCACACGCCTCTTTCGAGTCGCACCGCTGAACTTGTTTCCGCTCATCGGCACTGCGTGGCGCACATATTACTTTCCCGCACTTATAAGTCAAACAATTTTTCCCGACTCACTACCGATTGCACAAATCACATGCAATTAGCGTAATTTGGAAACAAAAAGAGTGTTTTATCAACAGGCAAGTTCGCGATTCCAGAAAAAAAACGTGCAAACTTTTTCGCGGCTAATTGAGCGATAAGGTGATTCAGGAAAGGTTACGAGGGGGAACAGCGCATAAGGGGGATGAAAGGAGCGCCTCGCCAGCGGCTGGCGAGACGCAGTAACTTTAGTAACTCGTTTGTTGCGATTTTTCAGCCTGGATACGTTGGTAGATCTCTTCGCGGTGCACAGAGACTTCCTTAGGGGCGTTCACACCAATACGGACCTGGTTGCCTTTTACCCCAAGCACTGTCACGGTCACCTCATCCCCAATCATGAGGGTCTCACCAACTCGACGAGTTAGAATAAGCATTCTTTGCTCCTTGAAAGATTAAAAGAGTCGGGTCTCTGGTGTATCCCGGCATTATCCATCATATAACGCCAAAAAGTAAGCGATGACAAACACATAAAGTGTAAGCAGTCACGGCATTACATTCTGTTATGAGTAAGTTTAGCCGATATACTCAACTTCAACCTGACTTTATCATTATCGATAGTGTGCAAATGTTCGGGCGCCGTTTCACACTTGAAAACGGCACCCGCTTACACTTTATTTTTACTTAGAGTTTAGCTGCGACCCATGCTTCCACGCCGGAAAGCGCGCCAGGCAAGGCAGAAGCATCTGTCCCCCCCGCCTGAGCCATATCCGGACGACCGCCGCCTTTGCCTCCAACCTGCTGTGCAACCATCCCCACCAGTTCCCCCGCCTTAACGCGGTCAGTCACATCTTTGGAGACGCCAGCAATCAGAGAAACCTTTCCTTCCGACACGGTGGCCAGAACGATTACCGCTGAGCCAAGCTGATTTTTCAGATCGTCGACCATGGTGCGCAACATCTTAGGTTCAACGTTTCCAAGCTCGCTTACCAGCAGCTTCACGCCTTTCACTTCTACTGCCTTGCTGGAAAGGTTTGCGCTCTCCAGCGAAGCCTGTTGCTCTTTTAACTGCTGCAATTCTTTCTCAAGCTGACGGGTACGCTCCAGTACGGAACGCAATTTATCATTGAGGTTCTGGCTGTCGCCTTTCAGCAGTTGAGCAATATCATGCAACCGATCGCTCTGCGCGTGCAAATTAGCCAGCGCGCCTTCGCCCGTAACCGCCTCAATACGGCGTACGCCGGCAGCGGTGCCTGATTCCGCCACGATGCGGAACAGGCCGATATCACCGGTACGGCTGGCGTGAGTGCCGCCACACAGTTCGGTTGAGAAATCGCCCATGCTCAACACACGCACATGGTCGTCATATTTCTCGCCAAACAATGCCATCGCGCCCTTCGCTTTCGCCGCTTCGAGATCCATTACGTTGGTTTCGATCGGCAGATTACGACGGATTTGGGCGTTAACGATATCTTCAACCGCGCGAATCTCATCCGGCTTCATCGCTTCGAAATGCGAGAAGTCAAAGCGCAGGCCTTTATCGTTAACCAAAGAGCCTTTCTGAGCCACATGCGTACCCAGAACCTGACGCAGCGCTGCGTGCAGCAGGTGCGTTGCGGAGTGGTTCAGACGAATGCGTGCGCGACGACCTTCATCCACTTCAGCCTTCACGCTGTCGCCAACTTTCAGCACGCCGCTGACCAGTTTGCCCAGATGACCAATCGCCTGACCGTATTTCTGAGTATCGCTAACGGCGAAGTCGATACCGTTACCTTTGATTGCGCCTTTATCGCCAACCTGGCCGCCGGATTCGCCGTAGAACGGCGTCTCGTTCAGCACAACCACCGCTTCCTGACCGGCCGCAACCTGCTCAACGGCTTTACCGTCAATAAACAGCGCGGTCACTTTGGCGTTCAGTTCCAGATGGTCGTAGCCTTTAAAGGCTGAAGCAGAATCCACGCGGATCATGCTGTTGTAGTCGGCACCGAAACCGCTGGACTCGCGCGCGCGACGGCGCTGCTCTTCCATTGCGGCTTCAAAACCGGCTTCGTCTACTTTCAGATTGCGCTCGCGGCAAACATCAGCCGTCAGATCAACCGGGAAGCCGTAAGTGTCATACAGGCGGAAAGCGGTTTCGCCATCCAGGGTAGCGCCCTTCAGATTCGCCAGTTCTTCATCCAGCAGCGCCAGACCGCGCTCCAGGGTACGGGCAAACTGTTCTTCTTCCGTTT
Organism: Buttiauxella sp.; assembly: GCA_032000125.1. GTDB lineage: Bacteria > Pseudomonadota > Gammaproteobacteria > Enterobacterales > Enterobacteriaceae > Dryocola. The sequence continues at coordinate 979 of DAMALH010000033.1, read as the reverse complement.
TCAGAACCTGCTCAACCAGCGCCTGCTGGTTTTTCAGTTCATCACCGGCAGATCCCATCACTTCAATCAGCGGACCGACCAGCTTATAGAAGAAGGTGTCTTTCGCGCCCAGCATATTGCCGTGGCGGATTGCGCGACGAATGATACGACGCAGAACATAGCCGCGGCCTTCGTTAGACGGTGTAACGCCATCGGCAACGAGGAAAGCGCAGGAGCGAATATGGTCGGCAATAACGCGCAGAGACTTGCTGGTCAAATCCGTAGCGCCGGTTACTTTGGCAACGGACTGGATAAGCTTGCTGAACAGATCGATTTCATAGTTGGAGTTAACGTGCTGCAAAACGGCGGCAATACGCTCAAGGCCCATACCGGTATCAACCGACGGTTTTGGCAGCGGCAGCATGGTGCCGTCCTGCTGACGGTTGAACTGCATAAAGACGATGTTCCAGATTTCGATATAGCGGTCGCCGTCTTCTTCAGCGCTACCCGGCGGGCCGCCCCAGATATGATCGCCGTGATCGAAGAAAATCTCGGTGCACGGGCCGCAAGGGCCGGTATCGCCCATCTGCCAGAAGTTGTCAGACGCGTAGGCCGCCCCTTTATTGTCGCCAATGCGAATAATACGTTCACGCGGAACGCCAACTTCTTTTTCCCAGATTTCAAAGGCTTCGTCATCGGTTTCGTAGACGGTTACCCACAGGCGATCTTTTGGCAGATTAAACCATTGTTCGCCGGTCAGTAATTCCCAGGCGAAATTGATAGCGTCGTGTTTGAAGTAGTCACCGAAGCTGAAGTTACCCAGCATTTCGAAGAAAGTATGATGACGTGCGGTGTAACCGACATTTTCCAGATCGTTGTGTTTACCCCCCGCGCGTACGCAACGTTGAGACGTTGTGGCACGGGAGTAATTACGCTTATCGAGGCCCAGGAAAACATCCTTGAACTGGTTCATCCCGGCGTTGGTAAACAGCAAAGTCGG
>DAMALH010000032.1:0-50295 GCA_032000125.1 Buttiauxella sp. | reverse complement strand
AGCCGAAAATCAATGAATTGATTTTCCTTGTTTTTAAATGACGGCGCTTTTTAGTCTTGTCACGCTGGAAGGTTTGTCATCAGTCTTAACGGCTCCGCAAGGAGCCGTTATCACGTGAAGCGCAAAATCGCCCTAGACGATTTTTTCCAACTCAAGGCTGTTATCTATTTCCATTCGGCTGCCCATGGCCTGACGCATCAGCACCGTACCCGCAGCAACCATTAAACCCAGCACCGCCGCCAGCGCGATAATTAACGACTTACGCGGGCCGTCTTTTGTCACCGGCAAAGAAGGCTGCATCTGGTATTTGTACGGCGTGAAATCCACGTTACCAATATTGATGGTTTCCAGTTGGGCAAGCAAATGTTCACGGTTCTGCATCGTTGCATTCAGCTCGGCGACATCTTTAATAGACTGCTCAATCTTGAGCTTTTCCGCCAGGCCATCGGCACCCAGTGCGACGGAATAGTCCGGATCGTCCTTCACCGCCTGGCCGTTGCTGTAGACCGGTTTTTTGATCCCGGCAGCGTTGGCCACCTGCAGCGAATAACCCAGACGCTGCACGTTCACGTTGTGCTGATTCTCCAGCAGCGTGCGGTCCAGCAGCAGTTTGTCTTTCTCATACGCAATTTTTAGTTCCACGGCATTTTTCAGATCCTGCAGCACATCTTTATTCACCTCAGCGCTGATGAACCGAATGTAGTTCTCCAGCACCTGCTGGGCATCGCCTGCGTCAGGTGCCATGAAACTCAGGGTCCAGGAAGCATAAGGCGCGTTCTCTGCCTTTTTCGGATCTATGTTGTTCTGCGCTTTAAATTTATCCGAAACGGTAACGATCGCGCGATGCAGTTCGCTGTTATCCACTTCCTGATTGTTCAGCAGTGCCTGAACATAAGGAGACTGAGCAAGGAACTGCTCGCGTAGCGCCTGGGAATCAAACTTTTTCAAAAACATGTTGTAGAGAGTGCCGGCTTCAATCTTCGCATCTACGCCCAGCACCGTCATATTGATCATCGCACGGCGCAGCTCAATGACCTGCTCGTTTTCAGGCGCGGTAACCACCGCCTGGCTGGTCCATTTCTGCGGCAGCAGGAAACTTGCCGCAAGGCCCGACAGCGCGAAGATAAGCGTAATGGCAGCGATCTGCTTTCTGGCGGCAAACAGCGTCGCCAGTATAGAAAGTAAATCTATCTCTTCACGAGGAGAAGGCAGCATCCGATAGGGAGGAGCGTTTTCTAACTGACTGGATTTTACTTCAATAGAAGACATAACTGGCCGCTTAAAGGTTGGTTGAAAAAGGACCTGAATTAAAAACCGGGTACGAAAAAACATAATCGTGCGCGGTGCGCAGGACGAGCATGAGAGGGTTGTTTTTTAAACCGGGGATAGGCAGCACATCATTTCCTTGTGAATATCACTATTGTGTGTAAGGCATTGTCATAACAGAAATTTTGCAACACAAGCGCTACTGCAAGCGTGTTTACATATGCTTAACAACGGTCAAAAATTGCCTTAAGTGGAACTATTATTGCTAAGATTATTCCCAAAAACAACTACCATCTCTTGCAGTTATGGCACTGGTTTTCGTTACGGGAATATTCAGGCGTAGCGGCGGCGCGGCGCGCGCTAAATGAGCGAAAACGCGGGTCGAATTCGAACAGAGTTGCGTTACGGGTAAAGTGACGCGGCAGGGATGTCGAGGCGATAGCGGAGAGCGCAGCCCTCCGCCACGAAGCAAAGCTGAATTAACGCGCCAGCCAGCCGCCATCAACGGCTACGGTATAACCGTTTACGTAATCAGAAGCGCTGGAAGCGAGGAATACAACCGGCCCCATCAGATCCTCCGGCAGTCCCCAACGTCCGGCCGGGATGCGGTCCAGGATCTCACTGCTGCGCTGCTCGTCGGCACGCAGTTGCTGGGTATTGTTGGTTGCCATGTACCCCGGCGCGATAGCGTTCACGTTGATACCGTGTTTTGCCCACTCGTTCGCCAGCAGGCGGGTCACGCCCATAACCGCGCTTTTCGAGGCGGTGTAAGAAGGAACCCGAATCCCGCCCTGGAAGGAGAGCATGGAGGCGATATTAACGATTTTGCCGCCGTTGCCCTGAGCAATAAAGTGCTTCGCCGCAGCCTGCGACATAAAGAACACGCTTTTGATATTAAGGTTCATTACGTCGTCCCAGTTTTGCTCGCTGAACTCAATGGCGTCTTCACGACGAATCAGGCCCGCATTGTTCACCAGGATATCAATATGACCAAACTCGGCCACCGCGCGATCCAGCAGGGCCGGGATGCCGTCGATCTTGCGCAGATCGGCCGTCAGGCTGAGAAAACGACGCCCCAACGCGGTGACGCGTTCGATGGTTTCCGCAGGCTCAACGATGTTGATACCCACTATGTCGCAGCCGGCCTGCGCAAGCCCAAGAGCCATCCCCTGGCCCAGGCCAGTATCACAGCCGGTCACAACGGCAACTTTACCCTGCAGGGAGAATGCATCCAGAATCATGGAGGTTTCCTTTTATTCAAGCCTGCCCCAGCAGGCGTTTCTGGAAAAAGCGTTCACGCAATAAGCGCATCTTCACGCGAAGATCTTAAGGTGAAAACAGAGTTCCTTAATCTTTGACGCCCTCATACTAAGCTCGTTGAAACCGCATTTCAATTATATTTAAAACAACGTTTCAATTTTACGAATATATTACCTGGATTTGATAATGGGATCACGGTTAACGCCAATATCACCGGGCGTTAAGCGGCTATGCTGCCCAAATTCGGAGCAAAAAAAAGCGCTTTCCGGGGAAGGGAAAGCGCCTGATAAGGGGAAAAATTATTTAGTCACGTTCAATGGCCAGCGCCACACCCTGCCCGCCGCCGATACACAGCGTCGCCAGGCCCTTTTTCGCATCACGCTTTACCATCTCATGCACCAGCGAAACCAGAATCCGGCAGCCGGACGCGCCAATCGGATGGCCAAGCGCTATCGCCCCGCCGTTTACGTTCACCTTGCGCTCGTCCCATTCCAGCATTTTGCCTACGGAAAGCGCCTGCGCCGCGAAGGCCTCGTTCGCCTCGATTAAATCCAGCTCTTCCAGCGACCAGCCCGCGCGCTCAAGGCAGCGCCGCGTGGCCGTGACCGGAGCGATCCCCATCAGCGCAGGATCGACGCCGACGCTTGCAAAAGCACGAATACGCGCCAGCACCGGCAGATTAAGCTCCTGCGCTTTTGCCGCGCTCATCATCAGCACCGCGGCGGCACCGTCATTAATAGAAGAAGCGTTTCCGGCAGTGACGCTGCCTTTAACCTCAAAAGCTGGAATAAGCCGTGCCAGCGCTTCGGCACTGGCGTCGGTGCGCGGCTGCTCATCGGTATCGACAAGTAACGTTTCGCCTGCATGCAGCTCTACGGCAACCGGGACAATTTCATCTTTGAACCGCCCAGAATCAATTGCCGCCCGCGCTTTCTGCTGGGAGGCGAGCGCGAAGGCGTCCTGGCTTTCACGGCTTATGTCATATTCACGGGCGAGGTTTTCTGCCGTCACGCCCATATGGTAATCGTTAAACGCGTCCCACAGGCCGTCGTGCACCAGGCTGTCGATAAGCTGGCTGTTGCCCAGCGCCGCGCCGGTTCGGCTGTTGGCTAATACATGCGGGGCGCGGCTCATATTTTCCTGCCCGCCTGCGATAACCACATCCGCTTCCCCGCACTGAATAGCCTGGGTGGCAAGATGCAGCGCTTTTAAGCCGGACCCGCAGACGTCATTAATGGTAATGGCCGAGACGGACCAGGGCAGGCCGCTGTTAAGCGCCGTTTGTCGCGCCGGGTTTTGCCCGGCTCCGGCGGTTAATACCTGGCCCAGAATCACCTCGTCGATCTCATGCTCGCTCACGCCGCTACGCTCAAGCAGCGCTTTCACCACCGCACTGCCTAACTCTGCCGCGCTGCGCGGGGAAAGCGCGCCCTGGAAGCAGCCAATCGGGGTTCGGGCCGCCCCGACAATCACTACATCTTTCATTAACTCTCCGCAACGCGTTCATCTGACCCTGAATGCGCATATCATGAGTTAAGATTAATTAATTGTTAATTTCGATTTTCGCAGATTCTTATATTCAAACAGCCGGTAATTTAATAAATAAATAAGTAATTCATCGAGATAAATAATTACCGACGTCGTTGCGCTTACGAATATTTCTTCGCAACCAGTGAACTTCGTCACGATTTAATAACAACTCATATCAACGCGGCGAAATGGCAGGGGGGCTTGCGGCAAAAGGAGAAAATAAAAAAGACGTGCCGATGCGAATGCTTAGCAGCCGGTAAGCAGCCATTCCGGTAAGAATGGCTGCTGATGGATATCCCTGTGAAAACCGACTTACGTCAGAATTCAGTCCAGATATCGTCACTTTTAACGGTACGTTTTACAGGCTCTTGTTTTTCCTGACGGGGCGCACTGACCTTTTTTCGCGGGGCAATTTCCTCAACGCTTTTTTGCATTTCGGCGGGGCTTAGCTGAAACAGGGATACGGTTTTTACCAGCTCGCGGCTATGTTGGTTCACCGTACCGGAAATCTGCGAAGACTCCTGCACCAGAGAGGCATTTTGCTGGGTCGCCAGATCCATTTCGTTAACGGCGGAAGCGATTTGCCCGACGCCGGTGCTTTGCTCTTCGGATGCCAGGGTAATCTCCTGCATGATATCGCTGACGCAGGTAACAGAGGTCACGATATCCTCCATCGTTTTCCCGGCGTTGCCGATAAGTTTAGAGCCGTCTTCAACGTTTTTAACCGACTGATTAATGAGCTGGTTGATTTCTTTTGCCGCGTCCGCGCTGCGTTTAGCAAGGTTACGCACTTCGGTCGCCACCACGGAAAAACCTCGCCCCTGCTCTCCGGCGCGTGCGGCTTCCACCGCGGCATTCAACGCCAGGATATTGGTCTGGTTCGCAATCCCGTCGATCACGCTGTTGATCTCGGCGATTTTCATCGCGCTAAGGGAAATTTTTTCCATGGTGTCGACAACGTCGTTCATCGCGGCAGAACCATTATTTGCGGTAATACGCGCCTGATGAGCCAGCTCATTCGCCTGACGGGCGTTTTCTGCATTGCTGGCAACGGTAGTTTTAATCTCCTCCATGCTAGCGGCGGTCTGCTGCAGCGCGCTGGCCTGTTGCTCGGTACGGGACGCCAGGTTTTCATTGCCGCGATCGATTTCTGAAACGCTGGTGCCGATCAGCTCGGAAGTGCTGCGTACCGAAGTAATCATCTTTCTCAGCGAGGTGCTCATATTCTGCAATGACGCCAGCATCATGCCGATTTCGTTGCGCGCGCCGGTTTCAAATTTATGGTAAAGCTCGCCGGCGCCGATTTTCTCAAGGATCGAAGAGGCGGTAGCAAGGCGCTCAAAGACGCTTTTTTTAATAATCAGCCACGAGAAGCATGAGATCAGCGTCGCAATCAGCAGCATGATGCCAATGACCATCAGCGTTTTTTTGCGGCTGTTTTCAAAGTCAGCCAGCAGCTGATTACCCACTTTTTTACTGTAGGCGTTATATTCGCTAATCGCTACGTCAAGGGCGACCTCTTTAGTCCCGTTGTTAAAACCATGATTGTCATAGATCTCAAGCTTTTTGGCGTTTGCGGCATAGCTTTCCATTAATGCATCCGCTTTTTGCATAATATTATCGCTAAGCCTGCCGCGTTCCGGATCCGAGTCGGTAGTATGTAAAAAAGCCTCCACAGCACGTTTAGCCTGCACGAGCTCATTTTGAATGGCGCGGGCCTTGCTGGTTAACTTTTCCTTGCTTGCGGTTTCGTCGTTGTAAACGTAGTTAATATCGCCCCGCGCCTGGGTGAGATGCGCGGCCATATCGCGCAGGTCCCTTACTTTATCCAGGGTAAGCTGCATTTTTTTAACAGACTCACCCGTAGCGTACATAGATTTAAACGAATACGAACTAATGATAACAATACACAGGCACAGGATCGTTAATATACCTTTAATCAAGGTTGATATTTTTAACGCGCTCATATTTCCCTCTAAAAATATTTCCCACAATTCAGCCAGACTTATGCCACAGGCTTACAGAAAGTATATGCTTGCAGCAGAGAGCAAAATTTCTAATCATTAGATATAAAAATCAACATAAACGATTATACGCCCGCAATTTAAAATACAATTGCCCAAACAGGCAAAAATAATGCCTCTAAAAGAGAAATATTTTAAAATTAGCCCGCAGAAAATAAAATAATAATGCGTGCAAGGTGGTTAAATATCTCGGCCACCACATTCTCAAAGAAAGGCGCCAGCGTGCGCATTTCGATGGCCTGCGCGCCCATGCCTACCGTCAGCGTCAGCGGGAAACCTATCACAAAAATTGAAAGCTGCGGCGTTAAACGGTTTAACAATCCAAGGGTAAAGTTGATAGCCAACAGCAGGGTAATTATCGGTAAACCCAGCATCAGCCCGCAGCGGAATATCAATCCGCCCATTTTAACCAGATAATAAAATCCTTCCGCATGCAGCGAAGTGCCGCCAATGGGCAGAACTTCAAAGCTCTGATTGAGAATAGTCAGCATCCACAAATGGCCGTTCAGAGACAAAAAGAGCAGCGTCGCCAGCAGGTTTAATATCCTTGCGATGATCGGCATATTCTGGCCGCCGGAAGGATCGAAGAAGGTCGCAAAGGAGAGCCCCATTTGCAGGCCGATAATCTCCCCGGCGGTGCGCACCGCCACAAAGATGAGCTGTAGCGTCAACCCCACAGCAGTACCGATAATAAGCTGCTGAGCAGCAACCCCCACCCCCTGCCAGGAGAAAATAACAATATGGCTGTCGGGCAAATTCTGGCCGATTAAAAAAGAGATGCACAGCGCCAGGCCCACTTTGGCCTTTTTGCTGAACTCCTTGCCGCTAAAAATGGGTGCCGTGCTGAACAAAGCCAGCACCCTTAGCGCAGGCCAAAAAAGATGGCTGATTTGATAATAAAGGCTCTCAACGGACAGGGTAAACATAGCTATCCGATGACATAAGGCAGGTTGCTAAACAGCGCTCGCATATAGTCAAGAAAAACGCTGAGCATCCACGGCCCCAGCATAATCACCACCAGCACGATGGCTAATATCTTGGGAATAAATGAGAGCGTCATTTCGTTTATCTGCGTAGATGCCTGGAGAATACTGATGATAAGGCCCGTCAAGAGCGCGGCCATCAGCATGGGAGCGGCAATCATCAGGCCAACCTTAATGGCCTGAAATCCCAACGCCATAACGCTTTCCGGTGTCATTGTCTTTTCTGCTCAGCTAAAGAAGCTTTGGGCAAGCGAGCCCATTAATAGCTGCCAGCCGTCAACCAGCACAAACAGCATCAGCTTGAAGGGTAACGAAATGGTTGCCGGCGGCAGCATCATCATCCCCAGCGCCATTAATACGCTAGCCACGACCAGATCGATTATCAGGAAGGGAATAAATACCGTAAAGCCTATCTGGAACCCCGTTTTCAGCTCGCTGGTCACGAAGGCGGGCAGCAGAATACTCATGGGTACTTCATCGGGGCTGGCAAAGTTATTCACTTTTGCCAGACGCGTGTACAGCGCCAGGTCCGTTTCCCGCGTTTGTTGCAGCATAAAGGTACGCATCGGCCCGGCCGCCCTTTCCAGCGCGGTTTCCATACTGATTTTATCTTCCGTTAACGGCTGCCACGCATCCTGGTGAATTTGGTTAAAAACCGGCGACATAACGTAAAAGGTCAGAAATAGCGCAAGCCCCAGCAACACCTGGTTAGGCGGCGATGACGGCGTGCCGAGCGCATTACGTAACAGACCAAGCACGATGATAATGCGCGTAAAACCGGTCATCATCAGCAAAACAGCGGGTAAAAAGGTTAGCGAGGTGAGCAGCACCAGCGTCTGCACAGGCAACGACCAGTTCTCACCGTTGCCGGAACGCGTAATCAGCAGATCGCTGCTGGCGGCCCAGGCGTGCTGTACGGGAATAAAAATGCCCATGCCAAGCAGTACAAGCAGGGTTACCGTCATCCGGCGGCGAGACCAGGGACACCGTTGAGCGCTCATTGCTCTGACCCCGATTTGCGTTTTTTTAACATATTGAGCATGACGGACTGAAAGTCCCCTGCCAGCGGCGAAGGCGAAATGTCTTCGGCACCGCTTTGCTTATCAAAAGTAGCGAGGCAGGTAATGTTTGCGGGGGTTACCCCCAGCAGCAGCCATTTATCCTGCACCTCAACAATGACCATGCGCTCGCGCTGGCCCAGTGACTGGCTACATTTAATGGTCAACAGCGCTGATGCTTTCTGGCCCTGCGGCCTGAATCCCGCGCGGCGGGCAATCCAGGTGATTAAGGCAATAAACAGCAATACCAGGGCAAGCGCGCCGCCGACGTTAAACAGCACTGAACCGGGCGTGCCGGCATCAACGGACGAATACGAAGAAGGCGCGATAGTTTTTGTCTGGGAATTCATTATCTGCTCAGGCGGTGCATACGCTCTGAAGGGGTAATAATATCGGTAATACGAATACCGAATTTATCGGAGATGACGACAACCTCCCCCTGCGCGATTAAATAACCGTTAATCAAAATATCCAGCGGTTCGCCCGCCAGACCATCCAGCGTCACCACCGAGCCCTGGCTTAAGCGCAACAGCTCTTTGATGGTCATTTTGGTACGCCCCAGCTCCACCGTCATTTTGACCGGAATATCGAGGATCAAATCAAGATCCTGGGAGAGGTGTGCAGCTATGTGTTCATTTATAGCAGGCGCTTGGGTGCTATTATTTTCCGCTGACTGCTGCTCGTTCATGGCGTCGCCCCATAGATCGTCTATGGATTGTTCAGCATCAGATGAGGATGTGGTATCACTCACAGGAAACTACTCCTTTTTAAAAGAGGTTAAAGAGGGATTCTTTATATGCTCAACTTTCAAAGCATACTGGTTGTTCACACAGCCATATTTGCCAGACATTACCGGCACGCCATCAATAAAGACTTCAAGACTTTCTGGTTTATCAAGCGGAATGACGTCGCCTTTTTTAAGCTGCATCACCTGCAGCAGTCGGGTATCGATCTCGGCGAAATTTGCCACCAGCTCAAGTTCAGTATCCCGCACCTGCGTCACCAGCGTATTACGCCACTGTTCATCTTCCTGCCTGGAGTTTTCTACCGGCGGATTGGTTAGCAGCTCGCGTAATGGTTCAATAATGCTGAAAGGAATACAGATATCAAAATGGCCGGTATGCGCGCCAATTTCCAGCGAGAAAGGCGTAGTCACCACAATATCGTTTGGCGACGATGTAATATTGGTAAATTTAACCTGCACTTCTGAACGAATGTATTCCGTGCGGAGCTTAAATACCGAACTCCATGCGTAATCATAAGATTCCAGCGCCATCGACAACATTTTCTCGATGATGCGCTGCTCGGTTGGTGTAAATTCACGGCCGTCCACTTTGGTCGGGAAACGGCCGTCGCCGCCAAAGAGGCTGTCTACGGTCATAAAGACCAGGTTCGGCGAAAAAACAAATAGCGCCGTACCGCGCAACGGGTTCATATGGACCAGGTTCAGGTTGGTCGGCACAGATAAATTACGCGCAAACTCGTGGTATGGCTGAATTTTAATAGCGCCTACGGAAATATCCGGGCTGCGGCGTAACAGATTAAATAGCCCAATACGAAACTGACGCGCAAAGCGTTCGTTAATAATTTCCAGCGACTGTAAGCGCTCGCGAACCACGCGTCGCTGGGTATTCGGGTTATAGGGCTTAATCCCTTCATCCTGATCTGAGTTTTCAGCAGCGTTATTGCTGTCGTCGCCGCCTCCCCCGTTTAGCAGACGATCGATCTCAGCCTGGGATAATATGCTATCAGACATAGAATTTACCGTAATATAAACGCGTTATATAACACATCAGTAACGCTCGCACTGTAATTATCAACAAGCGGCTGACTGACTACGGTTTTTATTTGCTTGATTAGCTGACGTTTACCTTCATCGGTTGCTAAGTAACCCGCAGTCTGCTGGGAAAAAAGAATCAGCAAGCGGCTACGAATTTCCGGCAAGAATTTCTCGATCAGCGCTTTTGATTTATCATCTTTTACGCTTAACGTCAGACCAATATATAAAACGCTGGCGTTATCATCGCCATTATCATTAGGCTTGAGGCTGACGGTAAAGGTATCCAGCGGAATATACGTCGGCGTTGGCGCCTCGGCAGGCTCCGCCACGGCTTCATTTTTCGCCACGCCATCTTTCTTCATTTTATTCATTTCATAAAAAGTAAAACCCGCAACGCCGCAGGCGACAACCACCAGCAGCAGAAGAAGTAAAACGACAATGGAACTTTTTTTACCAGACCCGGAGTCATTTTTTTTATTCTTTTTTGACATTATGTGAAAACCTTGTAAATGAATACGGAGCCGTAAAGAATGCCCTAATGAGGGAGCATTCTATTACATACGGCCTTTGAGACAATTCAGGGAATAAAGGAAATTAGTGACGGCAACTTCGCAATTAAATGTAACCATCAAACAAAGGTATTTATTCCATTATTTTGACGTATCTGCGCCGGGCGAATAATTACCTCATCTTCATCAACCTGAGGCATATCGCGCCCGCGCTTTTCATCCTGAGCCGTCTGCCCGGATGCCCATTCGGAATGCGAAGAACCGCTCCAGGACTGGGCAGAGCCGCCGTCCACGCGGCTCGCTTCAAGGTTGATGCCCGATTCAGCAAGGGAGGTGCGCAGCTGCGGCAGCGCGGCTTCAAGGGCGGCCCGGACCTGGTGGTTATCACTGACAAAATGTAAATTTGCCCGGTCGCTGTCCATACGTAAATTAATTTTTAACATGCCAAGTTCCGCCGGATTTAAGCGTATTTCGGCGTTATGAATACCGTTGCGGGTAAACACCGCAATTTGCTGGCCCAGAGATTGCTGCCAGGCAGCCGATCCCACTTCCTGGGTCAGGACCGGCGGCGCAGGCGCCGCTACGGGCAGCGCTGTGGAATGCCCGCTTAGCGGTGAAGAGGTAAATGACGTTGGCGTATGGGCAATGGACGCAGGCGTAAAGGAAGACTGGCCTTCAGCAACAGGCGCTACGGCGCCCTCGGCTACCGGTTTAAACAGGCTGCCCATCTGCTCTGGCTTCTCACCCTGTACTGGCGCAGGCAGGTCCGGCATCGGCTGAGTTTCGCGCTTCACCTCTTTGCCTGTCGGGCCGGTAAAGGAAGCGCTTTGCTTAGCCAGCGCAACTGAGGTGGGAGCCGCGTTAACGCTGTTCGCTACCATTTTACCGGGGATTAACGCAGCCTGGGTAATATTTGCCGTTGCCCCCTCGCCTTCGCCATCGTTAGCCACTGCGGCCATATCTCCTTGCTGCACGGCTCCCGCTACCCTGCCCGCCAGTTCAGCATTTGATGCATCCGCCTGCATTACCAGGGTTTGCAGGTGTACCAGCCGCTCATCAACAGGCATGCCCGCCAGGGCCGGCAGCGCCCCATCTTCAGCGGCCTCTTTTTGCTTATCGCTTAGCTTGTCGCCCGGCAGGTTATCGAGCGGGTCGAAAATATCCCCCGGCAATTCGCGGCCAACGTTAGCGGTATCTTCTGCCGCTTGCGCAGAGCCGGGCGGCGCCGATCCGTCCTGGGGTAAAGGATCGAGCTGCTGCGTTATCCGATCGAGCGCGGCGGTGAAATCGCCACCCAGCGCTGCGTCCGTACCGCTTTGCGCGATTTGTGCCCCGGGCGTTGCGCTCATTAAGGCCGTGATATTTACCATCATAAAACTTTTTTCCCCAGGCAGGCGCGCTGCGCAAATTCATCCATTAATTTTTGCTCGTAGCGGTTCTCTTTTAACGCACGTACCGTCTCCGCGCGGCTTTTCAGCGTATCGAAAGCGTTCAGACGCTGCTTGTCGCTGCGCCAGGACGACAGCACCAGATCGACCGATTGTTTGCAGCTAGTGACATGCCCTGCGTGCTGGCGCACCACTTTACCCAGCGAATCAATAAACGACTGGTGGTTCACCCAGTCCACCACCGAAATTCCCTGACCTGACATGTTCAGGCGCAAGCTCTGCTGATATTCCTTCTCGTATGCCTCCAGTTGTTCAAGCTGGGTAACGGCACGCGTGTAGTCCTGCTGTGCCTTCCCCAGTTCGGTGGTGGTGGTATCAAGCTGCTGCTGTGCAAGGTCACGCAGCACATCCATTGGGCTGGTCGTTGCCATTAGTTAAGGTCCATGTCAGGGTTTGGAAGGCTCAGAAAAAAGCGTATTCAGTAGCTCAAAAGACGCTTCATAGCTGCAATTCTCGTCGATAGACTGCTGAAGAAACGCCTCAAGCCGTGGATAAAGCGCAATAGCTTTATCCAGCAGGGGATCGCTCCCTGCCGCATAGGCCCCCACGCTAATAAGATCGCGGTTACGCTGCCAGGCGGAGAGCAGTTGTTTAAACGTCTGCACCTTTTTGTAGTGCGCCTTGTCGATAAGCTCGGTCATGGCGCGGCTTATCGAGGCTTCAATATCTATCGCCGGATAGTGCCCGGCTTCCGCCAGCCGCCGCGACAGGACCACGTGACCGTCAAGAATCGCTCGTGCCGAGTCGGCAATCGGATCCTGCTGATCGTCGCCTTCCGTCAGGACGGTATAAAACGCGGTTATCGAACCGCCGCCTTTCACCCCGTTGCCGGCGCGTTCCACCAGCGCAGGCAGTTTCGCAAACACCGAAGGCGGATAGCCTTTGGTGGCGGGAGGCTCGCCGATGGCCAGCGCGATTTCACGCTGCGCCATGGCATAGCGGGTAAGGGAGTCCATTATCAGCAGCACGTTCATGCCGCGTTCGCGAAAATCTTCGGCGATGCGGGTGGCATACACCGCGCCCTGCATACGCAGAATGGGCGAAACATCCGCCGGGGCGGCAATTACTACGGAGCGGCTAAGCCCTTCTTTACCGAGTATATTTTCGATAAAGTCCTTCACTTCACGTCCGCGTTCGCCGATAAGCCCTACCACGATAACATCGGCTTTGGTGTAGCGGGCCATCATGCCCAGCAGCACGCTTTTACCGACGCCGGAACCGGCAAACAGGCCCATACGCTGGCCGCGCCCCACGGTCAGCAGGCCGTTAATAGCACGAACGCCAACGTCAAGAACGTCCTTAATCGGATCGCGTAGCAGGGGGTTAAAGGGGGCGGTAAACAAGCTGTCTTTCTGCCGCCGACAGGGGGCAGGTAAGCCGTCCAGCGGGCGGGCGCTGGCATCCAGCACGCGTCCCAATAGCTCCGGTCCCAGCGGCAACTGTTTGCCCTGGGTAAGCCCAGGGCCGCTTTCAAAAGCGTAAACGCGCGCGCCGGGTAAAACGCCGTCCACGTTTTCAAGCGGCATCAGATAGAGGATCTGGCCATTAAAACCGACCACCTCGCTTTCAACTTTTGCGATGCCGTTGCCGGTATCGCGCTCTACGATGCACAGCGTGCCAATCGGCAGCTTAAGGCCAACGGCCTCCATCACCAGGCCCGTGGCGCGCGTTAGTTTTCCGTAATGGCGAAAAGGCTGTAGCGAAGCAATTTTCTGCTCCTGGCTTTCGAGGTTTCCCAGCCAGTTTTTCAGGCGCGTGGTCATGAGCTGTAGTCTTCCCGGCTCAGGCGGCAAAGCTCTTCCCAGCGGGTGCTGAGCGTCGCGTCAATTTCGCCTTCGGTGGAGGTAATGCGACAGCCGCCCGGCAGAATATCCGCGTCAACGAGCAGCTCCCATCCCAGCGAGGCCAGCGTTGGGCTGAGCTGTTCGGTGACAACGGCGCGGTCTTCTTTGCTCACCCAAAGCTGGATGTTGCCTGCCAGCAACGCATCCTCTTTAAGGAGCTGCCTGATTTTCTCAAGCAGGATGGTGTTGTCATAAACAATGTTTTTCCCGACGATTGAGCGCGCCGCGGTCAGGGAAAGCTGTACCAGCCGCGATGGGATCACGCTGTCGAGGTTATCCAGGGCAATCTTAAACGCTTCAAACAGGCGGATAATCTGCCCGGCAGCTTCATCCTGCCGGGCTTTAACCTGCGCCATACCCTGTTCGATGCCCTCGCTTTTGCCCATCGCCAGGCCTTCTTCATAGCCCTGCTGCTTGCCTTCTTCCTGGCCTCGCGCCAGGCCCTGAGCAAAACCTTTTTGCTCGGCCTGCTGGCGAATGCGTGCAAGCTCCGCCTGAAGCAGCTCTTCCGGCGGATGGCTCCCGGCTACCGCGTCGGGTTCAGGAAATTCATGTTCAGCGTGGCTAAAGTCAGCCAGCAGATCTTCCGGCTGCCAGGGCTGCCATGCCTTGTCTTTATCAGACATAGACATCCTCCCCGCCGCCAAGTATCACTTCGCCGGCGTCGGCTAAGCGGCGAACCACCAGCAGAATGTTTTTCTGCTCGGCTTCCACCTGAGACATACGTACCGGGCCACGAGAATTGAGATCCTCCACCATGATATCCGCCTGACGCTTGGACATATTGCGGAAGAACTTATCGCGCAGCGGCTGTTCAGAGCCTTTAAGCGCAACGATCAGCGATTCGTTATCAATATCCTGCAGGATGCGTTGAATGCTGCGATCTTCAATCTCGATAAGGTTTTCAAACAGGAACATCTCATCAATGATTTTCTGCGCCAGCTCCTGGTCAAACTCGCGCACCGCGGTAATAGCCGCTTCTTCCTGATGAGATTTCATCAGGTTGAGAATTTCGGCCGCAGGACGCACACCGCCCATTTTGCTGCGCTTGAGGTTTTGACCGTGTAACAGGTTGTTGAGGACCTCGGTCAACTCGTGAAGCGCCGCCGGCTGCACGCCGCCGAAAGTGGCAATACGTACCATGACCTCGTTACGCTCGCGATCGTCGAATTTCGCCAGCACCTCGGCCGCCTGGTTGCGCTTAAGGTGCACAAGTATGGTGGCGATAATCTGCGGATGCTCATCGCGAATCAGATCGTAAACCGTCACCGGCTCCATGAAGTTGAGCGTTTCGATACCGTTGTTGCCGTCCTGAGTATCGAGCAAATCTTCCAGCAGGCTTGAGGCGCGCTCTTCACCCAGCGCTTTCACCAGCACGCTACGCAGGTATTCATTGGTATCGAGATTAAGCGTTGCCACCTCGCTGGAATCCTTGTGGAACTCTTTGAGCACCATGGCAAGCTGGTCGTGACTAAACGCGCTCATGCCAACCATCGCCGAGCTTATCCGGGTCACCTCCTGAGTCGAGAGGTGCTTAAATACCTCAGAAGCCCGCTCGTCACCGAGCGTCAGCATGACAATTGCACATTTCTCTGCAGCATTCATTTTTCGCTAAGCTCCTTATTCATCCATTGACGCAAGACAAGCGCAATTGTCTGCGGCCCGTTCTCCGCCATTTCACGCAGCTGCTGGGTGTTAAGTTCAACGTCAACGCGCATCTGAGCCTTAGCTTTTGCAGAGCTCTCATTCTTGCGGGCCAGCTCATCCAGCTCGGCCTGACGGGCCTCTTTTTCCAGTTCCAGACGCTGTAACGCCAGCTCCTGATGGCGCAGCCAGGCCGGCTGCACGGCTTTACGCCACAGTATCCACGCCACGATACCGATCAGCAGATAACGGGCGGCAGACAGCATCAGGCTGATGATTTCCGGCTGTTGCCACAGCGGCAGCGCCTCGGCGTCATCCGCCGTGGTAAAGGCCGAGTTAACGATATTCAGGGTATCGCCGCGCGCTTCGGTATAGCCAACCGCCTCTTTTACCAGCGCGGTTATCTGATCCATCTGCGCTTTGCTCAAAGGCTCCGGGGCACCCTCTTTACCCGGCAGGTGGTTTACTACTACCGCAACGGATAAACGTTCGATGCTTCCCGTACTGCGCTTGATGTGCGTCAGCGTGCGGTCCAGCTCGTAGTTGGTTGTGGCATCCTTAGTGGAGTTAAACGGCATCACCGTGGCGGCATTGTTCGCATCGGCAGTAGCGGCGCCGGCGTTGTTTCCTGCGGCACCCTGAGCCTGATTAGCCGTGCCCGCAGGCTGAGTTAGCGGCGCCGTAGCGGGCGTTGGTGGCTGGTTGCTCAGCGCCCCAGGCACGCCTCCGTTAATCGTTTTACCCCCCTGCTCGGCGTCGCTGGTCTGGCGGCTGCGGATCGACATTTTTTCCGGCGCCGAGTTGGGCTGGAACTGCTCGGCGGTTTGCTCATGGGTGGTAAAATCAATCTGCGCCGTGACCTGGGCACGCACGTTCTGGCTACCGACAATCGGGGCAAGTATCGACTGGATGCGGCGCTGGAAATCGGCCTCCACCTCACCGGTGTACTTCAAACGCGAGGTTTGCTGCGCCCCGTCGCCTTTTTGTGAAAGCAGATGGCCCATTTGATCGACAATGGTGACGTGGTCAGCATTCAGGCCGGGAACGGCGCTGGAAATTAGCCAGGAAATCGCGTTCACCTGGCTTGCGTCCATAGTACGGCCGTTATCCAGATGCACCGTCACAGAGGCCGAAGGCTGCTTTTCGTCGCGCACAAACAGCGAAGGTTTTGGCATGGCAAGGTGCACGCGAGCGCTGCGAACCGCGCCTAAAGTTTCAATGGTGCGTGAAAGCTCCCCTTCCAGCGCGCGCTGATAGTTCACCTGCTCGCTGAACTGGCTGATGCCAAACTTTTCCTGGTCCAGCAGTTCAAAACCAACCGCTCCACCTTTGGGTAACCCAAGCTGGGCAAGCTTAAGGCGAGCTTCATAAACCTGATCTGCCGGGACCATAATCGCCCCGCCACGTTCGTCAAAACGATAGGGCACATTCATCTGTGTCAGTTGGGCGACAATCGCGCCCCCATCCTGATCGCTGATATTGTTGTACAGCACGCGATAATTCGGCGACTGCGCCCAGAGAATAAGGGCAACGATCAGCGAAATAGCAGCCGCAGCGGAGATAATCAGAGCAAATTTTGGATTGGCACGAATACGCTCAAAGGCTGCTATCAGAGTTGTTGTATTGTTGCTTTTAATACCGTTTGTGGTGGCATTCATGCCGTAGTCCTGTAAAAAATAAATGACGCAATGTGTACGCAATATTGCGAATCAGCACTCCGGTTAGAGGTCCAAAGAAAATGCAGCGGAAAGTCCTTAATCCCGCCGAATCTCAGTCGCGTATTATGTGTCATCCAGGATTTTTCTTAATCACCAATAAACTGAAATTTCTGTCAGCTTATTACACTATTCCGAAAGCAGGTCACCATGCTAGTCTTCCCATAATAAAGGCAACATGATTCAGGCAACCCTGGCTTATTAGTGGAATAACAGGAATAAGTAATGTCTATTCAATCAATGAACGGCGTTCTGGAACAAATTCAGTTTCAGGCCCGGCAGGTTTCTGGTTTATCACACGGCAGCGCGCTGCCTGATAAACAGAATAATGCTGATTCCATTTCATTTTCTTCACTATTATTTAACAGCATAAACGGTATTAGTCAGGCACAAACCACCGCCAAAGCTCAGGCGCAGGACTATATGACGGGCGCCTCGGATATTGGTCTTAACGATGTAATGGTTTCTTTGCAAAAGTCTTCTGTAGCCTTGAATATGGGTATTCAGGTACGCAATAAAATGGTCAGCGCCTATCAGGAAATCATGAATATGGCGGTATAACTGCGGGTTAAAAATTTAACAACCTTGATTATCTGCGGTACCGTTCTGGCGCCACTTTCGTGGCGGGATTTAAAATACCAAACGCCGTTCCATTTGATAAGCGTATTCGCCCTTTTCTGTAAAATATGCTCCGGGCAGGCATGAAATTATAATCGACAATATATGTCACAAGGATGATACATGAGTATGGAGTGCGATGTTAACTTAACAAACAGCGCAGCTAATCAAATTCAGTCTGGGATCTCAGATAAAGAGCTGGAAACCGTTAAGCAGCTAATTTATCAACGAGCAGGGATTGTGCTGAGCAGCCAGAAACGCGATATGGTTTATAACCGCCTGTCCCGACGTTTACGTGAACTTAAATTAACGCATTTCAGCGAGTATTTAAAACGTCTGGAATCGAACCCAAATAGCAGCGAGTGGCAGGCATTTATTAATGCGCTGACCACCAACCTGACCTCTTTTTTCAGAGAGGCCTACCATTTTCCTATTCTTGCGGAGCATGCGCGCGAACGTAAGGGAAATTATAAGGTTTGGTGCACCGCCTCTTCTACCGGTGAAGAGCCGTGTTCTATCGCTATTACTTTAGATGAAGCGCTGGGGCGCAGCGTGGCGAACCCGCGTATCTGGGCCACGGATATCGATACCGAAGTGCTCGCTAAAGCCTCGGCTGGCGTTTATCGGCTATCCGATCTTGACGATCTGAGCGCCGCGCAAAAGAAAAAGTACTTCATGCGCGGCACCGGAGAACATGAAAACCTCGTCAAAGTCAGGAAAGAGCTGCACGACACGATAGCCTATCAGCAGCTCAATCTGTTAGATCCGAAGTGGGACATTCCGGCACCGTTCGACGCCATTTTCTGCCGTAACGTCATGATTTACTTTGACCAAAAGACCCAGGAACACCTGCTTCAACGCTTTTCCAGGCTGTTAAAGCCCGGCGGCATTCTCTTCGCCGGACACTCTGAGCACTTTGGTACGTCAAGCAGCTCGTTTCGCCTTCGCGGTCAGTCCGTATACGCTCTGGCACAGGATAAATAATGCACAAGATTAAAGTCCTCTGTGTTGATGATTCAGCGCTCATCCGCAACATCATGAGCGACATTGTTAATCAGCAACCCGATATGGAAATGGTCGCTACCGCGCCGGACCCGATTATCGCTCGTGATTTGG
Source organism: Buttiauxella sp. (assembly GCA_032000125.1). Classification (GTDB taxonomy): domain Bacteria; phylum Pseudomonadota; class Gammaproteobacteria; order Enterobacterales; family Enterobacteriaceae; genus Dryocola. Next base: position 31,500 of record DAMALH010000032.1, on the reverse strand, counting down.
TTAAGCGCTTTAACCCGGACGTGCTGACGCTTGACGTCGAAATGCCGCGCATGGACGGACTGGACTTCCTTGAGCGCCTGATGCGCCTGCGTCCCATGCCGGTCATTATGGTTTCTTCCCTGACCAGCAAAGGCTCAGAAATCACCCTTAGCGCGCTGGAAATGGGCGCGGTGGATTTTGTGACCAAGCCACAAATGGGCTTAAGAGAGGGCATGGCCCAGTATAGCGAGCTGATTGCCGATAAGATTCGTACCGCCTCAAAGGCGCAGGTTTATCGTCACGGCGGCCATAAAGCGCCGCCGAAAATTATCTCCAGCCCGCTGGTGGGCAGCGAGAAAATTTTTGCTATCGGCTCTTCAACCGGCGGTACAGAAGCGCTGCGTCATGTGCTAACGCCCCTGCCTCGCACTTGTCCGGGGGTCGTTATCGCCCAGCATATGCCGCCGGGCTTTACCCGCTCCTTTGCCGAGCGCCTCAATAAGATTTGCGAAATAGCGGTGAAAGAAGCCGAGGATGGCGATCGCGTACTGCCCGGCCATGCTTATCTCGCACCGGGCGCTTTCCATATGGAGCTTGTGCGCAGCGGGGCTAACTATCACGTGCGGCTTAGCGACGCTCCGCCGGTTAATCGCCACCGCCCGTCGGTCGATGTGCTTTTTAAATCGGTAGCGGCCTGCGCGGGTAAAAACGCCGTGGGCTCGATTCTGACCGGTATGGGAAGCGATGGCGCACAGGGCCTGCTGGAAATGCGCAAAGCTGGCGCCCACACCCTCGCGCAAAGCGAAAAATCCTGCGTGGTTTTCGGGATGCCAAGAGAAGCCATTGCCCTTGGCGCCGCAGTAGAAGTCGTCGACCTGAGCGATATGACCCAGCACATGTTGAACAACGTTGTCGGGCAGGCGCGCCGAATTTAATAGCTAACTTATCAACTCTCCTGCGTGGAGAGATTAAAACCTACCAGGAATTAACATGGCAGATAAAAACTTGCGTTTTTTAGTCGTTGACGACTTCGCTACCATGCGTCGTATCGTGCGTAACCTTTTAAAAGACTTGGGATTTGTCAACGTCGAAGAGGCCGAGGACGGTCAGGACGCCCTCACCCGCCTGCGGGAATCCACCTTCGACTTTGTGATAACCGACTGGAACATGCCCAATATGGACGGCCTCGAACTGCTGAGCGAAATCCGTAAAGATGGAACCCTGGGCAAGCTGCCGGTGCTGATGGTGACGGCAGAAGCGAAGAAAGAGAACATTATTGCCGCCGCTCAGGCCGGTGCCAGCGGGTACGTTGTTAAGCCTTTCACCGCTGCGACACTGGAAGAAAAGCTAAACAAAATTTTTGAAAAACTGGGGTGGTAAATCATGTCTAACCAAACAACCAGCCCGCAGGCGGATAATTTCAAAGATATTTTCTCGCGAATTGGTCATCTGACACGCCTGCTGCACGACAGCATGAATAACCTCGGCCTCGATCGCATTATTATTGATGCGGCTGAAGCTATTCCTGATGCCCGCGACAGACTGTCCTACGTGGTGGCAAAAACGTCACAGGCAGCGGACTGCGCCTTAACCTGCGTGGAGGTCGCCCGCCCGCTGCAGGACTCGCTAAACAGCCAGTCGAAAGCGCTGGAACAGCGCTGGGACGAATGGTTTGAGCATCCTGTTGAGCTGTCGATGGCCAAAGAGCTGGTTTCAGATACCCGTCAGTTCCTGCGCGACACGCCGGATATCGCCGGTAAAACCAACGAGCAGCTCATGCAAATCATGATGGCGCAGGATTTCCAGGACCTGACCGGGCAGGTTATCCAGCGCATGATGGGGCTTATCGAAAATATCGAGAAAGAACTGATCCATGTGCTGCTTGATAACATGCCGGAAGAAGTGGCGCCAAAAGTAACGGAAGATACGCTGAAAAACGGTCCGCAAATCGACCAGAATCGGGCGGGCGTCGTCGCCACGCAAGGTCAGGTTGACGATCTCCTTGACAGCCTGGGCTTTTAATTTCCTTGCAGCATGATTAAAGCCGATGTCTGAAGAAAGCGATGTAGAAAAAACAGAGGAGCCCACACCCCAACGACGTGAAAAAGCTCGTGAAGAGGGACAGGTCCCTCGTTCCAAAGAGCTGACGTCGTTGCTGATGCTGCTCGTCGGCTGGAGTCTGATTCTATCCGGCGGGGATGCGCTCGCCCGCAAGCTGGCGACGCTGTTGCAAATCGGACTGAGCTTCGACCGCTCAGCGATTCTGGACACCACCTCCATGTTTCGACAGCTTCGCCAACTGTTGCTGCTGGCGGCATCGTCGGTGTTGCCGATCCTGCTGGGGCTGTTTTTGACCGCTATCTGCGCCTCTGCGCTGCTGGGAGGCGTCAGGCTTGGCGGTAAATCGTTCAAATTTGAATTGAAACGTCTAAATCCCCTCCCCGGCCTTAAGCGTATGGTTTCCGGACAGATGGTTTCAGAACTGATCAAAGGGCTGCTAAAAATTGCGCTGGTGGGGAGCGCTGCCACATTCTATATCTACCATCATAAAACCCGCTTTCTCATGCTCGGCCACGGTTCGCTGGCGGACGGATTGGGGGATATGCGCAACCTTATCTTCTATTGCCTGCTGATGGTTATCCTCGCGCTGATCCCGATGGTGGGCTACGACGTGTTTTACCAAATTTTCAGCACCCTGAAGAAACTGCGCATGAGTCGCCAGGAAATTCGCGATGAATTTAAACAAAGCGAAGGCGATCCGCACATTAAGAACCGTATTAAACAGCTACAGCGAGCCGCCGCTAACCAGCGCATGATGGCCGATGTGCCCAACGCCGATGTGGTGGTGAATAACCCGACGCACTACTCCATTGCGCTAAGTTACAAAGAAGGCGGCAACGCCGCGCCGATTGTGCTGGCTAAGGGCGCAGGAGAAATGGCGTTACGCATTCGCACAGAGGCGCAAAAACACGCCGTTCCCATGCTTGAAGCACCTCCACTTGCTCGTGCGCTCTACCGCCACTGCGAAATTGGACACCCTATTCCCACCGAACTGTACAGCGCCGTTGCCGAAGTCCTTGCCTGGGTTTATGGCCTGAGACGCTGGCGACAGGGCGGCGGTATTGCCCCTAAAAAACCCAAGAATCTTCCCGTGCCTGCTGCGCTGGATTTTGCACAAGAGAGTCATGAGTGATGGCAAACTACGCCACCAAATTACGTATACCCGCATTGAAAGAAACGCAGTGGAAAATACTGGCGGGGCCGATATTAATCATGCTGATTCTTGCCATGATGATATTGCCGCTGCCCGCGTTTCTTCTTGATTTACTCTTTACCTTTAATATCGTCCTTTCCCTGATGATATTAATGGTGGCGATGTTCACTCAAAAGACGCTCGATTTCTCGGCCTTCCCAACCGTGCTGCTGTTTTCAACGCTGCTACGCCTCGCGCTGAATATCGCCTCAACGCGCATCATCCTGATGGAGGGGCACACGGGCGGCGCGGCGGCGGGTCGCGTCGTTGAAGCGTTCGGCCACTTCCTGGTGGGGGGGAATTTTGCGATCGGTATCGTGGTGTTCGCCATCCTTATCATCATCAACTTTATGGTTATCACCAAAGGTGCCGGACGTATCGCAGAAGTAGGCGCCCGCTTTGTGCTGGACGGCATGCCGGGCAAACAGATGGCCATCGACGCCGATCTGAATGCGGGCCTTATTGGTGAAGAGGAAGCCAAGCGCCGCCGCAGCGAAGTCACCCAGGAATCCGATTTCTACGGTTCTATGGATGGCGCCAGCAAATTCGTGCGCGGGGATGCCATTGCCGGCCTGCTAATCATGGCGGTGAACGTCATCGGCGGCCTGATGATTGGTATTCTGCAGCATGATCTCTCCTTCGGCGACGCCGCCGAAACCTACACTATTCTGACCATTGGCGATGGCCTGGTAGCCCAGATCCCGGCGCTGATTATTTCGACGGCCGCCGGGGTTATCGTTACCCGCGTTGCTACCGATCAGGACGTGGGCGAACAGATGGTCAGCCAGCTCTTCAACAACCCGCGCGTGCTGGTGCTGGCGGCCGCGATAATCGGCCTGTTGGGGATGATCCCCGGCATGCCCAATTTTGTCTTTCTGCTGTTTACCGCCTCGCTGCTGGGCATTGCCTGGTGGATGCGGGGCAAAGAAATGGAAAGCCAGGCCGCGGGCGGCGCTCAGGCCCAAAATAGCAAAGCCGCAGCCAAAGCCCACGCTGATGCCCTTCAGGTGACCGAAGCCTCCTGGTCTGATGTGCAACTCGAAGATGTACTGGGGCTCGAAGTAGGCTACCGGTTGATTCCGATGGTGGACAGCGAGCAGAGCGGCGAGCTGTTAACGCGTATCCGCGGCATTCGTAAAAAGTTTGCTCAGGAGATGGGCTTCTTACCGCCGTCGGTGCATATCCGCGACAACCTCGATCTGCCGCCGACCCACTATCGCATTTTGCTTAAAGGTGTGGAAATTGGCAGCGGCGAAACGATGCCCGAGCGCTGGATGGCTATCGATCCGGGCTGTGCGGAGGGCCAACTGCCCGGCACGCCATGCCAGGAACCGGCGTTTGGCCTGCCCGCCGTGTGGATTGATGAAGTGCTGCGCGAACAGGCTCAGATTCTGGGCTATACGGTGGTGGACCCCAGCTCGGTGATTGCTACCCACCTTAACCACCTGATCGCCACACATACCGATGAACTGTTTGGCCGTCAGGAAACCCAGCAGCTGCTTGACCGGCTCAGCAAAGAGATGCCGAAGCTGGTAGAGGATCTGATTCCGGGCGTTATCCCCCTGACCACCTTCCATAAGGTGCTGCAAAACCTGCTGGCGGAAAGGATTTCAATTCGCGACATGCGCACCATTGTCGATACGCTGGCCGAATATGCGGCGGTACAAACCGACCCGGATGAGCTGACAGCACATACGCGCATTCGCTTAGGCCGCGCTATTACCCAGCGCTGGTTCCCCGGCAACGATGAAATCCGCGTTATCGGGATGGACCTGAATCTGGAGAGGTTAATGATTCAGGCAAGCCAGAACGGCAGCGCCATTGAACCGGGCATTGCCGAAAACATTATCCGCCAGACCGAAAAAGCGCTGGCCCAGCAGGAAACGCTTGGCGCGCCGCCGGTGCTGCTGGTGAATCAGCCCCTGCGGATGATGCTTTCACGCTTCCTGCGCCGTGTGTATCCACAGCTTGCCGTGCTGTCGAATCTGGAAATCAGCAATAACCGCACCGTGCGCATGACGTCTATTATTGGAGGCCAGGAGTGAAGCCCCGCGGGTTGTTAATGGTGCTGACGGCGCTTCTTTTTCCGCCTGCGGCGTCCGCTGCAGTTGGCGCCTGGCATCAAAAAACGGCGGGCGTGGTGATAAGCGTGGGCAAACAGACGATGGCCGGCGCGGCGTTGAGCGCCCCGGCGGATCTTCCGGCCTCGGCGCAGGCCAGCCTTCTGGCGTGGCGAGTCACGCTGCTTACCCCTCTGCCAGCGGGCCTGGAGATAAAGCTGTGCAACGCCACGACCTGCATTAAGCTTGAGCGCCTGAGCGGGCAAAAAAAACTCGCCGCCCCGCTTTCCGCACGCGGCCCGTTTCGCTTTGTTTATTCCGTAGCAAGCCGGGGACAGCTTATTCCCGCACTGCATATAGTCAGCAATGAGTTAACGGTAAATTATCGGTAATTGGCACAATTCAGAGATCGGCCTGCTGTAAAAAGCAGGCGGGGATTTCGGATAAGGCTATTTTTTCTGGCCGAACAAAACAGCCTTATCGCAGATTATTGCAGAGTCGAAGTAAAGCTTGACGCATAAGCGTGGTTACATTTTTTTGCACGATTCAGCGTTGAGATATCCGCTTTTAATACATCAAGGCGTTTTTTCAGATTTGCAGTTATTTCTGCCTCGTTCGCCATTAATTTTTCTATGAACACGCGAATCTCTTCCTGCTCGCTTTGCGTAAGCATATCCGAATGCTTATCGATGACCTTTTGCAGCGTAACGATATAATTTTCCGCCAGTTCAACAAACCCTTGCCACTCGCCCAGACGAGCCATCTCCAGCAGATGTAAATTCAACTGATAAACGATTTCATAGTCGGTAGTCAGGGCCTTAGTCATGCTTCACCTGTTTTAGCTGGGGGTCAATTTCCTTCCATGTCGTCGCGAGGTTCATTAGCAGCTCATCCACATGAGCAAGCTGCTCCGGGTTATTTCGCAAATTGCACTCCAGCAAAGTGCGCGACATATAGTCGTAGAGCATTTCCATTTCCTGGGCAATATGTTTGCCTTTTTCATGGTCGAGTGAGGCGCGAAGTCCGTTATCAATAATATTGATGGCTTTGGAGATCATTTCTCCACGCCGGGCAATATTGCCGGCATCGAAATAAATCTTCGCGCGTAAAATTGCACTGTGTGCACCGTCAAACAGCATGGTAATAAGCTGATGCGGCGTTGCACCCGCCAGTTGACTTTGCAAATCAACCTGAGCATAGGCTTGTATGCCTCGACTCCCGTACATAATAGGCTCCGTAATAAACGGGCAGGAGATGTCGGGGCCCCTGCCCAGGAAATAAAAGGTTAAATAAAATCACTTGTTAAGCGTGGACAGAATCGAATTGAGCTGCGAGCTCATGCTGTTCAGCTTGGACATAGTGGTATCCAGGTTCTGGAACTGCACGCGATAGCGCTCTACGTTGGCATCAATTAAACGCTGCGTTTTATCAATCTGCTCCTGCATCCGATCGGCCTGCTCCGTCAGACCTTTGGTAGAGGTTTTGATAATGCCGTCGGTTTTAGTTTCGCTATCGCCTACGTATTGGGTGATGATGCCGTTAAGCGTATCTGCAAGCCCAACGTTGCTTCCGCTGCCGGTAAACATAGTGGCGATTTGAGATGGGTTATCGGCGATGGCTTCATCGAGTTTTTTCTCATCAAGCGTCATCTGCCCGGTTCCGGCATCAATTTTTATACCAAGATCCGCAAGAGAGGCGTAGTCAGCGTCCGCTCCGCCATAAACGCCGTTTACCGTCGAGCGAATCTCACCGACCATCCCACGCAAAGTGGAATCGCCCATCAGCGCGCCGTTCGCCGAGTTCTGCGTAGCCACATCGGTATCGGATAATTTAGACGCATCGTAAGGGACATACTTACTTGAAGCGGTAGTTACCGTTAATAAGGCATTGTATTTCTTTACAAAGTCCTGCAACGTGCTCTTAATAGCGCTGGTATCCTGCGTCAGAACAAGCTGCTCTGATTTCCCATCCTCAGAGGGCGCTTTAAGCGACAGCGTGATACCTTCGAGAATATCGGTAATGTTATTGCTTGAGCGGGTGTAATCACTGCCGTCTACGGTCAGCCTGGCATCTTCTGCCTCCTGAGCTACCTGCAGCTTGTTACTATTTAACACGTCACCCAGCGTGTCATCGCCCTCTACGCTGACGGTCATTTCCCCGTCCGTTCCGGTGGTTTTGGAACTGAGTACAAGCTGATAACCGGCATCGGTGCGCTGTACGGTAGCGGAAACATCGCCTTTCTCTTTGTTAATAGCCTTAGCAACCTGGCTCAGCGACGTTTCATCATCCTTGAGGGTAACCTTCAACTCTTTACCGTCTTTCTGGGTAATAGTAAGGGTACGTTCTCCTCCGCCACCGGAGCCCAACTGTTTATCCTGGTCATCAACCGCGGCGGTTCTTAATTTATGCGAGCTGGCAAGGGAGTGTACGGTAACCGAATGGGTATCGGCTCGCGCTGCGGAGGTGGCCGTTGCGGTAAATGCCTTATTGTCGCTGGCCTTCAGGGTGTTAAACGCCTCGCCGGTCAGTTTTTTAACCGCCCCCTGCAGGTTTGAAAGCCCGCTGGATACCTGCCCCCACGCCGATACCTTTGCCTTATAGCTGCTTTGCAGCGCCGTATAGGGGGTCAAACGGGTCTGCTCGCCGGCCGCAATCTGCGTCAGCATAGCGGCTGTATCCAGTCCTGACCCGATACCCAATGATGATATAGTAGCCATGTCGTTCTCCTTTATGGCGTGAGATGCATTTTTTATTGTTATATTTTCTATCGGTATTTAAGACATAAAGTTTAATTTTTTATCAGCGCACGGGCAACGCTCAGCGCCACCATTAAACACTCCCTCGGCCTATTCGGCGAATAGAAGAAGAAGAGTGTCACCTGTTTTTAACAAGCCTCTCTTTAAATACCCAATATAGCGTCAAAAATGACGCCATTTCATTAAATAATCTTTTTTACCTGCGCCTTAAAGGACATATTTTTATCTCAGGACAATATTTAACCAAGCGGATGCAAAAACCTGCTACCCGCGCAATCAAAAAGTGCTGAAGTTTAGAAATGGAGTGCTTTGTGCCGATAAATCAGTCAATAACATAAAGCAATCGCCGTCAACAGACTCCTAACCAAAATATTAACTGCGAAAACCTCGCTATTTCCATAGCTTAAAAATATCTTCCACCACTATAAATAAAGTTGGCAAGAAAGGTTTTTGAATAAAAGTCGCGCAGGTAATAAAAACATTCAAAAAAATTTTTTAGAGATTTTTTTTAGCGCCGATATTCTTATTATGCGAACACAACAACGCATGAAAATATTGGGCACCACATTGAAGTGGTGCTAACTCAATAAAAGAAAGAGGAATTTAAGATGGCGCAAGTAATTAATACTAACTCCCTGAGCCTGGTTGCACAGAATAACCTGAACAAATCTCAGTCTGCACTGGGAACTTCTATTCAACGTCTGTCCTCCGGTATGCGTATCAACAGCGCAAAAGACGATGCCGCAGGCCAGGCGATCAGCAACCGCTTCACCGCCAACATTACCGGCCTGACTCAGGCTTCCCGTAACGCCAACGATGGTATCTCTCTTTCGCAGACCACCGAAGGCGCGTTGAACGAGGTGAACGATAACCTGCAGAATATCCGCCGTCTGGCCGTACAGGCTTCCAACGGTACCAACTCCGAATCTGACCGTAAGTCTATTCAGGATGAAATTAACGCCCGCCTGGCAGAAATCAACCGTATTTCCGAGCAGACCGAGTTTAACGGCGTGAAGGTGCTTAGCAAAGATCAGAGCCTGAGCATTCAGGTGGGCTCCAACTCCGGCGAAACCATCGATATCAAACTGGACCAGATTAATTCCGAGACCCTGGGGATGTCGGATTTTGACGTTTCAAGAATTGGTATGGATGCGGAAGCAGCCATCCCGGCCGATAAAGGTACCGAGCTGGCAGATGGCGATACAATTAAAGGTTCTAATGGCGCGGCTTCAACTGATGTTACTGCTGCCGACATAGAAGCGATGAAACTGGCAGCGTTTGGTGCTACTAACTCCGCTGGCAAGATTTATACTAAAGCTGACGCGGACGGTAACACCGTATTTTATGCGGAAGGTACAAATACTTCGGGTGACGATGTCCTGACAAAAATTGGAGGCGTAAGCTTCTCTGATGCCACCACAGGAGACTTTAGCTCTCTTACAACTAGCGCTTTGAGCGCTGAAGAAAAAGATGCATTCCTGGGTGCCGATGCTAAGCCAGCAGGCCCTACCGATCTGACCAACGTGGTTGACGCCGCGCTGGCCAAGGTTGATGAGATGCGTTCCGGCCTGGGTGCCACCCAGAACCGTTTTGCCTCCGTTATCAGCAACCTCGACAGCACCATTAACAACCTGTCTGAGTCCCGCTCCCGTATCCTGGACGCGGACTTTGCCTCAGAGGTTTCCGAGATGAGCCGTGCGAACATCCTGCAGTCTGCCGGTATCTCCGTGCTGGCCCAGGCAAACCAGGTTCCACAGAACGTGCTGTCCCTGCTGCGTTAATTGTTTACCCGTACCATCAAACCTGGCCTACCCGTGGGCCAGGTTTTTTCTTTAGCCCCCCGCCCGGTAATTATTCAAATAGCCGCATTAACGCCCTTTTATTCTATTATTGACCCGCTATTTAAAAAGCCACGCACCTCGTATAATAAAATAAACCACTCAGCCAGTCGCCTACAAATTAAACCGCATCTTTATTTTACTGACTGGCATCTACAGTTAATCACGCCATAAATTATGGCCAGGGCCATCGATATGTTGCCACCCTACCAGTGGGCCGTAAGTAAAATCAATGCAGCGATAAATAAAGCCCATCTGAACGACTGGCGGCAAATGGAGGCGTCGCCTTGCATTCAGCCAATTGTCTGCTCGGCCACCCAGCGTTTAATAGGTGCCGAGGTATTGCTGCGTTTTAATAATAAAAATAATCATCGTTTTGCCGCCGACACGAATATTGATGAGGGGATGTTTGATAACTTTACGGTTAACTTAATTGATGAGGTCCATGCCTGCTTTCATCCGCTACGTAAAAAACTGCCGCCGGGATTTTTTTTCACCTTCAATATTTGCGCCCGTCAGATTACCCAGCCCGCGCTTAAAGCATCAGCCTGTCGTTTTTCCGACAGCTTTAATATGATGCTGGAAGTCAACGAACGCTCGATAAATAGCATAGACGCCCCGATGCTTGACAGCATGCAGGAGCTGCAGGACGCAGGCATTCAGTTTGCCATAGACGATTTTGGCGCGGGCTGCGCCAGCCTGAAATACCTTGAGAGAATGGATTTTTGCCTGCTGAAGCTCAACCGCGAGCTTACCCTCTCCCACGAGGGCGAACTGATCTATAAAAAGACGCTGTCAGCGCTGTCGGGGCTCGCCATTATGTTAGGTATCAGGCTGGGCGCCGAAGGAGTGCAATGCGGAGATCAGGCGCAGCGTTTGGCCGAACGGGGGGTGAATCTGCTGCAGGGCCGCTATTATTCCCGGCCGCTGGCGATGGAAAAATTTATCTTAAACTATATTGTCTGAGTCCAGAAGACGTCACGATAAAGTGCCGATTAAATAAAGCCTGCCGTTAAAATAATAACGACAGGCTGGTGTCCGGCAGCCAAACTTTTTACTCGTGGGCGGTTTCCACAATTTTTTCGACCAGCTCCATCTCTTCGCTGTTTAGCAGCTTTTCGATATCAACCAGGATCAACATCCGCTCATCAATGGTGCCCAGCCCCAGTAGATATTCCGTAGACAGCGTAACCGAGAAGTCCGGCGCCACTCTGATCTGGCTGGCATTCAGCGAAATAACGTCTGAAACACCGTCAACAATAATCCCAACCACGCGATCGGCAAAGTTAAGAATAATAATTACCGTGTTGGCATTAAATTCGGCGACCGGCAAATCAAACTTCACGCGTAAATCCACAATCGGCACGATAACGCCGCGCAGGTTGGTTACTCCAAGAATAAAATCAGGGGTATTGGCAATACGCGTCACGCGATCGTAACCGCGAATCTCCTGAACCTTGAGGATTTCAAGACCGTACTCTTCTTCACCCAGAGTAAATACCAGATATTCCTGGCCGATATTCTTTTCTTCAAACTGTTTTTCTGCTGCTGAAAGATTCATTCGATCACCTTCACTGACTCAACAATAAGTTGCCGTTATTAACCAATCGCTTGTTTTTGCAAAGCGGGACCAGCGCCGCAACGTCCAGAATAAGCGCCACGCTACCGTCACCGAGGATGGTTGCCGCGGCGATACCCGGCACTTTGCGGTAGTTAAGTTCGAGGTTTTTCACCACCACCTGATGCTGACCAATCAGTTGGTCAACCAGCAGCGCATAGCGATTCCCCGCGCTTTGCAGGATAACCGCCACCCCTTCGCTGGCCTGCAGGGCTTCGCCCGGGATGTCAAAAATCTGATGCAGCTCGATAAGCGGCATATATTCACCACGTACCTGCAACATAAGCTCGTCGCCCGCCATACGGTAAAGCTCGCTTTTAGTTGGCTTGAGCGACTCCATAACCGTACCGAGCGGCAGCACATAAATTTCCTCGCCGGCCTTCACCGACATGCCATCAAGGATGGCAAGGGTCAAAGGCAGGATGATGCGAATGGTAGAGCCTTTATCTTTTTCGGATCGGATCTCTACGTGGCCACCCATTTCCTGAATGTTTCGACGCACCACGTCCATGCCGACACCGCGCCCGGAAACGTCGGTGACTTTCTCGGCCGTAGAGAACCCGGCGGCAAAAATAAGCATCCAGACTTCTTCGTCGGTAATGCTATCGCTCAGCGTCATGCCCTGTGATTTTGCACGGGCGAGGATCTTATCCCGGTGAAGACCCGCCCCGTCATCAATGACCTCAATGACGATATTGCCGCCATGGTGCTCGGCGGAGAGAATGAGGTTGCCTTTCTCCGGCTTTCCTTTCGCCCGACGAACGTCTGCCGGCTCAATACCGTGATCGAGGCTGTTACGCACCAGGTGCGTCAATGGATCGATGATCCTTTCAATCAGGCTCTTATCCAGCTCGGCCGAGCCGCCTTTTAAGGTCAGCTCCACTTCTTTATCGAGCTTACCGGCAAGGTCATGCACCAGACGCGGGAAGCGGCTGAAGACGTATTCCATCGGCATCATACGAATCGACATCACCGATTCCTGCAGATCGCGCGCGTTACGATCCATCTGAGCAATGCTGCTGATTAACGTGTCGTGAACGGCCGGATCGAGGGTGCCGGAAAGCTGCGACAGCATCGCCTGGGTGATGATCAGCTCGCCAACCTGGTTGATTATCTGATCGACCTTCTCCACCGCCACGCGAATACTGCTGCTGGCCTCCGCGCTCGGCGCTCTGGCGGCAGCCTTGGGCCTTGAGACGGCAGCCGTTTTTACCGGCTGCACGCTGACCTCAGTTGCCGTTTCTACGGCGGTCGGTAAGGCCGTTTCACTGCTTTCAACCACAGCAGGCGCGCTCGCCTGTGCGGCTGCCTCAGTAATTTCGATTTGTTCCGGCTCCAGCACAAAACAGAGCACGGCGAAAATATCATCCGGAGACGTTGTGGTGCGCAGCTGCGCCAGCACCTTATCGTCATGGAGTTCGTGGCTTTCCAGCTCGCCCAGGTTCCCCAGTTCTTCAAGCAGAATGGATTTTTCTGACTCTTTAAGCCCGCTAAGGGTAATTTTCAGTAAGGGGGCTGCATTTTCTGCGGCCGCTGCTGGCTCAGCCTGAGCTGCCACCACCGCGGTCGGAGCGGGTGCCGCACCGCCTTCCTTTTGGGCTTTGGCCTCAAGTGCAATCTGCCGCAACGCATCACAGATATACCGAAAGCTTTCCTGGTCGGGTTCCTGAGATGATTTATACGCGTCAAGCTGCTCTTGCATAATGTCCTTACTCTCCAGAAACAGATTAATAATGTCACTGTTTAACGGAAGCTCGCCGCAGCGGGCATCATCCAGAAGATTCTCCATTAAATGTGTGGTTTCTTGTAATACGCTAAAGCCGAACGTCCCGGCCCCGCCTTTTATGGAGTGTGCCGCGCGAAAAATTGCATTCATCATCTCCTTGTCGGGGCTGGTATAGTCCAGCTCTAAAAGATGCCGCTCCATATCAGCCAGTAACTCATCTGCTTCGGCAAAGAAAGTCTGATAAAAATCACTTACGTCCATCTTGCTCAACCTTCTCCTGGTTTAGTGTTGCGGGTTCCGTTTGCACAATCGCTTTCCCCTCCGGGGATGCCATTGCCTTAAGCTGCTCGTGAAGCTGTTCTGTCGACATTGCGCCCTGCGAAGTGTATTCCTGCCTGATGCTTTTCTCTTTTTCCAGGCTTAGTACGAGGATGCTAATGCGTCGGTTAGACGGATCGTTAGGCCTGGTGTTTTCCAGCGTCATAATGTCTGCCGTGCCCGTCACGCGCATGAATTTGTCCGTTGAAAGCCCTGCGGCGACCAGCGTGCGACGCGAGGCATTAGCGCGGTCTGCCGAAAGCTCCCAGTTGCTGTACCCGCTTCCGCTTCCGGGATAGGGCAAAGAATCGGTATGGCCGGTGAGGCTGATGCGGTTCGACAATTCGTTGAGAACCGGGGCAAGGCTCTGGAGAATGCCAAGCATGTAGGGTTCCAGTTGCACGCCGCCGACGCGGAACATCGGCCTGTCCTGGGTATCGAGGATTTGAATTAACAGCCCGTCGTCGCTAAGGGACAGGCGCAGGTTGGCGGTGTAATTGCTCAACCGGGGATCGTTCTTGATTAAGCTTTCCAACTTTTCCAGCGCGCGTTTTAAATTGTGCACGCTCTTTTCACGATCGATTCTTTTCAGGGTCCGCTTAAATACCTCACCGTCCTGCTTGATAACGTCATCCCCACCGCCGGGGATAACACTGTCGCTCAGGCTCTCTTTATCCCCCTGGCTTAGGGCGGCCTTAAGCGGCATATTGAAGTATTCCGCGATCTGCTGGCGCTGTTTTGGCGTGGCCGTGGCCAGCAGCCACATCACCAGAAAGAAAGCCATCATCGCCGTCATAAAATCTGCGTAGGCTATTTTCCATGAGCCGCCGTGATGGCCGCCATGCTTATTGCTTTTACGCTTGCGTACGATAACCACCGGCTTGGCATTTTTATTCATGAAGAGCTATCCGAGGCGCTGCTGCCGGTCGATGATGATTTCACCTGACGAACGTGTTCTTCCAGCTCGATAAAAGTAGGACGCTCGGTGGTGTATAAAATTTTACGGCCAAATTCGACGGCTATTTGCGGCGCATAGCCATGAAGGCTGGAAAGAAGCGTTATTTTGATGCACTGCAGCATTTTAATTTGCTCACTGCTTTTCTGACGCAGCAGCGCGGCCAGCGGCGACACAAAGCCATAGGCTAATAAGATACCGAGGAAGGTGCCCACCATCGCATGGGCTATCAGCTCTCCCATTTCAGCCGCAGGCCGGTCAGCGGATGCCAGGGCGTTAACAACCCCCATCACCGCGGCAACGATACCGAATGCCGGCAGCGCATCCCCGACCTGAGTAATACTGCTGGCCGGCACTTCATGCTCGTGCTCGCAGGTTTCAATTTCCTCATCCATTAAGGCTTCGACCTCGAACGCGCTCATATTGCCGCTGATCATCAGGCGCAGGTAATCAAGAATGAAGTTCATCAGCACGGAATCACCGAGCAGGCGAGGATAGGCAGAAAAAATCGGGCTGGTTTGCGGATCTTCAATGTCGTTTTCAAGAGAGATCATGCCGCTCTGACGGCTTTTGTTCAGCAGGAGATACATCACCCCGATGAGATCCATATACAGCGCTTTGTTGTAGGATGACCCCTTCATCAGATGTGGGAATGCCTTCATCGTGGCCTTAATGGCTTTACCATTATTCCCGACGATAAAGGCCCCGACGCCCGCTCCGCCAATAATAAGCAGTTCGAGTGGTTGATATAGCACGCCAAAGTGCCCGCCGGATAAACCATATCCGCCAAATACGGTCAGGATGACGACCAGATAACCCACAATGACTAACACATAAACTCCTTACTGAAATAAAAATCTTCATCGCGCCCCTTCGCCGGTTACCGGGCATGTTTACCCAGCAAACCCGCATATCATTCACAGCAATGACCGGGCGGAAATATCCCTATGGTTGGCTTGCAGTTATCAGACGCGTTATGCGTTTTGCACGGCGGTTAAGTCATACACCTTACTTTTCTTCATGGCGCGCGACGGCGGGCTGCACAGGCTACAGGTAAACGGGTTCCTGGCATGTTCCGCTGAGGCCACAAATGAGCCGTGACAAACGCAACACTCGGTGTGCGCGATCATCCCACAGTCAATAAAGCGCAGCAGGGTCCATGCCCTTGTCAGCCCAAGCACCGGTTTCTCATCCGCGGTAGGTGGACACTGTTCCAGATACAGGCGGTAGGCTTTCACCATCGCTTCAATAGGCCGACACTCTTCCGTTTTCTGCAGATAAAGGAAAATGTTATAGAACATCGAGGAATGAATATTCTGCTCCCAGGACATAAACCAGTCCTCGGAAAAAGGCAGCATGCCCTTGGGCGGTGGGCAGCCTCTTAATTCTTTATACAGCCTCAGCAATCTTCTGCGGCTTAAGCTCGTTTCACTCTCCAGAACCTGCATACGGGCGCCAAAGGAGATTAAAGCCATGGCAATATGGATCTCTTTAATTTCCTCTAAAATGCTTTTTTCCGTCATAATTCCGTTTCCTTTAAGCTGCAGGAATGCTTTCTTCCGCAAGCGAATTGAGCAAGTTGGTTGATAAGATGATGCCGGTGTGCATTTGCTGTAAGGCTTCAATACGCGAGTCTTTGGTTAAGTGCTCAATGACGATTTCATTATCAACGCGCAGGCGGCAGATTAGCTGGTTCGTCGAGGCCAGTTTAATAAGCTGGGGCAATGAGAGATCTTTTAATATATCAATCGTCGCTTCGGTCAAACCGAGACGGAAACCGGCCGCAAACTTATCCTCGCGGATTAACTGCTGGGCTAACAGCAGATATGAAAGATTGATATCATGAATACTTTGCAGTTGTTCATCGAGATGCATTATTGTGTCTACCTATGTTATATCCGCCAACGCATAACCTGGCGCACACTAAAACAGCCATTACATCGATTAATGTAATAGAATAATAATCAAAATATTGCTTTGACGTTATGAAAAGGATCTAAATAAGTAATTTAACATCACTTCCCAGAATCTAATCGCGCCCTTAATCTTTTTATCGCCTGGCTATGCAACTGGCTGACACGGGTTTCCGTGATACCTAACAATACGCCAACCTCTTTCATATTTAGATCTTGTTGATAATAGAGATTTAACAATAATTGTTCGCGTTCCGGCAGCGCGCTTATTTCATGCGATATCTGATTGATAAGCTTTTTTATCATCAGAGTATTTAATGGGTTTAGATTTTCATGCTGTGAGTCAATCTGTTCAAAGCCATCTGCTGATTCCTCCTGCAATTCCTCTAACGAGTAAAGCTGGCTGCTATTGGTGTCAGCCAGCATCTTTTGATACTCGCGTATCGTCACGCCCATCTCTGCGGCAACCTCGGCCTCAGATGCCGCCATACCGGTATTCTGCTCGATTCGCTGTATAACGCTGGCAATCTCCCGGGCATTATGCCGCACCCGCCTGGGCACCCAGTCTCTTTCGCGAAGTTCATCCAGTAATGCCCAACGCACGCGCTGGGTAATATAATTCCCAAGCGTAATACCTTTACCGGGATCGAAATCATCAATTGCGGCAAGTAATCCAATAGAACCGGCCTGAATAAGATCGTTAATGTCAACGCTTGCCGGCAAGCGGACCTGAAGACGAAGCGCTTCATGGCGTACTAATGAACCATACTTTACCCACAGTTCATTTTTATCTACTACGCCGTTAGGGTTATAGATACCATTCATATTTCCATTATCCCACCAACCGATTACCGAGCAAGCTTGTCAAAAGCGCTTAAAAAAGCTGACAGGCTAAACGTTCACTATAATAAGCTTTAATTATAGGATTTTTCTTTTCGGTAGGTAAAGAACCGTCAACAACTCACAAGAAATAAAAAATTACTTACGCGCAGACAAATAGTTGAAAGACTAATGAAATCATTCACATAAAATACGCAATAATTTATTTTAAATTTATGACCAAATAACTTCCGCTGCGGAAGTTATGCTTCCGCCCGGAAGGCAATTGTCACATAACCTTATTTTTAATAATTTTATTATGCATTAATAAATAACAATATGAAGCAGTAAAATTCAAATAAAATATAATATTATCTTAACATATTAAATAAGGACATCTGTTGCATGGACTGGAAAACCATCATTGATGAACTCAGGGCAAACTCGCTCATCTTTGATTGTGAAACCAGCGTAATCATTGAATCCGGATCGGACCCCACCGTTTGCTGCAGGCGCGACTGCAACGTTATTTTCTGCGTTTCGGAGCTGAAGCCAAGGGACTCAATCTGCTGCAGGTTGGTGCCCACTTCCGCCTGAATTTTACCGAGGTTATCGATACCACGTTGCAGGGAGACGTTAACGCTGTCCAGTACGCTTTGCAGCGCTTCACGATCGGCATCATCGGTAACGGGCTGCTTGAGGGCTTCAATCGCTTTATCCAGCGCGGCAAAAATATCGTCAGGGGTGCCGCTCATAAAAACATCTTTGCCCGTGTGGCCAACGGCGATTTCAGTGCTGTCCGCTATTTTTTGCGTCATCGCGACATCGCCGCCTACATAGGTTCCGTCGGTCTGATAAGGAATGTCGCCCGTTTTGTAACCGGAAAAAATGTAGCGGCCGTTCTGGTTTTTGCTGTTCGCCAAATCCAGTATATTGTCCCTGATGCCCTGAATCTCCGTGGCCAGCGCCTCTCTGTCAGCAGCCGAATAGGCGCCGTTACCGCCGGCAACAATCTTTGTTGCCAGGTTTTTCGTCATCAGATTAGCAACGGCGTTAAGGGTGGTGTCCTCCTGCCCGAGGGCATCCTGGGCGTACAAACGTGCGGTGTCAAACTGGCTGATGTTCGACAGGGCATTCTGATAAATCACAGCCTGCGAAGCCCCTGCCGGATCGTCAGAAGGTTTAAGCAAAATCTGACCGGACGATAAGCGCATATAAATGTCCTGACCGCCGCTCATCGCCTTAGATAAGCTATCAATGTTGCTTTGATACATGTACTGGGTGCTTAGACGCATCGTTTTTCCCTCAAACTTTCTCCCGTCGCCCGTCAAAGGCGAACGGTCCTTAGCGAATACTTAAAATCGTGTCGAACAGGGTGGTGGCCGTTTGTAAAACCTGGGCATTTGCCTGGTAGTACTGGGAGTACATGGTTAAATTAATGTACTCCTCATTAAGGTCGACCCCGGAAACCGCCTGCTGCTCATACAGCAGCGCATCAACGGTCTTAGCGCTGGTGGCCGCATTGGCCTTCAGCGACGTCATAGAAGAACCCACGGTACTGACCAGATTTGCATACGCTTCGGTGAGCGTGGATTTGCCGATTAACGTTTCAGTTTTAATCGCAATCAGGTTCTTGATGTTTTCGTTGTTGCTCTCTTCGGCGTCGTCCGGCGAGCTTGAAGCGGCAATCTTGCTGCCGTCATCAATGGCCACGCTCAGGGTGTCTGCTACGCCAGTAACGGAGTTAAGTTCGAAGGAGTCATTGAGCTTCGGGGTGCCCTGGGGTTTGATGGAAAGACCGTCGAACTGCAGCTCGCCACCCGGGCCAATAGTGGTGTCCACGATGCTGCCGCCGTTGGTTTTCACCTCCCAGTCGTTCGCACCCGGCCCTTTAAAGGTGATGGTGTAATCCTGCGGCTTAACGTCTTTAATATTGCTGTAGCTCACCTCCATCGAGGCATCGCCGCTGTTATTACGGTTAGCCAGCGCGACCGGATCGGCAATGCTAAAGATGTCAGCACCCTTATCGCCGTTCAGGTCATAGCCTTGCTGGTTTACTTCGTTAAAGCGGTTCGCCATTTGCAGGGCAAGCTGGTTGAGCTGGTTACGCGCGTCCGCCAGGTCTTCATTACGGAACTTAAACAGCCCGGCAAGCTTGCCGGTGGTAATTTTTGATTCGTCCAGCGGCAGAGAATTACCCGAAGCATCAACGTACGCGACGACCGTTTTAGACGGATTTGCCGGTGAGACGGTGGCTTCGAGCTTATAGGGACGTTCGCCGTTAACCAGCGGCAGTCCGTTTGCCATCGTCACATCAACCCGGCCGGTTGCCTGATTCTCAGTCACGCGGATACCAATCAGGTCGTTAAGCGTGCCAAGTAAAGAATCGCGCTGGTCGAGCAGGTCGGGCGGCAGGGTTCCCGTCTGCCCCTGAATTTTTTCGATTTCCCGGTTCAGTTTGGCGAGCTGTTCGGCGCTGGCGTTGATGTTATCAACGGTTTGCTTAATCTGGGTGTTAGTGCTTTTTTCCAGACCGTTAAGCGTTTTGCTGTTGGTCTGGAACTGATAAGAGAGCGCTTTAAACTGCGAGAGCGTTTCCTGTCGGGCGGCCCGGCTTACCGGATCGCTGCTCATTTTCTCCATCGCGCCAAAGGCGTTGCCCAGCGAAACGGAGATATTGGTGGTATCGTCGCCCAGCATATTGTCAATCTGGCTAAGCTGTTCATAACGGCCAGCCAGCGCCTGGTATTCAGTGGCGGCACCGCGCACCTGGTTATTGATGAAACCGTCGTAAGCACGCTTTACGCCGTTAACCTGTACACCGTAGCCAAAGTAGCCGTAGCCGGTGGTTCTGCCGCCCGCTTCACCTAAAATAATATTCTGACGGCTGTAGCCGGGTGTCACCGCGTTGCTGAGGTTGTTACCGACAACGTTTAATGCCGACTGGGCGGAACTCAGGCCCGATTGAGCTAAATTCAGAAGATTCATAAATATCCAACTTTACATTTCTGCGCCGAACGTCTTAAAGCGCCTAAGAAAATTCTTACTGATAATTTATATATCGGTCCGTCAAAAATAAACTAAAACAATTATCCTAAAATAATGTAGAAAGATCGCTTTTATATGCATTTAACGCTTGATTAACATTACTCTTAACCTGCTGCATAATTGATATTAATTTGTTGGCATATTGTGGATCTGTTGCATATCCACCTTGCTGCAAGGCCCTTGCCGCGTGTTCAGGCGAAGCAGATTTTGTAACGTTTTGATAACGAGGATTATTCGCCAGCAGCGCCGCATAGTCTGATAACGCTTCGGAATAAGAGCTATAAACACGAAACGCCGCCTTCACTTTTTGCGCCGCGCCGTTTATATATTCCGTAGTGGTTATTTCCGTGGTGTCGCCCTTCCAGCCACCGGTGGCCTTAATACCAAATAAGTTGTAGCTCGGCTTACCCTCTTTGGTGAGTATTTCCTGATTGCCCCAGCCGGATTCCAGCGCGGCCTGCGCAATAATAAGCTGGTGGGGCACGCCGCTTTTCTTCGACGCATCCATCGCCGGCGCCAGCAGGCGTGTAATAAAGTCACCGTTTTTGCCGCCAATACCGGCTTCGCCCACCGTTGTTGCTTTTTCCTGCCTGACGATATCCTCAGGGGTTAACCGCTGCGGGATGCGTTTAAACGAGGCGGTATCCAGCGAAAGCGGCGAGTATGCCGTTGACGTCACGCGCTTATTACTGTCCACCTCGCCACCCATCTGCTTAACCAGCACGTCCCCCAGCCCCAGGCTGCCGCGCTCGGCAATGCTCTGCGATATTTGCTGATCGTACATTGAGGTAAACATGGCCGACTGCTGCGTATTAAACAGCCCGTCTTTAAAAGAGGCATCACGCATGCTCTTTAACATCATCTGTACAAACAGGCCTTCCATCTGTTTAGCCGCGGCCTTCAGGCCCTGCTGGGGATCCTCTTTCGCGGCGCGTTTCAAAGCGGCCAGATTGCGAATATCAAAGGCCGCCCCCTGATTCAGAGCAGAGCTGTTCATCAGTTGGTCTCCAGTTTGGCGTGCAGACAGCCGGCGCTTTTCATCGACTGTAAAATGGACATCAAATCATTTGGCGTTGCGCCAAGGCTGTTAAGCGCTCGCACCACGCGATTCAAATCGGCGCTGGTATTCACGCGCTGCAGGGCGCCGCCTTGTTCACGTAATGAAATCTGCGTATCGGTTGCCGCAACGGTTTGCCCGCCGGCGAGAGGCGTATCCGGCTGGCTGACCTGGGTGTTGCGCGCCACTTCTACGGTTAAATCGCCCTGCGCAACGGCGCAGGAGTCCAGCGTCACATGGCGGTTCATCACCACCGAGCCGGTTCGGGAGTTGATGATAACGCGCGCCTCCATAGGGCCTGGTCGAATCGACAGATTTTGCACTTCGGCCAGAAAACGGACTTTCGCCGCGCTGTTTACGGGGGCAAAAAGTTTGATCACTCGTGAATCCTCAGCGATTGCCGTTCCGCCGCCGAAGCGGCGGTTTATCTCGTCGCTTATCTGCTGGGCAAGCCCGAAATTACCGTCGTTGAGCTGCAGGTAGAGCGTGCTCTGCCCGGCAAAATTCATCGGCACTTCACGCTCGACGGTGGCGCCGCCGCTGATGCGCGCGCCGTTAAGCTGATTAACCTGCACGCTGCTGCCGCCGGCCTGCGCGCCGGCACCAGACACCAGCAGATTGCCCTGCGCCAGGGCGTAAATCTGGTTATCCACGCCTTTTAACGGCGTCATTAACAGCGTTCCGCCGCGCAGGCTTTTCGCGTTCCCCATTGAGGAGACCACGACGTCAATTTTCTCACCGGCGCGGGAAAACGGCGGGAGCTCAGCCGTGACCATAACCGCAGCCACGTTTTTGAGCTGCATATTGGTGCCCGCCGGCACGGTGATCCCTAGCTGTGAGAGCATGTTATTCAGGCTTTGGGTGGTGAAAGGGGTCTGCATGGTCTGATCCCCCGTACCGTCCAGCCCCACCACCAGGCCATACCCCATCAGCGAGTTGCTGCGTACGCCCTGCACCGTGGTCAGGTCCTGGACGCGCTCGGCATACGCTTGTGAAGAAGGAAAAATAATCAGCCCGGCGCAGAACAGGCTAAGGCAAAATGTGCAGAGGAAAGTTTTCATATCGGCTAACTAAAAGGGTGAAAGAGTAAGGAACAGGCGCTGTAACCAGCCCATCTGCTGCGCTTCATTGATGTAGCCATTGCCGACATATTCAATGCGGGCATCGGATACCTGGGTCGATATCACCGTGTTATTGCCGCTGATGGTGCGCGGGTTAACTATCCCGGAGAAACGAATGAATTCGGTGCCCTGGTTAATGGCAATCTGTTTCTCGCCCACCACGCTCAGGTTGCCGTTTTGCAGAACCTGCTTCACCGTGACGGTGATGGTGCCGTTAAAGGTATTCTGCGCGGCCGCGCCGCCCTTACCGGTAAAATCGTTGTTCCCGCTGATAGAGGCGTTAGCCCGGTCGCCGCCAAATAAGCCGCTAAGGGCTCTTGGCATCGCGTCAAAACTCAGCCCGGTTGATCCATCGCGGGACGCATTGGCCGATGAGCTTTTGCTGGCGCTGACGTTTTCCTGCAACACGATAGTCAACGTATCACCGATGTTTCTTGGCCGACGGTCTTCAAACATCGGCTGGTAGCCGTAATTCATCGCCTGGCCGCTTTGAAAGATCGAGCCGTTAATCACGGCCGGCGCCACCGGGGTCGGATTGGCCGTGGTCTGCCCTTCCACCAGAGGTTTATGCGGGATATACGCACAGCCTGCCTGCGTAAAAGCGAGCATCAGCGGGACCAGGATACGTTTAAACCTGCCGCACGTCGGGCCTGTTTGCGTCCGGACGATGGCGGAAAAGGGATGCTTTTTCATTTCATTCACTGCGGTCAGGGCACGCTGACTGCGGCCGCTCGGTACAGGCCGGGGCGGCAGCCAGCGGCGCCATTAAAGTTGCATCAGGCGTTGCAGCATCTGATCGGATGTCGAAACGGCTTTACTGTTGATTTCATAGGCGCGCTGGGTCTGGATCATATTGACCAGCTCTTCAGCGACGTTAACGTTGGAGGTTTCGACGTAACCTTGCGTTAAGGAACCGGCGCCGTTCAGCCCGGGCGTAGACTCGTTAGGTGCGCCGGACGACTGCGTTTCCCGGTAAAGGTTCTCACCGATGCTCTCCAGCCCAGAGTCGTTAATAAAAGTGGCCAGGGTTAGCTGCCCCACCTGCTGCGGCGCGGTTTGCCCAACGATGGTCACGCTAACAATCCCGTCTTTACCTACCGTCAGGGTGTCCGCATCCTGCGGAATAGTGATAGCCGGCTGGATAGGATACCCATTAGCCGTCACTAACTGACCATTCTGGTCGAACTGGAATGAACCGTCGCGCGAATAGGCCGTGGTGCCATCGGGCAACTGTACCTGGAAGAACCCGCGGCCGTTAATCGCCACATCTTTACTGTTATTGGTTTGCGTCAGGCTGCCCTGGCTGTGAATACGCTCGGTTGCCACCGGACGCACGCCGGTACCTAACTGCAGGCCCGATGGGATAGTGGACTGTTCGGAAGACTGCGCGCCGGGCTGGCGCAGCGTCTGATACAGCAGGTCTTCAAATACGGCGCGCTGGCGCTTAAAACCGTTGGTGCTGACGTTTGCCAGGTTGTTTGAAATCACATCCATATTGGTTTGCTGTGCTTCAAGACCTGTTTTGGCAATCCATAAAGAGCGGATCATCAGAAATACCTCCTTTCCGGCGTTAGCCTATGCTCAATAGCTGATTGGCGTTCTTCGCGTTGTCATCAACGCTGCTGATGACCTTCATTTGCATGTCGAAGCTGCGCGATGTGGCAATCATGTCAACCATCGCTTTCACCGGGCTTACGTTGCTGCTTTCAATCGCGCCCGGCATCACCTTCATCTCCAGATCCGCCGGCAGAGGCTGGCGTGGATTAGCGGCGGAATGGAACAGTCCGTCGTCACCCTGTTGCAGCTCTCGAATCGGGGCGTTAACCAGTTTGAGTCGTCCAACCTGGGCCACCGCGGTAGCCTCATCGCCCGCGCCAAGCGCGGTGATGGTGCCGTCAGGCGCAAGGGTGATTTGCGACTGTGGCGGCACGGTAAGCGCGCCGCCGTCGCCGAGCAGCGCAAATCCGCGCACCCGAAGCTGGCCTTCAGTACCGTCTGCAAGCTGTACCGCAAGCCAGCCATCCTGTGGCAGGGCAACATCCAGATCGCGTCCCGTCTGGTTCACCGCCCCCATGGTGTTATCGTGATAGGGGGTCGATTCGGTCACCAGCGTTCGCGTCTGAACGGACGGCCCGACAACAGGCACCGCACGATAGGCCATTAGCTGGGCGCGAAACCCGGGCGTTGAGGCGTTTGCCAGATTATTCGAGGTGACCGCCTGGCGATTAAGGGCGGCGTTTGCCGCCCCCAAAGCGGTGTAAATTGCACGATCCATATCAGCCTGCTTACGACATGTTTGAGAGGATCTGAAGAAGCTCAGACTGCGTTTTGATGGTTTGCGAATTGGACTGATAGTTGCGCTGGTAGACGATCATGTTGACCATCTCCTTGCTCAGATCCACGTTCGACGCCTCAAGACGGTTACCGTACAGCGTGCCCAGGTTACCCGAGCCGGAAATGCCCGAAACCGGCTGACCGGACGTCGGCGTTTCAGACCAGCAGTTATTGCCTTCAGAAGCAAGACCGCCTGGGTTTGTGAAGCTGCTAAGCACAACCTGGCCCAGAAGCTGTTTCTGGCCGTTACTGTAAGAGGCAATGATTTCGCCGCCGTCGCCCACCACATAGCCGTTCATCATGCCTGGCGCATAGCCGGTGGTGCTTGGGCTGTCCATTGCGGTATCGGATGCCTGCTGGGTCATACCCGCCATATTCAGGTCAAAGTTCAGCGCGGCGCCGCCGTTATAAGATGCGCCCTGCACGTTGAGCTTTGCCGGGTTGGTTATCAGCTGGCCGGAAGGATCGAACGCAATATCCAGTTTCTGGTATTTAGGGTTAGTCGCATCAGGGCTCGGCGACGTGGTATCGCTGGAATAAGCGGTCCACTTATTATCCGCCGTTTTTACGAAGTAGACGTTAATGGTGTGCTTGTTGCCGAGGCTGTCATAGGCGTCAACCTGGGTAACCGAGTTGTAGCTTTTCGAATCTTTAGGATCGAATACGTTCGCAGGATCGATAACGTCCGATCCGGAATCCAGATTGCCTTTCATCGTGCCGCCGTCTGAAGCTTTCGCCGGCATTTGGCCTGAAGGGACCTGAATTGGCCCGATAGCGGCGCCCGCCTGAATAGCCGGTGGCGTGCCCGTGGCCTGATAACCGGTCAGGTACATGCCCTGGTTATTGATGATGAAGCCGTTTTGATCGCTTTCAAACTGGCCGTTACGGCTGTAAAAGACCTTGCCGGCTTCGTTAACCAAACGGAAGAAACCGTTTCCGGTGATCCCCATGTCGAGGCTGCTGTTGCCCTGACCAAGCACGCCGTCGCTGAAGTTCTGATTGACGCCGGAAACCTGCACGCCCATCCCAATCTGGGAGCCGGCGAACACGTCGGCAAAGGCAATTGAGCCCGATTTAAACCCCACCGTCTGGGAGTTGGCAATATTGTTACCGACGACATCCAGCGCTTGCGATGCGGCACTTAATCCGCTCAGTCCTTGTGAAAAACCCATATCAATATTCCTGAAAGCTAAAAATTAAAAACAAATCTATTCAACGAGGTAGACATCGCCCAGCATTGCCGTACCCGCCAGACCAAGCTGCAATAGCGCGCCACTTGAGGTAAAGGCCACGCTTTCCACCTTCGATTTTTTCAGCGAAACAATCTCTGGCGTGCTGCCGTCCGCGTTGGAAACGGAGTAGGACACTTTGAAGCTGCCGCCCTCGACGGTGCGCGGATCGGCCGGCTGGAAATTAGTTAAATCGTCCAGCGTGAACTGATGAACGCCCGCTTTCACATCCTTCATCTCGGCGGTATAGGCGTTGCCCTGCGCATCGGTCAGCACTACGCTGACGTTGTCGGCATCGCTGTTGATAGAGAACCCGCCGGTCTGGTTTCCGCCTTCGACGTTCGAGATGGTCGTTTCGCCTTCGGTTAACACGCTGCGACCAATCCACTGGCTGGCATCCATCTGCTGCATGCCCGATACCAACATCCCCATGGAGTTTAAGCTGTCGTTAAGCTGCTGAACCCCGGATGCCGTCTGGAACTGAGTCAGCTGCGAGGTAAGCTGGTTGTTGTCCATCGGGTTAGTGGGGTCCTGATTTTGCATTTGCGCCACGAGGAGGGTCATAAAGTTATTCATCAGATCCTCAACGCTCTCCCCCCCCAGGCTATTACTGCTTTTTGTGGCGCTGACGTTACTGCTTTGGTTCATTACGGCTGAAACGGCCATAGCAATTTTCCTTATCGATCTATTGACCTATTGACCAAGGGTCAGTGTTTTTAGCATCAGTGCTTTTGCGCTATTCATCACTTCCACGTTCGCCTGATAGCTGCGAGAGGCCGAGATGGTGTTCACCATTTCGCTAACCACATCAACGTTAGGCATACGCACGTAACCTTTATCATCCGCCAGCGGGTTTCCCGGTTCGTAAACCATGCGATCCGGCGCGCTGCTCTCCACCACGTCGCTGACTTTAACGCCGCCAATCTGCTGCCCTGCCGAAGCGTTAACCTGAAACACCACCTGGCGGGCGCGATAAGGGTTGCCATCAGGCCCCACGGCGCTATCGGCGTTGGCCATATTACTGGCGCTGACGTTAAGTCTTTTTGACTGGGCGGCCATCGCCGAACCTGAAATATCTAAAATACTAAATAAAGACATAGCAATAATTAACCCTGGCTGATGACACTCATCATGCTTTTAATTTCCCCGCCAAGCATCGTCAGGCTGGATTGATATTTGATGCTGTTATCAACAAAACTGACACGCTCGCGATCCATATCCACGGTATTACCATCCGCACTCGGCTGGTCAGGCACGCGATATAATAACTGGCTGCTATGCATTGCCGGTGCGCTGGCCGCGATATGTTTATTCGTCGTCAGCTTTAAAGCCAGCGGTGCAGTTGCCTGCGGTCCATTGCTCATCGCTTTTTTAAGCTGCTGTGAAAAATCAATATCTCTGGCCAAATAACCGGGCGTATCAGCATTCGCGATATTCGATGCTAAAATATCCTGCCGCTGATTAAGCAAACTTAACGCCTGCTGCTGAAAGCGCAGCGAATTATCGAGCTTATCAAGCATGATTTTGCTGACCTCTGCCAAATTAATAATAACCAGTACATACTAAAATGGAACAATGCAATTCTATAACGCAAAAACGCGACAGAAATAACCGCAATTAATCATCTAAAAAAACGTGAGCAATAAAATGCCCACTAAAGGACAATTTAAGCCCATAAGTGACAGCATTTAGCGCATTAAGTTATCCGCGTTCTGACATATACTTTGCAGCTGAATTTTTTCAGTTTAGCTTTTTCTTTGCCGCCCGATATATAAGGTCAGAACGCGCATGACTTCCTTGCTTCGACTGTTTATTACCTGTCCGGCGCTGTTGTTTTACAGCCTGTTATGCTTTATGGCGCCGCTTCAGGCGCAGGCAGAAAAAACAGCGTTAGAAAACCACATCGCCGCCCTGTTCAATAACGAACAAAACGGCCCTATTACCCGCCGGGTTACGATACTTACCTCGCCAAATAAGCTTGCTGAACTCTGCGCTACCCCCCGGCTTTCTATTAGCGGAAACGACTCGCGCCTGTCCGGCAACCGCAGCGTCATTGCCCAGTGCGGCAAGCAAAAAAAATTCATTCAGGTCAATATTCAGGCCGAAGGAACGTGGTGGACGGCAAGCCGAGGGCTGAAGCCCGGCACGCCGATCGAGGCCGATGATATAACGGCCCAAAGCGGCACAATGGCACGGTTACCGTCCGGGGTGCTATTGCGCAAGGACGATATTGTAGGGCAGATAACTACCCGCGCCATCAACGCAGGCCAGCCCATAGTCGAAAACCATCTGCGCAAGCGCTGGAAGGTAACCGCCGGACAAGAGGTAGATCTGCTGGCTGCTGGCGCGGGTTTTCAAATTCGCACCCGTGGCAAAGCGCTGGATAACGCCGCGCTGAATGAGACGCTGCGAGTAAGAACCGCTAGCGGTCAGCTCGTTACCGGAAAGGTGACGGCAGAAGGTAAAGTGGATATTTTCATTAAAGAATAGTTTTAGTTTTTTTCGAATTCGCCGATGTATAGTTTTGTAGAGCGAAAACGAAGAACACACTGTTGGAGAGGATTATTATGAGCATCGACCGAGCACAACCTGTTACCCCCGGCAATGCTCAGCATGACTTAGCGATACGCCCAAAAACCCAGGGCGTAATTAAAACACCCGCTACCAGCAACGAAACAGCAGGTACCCAGGTTAGCTTAAGTAAGCTGACACAAACCGTTCAGAACGATACGACTCGCGACATTAATGTGGAACGTTTAGCCACCGTCAGAGCCGCTATGGAAGCTGGCGAGCTACATATTGATACAGATAAAATAGCGCATGCCTTAGTGCAGGATATGCTTCATTTCTCTTAAATAATTTTCGAATACAGACAATGGAAAACTTACGAGTTATTTTGTTAAAGATGCATGATTCCATGGTTGAACTGGAAGCGATTCTGACGGAAGAAATGAGTCAACTGGCGCGGCCACAAATTAACCCGGTATCCTTACAGATTATATCGGACACAAAAAGTCGTCTGCTCTCAACAATTGGTTATTACGATGAGATGCGTACCCAGGAAGAGCATCGTCTTAATCTGGCAGCGCCTTACGAAGGCCAGGACGCTTTCGCCACGCTGTGGAAAAATATCACTCAGCATGTCAAAGTCTCAAACGGGCTGAATAAACAGATAGCTACCCTGCTTGAAATGCACATGCAAAAAGCAAACGATTTAAAAAATATAGTGAATCAGGTTGATAACCGAGTCTCTACCTACAGCGCGGATGGCATATCCCGGCAGGTTGCATCAGGTAAAATTTACAACATTAGTATTTAATCAGATGCCTGTTGCCTTTTTTCGATAAAGGCTCGCAAGCTTCCTTTTAAGGAAGCTTTTTTTTGCCTCCTTGCACCGCATCATTTTAATTCACACCAATGGTTATCATCACTATGTCAGGTATAACATAGTGAGCCCTCTTTATTATTACCCCCGCCAAGCAATGCCTTTATTAACCTACATTTCCGCCGGTTTTTTGCGCCATCCCTTAAGCGTATTTTCCTCCCTAAAGTCGTTAAAATAGACAACGGACGATAAACCGCTAAATACGTCAGACAGATAAAGGTTAACGAATTGTCAAAAATATTATTGCGCAGCGGTTATGTTGATAACTTTCTCGCGCTGGGTGAAAACGGGCAGTCTATTTTTGATTCTGCGCTACAAATACGTGAGACATTACGATTAAGAAAGCAGTCCCTGTTGGCTAATTGCCTGGCCGTTCCTCAGCCCAACGATAGCGGCGATAAAATTGACTGGTACGCTCCTGTTGCCGGTGCCGTTATTCCGTGGGCCAGCGCTACTGAAAAACAGCGCTTGCAGGCTGTGCGTTATCTGGATAACTGTCTGCTGACCGCCTCACAGCTTAGCGAACGCAGCCTGGCATCGCCAAAAAATGCCGAGCAGCTTTTCGGTAGCCTGCTGCGGTACGCTTTTCGCTTTCCCGGCTGCCAGCACCTTTACCTGGTCGACGAAAAGCCGGTGCTGACTTTCTGGGGATTTGCTGATTTCAACGCGCCCGCGGACCAGCATACGCTGGCATGCCTGCATGAAAGCATGCTGCCGGAACCTGATTCAGAACCTGAACCTGAGCCGACGGCTATTCTTCCTGAACCGCAGGTGTCGTTGCCTGAAATTATTGAAGAGATAGCCCAGGACGATCCTGAGCCGGTGATTGTCACGCTTAGCCAGCCGGAAGCGCCTTTGCCAGCGCCGCCGGTGGTGCCTCCTGCACCTGTAGACCCCGTGTCTGCACCAAAACGGCCAGACGTATGGCGGAAAATTATGTGGCCCATCACCAGCATTGCCCTTTTTATGGCGCTGCTGGTGGCATGGCCATGGCTATATCCGCTGGTTCACCAGGAAGTTAAGAAGCCTGAAACCGCTGTGGCCGCAATGGTTGAGCCTTTGGCAGGCATAAAACCTACAGCGCCACCGGTTTTGTTAAGCACGCTGCCCTTACAAATAGCCACGGTGATACCGCAGAAAGTTGAAGCACCAAAACCCGAGGCGCCGGTTGCGCCGCCGCCAAAGAACGCGCTGGTGTTGCCTGCCGAAGCGGTAAAAGCCGGAACGACAAAATTTCTTAATGGCCACTGGCGTATTAGCTTTAAAGCCAGTGATGACGTTAAGGATATCCCGACCGGAATGCGTTTAGAGGTCAGCAACGATGTCGGCCAGGTGCGCATCATGCATAGCGATAATTTTACCTGCCGGGCCGAAGTACATTTCGGGCTGATGCAGTCCGGCAATCTGGTGGTTAAGCCTCGCTCAAGAACGGAATGTTTCCATGGCAGCCACCGCCACGCAGTACCGGAAATTATTTGCTCACAGGGACTGACGGGCGCGGCCCAGTGTAACGCTCGCTATGCGAATGACATCATGGTTCCCGTAACCTTTATGCGGGCAGGTAACTAAGCGAGTAACGACGGGCTCAGTTGAGCCCGGCAAAAATACCGGCAAAAAAAATCCGCAAACCAGGAGGTTTACGGATTTTGCTCGTCACGGGAAAATGAGAATACAGATCTAATAAAAGGGCTTGCGCCCTTCAGATTGCTGGCAAAGAAGGAAAAAGCGTGGTTTTTCCTTCTTTGTGATTACCAGCTGAAAATCAATGGATTGATTTTCCTTGTTTTAAATGACGACACTTTTTAGTTTGCCATCGCTCTCAAGGACTTGCGCCCTTTTGTTTTGCGCTTCTGAATCAGAAGGTTTCCCAGTTTTCACCCGCATCTGATTTCGCAGGACGGCTTTCCACCACAGGCTTCTTCACCACAGGTTTGACCGTCTCCCTGACTCGCTTCCCGGCAACCTCAACCTGGTTAAGACGGAATACGGCAACGGCCTGGGTCAGATTCCTTGCCTGCTCTTCAAGCGCAGCGGCGGCGGCGGCGGATTCTTCCACCAGCGTGGCGTTCTGCTGGGTGACCCTGTCCATCT
>DAMALH010000031.1:0-51244 GCA_032000125.1 Buttiauxella sp. | reverse complement strand
GCGCGGCGCCGTTGCCGCCGCGGTGGGCGCGCTGCTGGCGCTGTTCGGCGTGATTCATTCCCCCATGGTTGGCATTGCGCAGGGCAGCTCGCTGATGTTTGTAACGGCTTACCTGATGATGGGCGGCATGTTTGTGGTGAAACACCTGCTCGACAGGCGTGAAGCGGCTTCTGAAGGCGTTGCGCCGGTATCCGAGAGCTAATGTATTTTTCTCCCTCTCCCGGCCAGGGAGAGGGGCAAAAAATAAGGAATCAAAATGAAACAGCTCGTGGTAGTGGCGATCGGCGGCAACAGCATCATCAAAGATAATGCCAGCCAGTCGGTTGAGCATCAGCAGGCGGCGGTGAAAGAGGTGGCAGATTCGGTGCTGGCGATGCTTGCTTCGGATTACGACATCGTGCTGACCCACGGCAACGGCCCGCAGGTCGGGCTGGATTTACGTCGCGCCGAGATAGCCCACGAAAGAGAAGGCCTGCCGCTCACGCCGCTCGCAAACTGCGTGGCGGATACCCAGGGCGGTATTGGATATTTGATTCAGCAGGCGCTGAATAACCGGCTTAGCCGCAGCGGCGAGAAAAAAGCGGTGACGGTCATTACCCAGGTCGAAGTGGATAAAAAAGATCCCAACTTTGCCCATCCCACTAAACCCATCGGCGCGTTTTTTAACCAGGAGCAGTGCGCCGCGCTGAAAGCTGCCCATCCTGACTGGCACTTTATTGAAGATTCCGGGCGCGGCTACCGCCGCGTGGTGGCTTCGCCCGACCCGAAGCGTATTGTGGAAGCAGATGCTATCAGCGCGTTGATAAAACAAGGGTTTGTGGTGATAGGCGCAGGCGGTGGCGGTATTCCTGTTATTCGCACGGAGCAGGGGGATTATCAGAGCGTGGATGCGGTCATCGATAAAGATCTCTCTACCGCGCTTCTTGCCCGCGAAGTAAGCGCTGACATCCTTGTTATCACCACGGGGGTGGAGAAAGTGTACGTCCACTTCGGGAAACCGGAGCAGCGCGCGCTCGACGAAATTACCGCGGCAGACATGGAGCGCTACAGCAACGAAGGCCATTTCCCGCCGGGCAGTATGTTGCCAAAAATTACCGCAAGCCTCGCGTTTCTGCGCCAGGGCGGCAAACGCGTGATTATCACCACGCCGGAAAAATTGCCCGAAGCCCTGCGCGGCGAAACGGGCACCCATATTGTTAATAATTGAGTGGGAGAACCGATGAATAACGCAGAAAAAAGCCGCCGTGAGTTTTTAAGCGGCGGTGGCAAAGTGGCCGCGGCCTGCGCGCTTTTTGGTGCCGCCGGCTCGATGGCGTATGCTGCAAAGCCGCCATCCACCGCCCGTGAGCCTGATAATCGCATGAGCGTAATGAAAGAAAAGCACTACTATCTGGACAATGTCCTTCTGGAAGCCGGTTTTCGTCGCGATGGGCAGGATATCGTCGGTACGGAAACCGAGCTGAAAACGCTGGAAATCAGAGACGGAAAAATTGCGGCGCTGTTAGCCAATAAGCAGCATCCGCAGGCGTTGCCTCATTATGATGCGGGCGGAAAGCTGCTGTTGCCCGCCATGCGCGATATGCATATCCATCTGGACAAAACCTTTTACGGCGGCCCGTGGCGCGTCCATTCCCGCCCGGAAGGCACGACCATCATGGACATGATTGCTCTTGAGCAAAAGCTTCTGCCTGAACTGCAGCCCTATACCCAGCAGCGCGCGGAAAAGCTGATTGATTTGATTCAGTCAAAAGGATCAACCATTGCCCGCAGCCACTGCAACGTGGAGCCGGTTTCCGGCCTGAAGAATCTGGAAAACCTGCAGGCGGTGCTGGAGCGGCGCAGGCCCGGCTTTAGCTGTGAAATCGTTGCGTTCCCCCAGCACGGCCTGCTGCATTCAAATTCCGTAGCGCTGATGCGTGACGCGATGCAGGCAGGCGCTCACTACGTAGGAGGCCTGGACCCGACCAACGTGGACGGCGCGATGGAAAAGTCCCTGGATGCTATGTTCCAGATTGCGCTGGACTACGACAAAGGCGTGGATATACATCTGCATGAAACCAGCCCGGCAGGCGTTGCCGCGATAAATTATATGGTTGAAACGGTGGAGAAAACGCCGCAACTGAAGGGCAAGCTTACCATCAGCCACGGTTTTGCGCTGGCGATGATGGATGAAAAGCAGGTTGATGAGATCGGCTCGCGCATGGCGGCCCAGCAGATTACTCTGGCCTCTACCGTGCCGATCGGCACGCTGCATATGCCGCTGAAAAAGCTTCAGGAAAAGGGCGTATTTGTCATGACCGGCACGGACAGCGTGATTGACCACTGGTCGCCGTATGGCCTGGGTGACATGCTGGAAAAAGCGAATCTTTATGCCCAGCTTTACGTGCGCCCAGGCGAGCTTTCGCTTTCACGTTCGCTGGCGATTGCCACCGGCAACGTGTTGCCGCTAAATGACAAAGGCGAGCGCTCGTGGCCAGCAGCCCAGGACGAAGCGAGTTTTGTGCTGGTGGACGCATCATGTTCCGCCGAGGCCGTAGCCCGTATTTCCCCCCGCACCGCTACTTTCCATAAAGGCGAGATGGTTTGGGGAAGCCTTGGCGCGTAAGCCTTTATCTTTACCTGGCCGATCCGGTCTTTGCGCTTTTGACGTGCAAGCTTTTCTGGCGGAGCACCTGCAATAAAGAAAAAGCGGCCCTTTCTCGTATGAGAGGGGCCGTTTTCATTCAGATGACTATTCAGTGATTATGGGGCGCTACGCTCCCGGCGAGCGTAATTCATTCCAGGCGTTTAATTTCTTCCGGGATTTGCCCCGGCGCCGCCTCTTTTAGCCATTGATACAGCAGCTCTATATTCTTTCTGCGCTGCGTGCTTTTCGGCCAGACAAGCCAGTAAGCATCTCCGGTAGCAACGGCTTCATGGAACGGCAAAGCCAGCAGGGCGTTTTTGACTGCCGGCAGGCTTAGCAACAAATCGCCGATCGAGATACCGTGGCCGCTTATCGCCGCCAGGTTGCCCTGTTCAAGGGTGTCAAAAACTTTGCCCCTGGCAATACTGAGATCGCCGAATTTGCCGGTCCGTTTCAGCCATCTTCGCCAGTCGCGTCGGTCTGGCGAAGGGTGGATAAGCTCACAGCTATAAATATCTGTGCGGGCCTGTTCGACAAGCTTTGGTGCGCATACCGGAATCAGCCATTCATCAAACAGCAGGCCGCTTTCTGTTTCCGGGCCGAATCGGCCATTGCCCAATAGTATCGCGCAGTCATAGGGCTCCCGGCTGAAGTCCACCGTATCGGTATCCATCCAGACGCTGGAGATTTCAATGACCGGCGTTGAGTTTTTCTCACGAAAGGCGTTTAGCTCATCCAGCAGCCAGCGCATGGTTAAGGTTGACGGGGCCTTTAAGCGGAGCTCTCGGCTGCCGCTGCGAAAAGCATAGCAGGCCTGTTCCAGACGCTGAAATCCCTCCGTTAGCTGGCTTGCCAGCGCACGACCAGCCTCGGTTACCTCCACGCGAGGCCCGTTCCGCCGGAACAGTTCACATTCAAACCAGCTTTCAAGGGTGCGGATATGCCGGCTGACGGCGCCGGGAGTCACGTTCAATAGCGCGGCGGCTTTACTGAAGGAACCGAGGCGGGCGGCGGCTTCAAAAGCGCGCAGGGCGTAAAGCGGTGGCAGGCTCATAGTAAAAATTCATTTTGAGTTTAAATCACATTGAACCGCAGTTTTTTCCGTTTTTCAATGCCCGGTTCCGCCTGGATAATAGCGCGCAACAAGATGCATCTCTCAGGAGAACATAGCCAATGAACCTGGCGTTACTGGGTACCTATATTCTGGCTGTTTTAATGCTGCTGCTTACTCCCGGGCCGGTTGTGGCGCTGGTTACCGGCACGGCTGCACGCTATGGAAGCCGGAAAGCTTTTGCCACCGTGGCAGGAACAAACGGCGCGTCTTTGGTGTTGATTATGCTGGCCACGCTGATGCTTGCAGGCGTTGTTTCACTCTCCCCACTTTTGCTTTATCTGTTGGGAACGGCAGGCTCGCTGTATATCGGATGGGGCGCAGCCGTCAGCCTTCTTTCATACACTGGAAAAGAGCGTATCGTCGAACAGCCGGAAATGAGCAACCGTGGGGGGCTTGTCAGAGGCTTCCTGATCGGAATTTCAAACCCCAAAGATATGCTTTTTTTTGTGGCGTTCTTTCCCCAGTTTATTACGGTTACCCGTGATTTTACGGCAAGCATTGTGACGCTTTCATTTGTCTGGATAGTTTTCGATTTTACCGTGCTGTCGCTTTATATCCTGACCGTAAAATACTGGATGCCGGAGCGACACGGCAGACACATTGAAGTTATGTCATCCCTTTTTCTGCTTGGAATTTCATTATGCGGCGTAGTGTATAACGTGGAGAAAATTACCGTCTGAAATTCCAACCTGTACTGAAAGGGTTAAATAGTTTCGTCAGACGGAATAATTGTTATTGCATAATATTTCCTGAGCGTTAAGTACCGCCTCACGATTTTCATTGAGCCGCGTTGCGGCGTAGATATCAATGTTTAACTTCTGCGACTCATAATCTGTTAGTTCCCGGTAGCACAACCCTTCCTGATTAAAGGTACATTTTGACTGAGGCATCAGAGCAAATCCTTTACCTCTTGCTATATGGGTGAGCATAACGAGTGAATCATCCGGCTCTTTTACTCTTTTAAGGGAGACGTTGAGTTCATCAAAATAGCTCTCACACTTGTCATAAAACGACGGGTTTGCGCTTCTTGCAAACCAGAACAGCGGTAAATCGCTGACGTCTTCCAGCGACACCTTTTCTTTCAGGCTTGCGGGGTGCATGGCCGGCATCGCCATAAGCAAGGGTTCGCGGC
This sequence comes from Buttiauxella sp., assembly GCA_032000125.1. GTDB lineage: Bacteria > Pseudomonadota > Gammaproteobacteria > Enterobacterales > Enterobacteriaceae > Dryocola. Next base: position 46,372 of record DAMALH010000031.1, on the reverse strand, counting down.
AGACCCAGCGATACTGAATGGTGTCTTCATGACCGGTGCCTTTTTCCCCGGTAAGCACGAGATCAAGCGTGTTTTTAGCCAGGCACTGGAGAAGCTGTGCAGAGGTGAGATTAGGCGTTTCGATGTCATCTCCGGCCTCGAGTTTAATAAGCTGACTATTCACCGGTTCAATGAATTCGAAGTCGAGCGTCCGGGTAAGCCCTATGCGCAGCCCGCCGTCGGATGACAGCGATCCTGACTTTAACCCGTTGAGTTCTTGAAGAATTCGCTCCGCTTTCATGACAAGCGCACGGCCTGCTTCCGTCAGGCTAACATCATGCGTGCTTCGGCTGAATAACTGCTGATCCAAAACGGCTTCCAGGCACTTGATCTGCCGGGTTAACGGAGGCTGGGTCATTCTGAGCCGTTCAGCCGCCCTGCGAAAATTCAACTCATGAGCAACAGCGAGGAAGCACTGAAGCTGCTTAACGCTGGGAAGGTTGTTGCTGATGAGGTGCGCTGCTGTAGCCATAGATTCAATCCCGCCAGTCAAAAATTTATTTTACCCTTTTTTATGCACCTGAATACAACAAGAACATCACCACCTGAAAAGACTAATTTACAGTAATACAAAAATTGTATTACACATTTAACAATTCCATCTACGTCACAGATTGGTAAATTTCTCCCGCAACCTAACCATATATCCCTTTGGAGAAAAATATGTCATTTGACAATAATTCTGGCGCCGGTTTACAGAGATTTATAATAAGCAGTTAGAAAGGGCAGGTTAGGGATTATTTCGGTAAAAATTTAATACAAGATTATTTGTCAGTAGCGCATTTTTGATTGTTTCCTTACTGCGGAATATCCCGTTTATGTAGGTAAAAATACAGCTCTTGCCAGCTACGCGATGAAATATAGCTGGCCGATTATTTAAACTATTTTGAGGCAACGAAATATGACTTCAGAAAAATCTCCGCAGGATATGACCCTAAGGTCGTGGCTTGCCTTATTTATTCTGGCTCTTTCAACTTTTACCATAGTTACTACCGAACTGGCTCCCGTCGGCCTGCTGACGCCCATTGCCGACGGACTCAGCGCCTCTGAATCAGCGGTTGGCATGACGGTTTCGCTGTATGCCTGGGTCGGCGCATTGAGCGCGCTCTTTGCATCAGTCTTCCTCGGCAACGTGGCTAAAAAGCGGCTCCTGCTTACGCTTACTGTCGTGCTTTTTCTGTCCAATGTCCTGGCAGCAACGGTAAATACGTACACCCTGTTGCTTGCAGCACGCGTATTAGGTGCGCTAGCCCATGGCGCATTCTGGGCGATGATCGGTGCGACAGCAGTGGCTATTGTGCCGGCCAGATACATAGGTGCAGCAACATCAATCGTTTTTGGTGGGGTATCTGCAGCCAGCGTTTTTGGCGTTCCGGTATCAAATTATATTGGTATTCACTTCGGCTGGAGACAGGCATTCTGGCTTATGGCCGTGCTCAGCGTGGTGGCTTTTGCCGGTATCGCCGTTCTCGTTCCACAGATAACCAGTAAAAGCGCTATTGGTCTTGAAGCGCTTAAAAGCGTGCTGAAGTCATCCACGCTGTGGAAAATTTATTCGGCCACTTTACTGGCGGTCACCGCGCATTTTGCGGCTTTTACCTATATTGAACCCTGGCTTCATATACAGAATTCACTCACGACATCGATTATTCCGGTTGTGCTTTTTGTTTACGGCATCGCTGGTCTTGCCGGTAATTTTCTGACCGGGATGGTTATTGATAAATATCTCAAGGTAACGGTATCGGTATCGGTTCTGCTTATCTGTGCGGTCCTGATATTTCTGGGTTTATCCGGTGCTTCGCTTTCAGGCACCCTCGTTTTCGCGGCAATGGTTATCTGGGGTCTGGCGGTGTCAGGGATATTCGTGGGCTTCCAGACATGGGTCCTGCGCATGGCGGAAGATAAAACCTTCCCGGCTTCTGCGGTTTACGTTTCCTTTTTCAATACCGCAATTGGCGTTGGGGCGTCAGCCGGCGCCTGGATAGTGTCAGCTTTTTCAGTCCCGATGCTTTATATCGTAGCTGGTGCTGCCATTGGCCTTTCTGTTCTGCTCGTGGCCGCTATCCCAACACGTGTAATGCCTGCGCAAACCATTCTGGGGAAATCTTATGAGTCAAACTAACGATCTGACGTGTTATGACAGAGACATTATGGATCGCCTCGAGCCAGGACTTGCCGATAAAGTAACCGCTCAGATCATTGCGCAATAGCGCTTTGATGACGAGCCATTCGTGCACTTCCTGATGAATCCGGCGTGGTAGCAGGTGAAATTCTCAGGCCATCATGATACAGGTCCTGACGGCCTGCTAGGTAGCACCCTGTATGCCGGGCTACCCGTTGAAACGCAATACCTGAAGATTAACAATGAAGGCAAAAAAACCGGGTATAACCCGGTTTTTTATTAGGTCTACTGATTCAGGCGTTGACCCCTTTCATACCTTCCTCAGAATAGCGACCGCCCTTAATTTCCACGCGCTGATGAACGTTGTTCAGCAACTCAACGTCCGCTTTGTCCAGAACGATGTCAGCCGCATGGGCATTTTCAGTCAGATAATTGATGTGCTTGGTGCCAGGAATCGGCACCAGCTTATCGTACTGCGCGAGCAGCCAGGCCAGCGCAATCTGTCCTGCGGTGCAGTTGTATTTCTCTGCAAGCGGACAAATAACATCAAGAAGCTGGACGTTATGATCGAGGCTGGACTGAAGGAAACGCTCATTATTTTTGCGGAAATCGCCTTCCGTAAAATCGCTGTTTTTAAGGTACTTGCCCGTCAGAAAGCCTCTGCCTAGCGGTGAATAGGGGACCAGGCCGATGCCCAGATCTTTCACTACGGGAAGGATTTCAAACTCTATGTCACGTGTCCACAGCGAATATTCAGTTTGCAGCGCGGTTATCGGATGCACGGCATGCGCCCGGCGCAGCGTTGATGCGGATACCTCACAAAGGCCGATATGGTTGATTTTACCTTCTTTTACCAGTCGACTCAGACACGCCATGCTCTCTTCAACAGGCGTAGCCTGACTAATCCTGTGAAGATAGAACAGATCGATTCTCTCAACGCCCAGCCTTTTAAGCGATTCATTACAGCAGCGGGTGATGTAGTCGGGTTGATTATTAATCGTGCGGGCGTAGGACTCGTCAGCAGCGCGATCGATTCCGCATTTGGTGGCAATTTTGAACTGTTCTCTTGTTGGCTTATCCAGTCCGGCAAGAAAATGGCCAATCAATCGTTCATTGTGACCCCGCCCGTAAAGATTAGCGGTATCGATGAACGTAATATTCAGGTCGATGAGCTTATGCAAAAGTTGCAAAGAAGCTTTGTCGTCTGTTGCGCCATAAAATTCGCTTAGTCCCATAGCGCCATAACCGACGGAACTGACAGCAAGGTTTTGAGATAAGTTTCGGGTATTCATAGTTTCTCCTTTTCAGCTCTCTGATTGTTTCACTCCCATTACAGTTAATGAATTGTCATTTTCGTTATGCGAAAAAGGTATCAGGAACGCCAGGATTACTTACCCGCTTCTCGGCCCCGTCAGCGCGTCGGGAATAGCAGACTCCACTTCAGGATTATGGCTGCAATAAGAAGGTTTTTAGTGACGAAGAGAGAAATGAAAACAGCCCATCTGCTGAATTTCAGGCATAAAAAAAGACGTCGGTTGACGTCTGTTTACTTCGAAATGGTACGCCCTACAGGGCTCGAACCTGTGACCTACGGCTTAGAAGGCCGTTGCTCTATCCAACTGAGCTAAGGGCGCACTGCAGAAGTGCCGTTCCGAAGGGTGCATATTATCGGAACGCTCGGATTATACGGTCAGCGCCCTTCTAGTCAATGGCTTTTCAACCACCTGCGCGACAATTGAGCATCCATGCAGAAGTTTGCCTGACAGCGAGGCCCGCTTCTGACAAAATAGCGTCCATCCCCCTCCTGGTTAATTACAGACGGAATACTTCGACTGATGGCAGCAAAGATTATTGACGGTAAAACGATTGCGCAGCAGGTACGGCTTGAAGTGGCACAAATTGTACAAGCCCGTATTGCCGCTGGAAAACGCGCCCCTGGCCTTGCCGTTGTGCTGGTAGGCGCAAACCCCGCATCGCAAATTTATGTCGCTAACAAACGCAAGGCGTGCGAAGAGGTCGGTTTTGTTTCCCGCTCTTACGATTTGCCCGATACTACCAGCGAAGCCGAACTGTTAGCGCTGATTGACGAGCTGAACGCTGACGGCGAAATCGACGGCATTCTGGTTCAGCTTCCGCTGCCTGCCGGCATCGACAACGTAAAAGTGCTGGAGCGCATCGATCCGGATAAAGACGTGGACGGTTTCCATCCCTATAACGTTGGCCGCCTGTGCCAGCGCGCGCCTCGCCTGCGTCCCTGCACGCCGCGCGGTATCGTTACGCTGCTTGAGCGTTACAATATCGATACCTATGGCCTTAATGCGGTCATCATCGGCGCGTCCAATATTGTGGGCCGCCCGATGAGCATGGAACTGCTGCTGGCGGGCTGCACCACCACCGTCACGCATCGCTTTACCAAAAACCTTCGCCATCACGTCGAGAACGCCGATTTAGTGATCGTTGCCGTCGGTAAACCGGGCTTTATTCCGGGCGAGTGGATCAAAGAAGGGGCGATCGTTGTAGACGTTGGCATCAACCGCCTGGAAAACGGCAAGGTGGTGGGCGACGTAAATTATGATGAAGCTGCAGCCAAAGCCTCGTATATTACGCCGGTTCCGGGTGGCGTTGGCCCAATGACCGTCGCCACTCTTATCCAGAATACCTTGCAGGCCTGCGAGGAATATCATGATGTCGATGGAGAGTAAAATGGCGACCTTCTCATTAGGAAAACACCCCCACGTTGAACTGTGCGATCTGCTGAAGCTGGAAGGCTGGTGCGAAAGCGGCGCGCAGGCGAAGGCGGTGATTGCCGAAGGCCTGGTGAAGGTGGACGGCGAAGTGGAAACCCGTAAACGCTGCAAAATCGTTGCAGGCCAGACGGTGAGCTTTGAAAGCCTGAGCATCACGGTTCAGGCGTAAGATTTTCCGCACCTCTTGACCCTCTCCGTCAGGGAGAGGGCTTTCCCGCACGTTGCTCCAGTAAAACCCCACAAAAAAATAGGTTAAAACCTGCGCAGCTTCAAATATTCGATAACAGTATGGCTACAATCCTGATTTTTAGTTGCCGGAAAAAAAGCGTTTCGTCACTATAGGTAGAACGTTCTACTAGAACGTTCTACTCACCATAAAAACGCGTAATAAACGCGATGGCGGCGTCAACACCGGGGGATTGTCTATGAGTGTGTTATCAAGCGTTACAAAATCGTTATCAAGGCTGTCGATGATAGGCCGTGCATTAATGCTGCCTATTTCACTGCTGCCTGCCGCGGGGCTGTTACTGGCCTTCGGCGATAAATTCCATTTACCTTTGATGATGAACGCGGGCGGGGTGATCTTCGACAACCTGCCTATGCTGTTCGCCATCGGTTCTGCGGTAGGGCTGGCGGCGGAATCCGGCATTGCCGCGCTGTCGGCGGCGGTATCGGTCTTTATCATCAATATGACTATCGGCACGGTTTTACACATCACGCCGGAAATGGCGGCGGCGGGTGGAAAATACGCCATGGTTGTGGGCATCCCGACGCTGCAGATGGGCGTCTTCGGCGGCCTGATTTCCGGTATTCTCGCCGCCTGGTGCTATAACAAATTCCACACCATGCAGCTCCCGGAGTTCCTGGGGTTCTTCTCCGGCAAGCGTTTCGTGGCGATTGCCACGGCATTTCTTTCCTTCCTGCTGGGTATGGTTCTGCCCTGGGTCTGGCAGTACATCCAGTCGGGGATTGATTCGCTTTCGGTTATTGTGAACGGCGACAACCAGGCGTTATCTACCTTTATCTTTGGTCTGACCGAGCGTGCGCTTATCCCGCTTGGCCTGCACCATATCTGGTATCCGTCGTTCTGGTATTCGTTTGGGGAATACACCACGCATGCAGGTCAGGTGATTCACGGCGACCAGACCATCTGGTTCAAAATGCTGGAAGAGGGCGTGAAATCCTTCAGCAGCGACAGCTACCAGAATGCCGGTAAGTTCATGCAGGGCGAATTCCCGCTGATGCTGTTTGCGCTGCCGGCGGCGTGTCTTGCGATGTATCACGAAGCGAACACCAAAAATAAGAAAATTGCCTCCGGTATTCTGTTCTCTGCGGCGCTAACCTGTTTCCTGACGGGCATCACCGAGCCGGTTGAATTTACCTTTATCTTTGTCGCGCCGATCCTGTACGTCTTTAACGCGATCATGGCCGGGCTGTCTTATATGTGTATGTACCTGCTGCATGCGCATATCGCCAAGTCTTTCTCGGCGGGCATGATTGACTATATTTCCTTTGGTATTCTGCCGTCGTTTAACGGTTATCAGACCAACTTCCTGATGGCGATTATCGTGGGCGTGCCGATGGCGCTGATTTACTACTTCACGTTCCGCTTTGTAATCCGCCGTTTCGATGTGAAAACGCCGGGCCGCACGGACGTTACGGCGAACGCTAATGATAAAACCGATACCGAACTGGCCGGCGATATCATTGGCCTGCTGGGCGGGGCGGGTAACATCAGCTCGGTCGGATCGTGCATCACGCGTTTGCGCCTGGAAGTGGATAAGAGCGATATGGTGGATAAAGACGGTCTGAACAGCCTTGGTGCGCGCGGCGTGGTGTTTGTCGGCGACTCGGGTATCCAGGTGATATTCGGCGCCAGAGCGCAGTTTATCGCCCAGACCATGTCGACGATGATTGGCAAATAATCCTTTTTAAAGATCTCAGCCCCCAGTAGGTTTACCGGGGGCTTTATGGTATTGATAACAAGGAAATTTGCACAAAGGGAGCAGGATGAAAAAGGTCAATATCATTGATGTAGCCCAACTGGCGGGGGTTTCCGTTTCCACGGTGTCGCTGGTGCTGCGTAACAAAGGTAAGATCTCCGAAGCCACTATCGACAAAGTTAACGCCGCCATCAGGCAGCTTGGCTACGTCCATAACACGGCGGCGGCAAACCTGCGCTCAAATACCTCAAATCTGATTGGCCTGATTATCCGTGATTTTTCCGACTCGTTTTCCGTGAGCGTGACGGCAAGCGTAGTGCAGCAGCTTGAGAAACAGGGTTTCATGGTATTTCTTGGCCAGCCGCAGGACGAGGATCGGCAGCTCCGCCAGTGCTTAACCTCTTTTTCGCAGCAGGGCGTAGCGGGGGTGATTTACCTGAATGCGAACCCCCGTTCGTCTTCCGTTCCCGATCTGATAACGGAATGCCCGTTGCCAGCCGTCGTTATCTCTGAATCTTCCGTTACCAGCACCAGAGACATTATCGGGCGTGATAACCGGCAGGCCGGGAATCAGGCAACGCGCTATCTGATTGAACGTGGGCACCGTAATATCGCCTACCTCGGCGGCACCGCTGGCTGTCTGATTCGTCAGGAACGGCTGCTGGGCTATCGCGGAGCGCTTGCCCAGTACGATTTGCCGTTTCGTGAAGAGTGGGCGCCCGCCTGCGATAACGATACGCTCGCGGCGGCTACGGCAACTCGTCTGCTGCTTGAGCAAAGCAATAAAATCACCGCCATCCTCTGCCATTCGCCTCCTGTTATTATCGGTTGCCTGAGCGGTATCCAGCAGGTAGGGCGCACCGTCGGTAAAGACGTGTTTCTGACCCAGCAGGTGTCGTTGATTGGGTTTGAAGATATGATGCATATAAACCTGACCTCGCCGTTGTTCAGCTACGTCTCGGCATCAAGCGAAGAAACCGGGCGCCAGGCGGCGACGCTTATCATAAATAAAATTAAAGATCCGGCGTTACCGCAGCAAAAGATCATTATTTCCGGGGAGCTGGTGCTGCGCGAATCCGCATAAGATACGTTTATTTTATATAAATAATTACATGTCCGTATCTATTTCAGGCTTTTACTCTTCGGCAAAGATAACCATAGCGTTAACAGGCGATTAGCGTTTCGACATTGTTATTTATTCGGTTAATTAAAGGCTAGCGTTTTATATTGCAAACGTTTGCGCTTTTGGACAGAATGTTTGTTCCTGCCTCCAGAGTTTCTATCTATGTTAAAGCCTCTCGCCTTTGGTCTGCTTATCTGCCTGATTTTTTTTAGCGACAGCGCTCTGGCAGTGAATTGCCAGCGTGCCAGCACGCCGCTGGAAAATACCGTCTGCAATAACGACAACCTCCGCTGGCTGGACAGCACCATGACGGTTATCTACCGCACGATGCTTATCAGAAACGATCCCGTAAAAGTGCATAACGATTACACACAGTGGGAGTCGTCGCTGGAAAGCTGCACTACGGATAGCTGTATTGAGCGCGCCTATTATGAAGGGATTGGCAAAATCTCAGACGTGGATAAACAGTTTGACTGGCAAGGGCAGTGGTGGAATATGCGGGCGCCCAACATGAGCGGAGGCACGATACAGTTCAGCCGTAGCGCTGAATGGAGCGTTACTATCGATATGCACGCCTGGGCTGGCTTAAATAAGGATGATTTTACGGCAGAGGCACGCAAGGTATACGGCATGGCCGTTGTCGAAAATATGAAAGACACAAGCAACTGCAAGCTGCTGATTATTCCAAAAAAATCGGGGTCACTTCAGGTATACAGTAACGCCGACTGGGGCTGCCGGTTGTCGATGCCTTCCGGGGTATTCCTCGACGGGCGTTACGAAAAATCAGACCGCGATCCCCGCCCAAAACCAACGCTGTTTACGATGGGTATTTTTGACAATGAAGCGCGTGATAAACAGTTCCGCACGCTTACCGGTGAGGATTACCAAAATTTTGTCGATACCGCGAACGTATTTATCTATCAGGAGGATATCGACAATATTGGCGCCCGGGTGCTGTCGATGTGGGTGCGTGGGGCGGCGAACCGCCAGACGGCAATTATTATGTATACGCCGCAGGGAAAAATCTGGGCGGCGCGTATATCGCCGTCGGCAAAGGGCGAACTGCAACTGCATTATTACACCACGGAAAATAAAAATGAGAAGTATATGCCGCGAACGCTGGTGAGCTGGAAACTGCGTTATCTGGATAACTAGTTTTAAATAGCTGGGGAGTATTTATCGCCGCGCGCTTTGCTGTTTGCACAGCGCGGCTAAGGGTAATTTTGGCAAATCCGTTGGTTTATTGAACGCTGTCTGTGATGATTAATCATCATTAATAAATTTCAATAATTTATTGATTATTAAAGATTAATATTTTAATACCCATTAAAAACAAGACAATTCCTGGTGCCTGAGTATACTCGCCTTCATCGAGTGCTGTGATGTTGTAGTCTTCGTCAGTCAAATGTTTTAATTATGTTGGTGACGCTTTATGAATATCGTGGTTGATCGGGAAGTTGGCGATGAAAATGATTTTATTGCCAGGGCACCCGCCAGTATAGATTTATTTGCATTAGCCCGCCGTGTCGCAAAATTTAGTGTGCCAGTATTGATTACCGGAGAAACAGGAAGCGGTAAAGAATATGTGGCGAAATATATCCATAAAAATGCTGTTGGGAATCACGCGCCTTATATTGGTATTAACTGTGCCGCGATTCCTGAAAATATGCTGGAAAGGCTTTTATTCGGCTATGAAGCCGGTACTTTTACCGGCGCAGCGGCCAGCGTGCCGGGTAAATTTGAGCAGGCGAACGGCGGTACATTATTACTTGATGAAATTGGTGATATGCCGCTGGCGTTGCAGGCTAAATTATTACGCGTGCTGCAAGAACAGGAGGTCGAACGCCTGGGAAGCCATAACCCTATTCCTCTTAATATTCGTCTGGTAGCCTCAACAAATAAAGATTTACAGATTGAGATAGCCGAAGGCCGTTTCCGACAGGATCTGTTTTACCGCATTTCGGTTGTACCCGTTCATATTACGCCGCTACGCGAACGCAGGCAGGATATTATTCCGCTGGCGCTGCGTTTTATTAATAAATACCAGGCTTTTTGCCAGGGAAACATTCATCTCGGTGACGAGGCGCGTGAAGCGTTACTGAACTACGACTGGCCGGGCAATGTGCGCGAACTGGAAAATGTCATTCAGCGCGGGTTGATTTTGTGTAACGGTGTGGAAATGACCGTGCAAGATTTTGGCCTGGCGCAGAAGCAGGCGCCCGCAGAAAAAACGCCTTCCACTGAGGCATTGCCCGCTCATCAGGAAGGGCAAAACGGCGGCGTTGGTGGCATGGTGACCGCTATCCGTAACGTTAAGCTGCGTGGCCGCATGGCGGAATACCAGTACATCATTGATTTACTGAAGCGACACAAAGGCAATAAATCGAAAACCGCGGACTTTTTAGGTATCACCCCCAGGGCACTGCGTTATCGCCTGGCATCGATGCGCGACAACGGGATCGATATCAAATGTTATTCCTGACGCCAGGCGGCGCAAGGATAGCGCAGCGCCTTATCGATGTATCGGATACAGGAAGATCATCCCGCTCTGTCCTACCACAATAGGCTGATCCTGCAGCTGCAGCGGCTCCATCCAGACGTCCGAATGCAGCAGCAGATCGACCAGGCCGTCAATCATTAACCCTGAACGGATAGTGCTTGAATAGATGGGCGTGTAGGAAAAGAACAGTTTCCCATTATCAAACCCCAGCCGGGTGAACTTACCTTTAAGCACAAAGCGGTTATCATCCGGGCTGGTGATGGTGGTCAGGATCGTGTTGCCGACGGTCTGCATACCCGAGTCGTAAATCTCTTTGCGCTGCGACATCAGATCGTAAAACCCCAGCTGCATAACGCCCTGGACCTTTTGTGGAAGAGGCGGTTTTGCAGGCCAGATAAAGAAACCTACCGCTACCAGTAACGCCAGCAATAGCGCGCCGCCGGATAACCACCTATTCACCGGAACAAACAGCCATTTCATTGAGCTTCCTCTTCGTTTCTCGCAGGATCAGATTGTTTAACTGCACCCTGTCGATACGCCAGTGGTAAATAGCCATGGCTAACTGCTTGCTGTCGCAGCGGTTTTCTAATGAGAAGGTGTAATTCAGCGTCTGATCGACGCTCAGGTAATAAACGTTCATGGTGATGGATTGCGCCTTGAGCATTTGGTTTAGCTGATAAAGCGAGTCCTTAAGCTTGCCGTAAATCTGATCTTTGTTGCGATCGGGCGTGCTGGCCGGCGCAATCTTGTAGATGTGAATATTGCTGTAAACGTTGGTCTCTTGTTCCTGTACCAGCAGGCGATTTTGCCGGCCCTCCAGGAAATACCACATCCCCCCGCACAGCAGCAGCGCCGCCAGTATCACGACGATAAGCGTGATGAACAGGCGGCGATAACGCTGTGCAGAGACGTAAGGCGACGGCGGCACGATATTCAGAACCGCGGCTTCTGTCGGCTCTGCGGAGAACCGTTGCACTACTGGCGCGACGTTTTCCTGTTCCGCTAATGCAAAGCTGGATAAAGAGAGGGGCGAGCCTTCCGATGACGGCAATACGGCGTCATCTTCTTTAACGTCGTTTTCCTCTTTTATTACCGAGCAGCAGTATTCAGCTTCAAGCAGGTAACCTTTTTTCGGTATCGTTTTGATGATTCTCTGCTGTTTGCCGTTGTCTTCCAGCGCGGTACGTAACGCGTGAATGGCGTTTGGTAAGCTGTTATTACCAATAACCCTATTTTCCCATACCAGATTGGTCAGTTGCTCGCGGGTGAGAATGACGCCGGTGTTCTGGATAAAGACTTCAAGCAGTTTTAATTGGTATTCGCCTAACCTTTTTCGTTCGCCGGTAGTCAGGTGAAGAATAGAGCCGGAGGGGATATCAACTAACCAGTTATTTACAGAAAAATAGGATTTAGTCATTTTCAATAGCGGCAGCGAACCATTCCTGTAGGGACAAATTGATTTTAGCTGGGCCGAAAAAAAGCACAACTGGTAATAAAAATTAATTATTAAGTCCGTTTATCCCCCGGCAATGAACGGCGGCGGAAGCGAAGAAAATTTAAGCACCTTTCGCTGTGTTTTCGGCGATTAACCGCGCAAAGAACAGGGCCAAAGAAAAACCACCGTTACCGGCATGGTACCAGGCAACGTCTTTGCTGCGGCCTTTTTACGCCATAAAAAGGCGCTGCGCAACCTGCCACCATACGAACTTTTTTGGCGTTTTTAAGAAAATGCAATTCAGGTTAATAAATATCATCTTATGTAACAAAAATAAATCATTATGATTTTTATGTTGACCCGTTGTTTGCAGGAGATTCTTTTTGTGTCTTTATAATATTATAATCACATTGCGGAAATGGTCAGAGGGTCTGAACTGTTTAGTCTATTTAATATTTAAAGCAGGCGGGTTATTAATGTGGGTATTTTTATTATATTTCCGGTTAAGCCTGCCCTGAAATAAACGGCAGGCCGAAGCGGTTAGTCGAATTAAATTAGTGATGTGTTGCCAATTTTCCGTTCATCGGCTCGGGGACAAAATAGACCAGCGCCCCGGATGAACGGAACCGGTTACCGGTGGAACTCGCCAGCCGCCTCCGGCTGAAACTCTAAAGCCAGTACTTCGAGGTTAGTCTGGTTACCGTTTGGCAATACCCAGTTAATCGTATCGCCCACGCGCAAGCCCAGCAGCGCGGCTCCAACCGGCGCCATAACGGATAACTGGTTATCGCTGTCCGTCAGGTTAGCGGGATAAACCAGCGTGCGAACATGCTCTTCTCCGGACGACAGGTCACGGAACTTCACGCGGCTGTTCATGGTAACCACGTCCGCAGGCATTTTCTCGGGGCTGCGCATCTCGGCACGGTCCAGCTCTGCGTTCAGCGCCTGCGCCACCGGAAGGGTAGCGTACTGCGGCTGCTCCAGCAGGCGGTCGAGACGCTCGGCATCGAGGTCGTTAATGATGATGGCAGGTCTGGACATAATTCTCTCCGTGTAAAAACAGGCACTCATGTGCGTGGCATAGAAACCGTACAAAGAAAAACCCCCACCGTAAACGATGAGGGTCTGGTCTTTACCGATGATACTGAGCTTAACCTGTGGTTAAAAGTGACCTAAGTCACAAACATGTATCCTCGGTGGCTTACAGGATGATACTGCCTATCAGCGCAAACAGGAAGGCGATAGTGCCGATCAGCGTTTCCATCACGGTCCAGGTTTTCAGCGTGGTCTTCTCGTCCATCTCAAGGAAGCGCCCAACCAGCCAGAAGCCGGAGTCGTTAACGTGAGACAGCACGGTGGCGCCGCCGGCAATCGCGATGACGATAAAGCACAGGTCGAACTGGCTCAGACCGGCCGTTGCGGCAACCATCGGTGAAACCAGCGCTGCGGTCGTCGTCAGCGCAACCGTTGCGGAACCCTGAGCTACACGCAGGGCGGTGGAGACGACAAAAGCGGCAACGATAACCGGCATCCCGGTATCAGACAGCACGCCCGCCAGCGCATCGCCGATGCCGCTGGCACGCAGAACGCCGCCGAACATGCCGCCTGCGCCCGTCACCAGGATAATGCCGCAGATTGGGCCAAGCGCACCCTCGCAGATTTTCTCCAGGTGCTGGCGGGTATGGTTGCGGCTAAAGACCAGCAGCGCAAAGAACACGGTGATCAGCAGGGCGATTGGCGTTTTACCCAGCATACGCAGGAAGTTCACCAGCGTATTATCGGCGCTCACCCAGCCCAGCACGGTTGCGGTGTTCAGGCCGGTATCAAGGAAGATTAAGACCAGCGGCATGAGCAGAATAGAAAGCACCATGCCGAACGAAGGCGGACGATGGTTAGCATCGGCTTCAATGTTGCCCAGGAAAGAAGAAGGCAGTTTGACATCAAATTTCTTACCCGCATACAGGCCGTACAGGTAGGCGCCCAGATACCAGGTCGGGAGCGCAATAACCAGGCCGGTTATCACCAGCAGGCCGATGTTTGCGCCCAGCAGTTCGCTGGCGGCAACCGGGCCCGGGTGCGGCGGCACCAGCGCATGCATAACGGCAAATGCGCCCGCCGCAGGGAAGGCGTACTTCAGGGTCGAGCCGCCAAACTGTTTTGCCACGCTGAAAATAATCGGCAGCATAACAACCAGACCGGCGTCAAAGAAGATGGGGAAACCGAACAGCAACGAAGCCACGCCCAGCGCGAACGGCGCACGGTGCGAGCCAAATTTACCGATAAGCGTATCCGCGAGCACTTTCGCACCGCCAGACACTTCCAGTAAACGACCAATCATCGCGCCCAGGCCTACCAGCAGCGCAACGCCTGCCAGCGTGCCGCCAAAACCGCTCAGCAGCGTGGGAACAACTTTATCAAAAGGAACGCCGGTCACGAGCGCGGTGGCAATGCTTACAAGGGTCAACGCCAGGAAAGCGTGCACCTTAAAGCGCATGATAAGCAGGAGAAGAAGAAGAACTGAACAGGCTGCGATCCCAAGCAGGGTTCCTGCGCCGTAACTGACTGTCATTTCGGTCATAATGATTATCCTCGAGCCGAATTTTCAGGTGAAAAGCTGTTAAGCATAATCACTGTTTTTCTGATACCGGTAACATGATATCGGTAACATTACACATTCGGGAACGAGCCTTGTTATATTTGTTAACATTTTGCGAACAACGTCAAACTATCGAAATAAACCGCCCGGAATGGGGGGCAGCGGATTGCTCCTCACCACTAAACCTGCCAGGTAACCCGCTTTGTTTTAAAGGCCAGATAAAAACGCCGTTAATTACGGCCAGGCTTGCCGTTAAAGGCCCAGGGGCAGACTCGTTACCTTACGTCTTTATCCGCAAGCGGCATCATCAGCTCCTGCAAAATGTCATAACGCTGCTGCGCAGAAAGCCAGACCATCCCTAGCAGTTTGCGCTGTTTACCTTCCCGTTCAAACTGAGCTTTCAACTGCAGCAAATAACGTTTGGTTGTGTTCATAAGGACCTCCGTATTTGATACGAGAAGCCTAATCCCTCAAACCCTGAAGGAATAGTGAAGAGATTATTTTTATGCTTCCGTATTTTCCTCGCCGCTAGCGCGTCCCGGCTAAATGCGGAAGAAAAAAGGTATATCCGTGCAGTAGCTCCAGATTTTGCACAAAGATTAGGCTGCAATCTTGCCGCCTGGTCAGATCCTTAACTAACGTTCTGAGGCATGGCTATTTTTACGCCACCTTCGGTTACGTCTGACAGAAGAGGAAAAAATGAAAAAGCTGACGTTAAGTCTTATTACCTTAGCGCTTGCGGGTGTGTCCAACGCCGCGCTTGCCGATACCCTGCGCATGGAATGCCCGATTTCTCCTGGCGGTAAGGAATACTGCAACTACGTCAAAGACCGTTTTGAAAAGCAGACCAGTAACAAGCTGGAATTTATCGAATTCCCGGCGGCATCGGATGAAAAACTGGCGCTGCTTCAGCAACTGTTCGCGGCCAAAGATGAAAAAGCGGTGGATCTGTTCCAGTCCGACACTATCTGGGTTGGGCTGCTCGATAAGCAAACGCTCGATTTAACCGACGCGGTTGCGGATATGAAAGATGACTTTTTCCCCGGCCCGTGGGCGAACGACACGGTGAACGGCAAAGTGAAAGCCATCCCGGCCTATCTGGATACCGGCGTGCTTTACTACCGCAAAGATCTGCTGGAAAAATACAAAGAGCAGCCGCCGAAGACCTGGGAAGATCTGACGCGCATCGCGACCAAAATTCAGCAAGAAGAGCGTAAGGCCGGCCATAAAAACTTCTGGGGGATGATCTTCCAGGGCAAATCGTATGAAGGGCTAACCTGTAACGCGCTGGAGTGGATTGATTCTTACGGCGGCGGCACGTTTATCGACGAAAAAGGGAACGTGACCATAAACAATCCTAAGGCCGCAGCGGCGCTGGATATGGTCGCGGGCTGGATTGGTAAAATCACGCCGAAAGGGGCGCTTGGCTATAAAGAGGAAGAGTCCCGCGCCGTGTTCCAGAACGGCGACGCGCTGTTTATGCGCAACTGGCCTTACGCTTATCTGCTCTCGCAGGGTGAAGACAGCCCGCTGAAAGGTAAAGTTGGCGTGGCGCCGCTGCCGGCCGGACCGGACGGTAAATCAGCCAACGCGCTGGGCGGCTGGCAGTGGTCAGTTAACGCCAACACCAAAAACAAAGAGGCGGCTATCGCCCTGCTGAAGATCCTTACCGACGCCGACTCCCAGAAGATGCAGCTCAAATACCTTGGTTTTTCTCCGACGCGTTCCGCGCTGTATGAAGACAAGGCGGTACTGGAAACCGCGCCGCATCTGACGATGTTTAAAGAGATCTTCGCCAACGCGGTGCCACGCCCGGCAACGGCGACCAAAAGCCAGTATCCTCGCGTCTCTAACGCTATCTTCAACGTAACATTCAAAGTCCTTAACGGCGGCGCTGACGGGAAAGCAGCCGTTGCGGAACTGCAAAAACGCCTGGAACGCGTGAAAGGCAAGGACTGGCATTAATTGGCACAGTCCGGCTATCAACAGCGCCGCCGCCGTATCGCGTGGATACTGGTGGCGCCCGCGCTTGTATTGCTTGCGCTGGCGGCCGGGTGGCCGCTGGTGCGCACCTTCTTCTTCAGCTTCACCAACGCCATGCTCGATAACCCGTCCGAGTATGAAATGGTGGGGCTGGCGAACTACTACGCCAGCAACGCTGGCGACAGCAGCGGTGTGCTTGTCGATCCGCTCTGGTGGCAGGCGGTAGGCAATACGCTGTGGTTTACCCTGATGTCGGTTGGCCTTGAACTGCTATTCGGCATGCTGCTGGCGCTGCTGATGAACCAGAAGTTTCGCGGCCAGGGGCTGGTGCGCACCGCTATTCTGGTGCCCTGGGCTATCCCGACAATTGTGAGCGCCAAAATGTGGGGCTGGATGTTCCACGATCAGTACGGCGTGGTTAACGATCTGCTGGCGAAGCTTTTCGGCTATCAGGCGCATCTTGCATGGATTGCCGAGCCGTCGCTTTCCATGTGGGCGGTGGTGATTGCCGATGTCTGGAAAACCACGCCGTTTATGGCGCTGATGCTGCTGGCGGCGCTGCAGCTTATTCCCAACGATCTCTATGAGGCGGCTCGGGTGGACGGCGCCAGCGCGTGGCAGCGTTTCAAACGCATCACGCTGCCGCTGATTATGCCCGCGATGATCGTGGCGCTGATCTTCCGCGTAATGGACGCGATGCGCATCTTCGATCTGATTTTCGTGCTGACCTCCAACAGCGAGGCGACGATGTCCGTTTCCGGCTACGCGCGCGAGCAGATTGTTTCCTATCAGGACATGGGCGTAGGTTCGGCGGCCTCGGTGCTGGTGTTTATTATGGTAGCGGGCATTGCCGCCTGCTTTATCCGCGTCTCACGTTTAAACGAGAAGGAGAAGCGGTGATGAAAACTACTCGTCGGCAGCGCAGGTTCGCGCAAAATTTTGTGATTTATGCCGGGGCGACGCTCGCCGTGCTGTTCTGCGTGTTCCCGTTTTACTACGCCATTGTGACCTCGTTACGCACCGGGCAGGAACTGTATTTACCGGCTTATTTACCCAGCGGCTACCACTGGCACAACTACGTGGTGGCGCTGGTGGATAACGGCATCGCGCGCAGCCTGCTGAACTCCGTGCTGGTGGCGACCATTACCGTTGGCATCTGCCTGCTGGTTTCCATCACCGCTTCTTTTGCCCTGGCGCGCGTGCAGTTTCGGGGCCGGAAGTTTTTATTGTTCACCATTCTTTGCGTCTCGATGTTTCCACAGGTGGCGGTGCTGACCGGCATGTTTGAGCTGGTGCGCTTCCTGGGACTGTACGATTCTCTGGGTGCGCTCATTCTTTCGTACACCACCTTTTCGCTGCCGTTTACCGTCTGGGTGTTAACGACGTTTATGAAGTCGATTCCCGTGGAGCTTGAAGAGGCAGCGATTGTCGACGGGGCGAAGACCTGGACCATTATCCGGCGCATCTTCGCTCCGATCCTTGCGCCCGCGCTGGTCACCACCGGGCTGCTTGCATTTATCGGCGCGTGGAACGAGTTCATGTTCGCGCTGACGTTCATTATTTCCGGGGATAAACGCACCGTGCCGGTGGCGATAAGCATGTTCAGCGGCGCGTCTACGTTTGAACTTCCCTGGGGCAGCATCATGGCGGCCTCGGTGGTGGTGACGCTGCCGATAATCATACTGGTGCTCATCTTCCAGAAACGTATCGTCAGCGGGCTGACCAGCGGAGCGATTAAGGGATAACTATGGCGCAACTCATACTCGATAAAATCCAGAAACGCTACGGCACCTCGTCAGAAGTTATTAAGCCGCTCGATCTTGAAGTGAACAGCGGAGAGTTTGTGGTAGTGGTAGGGCCTTCCGGCTGCGGCAAGTCCACGCTGTTACGCATGGTGGCGGGGCTTGAGGAAATCAGCGGCGGCGAGATGCGCATTGACGGTACGCGCGTTAACGATGATTCCCCGTCTGAGCGCGGTATCGGCATGGTTTTCCAGTCTTATGCGCTCTACCCGCATATGACGGTTTATCAAAACATGGCCTTCGCGCTGGAAATGGCGAAGCTGTCGGAAAAAGAGATCGACGAAAAGGTGCGTGAAAGCGCGCGTATCCTGCAGTTGGAACACCTGCTCGACAGGCGGCCGAAAGATCTTTCCGGCGGCCAGCGGCAGCGCGTGGCCATTGGCCGGGCGATTGTGCGGGAACCAAGCCTGTTTTTGTTCGACGAACCGCTGTCGAACCTGGACGCCTCTTTACGCGTGCAGATGCGCATGGAAATCGCCGCGCTGCACAAGCGCATCAACGCCACCATTCTCTATGTCACCCACGATCAGGTCGAAGCGATGACCCTTGCCGACAGGATAGTGGTGCTCAATCAGGGGCAAATCGAACAGGTGGGCACGCCGCTTGATCTTTACGATCGCCCGGCAAACGAGTTTGTCGCGCAGTTTATCGGCTCGCCAAAAATGAACCTGATTCCGGGCGTGCTGACTGCCGGAACCGAGCAGCGCAGCGAGGTGATGCTTGAGAATCGCCAGCAAATCATTCTGCCGATAGCCAGCTTTGGTGAAGCACAAAGCGTGCGGCTGGGGATTCGGCCTGAGCATATTGAGCTGACTGAACTTGCCCACGCGGATGTTGAGGGAGAGGTACTGTTTGTTGAACATATGGGCAACGAAACGCTGCTTTACGTAAACAGCGGTTACGGTAGCGAACCGTTAGTGATGCGCCATACTGAAAGACTCGAAATCAAACCCGATCAGCGTATCGGCCTGCGTTTGCCGCCGGAAAGCTGTTATTTATTTGATGATACCGGGCGGGCCTTTGAGCGTATGGGGCGAGGGGAAAAGACCTGAAGGAGATGCAAGTGGAAAAAAAATGGTGGCACAACGCGGTGGTGTACCAGATCTATCCGCGCAGCTTTATGGACAGCAACGGCGACGGCATCGGCGACCTTACCGGTATCATCAGCAAACTCGATTATCTTCAACAGCTCGGCATTAATTTAATCTGGCTCTCGCCGGTCTACCGCTCGCCGATGGACGACAACGGCTACGATATCTCCGATTATGAAGACATTGCCGCCGAGTTCGGCACGATGGCGGAGATGGAAGCGCTTATCCGCCAGGCGAAACAGCGCGATATCCATATTCTGATGGATCTTGTCGTCAACCATACCTCTGATGAACACCCCTGGTTTATTAGCGCACGGTCATCCCCGGATAGCCCGTACCGTGACTTCTATATCTGGCGCAAACCGGCGGCGGACGGCGGCCCGCCGAACGATTTCCGCTCCTATTTTGGCGGCAGCGGCTGGGCATATGACGAGGCCAGCGGCGAGTATTATCTGCATCAGTTCTCTAAACGCCAGCCGGATCTCAACTGGGACAACCCGCGCGTACACGAAGAAGTCCACGCCATGATGAACCGCTGGCTGGACAAAGGGATCGGCGGCTTTCGCATGGACGTTATCGACCTGATTGGTAAAGAGGTGGATAAGCAGATTATGGCGAACGGTAAAAATCTGCACATGCTTATTCGCCAGATGAACCGCGCCACTTTCGGTAAAGGTGATTACGTGACGGTAGGCGAAGCCTGGAGCGCCTCGCCGCAGGATGCGCTGCTCTATAGCGCAAGCGATCGCGAAGAGCTGTCGATGGTTTTCCAGTTTGACCACATCAAAGCGTTCTGGGATGAACACGCGGGCAAATGGCGCAGCAAGCCGTTTGTGCTGGCGAATTTTAAAGCGGTGATTGAAAAGTGGCAGACGGCGCTTGCCGACCGCGGCTGGAATTCGCTGTTCTGGAGCAACCACGATCTGCCTCGCGCCGTGTCGAAATTTGGCGATGAAGGCGAGTTCCGTGAAGCCTCCGCCAAAATGCTGGGCACCGCGCTGCATTGCCTGAAGGGCACGCCTTATATCTATCAGGGTGAAGAAATCGGCATGACCAACGTGCGCTACGCCACTATCGATGAGTATCGCGATATCGAAAGCCTCAATCTCTACAGGGAGCGGCTGACGGGCGGCGTCAGCCACGATGAGATGATGACCGGCATATACGCCAACGGGCGGGACAATGCGCGCACGCCAATGCAGTGGGACGACGGCCCGAACGCCGGGTTTACCACAGGTACGCCGTGGATCGCGGTTAACCCCAACTACCCTGAAATCAACGTCGCCGCAGCGCTGGCCGAGCCTGATTCAATTCTTTGGCATTACCAGAAGCTGGTGGCGCTGCGTAAGCAGTACCCGATTCTGGTATACGGTGATTTCAGGCCCATTTTGAAAGAGCACCCGCAGGTATTCGCCTGGTTAAGAACGTTCAACGACGAGCGGTTGCTTGTGGTGAACAACTTTACCGGTGAGCACCTCACGCTTGATATTCCTGAAGCGATGCAGGCCTGGCACGGCGAATGCCTTATCAGTAATTACGCGCCGCGCGACGGGTTGGCGGTAAGCATTGAGCTACAACCTTATGAATCATTTGCATTACTTATCGGGAGGTAACGATGGCGAACTGGTGGAAGGAGGCGGTGGCCTACCAGATTTATCCGCGCAGTTTTAAAGACAGTAACGGCGACGGCATCGGCGATCTGAACGGCATTACAGAGAAACTCGATTACCTCATGGATCTCGGCATCGATCTTATCTGGATCTGCCCGATGTACAAATCCCCTAACGATGATAACGGCTACGATATCAGCGACTATCAGGCCATTATGGACGAGTTTGGCACCATGGAGGATTTCGACCGGCTGCTGGAAGGCGTTCATCAGCGCGGCATGCGGCTGATTATCGATCTGGTGGTGAACCATACTTCCGATGAACACCCCTGGTTCCTTGAATCCCGCTCCTCGCGCGACAATCCCAAGCGCGACTGGTACATCTGGCGCGACGGTAAAAACGGGGCGGAACCTAACAACTGGGAAGGCATTTTTAAAGGCTCGGCCTGGGAGTTAGATCCCCACACCGGGCAGTATTTCCTGCACCTGTTTACCCGCCGCCAGCCGGATTTAAACTGGGAAAACCACGATATGCGCGCAGCGCTTTACGACATGATGCGCTGGTGGCTGGATAAAGGCATCGACGGATTCCGCATCGATGCTATCGCCCATATGAAAAAAGAGCCGCTGTTTGCCGATGTTCCGAATCCGGACAAATTACGCTATGCGCCGTCGATGAAAAGCCATCTGAATTACGATGGGCTGCTGGACTACGTGGATGATATGAGCCGCAACGTGTTCAGCCATTACGATATCGTTACCGTTGGTGAGATGAACGGCCTGTTTGCGGATGGCGCCGAGGAGTGGGTTGGTGAACACCGCAACAGATTGAGCATGGTATTTCAGTTTGAGCATGTGCGCCTGTGGGAGCCGGAAGAAGGATTACGGCCGGAACCTGCCGTACTGAAGAAAATCTTCACCGCATGGCAGGAGGCGCTGGAGGGAAAAGGCTGGAACGCGCTGTATGTCGAAAACCACGATCTGACGCGTATCACGTCGCGCTGGGGCGACACCGAGCACCACTGGCGGGAAAGCGCCACCTGTATCGCCGCGCTTTATTTCCTGATGCAGGGCACGCCGTTTATCTATCAGGGCCAGGAAATCGGCATGACCAATACCCGCTTTGGTGGGTTAGAGGATTTTGACGATATCTCAGCAAAAAATATGTGGCGGGAATTAGCCGCGCAGGGCAGAAGCGAGGAAGAGATTATCGCCTTTCTGACCAATACAGGACGCGATAACTCACGCACCCCGATGCAGTGGAGTAACTGGCCCAGCGCCGGGTTTAGCGACGGTGAACCCTGGTTCCCGGTCAATGCCAACTACGAGATGATTAACGTCGCCGCCCAGCAACAGGATCCAAATTCGGTACTGAACTTCTACCGGGCGCTGATCCAACTGCGCAGGCAGGAGCGAACGCTGATTTATGGACGCTATACGCTGGAACTGCCGCATCACGAGCAGATTTACGCCTATCGTCGCGAGCTTGCCGATGACAGATTTTTGGTGCTGTGCAATATGTCTTCTAAAGCCGCCAACTGGTCGGAAGTAGAACTGTCGCTTCAGGGAAGGCATTACGTGCTGGGTAATTATCCGCAGGTGGACGAGGATTACAGGCTACACGCCTGGGAGACCCGCATCTACAGAGGATGAAAATAAGGATGGCGCACGGGATGGCGCCTCTTTTGTTTGTGGTTAACAAAGAGAGCGCCGCATTTAAAATTAATATAGGCGGTTAATGGTGTGATGCTGCATTGATTGGAGGGTTAATCGCGGGCGTAAGATTCCGAATGAAATAGATTTTGAATCTTACAGTCAGGATATAATCCTTTGAAATATAATAAATTAACTGTGGTTTTGTTCGCGGTTTTTGCTCTGCTGGCGGCGATAAATCCCGCAAATGCGGCCCAGAGTAAGGACGAAATTAAACAGCAAATCATCGATGCTTCGATTGAGTCTTATCCCGGTAACTGCCCTTGCCCCTATAACAGTATGCGCAACGGTCGCCAGTGCGGCGGCCGCAGCGCATGGAGTAGAGAAGGGGGATACTCGCCCGTTTGTTATAAAAAAGAAGTGACCGATGAGATGATTAAAGAGTGGAAAGCGGGACATTCTTAATGCGTGGCGGGCAGCGGGCATACCGGCTCACCGCCCAACGGGCTGCCGGTAAGCCAGCCGCAGACGAGGCACGCGTGGCCGCGTAATCAGTAGCCCACGGAATCCAGGCGGAACTGCTTAGCGCAGTTGCCTGGATTTTTTTGCCTGGCGAAAGAGGCGCCGCTTAACGGGTCGTTAATTTTTGCCGCCGCAAGCGTTATTTGCATTTCCGTCAGGTACGCCGGATTACCGTTGCAGGTCAGCTTTACCGCCTGCGCCGCATCGCTTCCCCAGCTTTTATCCAGCGCTTGATTGAACGCTTTTCGCGTGACTGTCTTGCCATAGTGCTGCGCCAGAAATTCACCGAAGGCGCTTTGTTTAAATTCCGTATTAAGGCGCACCATAGCGCCGAAATAGGCGTTCGGATCAAAGCCGAAGCAGGCGCCGTGCTTGGCAAATTCATAGCGTTCAAGGCAAGACTGTCCGCCCGCGCCGGGCATTACCCCGGAAAGCCGGGCTGCGATATCCGCAGATAAAGGGAGCGCGGGCGCGCTGCATTTTTGCGAACCGTGCGCTTCCGCCCTGTTCGGAACCGGACGGGTAGCGCAGCCGTAGCGCATCCAGCGTTTGTTATCCACGCCGCGCGAGGAAACCGATTTTGGCAGGCCGGGCCACAGGCCGTGCGCCGTGAGAAACGCCCGCTTGTCCGCCTGTTCCCGCTGGAGCTTGCATTCGCCAGGCTCTTTCCGGTTACGCTCATGCATGCTCTGGCAAAAACCGGTCTGCCAGGAGAGCGCCAGTACGTAGGTATCGAAATCACCGTACTGCTTTGGTTGCAGGGGAGTTGCGTGGGCAAGCAGGCTGGTTGCAAGCGTGGTGGTCAGGACAAGCGCGTTTCGCCACATAATGAGGTTCCGTGAGGGGATAATTTCCAGAAAGTAGCTTATTAGACCATATAACCGCAAAGCAGGGAAAACCGCGCGTTTTGCTGCTTTGTCAGCAGGCTGAAGCGCCTTACGCAGGCGCTTCATAATGATGAACAGATTATGGTACGAGGGCGGCGGACGGCACCAGAACCTCGGTGGCGATAATTACCACCAGCAGACCCACGGCAATGGGCACAGAGGTGCGTTTAACCACTTCGAACGGGGAAATCTTCGCCATCCCCGCAACGGCCACCACAACGCCTGACACCGGGGAAATGGTGCGCCCCAGGTTCGAGGCCTGCAGCATTGGGATTGCCAGATAGGCCGGGTTAATGCCCGAAGAGTGGGCAAGCTTTGGAATCATCTCCACGAAGGCATAAAAAGGCGCGTTGCCGGAGCCGGTGGTCATTGCCGCCAGCATGGTCAAAATCACCAGCACCAGCATCAAAATAATGCTCGCGGAACCAAACGAGGTGGCAATCGAGATCAGGCTCTGGATAAAGCCAATGGTGCTAAGCCCCTGCGCGAAGACGCCTGCCGCAACCAGGAGTATCACCACGTTAGCAAAGGCGTCCGCCATGCCGCGATAGCACACTTCAAGCCCGGAAAAGACGCTTTGCGTATTGAAACTCCGGAAGAACTCGACGATCGCCGCCAGCAGAATACAGATAACCAGAATGGTAATAATGTGCAGCTGCGGGCCCCATTTGCCGTCAAAAATCAGCACGCCGATAATGGGCGTGAAGGGAAGGATGGCGTAGAACGACGGCGCGGTGGTCTGGATTTCGCTGACATCAAGCATTTCATGGCTGATGTGCTCTTTTTTATCCAGGTAGCGCTGCCAGAAGAAGTGGGCAATCGCCATTGCAATAATTGCGGCGACGGAAATAGGCACGGTGGTTTTAAAGGCGAAATCCACCAGCGACATTTCAGCGGCTTTGGCGGCCAGCACCACATCGCCGGAAGTCGGGGAGAGAATAATCGCCGCCGGCGAGGCGCAAATTGCCGCTGCCGCGCCGCGACTGATACCCACGTTGACCATAACCGGGAACAGCGTTGCCATTAACAGCACGCCGAGGCCGGTGGCGGAAGAAACGGCCAGCGACATCAGGCACGCCACGAAATAGGCGGCGATCATTAAAATGTACGGTGAATTAATAAATTTCAGCGGCTTTGACGCAAGCTTTACCACCATGTCGTTTGCGCCAATATGGGTCATATAAGCAGCAAATCCGCACAGCATCATAATCATCATGCCGAGGTCGCCCCCGCGACTCATCAGCAGGATTTTTACGTATTCGACAATATCGGTGACGTTGTAGCCGGTACTTTCAGCGCCGTCGGGTAATACCTGATGGCCCATTAAGGCGCTGACGATCAGTAATAATAAACCGCCGACGAAGAGCACGCCGGTGGCGGAGTAGCCCTTGATGATGTAGCGAGCTACGCCCACGATCACCACTACCCCAATAAGTAATTCCAGAAAAGTAAGCATAGTATCCCCCGTTGCGCCCCCGCGGTTTATCGGGTCTGAACGCAACCGAATGCCTAAAAAATAAACAATAGTGACCTTTGCTGTATTCTGCAAAGCGGTAAAAATGTGCCTGAGCGGTTAACGCAATTTCCTGATGAGCGTCAACTTTCAACCACTCTGCCCATAAGATATGACGCTTTTGCAGGCAGTCCGGCAATTATGACATTTACTTATTGCTTGTGGTTACGAATTTTTCTGCCGCAGAGTGAATTAATTAATCATTTGGTAGTAATAAAATTAAATTTATATTGCCGGTTTGTTAATTAAAATCCTGAACGTAAAGCAAGCTAAAAAATCTTTAAAATATAAAAGTCCCGTGCCTATAATTCCGCCACGTCTATTTTCGGGGTTTGTATTTTGCCATCCACTTTCTGGTCGACAAGCCGTTTACGCTTTTTCAGAAAGCATCTTTTGATGCTGCTGTTGGCGTTTGGCTGGCTTTTTGTCAACGGCCAGGTCGCGGTGGCGTCACACGATTGCCCGATAGATGTCAGCGCGCAGGCGATAGGCGTTCAGCATAGCGAACATATGCTGATGGCGGACGTTAATCCGTCGATGGCAAAAATCAGCGGCCCGCTTTGCGAGAAGCACTGCATACCAGACGCAATGCAAAAGGATAATGGCCACAGCGATGTAGCGGCGCTTCCGGTGAGCGATAAGCTGGCGCTGGTGGTGCCTGACTGCGCGCCTGCGGTGAAGCCCGTCGCTAAGCTTGCTCCTCCTGCAACCGGCCCTCCGGCCACCCTTCGGTTTTGTCGTTTTAGAGAATAACTCCAGCACTGGTTTCGGTTACCGGGCGCTTTTGCCCATTCCTTTCCTGTGTTCTGGAGATTTTTTATGTCCGTATTTTTTGCTCGTATTCTTGCCGCTATCGCGCTTTCCGTTTCCGCGGCGAACGCCGCTACGCACGACATGACCATGCACCACGCCATGCCCGCCGCCGGGGTTTATCAAAGCCACGGCGTGGTGAAAAAAGTGGCTGCCGATGCCCTTTCTATAGCCCATAAACCCGTTCCTGCGCTGAACTGGCCTGCCATGACGATGACGTTTAGCCTTCCGGCTAAAGGCACCTTGCCGCAGCTAAAAGCAGGCGACACGGTTGATTTTACCTTCAGCCAGCAGGGTGAAGGCTATCAGCTCACCTCGGTTACGCCGACTAAGTAATCGAGGACATTATGAAACCACTCTCCCTGAGCCTGCGGCTCGGCGGGGTACTGTTTGCTGCGTCTATTTGCGCCGCCAACGCGGCAGAATTTAGCCTGCAACAGACCCTGAACGCCGCTGAACGCTATTCCGCTGAACTATCGGCAAACCGTAACCAAAGCAATGCGCTAAACGCGATGGCGGATTCCGCGCGCGAATTACCCGATCCGAAGCTGAAATTCGGTATTGAAAACGTCCCCGTACAGGGCAGCAACGGCCGTCGCTTTACCCGCGAAGGGATGACCATGCAGCGCATCGGTATCATGCAGGATTACGTAAGCCGCGAAAAACGCGACCGTAAAGCTGAAACCATTCTCGCCCAGTCCGCCAGCAGCAAAGCCAAAGCCGAAGTGATTCGCGCCACGCTTCAGCGCGCGACGGCACAGGCGTGGCTTGATTTAGCGCTGTCCACGCGGGTGCTTGCTTCCGCCCGCAAACTGGTAGCCGAAACCGAACGCCAGACTCTGGTACAGAAAGCGACGGTCGCCAGCGGCAGCTCGCCTGCATCTGGCGTGGTGGATATCCGCATGACGCTACTGGGCATGAAGGACAAAGTAACCCTTGCCGAGCGTGACGTTACGCTCGCGCAGACTCGCCTGCTGCAGCTAACCGGCGAGCAGGTGGAAGCGGCAGGCGGGGCTATGCCTCGTTACCAGCGTTTGCCTGCCGATCCGGCGTTGCTGGAGCAGGGCGTGACGGAACATCCCGAAGTGGTTGCGGCGGCGCGCGAAGCAGACGTAGCGAAAGCGCGCTCCGCTCAGTCTGCCGTGGCGGCAAAACCGGACGTGGGCGTGGAAGTTTATTACGCGCACCGTGCGGATGATTACGACGATATGGCGGGCGTGATGTTCACCGTCGATTTGCCGATGTTCAGGTCGCAACGCCAGGACAAAGACTACTCGGCGGACGTTTCCCGCACGATGGAAGCCAACGACCAGCTCGCGCTGGCTAAGCGTGAACACGTGGCGCAGATACGCAGCCTGGTGGCGGAATATCAGTATGCGCAGACGCTCTGGCAGCGCCAGCAGGAAGCCATTCTGCCGTTGCAGCGCCAGCGTCTTTCGCTGCTCGAAGCGCAATATCGCTCCGGGCAATCCTCGCTTGCCGATCTCCTTGATGCACGCCGTGCGCTGCTTGACGCCGAACTGGCTGCCAGCAATGCCGAAAAAGCCGTAGCCCAGGCCTGGGCCGCCATTCGCTATCTGACGCCGCAGGAAAACACGCTATGAAAACGTCTCTTCAGCTTTCCCTGTTAGCGGCGGCGATTATCGCCGCGGCAGGTGCCGGTTATTACGCCGGAAAACAAAACCCGGCAGCGGCTAACGTGCAGCCGGAGCGCAAGGTGCTCTACTGGTACGATCCAATGACGCCCGGACAGCGCTTTGATAAGCCGGGCAAGTCACCTTTTATGGATATGGAACTGGTGCCGCGCTACGCGGATGAAACGGCGGACGAAGGCGGGGTGGGCGTCAGCGCTCGCCAGCAGCAGAATCTGGGGATTAAAACCGCGGGCGTTGAGCGTAAGGTATTGAATTATCAATTTGATGCTTTCGCTACGGTAACCACGGATGAGCGCGGCGTTCAGGTTATTCCCGCCAGCGCGAACGGCGTGGTTGAAAAGCTGTTTGTGAAGGCTCCGCAGCAGTTTGTAAAAAGCGGCGAGGCGCTGGCACGGCTTTGGATCCCTGAATGGACAGCCGCCCAACAGGAATATCTGGCGGTACGCAAGCTGGGTGATAGCGCATTGAGCGCCGCGGCAAGGGAGCGCCTGCAGTTGCAGTTTATGCCAGCGGAGGTGATCCGGCAGGTTGAACGCAGCGGTAAACCACAAACGCGAGTTACCGTGCGGGCTAAGCAGGCGGGTTATATCAATAAGCTCGATACGCGAGAAGGCGCTCAGGTTGCCGCAACCGCGCCGCTGTTCGAGATAGCAAGCCTTGAGTCGGTGTGGATTGTTATCGACTATCCGCAGACGCAGGCCCAGGCGCTTCAGGTCGGTAGCGAAATCATTGCCCAGACCGATAGCTGGCCGGGCGAGGTTTTTCGCGGCCGCGTCAGCGAATTGCTTCCGAATATGGAAACCACAACGCGCACGCTTAAGGCGCGCATCGTGCTGAATAATCAGGATGCGAAGCTAAAGCCGGGTATGTATCTCAATGTGAAGCTGGCGAACGGGCAGCCACGTGCGGCGGTGCTGGCCATACCTGAGGAAGCGTTAATCGAAACAGGGAGCGAAAGCCGCGTGCTGGTGACGACGGGCGAAGGCTATTTTCGCCCGGTAAAAGTGGTGGCGGGCTTTGCAGAGCATGGCTGGGTCGAAATTAAACAGGGTTTGAAAGAAGGCGATAAGGTCGTGACTTCCGGCCAGTTCCTGATTGACTCCGAAGCCAGTTTGCGCAGCGCGCTGCCGCAGGAAGAGCCTGCCGCCGCCCGGAAAACGGAGTATCAGGGGGTCGGCGTTGTAAAAGCCGTTGAGGAGGGCGCGGTGACGCTCTCCCATAAGCCGATTCCAGCGCTGAAATGGGGGGCGATGACCATGGACTTTTCCCTGAAGTCCCCGGCTGACGCGCAGAGCGTGAAAGTGGGCGACGAGGTGATGTTTAGCTTCACGATGGAAGAAGAGGGCGCTGTTATCACCCACCTGATGCCGATGGCGGGGGCAATGAAATGATTGCCGCAGTGATACGCTGGTCGCTTAAAAATCGCCTGTTAGTGCTGCTGGCCGCAGCAGGCCTGGCGGCGTGGGGGCTCTGGTCTTTGCAGCGCGCGCCGCTTGATGCGCTGCCCGATCTTTCTGATGTGCAGGTTATTGTCCGGGTCAGCTATCCGGGAAAAGCGCCGCAGGTGGTGGAGGACCAGGTGACTTACCCGCTGACGACCACCATGCTTTCCGTGCCGGGGGCAAAAACGGTGCGCGGCTTTTCGATGTTCGGCGATTCGTATGTTTACATTTTGTTTGATGACGGCACCGATCCGTACTGGGCGCGCTCCCGCGTGC
Source organism: Buttiauxella sp. (assembly GCA_032000125.1). GTDB lineage: Bacteria > Pseudomonadota > Gammaproteobacteria > Enterobacterales > Enterobacteriaceae > Dryocola. Next base: position 16,624 of record DAMALH010000031.1, on the reverse strand, counting down.
TGGAGTATTTAAGCCAGGTGCAGTCGCAGCTTCCTGCTGAGGCAAAAGCGTCTCTGGGGCCGGATGCGACGGGGGTAGGCTGGGTCTATGAATACGCGCTGGTGGACAGGACCGGCAGACATAGCCTGGCGGATCTGCGTGCGTTGCAGGACTGGACGCTGAAGTTTGAGCTGAAAACTGTTCCGAACGTTTCGGAAGTCGCGAGCGTTGGCGGCATGGTTCGCCAGTATCAGATTGTGCTCGATCCGAAGCGGATGCGTGCTCTGAATATCACTCACGATATGGCTATTAGCGCCGTGCAAAGCGCGAATCAGGAGGGCGGCGGGTCGGTCATTGAGATGGGCGAAGCCGAATATATGGTGCGCACGGCGGGCTATCTGAAAAAGCTGGATGATTTTAAGCAGATCGTCATTGCCACGCGCGAAGGCGTGCCGGTGCTGCTTTCAGACGTGGCGACGCTGCGCCTGGGGCCGGAAATACGCCGTGGCGTCGCCGAATTTAACGGCGAAGGCGAGGTGGCGGGCGGCATTATCGTCATGCGCTACGGCAAAAACGCGCTGGAGACGATTAACGCGGTCAAAGAAAAACTCCAGCAGCTACAGAAAAGCCTGCCTGCCGGAGTGGAAATTGTGCCGGTATACGATCGCTCGCATCTGATTGAAAACGCGATTGAAACGCTCTCTCACAAGCTGCTGGAAGAGTTCATCGTCGTTGCGGCGATTTGCACTCTGTTTTTATTCCACTTCCGCTCGGCGCTGGTGGCGATGATCACCTTGCCGCTTGGCATACTCGGTGCGTTTATCGTCATGCATTACCAGGGGGTGAACGCCAATATTATGTCGCTCGGCGGTATCGCGATTGCGATCGGCGCGATGGTGGATGCGGCTATCGTGATGATTGAAAATATGCACAAGGTGCTGGAGCAATGGCGGCATGAAAATCCCGGCAGGCAGCCGGGAAGCGCTGATTACTGGCGGATTTCGGAGCAGGCGGCGGTGGAAGTGGGCCCGGCGCTCTTCTGTAGTTTACTGATCATCACCTTATCCTTTATTCCGGTATTTTCGCTTGAGGCGCAGGAAGGCCGCATGTTCTCGCCGCTGGCGTTTACCAAAACCTACGCCATGGCGGTTGCCGCCGGGCTTGGCATTACGCTTGTGCCGGTGCTGATGGGCTATTTCATTCGCGGAAAAATTCCGGACGAGAAGGCTAATCCCATCAACCGCTGGTTAATTGCCGTCTATGAGCCGCTGCTTGACAACGTGCTGGCGCGGCCTAAAACCACGCTGGCGGTAGCGGGGGTTTTACTGATGGCGACGCTCTGGCCGCTAAGCCGTCTGGGCAGCGAGTTTATGCCGCCGCTGGATGAAGGCGATCTCCTGTATATGCCCTCGACGTTACCGGGCATTTCAGCTCGCGAGGCGGGACGGCTTTTGCAACAGACCGACCGGCTAATTAAAACCGTGCCGGAAGTGGAAAGCGTTTTTGGTAAAGCGGGGCGGGCAGAAACCGCGACGGACCCGGCGCCCTTAACGATGGTTGAAACGACGATTCGCTTTAAACCCCGCGACCAGTGGCGAGCCGGCATGACCATGGACAAACTGGTGAGCGAGCTTGATAGCGTGGTAAAAGTGCCGGGCATTGCCAACGTGTGGGTGCCGCCGATTCGCAACCGCCTGGATATGCTGGCGACGGGCATCAAAAGCCCCGTAGGGATTAAAGTGAACGGCAATAACATTGCGGCGATTGAACAGGTCGCCGGGCAAATTGAACGGGCGGTGAAACAGGTGCCGGGCGTGACCTCGGCCCTGGCTGAGCGGCTGGCGGGCGGGCGCTACGTGGATATTAATATCGACCGGCGCAAGGCGGCAAGGTTCGGCGTCTCCGTTAAAGAGCTGCAATCGCTGGTGGCGACGGTAGTGGGTGGGGAAAATATCGGCGAGACGATAGAGGGGCGAGAACGTTACCCCATTAACGTTCGCTACCCGCGTGAAATACGTGACGGCGTACAGAAGCTGCGTCATATGCCGGTTGTGACGGCGAACGGTGGTCAGATTGCGCTCTCTGAGCTGGCGGATATCGCCATTACCGACGGCCCGCCCATGCTCAAAAGCGAGAACGCACGCCTGTCTAACTGGATTTATGTCGACCTGCGTGGGAGAGATCTGAAATCGGCCGTAGAGGAGATGCAGAAGGTGGTCGCCGCGCAGGTAACATTGCCGCAGGGCGTGTCGTTATCCTGGTCAGGACAATTTGAATATCTTGAGCGAGCAACCGAGAAATTAAAAATTGTTTTACCCTTTACGCTGGCAATCATTTTTGTCCTGCTTTATGTGACGTTTTCCCGCGTCAGCGATGCATTATTAATTATGGGGACGTTACCCTTTTCATTAATTGGCGGTGTCTGGCTGCTCTATTTATTAGGGTATAATTTGTCCGTCGCCGGGGCCGTTGGATTTATTGCTTTAGCCGGGGTTGCCGCTGAATTTGGCGTGATCATGATGCTTTATTTAAATCAGGCGTTTACCAGGCATAAACTCGCCGATCCCGAAGGCGGGAATGCGATGCTGATGCGTGCGATTCATGAAGGCGCGGTACTGCGTGTGCGGCCAAAAATCATGACGGTGGCGACAATTATGGCGGGCAATGGCACAGGATCGGAGGTGATGCGACGTATTGCGGCGCCGATGATTGGCGGCATGATCACCGCGCCGCTGCTGTCGATGTTGGTGATCCCGGCGCTATATATGCTATTGAAAAAAGAAAAGTAGGAGCTTTCTCAATCCTCTGCGGCGGATAAAAAGCCGCGGAGGATTGACTTAAATACCGGCTATCTGTTAGCCCCATAATAATGCTGAACCAGATTTACAAATCTGCAGACGATTTTAAGAATAAGCCACTGCCCGGTTAGGTGCCGTTAATTTAAGCTTTGTTAAGCTTTAAATTGGATCTTTATGCGGTATGTGATTGTGAATTTGAATAACAAGTTACTGGCTTTTATTTTCTTTATTACCTCCCTGGCTATTGCGCCCGCTCTTTGCGCGGCGGAGCAGGGGACGTTTAGCAAAAACTGGGACGTTTTTTCTTCCAACGTCTCGCAAACCTGGAACGCGCCCGAACATTACGATCTGTATGTCCCGGCCATTACCTGGCATGCCCGTTTTGCCTACGATAAAGAGAAAACCGATCGTTATAACGAGCGTCCGTGGGGCGCGGGTTTTGGGCAGTCCCGCTGGGATGAGAAAGGCAACTGGCACGGCATCTACCTGATGGCTTTTAAGGATTCTTACAACAAATGGGAGCCCATTGGCGGCTATGGCTGGGAGAAAACCTGGCGGCCGTTAGCGGATGATAATTTTCATCTGGGGCTGGGGTATACCGTCGGCGCCACCGCGCGCAATAACTGGAAGTACATTCCCGTCCCGGTTATTTTACCCCTGGCGTCCGTAGGTTATGGCCCGGCCACCTTCCAGATGACTTATATTCCAGGCACTTATAACAACGGCAACGTCTATTTTGCCTGGATGCGTTTTCAGTTTTAAACCGGATGGCAGCGGCTAAAAAATCATCCATTTCTATAGCCCTTTAAAAACAAGGGTTAATCGGGCATTGATAAAAAAATTGGCGACATTTGTCACTTTTTCTCATTTGGGTACTGGACAAAACTCACCACAATTGTTGTACTGATGCGCGACACAGCATTTGTGTCTATTTTTCATGTAAAGGTAATTTTGATGTCTAAGATTAAAGGTAACGTTAAGTGGTTTAATGAGTCCAAAGGCTTTGGTTTCATTACTCCGGAAGATGGCAGCAAAGACGTGTTCGTACACTTCTCTGCAATCCAGAGCAATGGTTTCAAAACCCTGGCTGAAGGCCAGCGCGTTGAGTTTGAAATCACTAACGGTGCCAAAGGCCCTTCTGCTGCAAACGTAATGGCTATCTAGTCGCTACCGGCAGAATTTAAAAACCCGCCAAGGCGGGTTTTTTTTCGTCTGTCGATCATGCAAACAGGTAGCTTTTCAAAAAGCATGCAACCACTAACGCGCTCAGCAGCGCGGCTCCCCAGCCCACGATTTGTTCTTTCATTGCCTACACCCCTTTTTCATTTTTCGGGATCCTGGCAGACAATCATTAAGCCAGCATTAACGCGTCAACTTTTATTGGCTGGCGGCAACGGAAACCAGCCAGAATGCGAGCGCGGTCATCATAAATGAGCCCACCAGGTTAAGCAGTACGTTCAGGGCGGCCCACGCAAGGCGCCCGTCCTGCAGCAAAAAGACCACTTCTGCTGAAAAAGTGGAAAACGTGGTTAAGCCGCCGCAAAAACCGGTGGTAATAAGCAGCTTCCAGAAGGGATCAAGATGGGTGAGACGGCTGAACAGGGCTAATCCCATGCCGATAATAAATGCGCCCACGAGGTTTGCTGTTAATGTGCCGATGGGGATCGCGCCGTGAACAGGATTAAGCTTCAGGCTCAAAAACCAGCGCACCACGCTGCCCGTTCCGCCTCCGATAAATACCGCTGCCAGTATCTGTAACACTACGCTTTCCTGTTTTTAGAATTCAGAAGACAGAAGTGTAGCGCTCGCACAATCTGTTTTACACCCGATATACTGAAATTAATCATCACGGGCAGGGGGACGGGAATGAAAGTCGCGGTGGGGCAGTTTGTAGTGGGTAATGTCTGGCAGGATAACGCGCGCACCTGCGTAGGGTTAATGGCGCAGGCGGCTTCGCAGAGCGCCGATCTATTGGTCCTGCCGGAAGCTATCTTAGCGCGGGATGACAAAGATCCTGATATGTCGGTGAACTCCGCGCAGGAAGCCAACGGTGAGTATCTCCAGGTGCTTCTTGAAGAGAGCCGTAAAAATGAGCTAACCACGGTTTTAACGCTTCATATTCGCACTACGGCGGGGAGAGCGGCCAATACGCTGCTGGTTTTACGCGCTGGTGAAGTTATCGGCCGCTACCAGAAAATTCATCTTTATGACGCCTTTAACGTGCAGGAGTCCCGGCTGGTCGATCCCGGAGAGCGGCTCGCGCCATTAATTGACGTGGCGGGGATGAAAGTAGGATTGCTCACCTGCTACGATCTGCGTTTTCCGGAAATGGCGCTGAGTCTGGCATTAGCGGGGGCCGAGGTGCTTGTTTTGCCGGCGGCCTGGCTGCGTGGGCCGCATAAAGAGTTGCACTGGTCGACATTATTGACCGCGCGTGCGCTCGATACTACCTGTTATGTGGTAGCATCCGGCGAATGCGGCAACAGAAACATTGGTCAGAGCAAGGTTATCGATCCTCTTGGCGTCACCATCGCCAGCGCGGCGGAGGCGCCCGCCCTGATTTATGCCGAGCTTTCATGCGATCGCGTGGCGTCAGTACGTGCAATGTTGCCGGTTCTCAAGAACCGCCGTTTCGCCGCGCCTCGTCTGTCCTGATGTTTTTTTAAACAGGGCTTGATTCACCTTGTTACAGATTGCTATTGTGTCGCGCGGGCAAATGTTCGTTAATTAGCTCAGTTTATTTTTCGCCGTACCCACGGCAGGTATGACTTAAGAAGGTAGGTATGGGAGAGATTAGCATCACCAAGCTGCTGGTAGTTGGCGCACTGATTGTATTGTTATTTGGTACCAAGAAGTTGCGCTCGTTAGGCGGCGATCTCGGCGCGGCCATCAAGGGCTTTAAAAAAGCCATGAACGATGACGAAAGCAGCGCTAAGCCAGCCACCGGCACCGAAGCTCCGGCGGAACGCATTTCGCACAAAGACTGATTTCTGCGTTATTTGCAGATAATGAGATAAAAAAACCGGCCTCTGAGAGCCGGTTTTTTATTACCCTGCGGGTTATATGTAACTTTTTGTAACGCTGCTATTTTACTTCCATGCCTTTGGCCTGCAGGTCGGCATGGTAAGAAGAGCGAACGAACGGGCCGCAGGCGGCGTGGGTAAAGCCCATCGCCAGCGCTTCGGCTTTCATCTCTTCGAACTCATCCGGGCTTACGTAACGCTGCACCGGCAGGTGGTGACGGCTTGGCTGCAGGTACTGCCCCAGCGTCAGCATGGTCACACCGTGACGGCGTAAATCGCGCATCACTTCGATGATTTCTTCATTGGTTTCACCCAGACCAACCATCAGACCTGATTTGGTCGGGATATCCGGATGGGCTTCTTTGAAGCGCTCCAGCAGTTTCAGCGACCAGCTATAGTCCGCGCCCGGACGTACTTTACGGTAAATACGCGGCACGTTCTCCAGGTTATGGTTGAATACGTCTGGCGGCGTTGCGGTAAGGATCTCTAATGCGCGATCCATACGGCCGCGGAAGTCCGGGACCAGCGTTTCGATTTTGATCGTCGGGTTTTTCTCGCGGATTGCGGAAATGCAGTCGGCGAAGTGCTGCGCGCCGCCGTCGCGTAAATCATCGCGGTCAACGGAGGTGATAACCACATAGCGCAGCGCCATATCAGCGATAGTCTGTGCTAGCTTAACGGGTTCGTTAGCATCCGGCGCAACGGGGCGACCATGAGCAACATCACAGAATGGGCAACGGCGAGTACAGATTGCGCCCAGGATCATAAAGGTAGCTGTGCCGTGGTTAAAGCACTCTGCAAGGTTCGGGCAGGAGGCTTCTTCGCACACGGAATGCAGGCCATTTTTACGCATTGCCGCTTTGATACCCTGGATACGGGTAGAGTCAGAGGGAAGCTTGATCTTCATCCAATCTGGCTTTCTTAACAGCTCCTGGCGCTCTGTCACCACGTTTTTAACCGGGATCAGAGCCATTTTATCGGCGTCGCGGTACTTGACGCCGCGTTCCATTACAATGGGTTTACTCATATGGTGCGTGTTCCAGTTGCGGATAACGAGGGCAGTCTGATTGCATTCAAGTTAGCGTTTTATTTATCAACTATTTTTGAATTGCGCCCCGAAGTATAGCATCACTGGCGTGGATAAATCAGCCAGCACGCGCAGTAAATGGGGAAAGAATTGTAAATGAGCTGTTGTTATATGTGATTTGAAGGTTAACGCCCGGCAAAAATTACGCCGCCGGGCGCGCCCTTGTGTTCAACTCAAAGAAGAGCGGCCAGCCGAACGCCTGGCCGCTGCGGTTTTAGCGGCTTATGGCCGTCTGAATAGCGCCATGCTGCGGCCTTCCAGCTCGAAATCCTTTTCCCTGGTGATGACGAGGCCGCGCTTTGCGGTATCGGAGGTAGTGACTTCAAGCACCCAGCCGCCCTCGCCGAACTGCGGAATACGGAAAGGCACATTGCCTTCGAAGGGGTTGAACAGCATCAGCACGTCGTGCCAGATGCCTTCTTTCGTTTGCAGGTCCGGGCGGCCAATATAAACGCCGAGCGTTGAGCCTTCGTCCCAGTGTTCAGGCTGCTGGGGACCGCCGCCTGCGTTGAACCACTCGATAGCCATGCCGTCGCGCCAGTTCTCGCGGCGCAGCAGAGGCTGGGTGGCCCGCAGCTTAAGCATCTGGCGGGTAAATTCGCGCAGCGCCTCGCTGCTTTCCGGCAGATTGTCCCAGTGGACCCAGGAGATCTCGCTGTCCTGGCAGTAACCGTTATTGTTGCCCATCTGGCTGCGGCCGAACTCGTCACCGGCCAGCAGCATCGGCGTGCCGTGAGAAAAAATCATCGTGGCGAGGAAATTGCGCTTCTGGCGCTCGCGTACCGCAGTAATGCCTTCGTCTTCGCTCGGGCCTTCGGCGCCGTAGTTGTAAGAACGGTTGTCGTTATGCCCGTCCTTGTTCTCTTCGCCGTTCTCGTCGTTGTGCTTTTCGTTATATGAAACCAGATCGTTAAGGGTAAAGCCGTCATGGGCGGTGACAAAATTAACGCTCGCCCAGGGACGGCGTCCGCGCTGATCGTAGAGGTCGCCGGACCCGAGCAGGCGGGCGGCAAAATCGGTGGGAACATTATCGCCTCGCCAGTATTCGCGCACCGTGTCACGGTATTTGTCGTTCCATTCAGCCCAGCCCGGCGGGAAGCCGCCGACCTGATAGCCGCCCGGCCCGATATCCCAGGGCTCGCCAATCAGCTTCAGCCTGGAAAGCACCGGGTCCTGGATGATGGCGTCGAAAAAGCCGCCGCGCTCGTTAAAACCTCCCGGCTCGCGGCCAAGAATAGTACCGAGATCGAAGCGGAAACCGTCTATATGCATTGATTCCGCCCAGTAGCGCAGCGAATCCATTATCATCTGCAGCACCCGCGGATGCGAGGTATTGACGGTATTACCCGTGCCGGTGTCGTTGATGTAATAGCGGTGCCGGTCGGTCAGGGTGCGGTAATAGGAATAGTTATCGATGCCCTTTAACGACAGCGTCGGGCCAAGCTCGTTGCCCTCCGCCGTGTGGTTGTAAACCACATCAAGAATCACCTCGATACCGGCATCGTGAAACGAGCGCACCATATCGCGAAAGCCCTGAATGCCTTTTGGACCGAAATAGCGCGAGGCTGGCGCAAAGAAGCCAAGCGAGTTGTAGCCCCAGAAATTCTTCAGACCCTTATCCAGCAGATGCTGGTCATCCGGGAACCAGTGGACCGGCATCAGTTCGACCGAGGTGATGCCAAGGCTTTTAATGTAATCGACGGAGGCTTTATGGCCCATACCTTCAAAAGTGCCGCGCAGCGGCGCAGGAATAGCGGAATTGAGCTGCGTGAAACCTTTCACATGGGTTTCGTAGAGGACAGTTTTGGGCCATGAAATGGCAGGGCGGTTATTATCATGCCAGTTGAACTCATCAGGATCGATAACCCGGCACTTCGGCATAAAGGGCGCGCTGTCGCGTGTATCGAAGGTAAGGTCCTTGTCCTTATGCAGCATGTCATAGGCAAAATGCGCTTCGTTCCACTCAATGTCGCCAGCAAGCTCGCGCGCATAGGGATCGATCAGAAGTTTGTTGGGATTAAAGCGGTGGCCGTTTTGGGGATCGTAAGGGCCGTGGACGCGAAAGCCATAGAGCGCGCCGGGCCGCAGCCCCGGCACATAACCATGCCAGATCTCGTGGGTATATTCCGGCAGCTCCAGTTTTGCGATTTCGATCTTGCCGCTCGGATCGTAAAGACAGAGTTCGACACGCTCCGCGTGCGCTGAGAAGATGGCGAAATTGACGCCCTCGCCGTCGAAATTAGCGCCGAGCAAATGGCTTGAGCCCGCCGTGATTTCAAACGTTTTACCCTTTGTCATTTATTCTTCCCCAATGAATGTTATGCATAACAGCGGCTTGTAATATTTATATAATTAAAATCAAATGCTTATAAGTGCAATGGCGCGATAACCCGCAAGCGTTTCTGAGCCGACACGGTCGCCCAGAAGCAGCGTTTCTCCGCTGAGAACGTTGCGGTAGCGGCGGTGAGCCAGTCCCTCAGGCAGCGCGATTTCCGCCTCCGTAGATAACATCGCCTGGTTTTCCTGCAGCGCGCTAAAGACAAGGCGCGGGGCGATGACAATCAGCGCGTCGTCGCTTTCCGCGCGTGCGAAGGCGATAAGGTTTTCCGCCTGCTTGCCCGTGGCGGTAAGCGGCAGGTACTCGCCCCTGCGAAACAGCGCCGGCTTCTGCTGGCGCAACTGCAGAAGCCTTGCGATAACCTGCTGTTTTAGCTGGCCGCCTCGGTCCTCTTCGGCGTTAAAGGCCAGCTTTTTATCTTCCGCCAGCATTCGTTCGAGCGCGGCGAAATCGGGCTCCCGACGGTTATCGGGATCGACCAGGCTGAAATTAAGCGCCTCGCTTCCCTGGTAGATATCCGGTACGCCCGGCGCCGCCAGCTTGATAACCGTCTGGGTGAGGCTGTTGACCAGCCCCGCGCGGATAAAGGGCTGCAGCGAGTCGCAAAAATCCTGCAAAAAGGCCTGGTTAGCCGGTGAAAGCAGGTGGCGGGTATAATCAAGCACCGCTTTTTCATAGGCGTCGTTGCTGTCGCCCCAGTCGGTTCGCAGCTTCGCTTCCCGCAGCGCTTTTTCCACAAAGGCAAGAAACCGCTCTTCAAGCGCCAGCAGTCCCGCCTCGTCTTTAGGATGGAGGTCGGGTGGCCAGCAGCCCGCCAGCGCCTGGTAGAGCATCCATTCGACGGACGGCTTTGGCGCCGTGCCGTCCTCAAGCTTTATCACCCTGGTCCGATTCATCTGCCGCCAGCGGGCAACGTATTCGGCCCACGGTTCCGGCGCTTCGGTGAGCGTATAGAGCCGCGCGCGGGCATCCTCCCCGCGTTTGGTATCGTGCGTTGAGGTGCCTGAAAGCGCATCCGGCTGCCGTTCGAGCCGCGTTTTCATCTCCGCGTGGAAACGGTCGAGCGAGAAGGCGCGCGGTATAGGTTCGGCGCCGACTTCGTTCAGGGCAAGCTCCATGTTCTGGCGGAAGAAGAGCGTATCCTCCACCGATTTCGCCATCAGCGGGCCCGTTAGCTGCTGGAAGCGGGTACGGAAGGCTGCGGCATCAAAAGAGGCCTCATCAGAAACCTCGCCTGCAAGGATGCGGGTGAGAAAATCCAGCGCCTCAGGAGCGGGGGCATTCGCGCTGGTGCGCACCCTTTCGGCCACACCTTGCAGCAGGTCGTAGCTTTCCGCTGGCAGCCCTGCCGTTGTGCCGTAGGTGCGGTAGACCGGAAAGGCGATCAGCAGTTCGCGCAGCGCTGGCAGAACGGCCTCTTCCTCAAGCGTCACCTTCTCCGTTCCGGCGATAGCCATGGCTAGCATCAGCAGCCTTGTAAACTCGCCTTCAAAGTTCCTGGTCACCATCAGCAGCTTAGCCGCCCGCAGTTCGGCCGCCATATTTACCGGCTTGCCCAGTATGTCATTCCAGGCCGTGCGCAGGTCGCGGATCCTGTCGCCATCCACCAGCACATCGGAGAGCGACTCGATAAATTCGTACCCGGTGGTGCCGGAAATCGGCCACGTCGCCGGAAGCTGCTCGCCTTTGCCAAGGATCTTTTCAACCGTGATATAGCACTCCGGCCCGGCCCGTTGGCGCAGGCGCTCAAGATAGGCCTGCGGGTCGGCGAGCCCGTCCACATGATCCACCCGCAGCCCGTCGACCGCGCCGGAATGGACCAGCTCGAGGATTAGCCGGTGCGTATCGTCAAAAACGTTTTTCTCCTCAACGCGAACGCCCACAAGGCCGGTTATCTCGAAAAAGCGACGGTAGGAAAGATCGCGCGGCGCATCCCGCCAGCAGATTAAGCGCCAGGGCTGGCTTTCGTGCAGCCTGGCGATTTCCTGCTTGTCGGTGAGCCGCAGAAGCTCGGCCTCGCGGCCCTGCCAGGTTTCGGGTGCCAGCGGGTAGAAGCTTTCAAACCAGGCCAAAGCGGGCCTGCCGGTTTTCGGATCGGGTTTGATAGCAATCTCGCCGTTTGCCAGCAGGTTCTCGAAGGTATCGCCGAGGAAGGGCAGGGTCAGGCGGCGCGACCAGTCGATGTCAAAATGCCGGGCGTAGCGGCTGTTTTCGCCATTTTCAATGACGTCGCGCCACCACGTATTTTCCAGCGAGGCGGCCATGTGGTTCGGCACGATATCAACGATCAGGCCAAGCCCGGCCTTCTTTAGCGCTTCCACCATGCGATCAAAGCCTTCCCGCCCGCCGATAGCAGGATCGATCTCATTGGCATTGGTTACGTCATAGCCGTGCGTGGAATCGGCGGTAGCAGTAAAGATCGGCGAGGCATAAAGATGGCTGATGCCAAGGCGCTTCAGATAGGGCACAAGGGCAGCGGCGCGATCGAAGGTCATGCCGTTGCGAAACTGAATGCGGTAAGTCGCGGTTGGGATCTTCACTTAACTTCTCCCGGAGCAAGTCGGACAAGGATGGAATTCTGCGGCAGCGCATTTGCCGCTTTCGGCCAGGCGAAAAGGGTCTCGCCCGGCAAATCGGGCAGCGGTAAGGTTTTCTCGCTAATATTGAGCGCCATAGAGAGCACGCCTTGCGGGAAGGCCCAGCTAACGGCGAGGAAACCTTCCGCTGTCTTCACGACTTTGCCTGCATCGCCACCAGCCGCGGCGAGCAGCGGTACGATATGTTGCTGGCGCAGCGCCAGCAGTTCGCGGGTGAAGGACAGCCAGGCCTTGCCTTCTTTGTCCTCCGGTTTGCTCCAGTCAAGCTTTGACGTTTGAAAACTTGTTTCGGCATTCGGATCGGGCACGCTTTCGCCTTCGTGACCGGCATGGCCCTGGAACTCTTTCGCGCGGCCCTCACGCACTGCTTTTGCGAGATCGCCGTGGAAATCGGTGAAGAACAGGAAAGGCCTGGTCTCGCCGTATTCCTCGCCCATAAAAAGCAGCGGGATATGCGGTGAGAACAGCAGCGCGGCGAGCAGAACCTTAGTGCGGTCGGCACCGGCCAGCGCTATCAGCCTTTCGCCCTGGGCACGGTTGCCCACCTGGTCATGGTTCTGGATGAAATCGACAAAGGCGACCGGCGGCTGCCCGGTGCTTTTTACGCCGCGCTTCTTGCCGGTGTGCGGTGAGACTTCGCCCTGATACGCGAAACCTTCCGTCAGGGCTCGCGCAACGAGTTTTTCCGGCTGCCGGGCAAAATCCTGGTAATAAGCATGCGTTTCTCCGGTGGCGAATACGTGAACGCTATTGTGGAAGTCATCGTTCCATTCGCCGGTGAAGAGCGGCACCGAACCCTCTTCCCCACGTGGATGCAGGAAGATAACGTTGCGGCTGTCTTCGGTGGTCAGATGGATTGGTCGGTCGGTAATGCTGGCGCGGATACGTTCGGCGATTTCGATCAGCACGTGCTTGCCGGCGCTGTCGTCGATCTGATCGATCGCGTCGAAGCGAAGGCCGTCAAGGTTGTACTCTTGCAGCCAGTAGAGCGGGGCTTCCAGGATATAGCGTCGGGCCGCCTCCGTGTCATAGGCGATGCTGGCGCCCCAGGGCGTAGAACGCTCTTTATGAAAGAAATCGGGCGCCAGCCGCGGCAGGTAGTTGCCCTCCGGGCCGAAGTGATTGAGTACGATATCGAGCACGACCGAGAGGCCGTAACCATGCGCGGCGTCGATAAAGGCTTTGAAATCCTCCGGCGCGCCATAGGCGGCGTGCGGCGCGTAAAGCAGCACGCCGTCGTAGCCCCACCCGCGGCTGCCGCCGAACTGCGAAACGGGCAAAACTTCGATCGTGGTGATGCCGAGCCCGGCGAGATAAGGCAGTTTGTCGATAGCCGCCTGGAACGTGCCTTCCGGCGTAAAAGTGCCGATATGCAACTCGTAAACCACCGTCTCGATCCACGGACGGCCGCGCCATTCGCTGTGCTGCCACCGGTAGCGGGTCGGGTCGATAACGAGGGAAGGGCCGTTAACGTCCGCCTTTTGAGCGCGGGAGGCCGGATCCGGCACGACCGTGCCGTCGACAAGAACAAAGTTATATTCCGCGCCGGGGGAAACGCCGTTTACCAGCAGGTCGAACCAGCCGCCGCCGCTCTGACTCATCTCTTTGTCTTCGCCGGAAAGCCTGAGCGTTACCTTTTCCTGACCGGGCGCCCAGAGACGAAAGCGGACCGCGCTGGCGGCTACGTATTCCACTCCCCAACTTTTAGGAAATGATTTTGACTCCATTCGATTGCCTCGTTTAACCCAGAAGTGAGCAGGACGACAACGCGCGGCATCTGCTCCGGTGATGCGAGCTCTATAGCGTAATCTTGTCGTGTGGTCCGGATGCCGTAACGGGTCGGAGCGCTTCTGGTCACCATAAAAGCCGGCGATCTATGAGCGTGGTGATGTTGAAACGGTTCCGATTGTCCCAGCATCAGGCAGCATACGAGAATAATCATAGACGATGATGCAGGAGTTGATGGCCGCAACCGGTGCAGATGCCGGGCAGAGTAAAGAGATACGTCAGGAAGAGTGGTTTTCAGGGCAGGGGGAATGACCGTCCTGCGTGCAGGGTTTCACACAGGAAGGCTGATTCAGGGAAATAATTAATCAGGCAGAGATATATTCAGTTTTAGGGTTATCCAGCAGCTCAATGAATTTAGCCACCAGGCGCGGCTGAACGTCTGCGATGGTCATACCCGGCTTAAGGTCTTTTACCTGCGTCATCTCAAGGCCCGCATAGCCACAGGGGTTAATGCGCAAAAACGGCGACAGATCCATATCAATATTCAGCGCCAGGCCGTGGAACGAGCAGCCTTTACGGATCCTCAGGCCCAGCGAGCAGATTTTCCGCCCTGCAACATATACCCCCGGCGCATCGGCGCGGGGGTAAGCCTCAATGCCGATCTCGGCGAGGGTGTTGACGACGGTTTGCTCAAGGACGGTAACTAATTCACGCACGCCGAGCTTTCTGCGCCGCAGATTCAGCAGGACATACATCACCTGCTGCCCCGGGCCGTGATAGGTAACCTGGCCGCCACGGTCGCTCTGAATAACGGGGATTTCGCCCGGGACAAGCAGATGCTCCGCCTTTCCCGCCTGACCCTGGGTAAAGACCGCCGGGTGTTCTACCAGCCAGATTTCATCGCGGGTGGTTTCATCGCGCGTGTCGGTAAAGTCGTGCATCGCCTGTGAAACGGGTTCATAAGGCTGCAGGCCAAGCTGGCGAATCAGAATGGTTTCTTGAGACAAAATACTGTCCCCGGCAGGTAATAAAAGGTGGGCGGATTATATCACAGCGCTATGAAAACACCCGGCTGACGCCGGGTGAGAAATTACAGCACCATACGAACGATTTCGATATTGCCCAGCTCTTCGTACAGGGTTTCTACCTGTTCGATATGGGTAGCCGTGATGGTGATGGATACCGAATGGTAGTTGCCTTTGCTGCTTGGTTTAACCTGCGGCGAGTAGTCGCCCGGCGCGTGGCGCTGGACCACCTCAACGACCTGATCAACCAGCTCCGGCTTCGCCAGTCCCATTACTTTGTAAGTAAACGGCGTAGGGAATTCGAGCAGTTCTTTAAGATTGGTTTTCATGGTAGCTCCAGCGTTACGGCAAAAATAATAACTCCCGCGGCAGGGCGGGAGTTGCATTGATGAACAGTATATGGGGTCGTTATTGACACTTTCAAGTGTTCAATTATTAACCGAACCAGTGGTGGAACATCAGTTTGATGTAGTCGATGATTCGACTAAAGAAATTCCCTTCCGGCATTTCCTGCAGCACCACTAGCGGGCGCTGTTCGATAGTTTTGCCGTCGAGCTGGAAGTTAATGGTGCCGACCACCTGGTTTTTCTGCAGCGGGGCGTGCAGTTCAGGGGTATTCAGCACATAGCTTGCCTTCAGATCTTTCATACGGCCGCGCGGGATGGTCAGGTAGACGTCTTTATCCACGCCAAGGGATGCGCGGTCGTTATCGCCAAACCAGGCTGGCTCAGAGGAAAACTCTTTGCCGGCTTTCAGCGGAGAGACGGTTTCAAAGAAGCGGAAGCCCCAGGTCAGCAGCTTTTTGCTTTCCGTTTCGCGGCCTTTATAGGTATGCCCGCCCATTACTGCGGAGATCAAACGCATCTGCCCTTCGGTTGCGGAGGCGACCAGGTTGTAACCTGCAGACTCGGTGTGGCCGGTTTTGATACCGTCAACGTTCAGGCTCTTATCCCACAGCAGACCGTTACGGTTCATCTGGCGGATGTTGTTGAAGGTAAATTCTTTTTCTTTGTAGATGCTGTACTCGTTCGGCACATCGCGGATCAGGGCCTGACCAATCAGCGCCATATCGCGGGCGGAGCTGAACTGCCCGTCGGCGTCAAGGCCGTGGACGGTCTGGAAATGGGTATTCTTCAGGCCAAGGGCGGAAACATAGCTGTTCATCAGCCCGACAAAGGCATCCTGGCTGCCGGCGACAAAATCGGCCATCGCCACGCAGGCATCGTTACCGGACTGCAGGTTGATCCCGCGAATCAGTTGGGATACCGGTACCTGCATACCGGGCTTGAGGAACATCAGCGATGAGCCCTTAAAGACCGGGTTGCCGGTCGCCCAGGCGTCGTTGCCGACGGTGACCACCGCGTTTTCATCGAACTTGCCGGCTTTCATCGCCTGACCAATCACATAGCTGGTCATCATTTTGGTGAGGCTTGCCGGATCGCGGCGGGCGTCAGCGTTGGATTCAGCCAGCACCTTCCCTGAGTTGTAGTCGATCAGGATGTACGCTTCCGCATCAATCTGCGGAACGCCTGGGATCATTGTTTTAATGTTCAGGTCGTCAGCTTGCGCACAAGCCAAAGCACTAAGGGTTAGGGCCGTAGAGAGCGCCAGGCGCTTAACAAAACGTACAGGAAGGGCTGTATTCATGATAAGAACAACGACATCCGTGATGGAATTAAAAAAAGTGCCTTACTATAGCAAAAGCGATTTTTACTGACACCCGACTTTGCGCATGATTTGTTAATGGGATTTACATTAATTTACGCGCTGCGGATGCCGGTAAGTTTCCTTTACATAGCAGGGGCGTTAGTAATAAATGACTGCTGCTGGGCTTCGCTTAGCAGACGCTGCTGCAGTGCCGCGGCTTCGCTACGGCTGCCGAAGGGGCCAAGCTGCACACGGTAAACCGCGCCGTTGCTTGAGACCGCGCCCGGCACGTTAAACTGCTGGCTGAGTTTCTGCTGCCATTGCGTTGCGCGAGCCTGGTCGCTTACCGCGCCTACCTGGACCACGTAGCGCCCTGAAGCTGCGGCTGGCGCGGCTGCCTGA
>DAMALH010000030.1:0-52096 GCA_032000125.1 Buttiauxella sp. | reverse complement strand
GAGCTGCCTTTGCCGGTTCCTGAATTTAACTATCAGCAGGACTTTTCCAGCATCGTTATAAAATTCTATTAACTCCGCGCTTTAGCAATATATTTCACTGCCTCCGCCCCTCCTTTTTAAGTGAAACATTTTCAACTATCCCATGAAGACTCGACATTTAACGGCCGTCGCGTTATCTTCGGCTGTCTGGATGTCTAAACGTTTAAACGTATGCTGTGAGGATATAAGGTTATGCCGATTCGGGTACAGGATGAGTTACCAGCCGTCAATTTCCTGCGTGAAGAAAATGTCTTTGTCATGACTTCATCACGCGCAAGCAATCAGGAGATCCGTCCGCTAAAAGTGCTCATACTTAATCTGATGCCGAAAAAGATTGAGACGGAAAACCAGTTTTTGCGTCTGCTTTCTAACTCTCCTCTCCAGGTAGATGTCCAACTGCTGCGTATCGACTGTCGGGAATCCCGCAATACTCCGACTGAACACCTCAATAACTTCTACTGCAATTTTGCCGATATACAGCACGAAAATTTTGATGGCCTGATCGTTACCGGCGCCCCGCTGGGGCTGGTTGAATTTAACGATGTCGCTTACTGGCCGCAGATCGAACAGGTATTGCACTGGGCGAAAGATCACGTCACCTCAACGCTGTTTGTCTGCTGGGCCGTTCAGGCGGCGCTGAATATCCTCTACGGCATTCCTAAACAGACGCGGCAGGAGAAGCTTTCCGGCGTTTATGAGCATCATCTGACCTACCCACATGCTTTGTTAACCCGTGGCTTTGATGATACTTTCCTGGCGCCGCACTCCCGCTACGCGGATTTCCCTGCCTCACTGATTCGTGATTACACCGATCTGGAGATCCTGGCCGAGTCAGAAGGAGGCGATGCTTATCTCTTTGGCAGCAAAGACAAGCGCATAGCTTTTGTCACCGGGCATCCGGAATACGACGCGCATACGCTTTCCGGCGAGTATTTCCGTGACGTTGAAGCCGGGCTTAACCCGGACGTGCCGTATAACTATTTCCCGGACAACGATCCGCAAAAGAAACCGCGTGCCACATGGCGCAGCCACGGGAATTTACTCTTTACCAACTGGCTGAACTATTACGTATACCAGATAACCCCGTTCGATCTGCGCCATATGAACCCCACGCTCGATTAAGCGTTTCAGCCTCCCGGCACCGCTGAAAATCAGGCACCTTTGGGTGCCTTTTTTATTGTCTAAAAACCACTTCCCCTTCTGGTTAATTTTTAATTCCTTATTTATCAATCGTATATTTCATTTTAATTATAAAAATGGAAATAGTTTTTGATTTTAAAAAATACTGAAGTAGTCTTAATTCTGTTGCATGAAATCTGCCCGGCAAAAGGGGAGCCACTTTTGCGGCATCGACGGGATAAACGAGGGGGAATGATCCAATGACACAACAGACAGTTAGCGCAGAGTTGGCCTTCAGCCAGCCTTTAGGAGAGCAAGAGCAGCAGATCCTGACGCCGGATGCGGTAGAGTTTCTCAGCGATCTTGTTACCCGTTTTACCCCACAGCGCAACAGGCTACTGGCGGCCCGCGTCGCCGAGCAGGCTGCGATCGACGCCGGTGAATTACCTGATTTTATTTCGGAAACCGCTTCCATTCGTGAGAGCGACTGGACGATACGCGGTATTCCGGACGATTTGCTCGATCGTCGCGTTGAAATAACCGGCCCCGTTGAAAGGAAGATGGTTATCAACGCCCTGAATGCCAACGTGAAGGTTTTTATGGCTGATTTCGAAGACTCTCTGGCACCGAGCTGGAGCAAAGTTATCGACGGCCAAATCAACCTGCGCGACGCCATCAACGGGACGATAAGCTGGACAAATGAAGCCGGGAAAATCTACCAGTTAAAACCGGATCCTGCGGTATTAATCTGCCGCGTCCGTGGCCTGCATTTACCGGAAAAGCACGTGACCTGGCGTGATGAACCCATTCCCGGCAGCCTGTTTGATTTCGCGCTCTACTTCTTCCATAACGTGGATGCCCTGCTGGCAAAAGGAAGCGGCCCTTATTTCTACCTGCCAAAAACGCAGTCGTGGCAGGAAGCCGCCTGGTGGAGTGAAGTGTTCAGCTTTGCCGAAGATCGTTTTTCTCTGCCGCGCGGCACCATTAAAGCCACGCTGCTGATTGAAACTCTGCCAGCCGTGTTCCAGATGGATGAGATCCTGCACGCGCTGCGCGATCATATCGTTGGCCTGAACTGCGGGCGCTGGGACTACATCTTCAGCTACATCAAAACCCTGAAGAATCACCCGGATCGCGTCCTGCCGGATCGCCAGTCCGTCACTATGGAAAAACCTTTCCTCAACGCTTATTCACGGTTGCTTATCAAAACCTGCCATCGTCGTGGCGCATTTGCGATGGGCGGAATGGCGGCGTTTATCCCAAGCAAAGACAGCGAGCGTAACGACTGGGTGCTTAACAAGGTTAAAGCAGATAAGCAGATGGAGGCGGACAACGGCCACGACGGGACCTGGATTGCCCATCCGGGGCTGGCCGACGCGGTAATGGACATTTTTGATAAAGCCCTGGCTGGCAGAAGCAACCAGCTTTCCGTTCTGCGTGAAGAGGATGCGTCGGTGACCGCTGCCCAGTTGCTTGAGTCCTGTCCGGGCGAGCGCACCGAAGACGGCATGCGCGCCAATATCCGGGTGGCGGTGCAGTACATCGAAGCGTGGATCTCCGGCAACGGCTGCGTGCCGATTTATGGCCTGATGGAAGACGCGGCGACGGCGGAAATCTCCCGTACCTCTATCTGGCAGTGGATACACCATGAAAAATCGCTAAGCAACGGCCAGACGGTCACCAGGGCGCTGTTCCGCCAGATGCTCGCCGAAGAAATGCTCGTTATCCAGGAAGAACTGGGCGATCGCCGCTTTAGTCAGGGACGCTTTGACGAAGCCGCGCGCCTGATGGAGCAGATCACCACCTCTGAGACGCTTATCGACTTCCTGACGCTGCCGGGCTACCGCCTGCTTGCCTGAACCCACTGATAAAAAAGGAGCATCTGCCATGAAAAAAACCTCTCGTACCCAACAGATCGAACACATACAGCAGGACTGGGCTCAACCGCGCTGGGAAGGCATCAAACGTCCCTATACCGCAGAAGAGGTCGTGAAGCTGCGTGGTTCGGTAAACCCGGCATGTACGCTTGCGCAAAACGGCGCGGAAAAAATGTGGCGTTTGCTGCATGGCGAATCTAAAAAAGGCTATATCAATAGCCTCGGGGCGCTGACCGGCGGGCAGGCTTTGCAGCAGGCTAAAGCGGGCATTGAGGCTATCTATCTTTCCGGCTGGCAGGTCGCGGCGGATGCGAACCTGGCTTCCAGTATGTACCCGGATCAATCGCTTTACCCGGCGAACTCTGTGCCTGCGGTGGTCGATCGGATCAACAATACTTTCCGCCGTGCGGATCAGATCCAGTGGGCGTCGAATATTGAGCCTGGCGATCCGCGCTACGTTGATTATTTCCTGCCGATTGTCGCCGACGCGGAAGCCGGTTTTGGCGGCGTGCTGAACGCGTTTGAGCTGATGAAATCTATGATTCAGGCGGGCGCTGCGGCTGTCCACTTTGAAGACCAGCTCGCGTCCGTGAAGAAATGCGGCCATATGGGGGGCAAAGTGCTGGTGCCTACTCAGGAAGCGATTCAAAAACTGGTAGCCGCGCGCCTGGCGGCAGATGTCATGGGCGTACCAACATTGCTGATCGCGCGCACCGACGCGGATGCTGCGGATTTGATTACTTCCGATTGCGACGAGTATGACCGCGAATTTATTACCGGCGAACGCACGCAGGAAGGATTCTATCGCACTCGCGCAGGCGTTGAGCAAGCTATCAGCCGGGGCCTTGCCTACGCGCCTTATGCTGACCTGGTGTGGTGCGAAACCTCGAAGCCAGACCTCGATCAGGCGCGTCGCTTCGCTGAGGCGATTCATGCCCGCTTCCCTGGCAAACTGCTGGCCTATAACTGCTCGCCGTCTTTCAACTGGAAGAAAAATCTCGACGACAACACCATTGCGTCGTTCCAGGAAGAGCTGTCCGCCATGGGCTACAAATACCAGTTCATTACGCTCGCGGGTATTCACAGCATGTGGTTCAACATGTTTGATCTTGCTCACTCCTACGCGCAGGGCGAAGGCATGAAACATTACGTGGAAAAAGTGCAGCAGCCGGAATTTGCGGCGGCGACGGAAGGCTACACCTTCGTTTCCCATCAGCAGGAGGTGGGAACGGGGTATTTTGACCGCGTGACGACAATCATCCAGGGCGGCGCGTCTTCGGTGACCGCGCTGACAGGCTCGACGGAAGAAGATCAGTTCTGACAGCAACACATTGTAGGGCGAAAAAGCAGCGCGCCATTCACCCTACAAGCTAAGGTCCAACGTTGACGCGGGGTTAGCCATGAAGCCCAGGCTGGAACTGTTAATCGCACACACCATACTGCAAGGCTTTGACGCGCAGTATGGCCGTTTTCTGGAGGTAACCTCCGGGGCGCAGCAGCGCTTTGAGCAGGCCGACTGGCACGCCGTGCAGCAGGCGATGAAAAGCCGTATCCATCTTTACGATCACCACGTTGGCCTGGTGGTAGAGCAGCTTCGCTGCATTACCGGCACAGAGAATACCGACGCAGAATTTTTACTGCGCGTGAAGGAACAGTACACCAGTTTATTACCGGATTACCCTCGCTTTGAAATTGCAGAGAGTTTTTTTAACTCCGTCTACTGTCGGTTATTTGACCACCGCTCGCTGACTCCCGAGCGGCTTTTTATCTTCAGTTCACAGGAGGAAGGGCGATTTCGCACCATTCCGCGTCCTTTATCTAAATTATTTATCCCCGCTCAGGGCTGGCGTCCGTTGCTGGTCGCCATGCTTAGCGATCTGCCGCTTCGCTTGCCGTGGCAAAATTTAACGCGCGATGCCGGCTACATTGTTGCCCACCTTAACGAAACCTTCGGTGTTGATGCGCTATGTAATGCAAACCTGGAAGTGGCTAACGAACTTTTCTATCGTAACAAAGCCGCCTGGCTGGTAGGAAAACTGGCTCTGCCGACCGGTAAAGTCCCGTTCCTGTTGCCGATTCATCGTACCGATGACGGGCTGCTTGTTGTCGATACCTGCCTTACCGGCACCGCCGAGGCGAGCATTGTCTTTGGCTTCGCCCGCTCGTATTTTATGGTTTACGCGCCGTTTCCGGCCGCGCTTGTCGAATGGCTACGCGAACTGCTGCCGGGGAAAACGACCGCCGAGCTTTACATGGCGATCGGCTGTCAGAAACACGGCAAAACGGAAAGCTATCGCGAATATCTCCGCTACATCAACTCGACTGATGAACAGTTTATTGAAGCGCCCGGTATCCGGGGCATGGTAATGCTGGTGTTTACGCTGCCCGGCTTCGACAGGGTTTTTAAAATCATCAAAGACAAATTTGCGCCGCAAAAAGAAGTGAGCGCTGAGCGAGTCCGTGCCTGCTATCAACTGGTTAAAGAGCACGACCGCGTGGGACGTATGGCGGATACCCAGGAGTTTGAAAACTTCGTGCTGGATAAAAGCCAGATAAGCGCGCCGCTTCTGGCGTTGTTATACGAAGAAGTGCCGGAAAAGCTAACGGATCTGGGAGGCCGTATTGTTATCAGCCATCTTTATATCGAGCGCAGGATGGTGCCGCTTAACCTGTGGCTGGAAAGCGTGGAAGGGCAGCAGCTTCGCGATGCGGTAGAAGAATATGGCAACGCCATTCGCCAGCTTGCGGCGGCGAATATTTTTCCAGGCGACATGCTATTTAAAAACTTTGGCGTGACGCGCCACGGGCGGGTGGTTTTCTACGATTACGATGAAATTTGCTATATGACCGAGGTGAATTTTCGCGACATTCCCCCGTCGCGTTTTCCGGAAGACGAAATGTCTGCCGAGCCCTGGTACAGCGTGTCGCCGGGCGACGTTTTCCCCGAAGAGTTTCGCCACTATCTTTGCGCCGATCCGCGCATTCGCCCGCTGTTCGATGAAATGCACGGCGACCTGTTTCGGGCTGATTTCTGGCGTGCATTGCAGGAACGTATCCGCAAGGGACACGTAGAGGATGTTTACGCATACCGCAGACGCCAGCGCTTCAGCCAGCGATATATCCCCGTCATACCTTAAGCCGCAGGGGTGCTGGCTGCACTCCCTTACCCCGGTCACTTACTCAGATAAGCTCCTGGGGCGCGCGCGCTTGCCGCCTGCCTGCGGCGCAGATTATCCAAGGGATGAGAATGATGGCAGGCGGGTTAACGCCCGCCGCCGTAGGCCTGAGTAATCTCTTTCGCCGCTTTAATCACCAGCGCGCCAAGCTCCGTTACGCGATCGTCGGTGATGCGTGAAATGGGGCCGGAAATAGAGATAGCGGCAAAAGCCTCATGATGTTCATCATAAATGCAGGCCGCCACGCAGCGCAGCCCGAGGGCGTGCTCTTCATCATCAAAGGAATAACCACGCTTGCGCGTATGGGCTAAATCTTCTTTCAGATGCAGCGGGGAGGTGAGCGTGGCAGGCGTGTAGCTGTGCAGCCCTTTACGGTGCAGCAGCGTTGCTACCTGCTCGTCGTTCAGGTTTGCCAGAAAGACCTTACCAGCCCCGGAGGCGTGCATAGGCAGCTTGCCGCCAATGGGGGCGGACATGCGCATTAGCTGAGTGCATTGCACCTGGTCGATAATAATCGCCTGATGATCGCTATGGTCCAGCACCGCCAGGTTCACCGTTTCGCCGGAATCTTCCATCAGCTTACGCAGCATCGGGTGGACGATAGCCAGCAGGTTGCGGCTTTGCAGGAAACTGCTGCCAACGACAAACGCATGCGCGCCGATAGTCCAGTGGCCGAGATCGCCAATCTGGCGCACAAAACCGAGCTGTTGCATGGTGGACAGCAGGCGGTGCGTGGTGGAGTTGGGTAAGCCTGCCTGCTGGGCAAGCTCGGTAAGCGCCACGCTACCGTGAGATTCGGCAATCCACTCAAGCAGCTTCAGGCCACGCGTCAGCGACTGCACCTGCCCGGTGGGCTGGGGAGCCGCCGCGGCGGCAGCGCGAGGTTTTTTGCCACGTTTAGCAGGAACGACTGCGACCATACCTGACTCCTTTTTTCATATCGTGGAAATTATTTTCGTTTTATTTGGCGATAATGCAACCTGCATTGGACTCATCGGATCAGTCAGGTGAACATGTCTCACGTTCCACGGCTTTTCCCCTGTCATAAGTTATGCCAGTATGGCTTTTATGCAGCTTTAACACGATTTATCCCCGGGAGCCTGAGTTGAGCAACAAAGTAGAGCAATTGCAGCAGCAGTTAAACCAACGCATTCTGGTGCTGGATGGCGGCATGGGAACCATGATTCAGAGCTACCGTCTTGAAGAGAGTGATTTTCGAGGGGTTCGCTTCGCAGACTGGCCGTGTGACTTAAAAGGAAACAACGACCTGCTGGTGCTCAGCAAACCGGAAACTATTGCCGCAATTCACTATGCCTACTTTGAAGCGGGTGCCGACATCGTCGAAACCAACACCTTCAACTCCACGACCATCGCGATGGCGGATTACCAGATGGAATCCCTGTCGGCGGAAATTAACTTCGAAGCGGCAAAACTGGCGCGCGCCTGCGCGGATGAATGGACTGCCCGCACTCCAGAAAAACCGCGCTACGTTGCCGGAGTATTAGGGCCAACCAACCGCACGGCTTCGATTTCCCCGGATGTTAACGATCCCGCTTTCCGTAACGTCACCTTCGATCGGCTCGTTGAGGCCTACCGCGAATCAACCCACGCGCTGGTGGAAGGCGGCGTCGATCTGATCATGATTGAAACGGTGTTCGACACCCTAAACGCCAAAGCGGCTATTTTTGCCGTAAAAGCCGAGTTTGAAGCGCTGGGCGTGGATTTGCCGATCATGATTTCCGGCACTATCACCGATGCGTCGGGCCGTACGCTCTCCGGCCAAACGACGGAGGCCTTCTATAACTCTTTGCGCCACGCGGATGCGCTGACCTTCGGCCTGAACTGTGCGCTTGGGCCGGACGAGCTACGCCAGTACGTTGCCGAGCTTTCGCGCATTGCCGAATGCTACGTTACCGCGCACCCGAACGCCGGGCTGCCGAACGCCTTTGGCGAGTACGATCTGGATGCGGATACCATGGCGCAGCAGATTGGCGAGTGGGCGCACGCGGGCTTCCTGAATATCGTTGGCGGCTGTTGCGGCACCACGCCGGAACATATCGCTGCGATGAGTAAAGCGGTGGAAGGGGTTGCGCCTCGTAAGCTGCCGGAACTGCCGGTTGCCTGTCGACTTGCCGGTCTGGAACCGCTGAACATTGGTGCGGAAAGCCTGTTTGTGAACGTGGGCGAGCGCACCAACGTTACCGGCTCTGCCAAATTTAAGCGGCTGATTAAAGAAGAAAAGTATAACGAAGCGCTGGAAGTGGCGTTGCAGCAGGTGGAGAGCGGCGCGCAAATCATCGACATCAATATGGATGAAGGGATGCTCGACGCCGAAGCGGCGATGGTGCGTTTCCTCAACCTGATCGCCGGTGAGCCGGATATCGCCCGCGTGCCGATCATGATTGACTCCTCAAAGTGGGACGTTATCGAAAAAGGGCTGAAGTGCATTCAGGGCAAGGGCATCGTTAACTCCATCTCCATGAAAGAAGGCGTTGAGGCGTTTACCCACCACGCCAGGCTGGTACGCCGCTACGGCGCCGCGATGGTGGTCATGGCCTTTGATGAACAGGGCCAGGCGGATACGCGGGAGCGTAAAATTGAGATTTGCCGCCGCGCTTACAAAATTCTCACCGAAGAAGTGGGCTTCCCGCCGGAAGATATTATTTTCGATCCGAACATTTTTGCGGTGGCGACGGGCATTGAGGAACATAACAACTACGCGCAGGACTTTATCGGCGCGTGCGAAGACATCAAGCGCGAACTGCCGCATGCGATGATCTCCGGCGGCGTATCGAACGTTTCGTTCTCATTCCGTGGCAACGACCCGGTGCGCGAAGCAATACACGCCGTGTTCCTCTACTATGCGATTCGCAACGGTATGGACATGGGGATCGTCAACGCCGGACAGCTGGCGATTTACGACGATCTTTCCGATGAACTACGCGATGCGGTAGAAGACGTTATTCTGAACCGCCGCGACGACGGCACCGAAAGGCTGCTTGAGCTGGCAGAGAAGTATCGCAGCAGCAAAGGCGATGATGCCGCCGCGGTCCAGCAGGCGGAATGGCGTAGCTGGGAGGTGGAAAAGCGCCTCGAATACTCGCTGGTAAAAGGCATTACCGAATTTATCGAGCTGGATACTGAAGAAGCCCGACAGAAGGCGACGCGCCCGATTGAAGTCATTGAAGGACCGCTGATGGCCGGGATGAACGTGGTGGGCGACCTGTTCGGCGAAGGGAAAATGTTCCTGCCGCAGGTGGTAAAGTCAGCCCGCGTGATGAAACAGGCGGTGGCTTACCTGGAGCCGTATATCGAGGCCAGCAAAGAGAAAGGCTCTACCAACGGCAAAATCGTCCTCGCCACGGTGAAAGGCGATGTGCATGACATTGGTAAAAACATCGTTGGCGTGGTGCTGCAATGTAACAACTACGACATTATCGATCTCGGCGTTATGGTGCCGGGCGAGAAAATTTTGAAGACCGCCCGTGAAGTCGGCGCCGATATTATCGGCCTGTCCGGGCTTATCACCCCGTCGCTGGACGAAATGGTTAACGTCGCCAAAGAGATGGAGCGGCAGGGCTTTACGCTGCCGCTGCTGATTGGCGGTGCGACAACCTCCAAAGCGCATACGGCGGTAAAAATCGAGCAGAACTACAGTGGCCCAACGGTTTATGTGCAGAACGCCTCACGTACCGTAGGCGTGGTGTCCTCGCTGCTCTCCGCAACGCAGCACGAGGATTTTGTTGCCCGTACCCGCAAAGAGTACGTTACCGTGCGTGAACAGCACGCCCGTAAAAAACCGCGCACTCCGCCCGTCACGCTTCAGGCGGCACGTGAGAACGATCTGGCTTTCGACTGGGCAAACTATACGCCTCCGGTTGCGCATCGCCTGGGCGTACAGGAAGTTACCGCCAGTATCGAAACGCTGCGCAACTATATCGACTGGACGCCGTTCTTTATGACCTGGTCACTGGCCGGAAAGTATCCGCGCATCCTTGAAGACGAGGTGGTGGGCGAAGAGGCGCAGCGCCTGTTTAAAGACGCTAACGATATGCTCGATAAACTGCACGCCGGGCAGTCGCTCAACCCGCGCGGCGTAGTTGGCTTGTTCCCGGCAAACCGCGTGGATGATGATATCGAAATCTACCGCGATGAATCCCGCACGCAGGTGCTGACCGTGGCTCACCACCTGCGCCAGCAGACTGAAAAGGTCGGTTTTGCGAACTACTGCCTGGCGGATTTTGTCGCGCCAAAACACAGTGGAAAGGAAGACTATATCGGGGCGTTTGCGGTTACCGGCGGCCTGGAAGAAGACGCGCTGGCCGAAGCCTTCGAAGCGCAGCACGATGATTACAATAAAATTATGGTGAAAGCCATTGCCGACCGTCTGGCGGAGGCCTTTGCGGAATACCTGCATGAGCGAGTGCGCAAGGTTTACTGGGGCTATGCGCCAACGGAAAACCTGAGTAACGAAGAGCTGATCCGCGAGAACTACCAGGGCATTCGTCCGGCGCCGGGCTATCCGGCCTGCCCTGAACACACCGAGAAGGCAACCATCTGGACGTTACTGGATGTGGAAAACGTCATCGGTATGAAGCTGACCGAGTCCTATGCCATGTGGCCTGGCGCGTCGGTTTCGGGCTGGTATTTCAGCCATCCGGACAGCAAGTACTACGCCGTAGCGCAGATTCAGCGCGATCAGGTTGAGGATTACGCTCGCCGCAAAGGAATGTCTGTCACCGACGTTGAGCGCTGGCTTGGCCCGAACCTGGGCTATGACGCCGACTAATTTTTTAATATATTAAAGTTTTGTTACACCACCAGGGCGCTAAAAATGGCGCCCTGGCTTTTTATGACAATTAAGAACGTATACTTAGCACTGCAGGGACCCAATAATTTATAAGGAGAAAGTTTGCTCACTCTACTGCATTTGCTTTCTGCGGTGGCGCTACTGGTTTGGGGCACGCACATTGTGCGTACCGGTATCATGCGCGTTTACGGCGCTAATCTCCGTAGCGTGCTCAGCCGCAGCGTCGAGAAGAAACCGCTCGCCTTCTGCGCTGGTATTGGCGTAACCGCGCTCGTTCAGAGCAGCAATGCAACCACCATGCTGGTCACCTCGTTTGTGGCCCAGGACCTGGTGGCGCTCACGCCTGCGCTGGTGATCGTGCTGGGAGCCGATGTCGGTACGGCGCTGATGGCGCGTGTGCTGACGTTCGATCTTTCCTGGCTTTCGCCGCTGCTGATTTTCATTGGCGTGATTTTCTTCCTCAGCCGCAAGCAAACGCGCGCCGGGCAGCTTGGCCGCGTCGGCATTGGTTTAGGGCTGATTTTGCAGGCGCTGGAGCTGATTGTTGCCGCCGTCACGCCGATAACCCAGGCCTCGGGCGTGCAGGTTATCTTCGCCTCGTTAACCGGCGATATCATGCTGGATGCGCTAATTGGCGCCATGTTTGCCGTGATCAGCTATTCAAGCCTTGCCGCCGTGTTGCTTACCGCCACGCTTACCTCTACCGGCGTCATCTCTTTTGACGTGGCTTTGTGTCTGGTGATTGGCGCTAACCTTGGCTCCGGTTTGCTGGCGATGATCAATAACAGCGCCGCCAACGCGGCCGCGCGGCGGGTTGCCCTCGGCAGCCTGCTGTTTAAGCTGGTGGGCAGCATCATCGTGCTGCCGTTTGTGCATCTCCTTGCAAGCCTTATGCATCATTTACCGCTGCCTGAATCCGAGCTGGTTATCTATTTCCACGTCTTCTACAACCTCATCCGCTGTCTGGCGATGGTGCCCTTTGCCGAACCTATGGCGCGCTTCTGCCGCCGGGTAATCAGCGAGACGCCCGAGCTTGAGACGCGCATGAAGCCAAAACACCTCGACCCGACGGCCTTAGATACGCCCGCGTTAGGCTTGTCGAACGCCGCCCGGGAAACGCTGCGCATGGGCGATTTGCTGGAGCAGATGCTGGAAACCTGGAGCAAAATCATGCACGGCGAGCCGCGGCAGGAGAAGGAGCTGCGCAAGCTTGCCGATGACGTGGACGTGCTCTACACCGCCATCAAACTCTATATGGCGCAAATGCAGAAAGAAGATCTGGCGGAAATTGAATCCCGCCGCTGGGCGGAAATCATCGAAATGTCGCTTAACCTCGAACAGGCGGCGGATATCCTTGAACGCATGGGCAGTGAAGTGGCGGATAAATCACTCGCCACCCGCCGGGCATTTTCATCGGATGGCCTGACCGAGCTGGACAGCCTTTTGCAGCAGCTAACAAGCAACCTGAAGCTCAGCCTGTCGGTATTTTTCTCTGCGGATGTGAACAGCGCGCGTCGGCTGCGCCGTAACAAGCACCGTTTTCGCATTATGAACCGCCGCTTCTCTCACGCGCATGTCGATCGCCTGCATCAGCAGAACGTGCAGAGTATCGAAACCAGCTCGCTGCACCTGGGCCTGCTGGGAGACATGAAACGATTAAACTCCCTGTTCTGCGCCGTGGCTTACGGCGTGCTGGAACAGCCGGACGACGATGACGAAAGGGACGAATACTAATTTTCTAGCATCCGGGCAACTGGTTATGATTTCTACGGTTAACTAACTAAAACAAAAGGAATTAATGATGAAGTTGAAATACATGCTGGCAGGCGCGCTTTTTGTCGCAGCCCTGACAGGGTGTTCGGCTCTGGAAAGAACGGAACCGGTCAGAACGCCGCAGACCATCATCACTCAGCACGTAACCAGCGAGCAGGTAAAAGAGGCGATTATTAATGCCGGCCAGGGGCGTGACTGGATAATGTCTGCGGCAGGTCCGGGCGTCATTAACGCAACGCAAAACGTGCGTAAGCACAGCGTGACTATTCGTATTAACTACAGCGAAAAAGAATACGCCATTCACTACGTCAACAGCGTGAATCTGCTGGCAGCAGACGGCGAAATTCACCGCGCGTACAACCACTGGGTGAATAACCTTGATAAGGATATTCAAAAGAAACTCGCTGTCATTGCCGCCACGCCTAAGTAACGCTTTTCAGGCGACGAACGTCACTTTCGTCGCCCATTTCGCCCGCTCATCGTTGTTTATAAAATTACATCCTGGCCTCGTGGACGAAGAGGCACGCTATTCTGCACGCTGGAGCCTGAACAAAAGGGGCTTTTAAATCTGGAAGCAGGCCGCAAGGCCATTGCCGTTTATGCGAGACGCTTCGAGAGATACGGACAAATTGAGCATCCTCTGTTCGCAACGCCCAAGGGGTAAGGTATAGTCCATTTTTTTACGGAGGAACCATGCTGACCAACTCATCTGTACGTCTTAACAAATACATTAGCGAGAGCGGTATTTGCTCGCGTCGCGACGCCGATCGTTACATCGAACAGGGAAATGTTTTTATCAACGGCAAGCGAGCCGCGATAGGCGATCGGGTATTTGCTGGCGATGTGGTGAAGGTTAACGGTCAGCTAATCGAGCCCCGCGACGAAGACGATTTGGTGCTTATCGCGCTAAATAAGCCGGTGGGCATTGTCAGCACCACTGAAGACGGCGAGAAAGACAACATCGTCGATTTCGTCAATCACAGCAAGCGGGTGTTCCCGATTGGGCGTCTGGATAAAGATTCCCAGGGGCTTATCTTTTTGACTAACCACGGCGATCTGGTGAACAAAATCCTGCGCGCCGGGAACGACCACGAAAAAGAGTACATCGTGACGGTTAATAAACCTGTCACCGACGAGTTTATCCGCGGCATGGGCGCAGGCGTGCCGATGCTCGGCACCGTAACTAAAAAATGCAAAGTGAAAAAAGAAGCGCCGTTTGTGTTTCGCATTACGCTGGTGCAGGGGCTGAACCGTCAGATCCGCCGCATGTGCGAGCATTTCGGTTATGAAGTCACAAAGCTTGAGCGTACCCGCATTATGAACGTCAGCATGAAAGGGCTGCCGCTGGGGGAATGGCGGGATTTAACAGACGACGAGCTGGTGGAGTTGTTTAAGCTGATTGAGAATTCGTCGTCCGAAGCGAAGCCCGCGAAAAAACCGAAGGCTAAACCTGCCGCCGTGAAAAAACCGGCCGGCAGCGGGCCGAAGAGCGCGGCGAAAACCCCGGCCGAGCTTGCTTCACGTAAACGCTTCACCCAGCCCGGGCGCAAAAAGAAGGGACGCTGAGCTAGCGCTTTCCGCGAATATGCGTGTTGGCAGACCAGGAATAGGTTGCCGAGGTATCGGGTTTTAACGCTTTCTGTTTTTTAATCTGGCGCGCTTTTTTGGCCGCCAGCTCACGCTCCGCCATCAGTTTGTCGATGTACTCTTTTTTGATGCGGTTGGTTTCTGAGTTGGTCAGAGGACGGCCTTCTGCGATACGCGCGCGGTCGAGCAGCGTTTTTAGTTCGCGTTGCTCACTTTCCGTCATATCTTGCTGTGTCAGTCTTGCTGTGGACATCTTTGCGGCCTCGTAAGGAAAGGATCTTCAGTGTAAAGCAAAGCGCGCTTTGGCTCAGTAAAAATCACTGCCTTCTTCGCAGCCCAGAAAAAAGCCCGGTATCCCGGGCGGTTGAATGCTTTATGCCCGGCGTTTTTTCAGGGCCTTTTTCCCATCAACGGGTTTGCCGGACCAGTAGCCCGCCAGCAGCGAGCCGGACAAATTGTGCCAGACCGAGAACAGCGCGCCCGGCAGAGCAGCCAAAGGCGAGAAGTAAATTTTGCCGAGCGTAGCGGCAAGGCCGGAGTTTTGCATCCCTACCTCAATGGCCAGCGTGCGGCAGGTTGATTCATCGAACCCAAACAGGCGCCCGCCCCAGTAACCGCTCAGTAATCCAATGCCGTTATGCAAAATGACGGCGACGATAACCATCAGGCCCACGGAGGCGATGTTGCTGGCGCTGCCTGCGACCACGGCGCTGATAATCGCCAGAATGCAGACCATTGAGAACGCCGGCAGATAAGGCTCTACCCGTTTCACAAGGCGCGGGAAAAGATGATGGACAACCAAACCAAGCCCGATAGGGACGACGACGATTTGCAGGATGCTCACCAGCATGCCCATCACGTCCACTTTAATATCTGCATCGACATAAAGCCTTGTCAGCAGCGGCGTGGCGAACACGCCGACCAGCGTTGAAACGGAAGAGATTGTTACCGAGAGCGCGACATCGCCTTTGGCCAGATAGATCATCACATTTGAAGCTGTACCGCTTGCCACGCTGCCTACCAGCACCATCCCGGCTGAAAGATCCGGCGGCATATGGAACAGCTTCGCCAGCACCCAGGCGGCCAGCGGCATAATCAAATAATGAAGAAATGTGCCCGCCGCTACGGGCGCCGGACGTGAGAGCACGCGTTTAAAATCATCTATGCGCAGATGCACGCCCATGCCGAACATAATCAGCATCAAAAGCGTGCTGACCCACGGGCCGATGGGGGTGAACGTGCCGGGAGTATAATAAGCGAGTACAGACAGCAGCACCGCCCAGAGCGGGAAGAGCCGGGTTAATGTTGCGAGCATAACAAGATCCTTGCAGGTGTTTGTTGTGTTGTTTTTGGTTATAAAAATGCCGGGATCGAGCCCGGCATTTGGTATTCATGACATGAGTAGAAATTTTATTCAAACAGATTGTGGTGCAGTTTCTGCACCACCTGTTCAGCTTCGCTGCCCGGCACCAGGAAACACAGGTTATAGCTGGACGCGCCGTAGCAAATCATGCGGATGTTGAACGGGTCCAGTACGCCAAATACCTCTTTGCCCACGCCGCAGGCCTTAGAGAGCTTGTTGCCGATAAGCGCGACCAGCGCGAGGTTTTCTTCCACTTCCACACGGCACAGGGAGGAAAGCTCCGTGAGTAATGATGTGGTCAGCAGGCTGTCGCCTTCAGAGGTTGAGCCGGTGGTATCAAGCGTCAGCGCCACGCTCACTTCGGAAGTGGTTATCAGATCGACCGAAATGCTATGTCGTGCAAGGATGCTGAACACTTCGGCCAGGAAGCCGCGTGAATGCAGCATATTGAGGCTGTGCAGCGTCAGCAGCGTTTGTTTACGGCGCAGGGCAAGGGCGCGGAACAGAGGTGGATTCTCCGTTTCATTGCAGACCAGCGTGCCGCCCGCTTTCGGATCTTTACTTGAGCCGACAAACACCGGAATGTCGCAGCGTACCGCCGGCAGCAGCGTGGCCGGATGCAGCACCTTCGCACCGAAAGTCGCCATCTCAGCGGCTTCTTCAAAACCGATTTTGTCGATGCGTTTTGCGGCTGGCACCACGCGTGGATCGGTGGTGTAAATGCCCGGCACGTCCGTCCAGATATCTACGCGGCTTGCGTGCAGCGCTTCACCCAGCAGGGCTGCGGTGTAGTCGCTGCCGCCGCGGCCCAGCGTTGTAGTACGGCCTTTTTCTTCGCTGCCGATAAAGCCCTGGGTAACCACAATCGACTGCGCCAGACGCGGCTGCAATTGCAGCTCTGCCAGCTCAGCCAGCGCGGTAATATCCGGCTCGGCACGGCCAAAGCGGTCGTCGGTACGCATGATTTTACGGATGTCGAACCACTGCGCCTCTACGTTACGTTCACGCATGATCTCAACAAACAGCAGGGTGGACATCAGCTCGCCGTGGCTCACCAGTTCGTCAGTCAGCGCCGCAGAAGTGGCAAGCGAGGCAGCTTCTGCAAGCGTGGTGATATTTTCGAGCAGGCGCTCAACTTCTTCACGGATGATCTGCGGATTAGCCAGGCGCTCGACGATGTCGTATTGAATTTTACGAATGGCGTCGAGCTTCACGAAACGCTCCGTTGCTTCCAGCCCCTGGGCCAGCGCGACCAGCAGGTTGGTCACGCCCGCAGAAGCGGAAAGGACAACCAGGCGAACATTTTTATCGGAGAGCACAACGTTGGCGCTGCGGTTCATGGCGTCGAAATCAGCGACGCTGGTGCCGCCAAATTTGGCTACTACTGTCTGGGACATAACTTTCTCGTGTCAGCAAATAAAAAATAGCGACCATGGCACAAAGGCAGAATGAACAACCGGTCCAGGCGCAACTACCGCCCCCATAAATAAGAGCTGCGCGGGGCGCTGTCAACGCCGGGATTATGCGGATTTTTCATGCGCCACCGGCAAACAGTAACAGGACTTATAATCGCGGCTATTTTTACCATTTTTCCAGCAGATTTGCCTCTCCTGCACGCCTCGGGCACAAAAATCATCACAAATACCGTTTTGTGGATATACAATTGACCGCAGTCACAATTCTCAAATCAAAAGGGTAACGCTATGAAAAATATCAACCCAACGCAGACGGCTGCATGGCAGGCTTTACAGGCGCATTTTGACGAAATGAAGGATGTCACCATCGCCGAACTTTTCACGCAGGATGCCGACCGTTTTACTACGTTTTCCGCCACGTTCGATGATTTAATGCTGGTGGATTACTCTAAAAACCGCATCACCGCCGATACCCTCACTAAGCTGCAGGCGCTGGCAAAAGAAACCGATCTGCAGGGTGCCATCAGGTCAATGTTCTCCGGTGAGAAAATCAACCGTACCGAAGACCGCGCCGTGCTGCACGTAGCCCTGCGTAACCGTAGCAATACCCCAATCATGGTTGACGGCAAAGATGTGATGCCGGAAGTTAACGCGGTGCTTGAGAAGATGAAAACCTTCTCTGAAAGCATTATCGGCGGTAGCTGGAAAGGCTATACGGGTAAAGCCATTACTGATGTAGTGAATATCGGTATCGGCGGTTCCGATCTCGGCCCGTTTATGGTGACCGAAGCGCTGCGTCCTTATAAAAATCACCTTAATATGCACTATGTGTCCAACGTGGACGGCACCCACATTGCCGAAGTGCTGAAGAGCGTTGATCCGGAAACCACGCTGTTCCTGGTGGCTTCCAAAACCTTCACTACGCAAGAAACCATGACCAACGCCCACAGCGCGCGTGACTGGTTCCTGGAAACCGCAGGCGACGATAAGCACGTAGCAAAACACTTCGCAGCGCTGTCCACCAACGCGAAAGCGGTTGGCGAGTTCGGCATCGATACTGCGAATATGTTCGAATTCTGGGACTGGGTTGGCGGTCGCTACTCCCTCTGGTCGGCGATTGGCCTGTCCATCATTCTGTCCGTGGGGTATGACAATTTCGTTGAGCTGCTAAGCGGCGCGCATGCGATGGATAAACACTTCGCCAATACCCCGGCAGAACAGAACCTGCCGGTGCTGCTGGCGCTGATCGGCATCTGGTACAACAACTTCTTCGGTGCCGAAACCGAAGCGATTCTGCCTTACGATCAGTATATGCACCGCTTTGCTGCTTACTTCCAGCAGGGGAACATGGAATCCAACGGTAAATACGTTGACCGTAACGGCGCAGCCGTTGATTACCAGACCGGCCCAATCATCTGGGGCGAGCCCGGCACCAACGGTCAGCACGCGTTTTACCAGTTGATTCACCAGGGCACCAAAATGGTTCCTTGCGACTTTATCGCCCCTGCCATCTCGCACAATCCGCTTTCCGATCATCACCCTAAGCTGCTGTCTAACTTCTTTGCGCAGACGGAAGCGCTGGCGTTCGGTAAATCCCGTGACGTGGTTGAGCAGGAATACGCCGATCAGGGTAAAGATCCAAAAACCCTGGAGCACGTTGTGCCGTTCAAGGTCTTTGAAGGCAACCGCCCAACTAACTCCATCCTGCTGCGTGAAATCACGCCGTTCAGCCTGGGAGCACTGATTGCGCTTTATGAGCACAAGATCTTTACCCAGGGCGCAATCCTGAATATCTTCACCTTCGACCAGTGGGGCGTTGAGCTGGGTAAACAGTT
Source organism: Buttiauxella sp. (assembly GCA_032000125.1). Classification (GTDB taxonomy): domain Bacteria; phylum Pseudomonadota; class Gammaproteobacteria; order Enterobacterales; family Enterobacteriaceae; genus Dryocola. The sequence goes on along the minus strand of DAMALH010000030.1, from coordinate 33,102 downwards.
GGCAAACCGCATCCTGCCGGAATTGGGCGATGATAAGCAGATTGGCAGCCACGACAGTTCTACCAACGGGTTAATTAACCGTTATAAATCCTGGCGTGCATAATAAGCTAAGCGCATAATGAAATAAGCCGGTAAACCTATCGGCTTATTTATGAGATAAATCCCCTTGTCCCTTTATATGCACAATTCCGCCCGATGAGGTTAATCCTAAAAACACCAGTAGCCGGATAGTTTACCGGGGTTATTTTCGGATTTATCAGATCATATTTTTTATTTATACTGCATTTAAGTTATTGTTTTTATTAATTTTTAATTATCAAGAATAACGGCAAAAGTATTATTTTTACCGCTAGTCTTAAAACCCACCCTCTATTTCCCCGTCGCCCTGATTGTCATCTCTTGTTGTGTATACTCGATCCCGCCTGAAACTCTTTTGGGCAAATCTCCATTCATTCATTGAAGGGAAATTGTTATGAAGAAAGTTATTTATGGCGCTTTAGCCATATTCACGCTGGCCGCGGCCGGCGCGGCCAGTGCTGACCCGGTTGCAGTGGGTGAAGCGGCTGGCGCGCAGGCCACGAGTGTGTCCGCAGGGAGTTCTACTGCGACCAGCTCCAGCACTGTCGGGTCAGCGGTGGGGGTAGCGCTTGCTGCAACCGGTGGTGGCGACGGTTCTAATACCGGAACGACCACGACCACGACGACCAGCACCCAGTAATTTCACCGGTGCTTTAATCCTAACCACACTTCGGTGTGGTTATTTAGCCTTCGGGGACACGTCGTGCAGCGACTTTCAATCCTTCTTGTTTGCCTGTTACTTCAGGCTTGTTCCGCTACCACCAAAGGCCTCGGCACTTCGCTATGGCACAGCATCGTGGGCAGCGATGGCGTACAGCTCACCGATGACGACATCCAGAATATGCGCTACGCCAGCCAGTACATGAGCATTAACGATGGCCCGCAGCTATTTGTGGTGCTGGCGTATGACGAAAACGGCCAGCAAAAGTGGGTGACCCAGGACCGGGCGACGATCGTTACCCAAAACGGACGCGTGGTGAAAACGGTGGGTCTGGATGACAACCTCCAGCAGGTCACCAATCTTGGCGACGATCCGCTGGTGAAAGTAAATCAGATTATCGACGGCGCACGCTGGACGCGGCAAATGGCCTGGAGCGAACGCCAGCAGGCGCGGATGGCCACGGCGCGCTCCACCTTTAGCTGGCAGGGCACGGACACGCTCAAAGTCGGCAGCAGCGTGACGCCGGTTCGTGTTCTTGATGAAGAAGTTACCGCCGCGGGCACCACCTGGAACAACCGTTACTGGGTGGATGACGCAGGTCAGATTCGCCAGTCAAAACAATATATTGGCCCGGATTACTGGCCGATTACTACGGTTCTGTTGAAGGCGGCAAAAGAATGAAAATAAAAGCCCTCGCGTTGTTACTAACCCTTAGCAGCACGCTTGCTTACGCAGCAGGGAACGTGACCGTTTATCCCGGCAATCATCAACCGCCGCAAAATTTAACCCAGCTTGAGCGGCTGGCAGATTTAGTTACCCAGCCCTCGCTCAGCCGGGCCTGGTGGCCGGGAGCCGTCATTAGCGAGCGGCAGGCGACGGCCGTGGCTGAACAGCAGCACCAGAAGCTGTTAGCGACCTTAGGCCGGTTCGCCGCTCAGGAAGACGGCGATGATGCGGCAGCCATCAATAGCCTGCGCCAGCAGTTGCAGGCCATCAAAGTAACCGGGCGACAGTTTGTCGATCTCGATCCGGACTGGGTGCGCTTGCGCCCTCGTTCCAATGTCGCCTTGCTTGGGGATTACAGCCTGTGGGCCGGGCCGCAGCCTTCCACCATCACGCTGGTGGGGCTGGTAAGTTCGCCGGGGGTAAAGCCCTTTGTGGCCGGACGCAGCGTGGATGAGTATCTGGCAGAAGTAAATACGCTAAGCGGGGCCGATCGCAGCTACGCCTGGGTGGTTTATCCCGATGGCAAAACTGAAAAAGCGCCCGTTGCGTACTGGAATAAGCGCCACGTGGAATTACTGCCGGGCAGCATTCTCTTTGTCGGTTTCTCTGAACGGCTCTTCGACTCTGATTTCAACGCACTGAACCAGCAAATCCTTACTTCCCTGACCCATCGGATACCGGATTGATGAAAAAAAAATATCTCTATACTTTTCTGGCGCTGGCCGTTTCAACGGCCTGCCACGCCGAAACCTTTCCGGCGCCTGTTGGCCCTTCGCAATCTGACTTTGGCGGCGTGGGCCTGTTGCAAACGCCGACTGCACGCATGGCACGTACCGGCGAGTTCAGCGCGAACTACCGTGATAACGATCAATATCGCTTCTATTCTGCCTCCATCCAGCTTTTCCCGTGGCTGGAAACGACGCTGCGCTATACCGACGTGCGAACGAAGCAGTACAGCTCTGTAGACGCGTTCTCCGGCGACCAGACCTATAAAGACAAGGCTTTTGATATGAAAGTCCGTCTGTGGGAAGAGGGGTATTATCTGCCGCAGGTGGCAGTCGGCATGCGCGACTTAGGCGGCACCGGCCTGTTCGACGGCGAATACGTGGTGGCGAACAAGGCCTGGGGACCGTTCGATTTCTCCCTCGGCATGGGCTGGGGCTATATGGGCACCAGCGGCAACGTGAAGAACCCGTTATGCGAAGCCAGCAACAGTTTCTGCAACCGCGATAACAGCTACAATGAGGCGGGCTCGTTCGATTTTGGCGGTATGTTCCACGGCCCGGCCTCGCTGTTCGGCGGGATCGAATACCAGACGCCGTGGCAGCCGCTGCGCCTGAAGCTGGAGTATGAGGGCAATAACTACCAGCACGACTTTGCCGGGAAGCTGGAACAGCGTAGCAACTTTAACGTCGGCGCTATCTATCGGGTCACCGACTGGGCCGACGTTAACCTCAGCTATGAGCGTGGCAATACCTTTATGTTTGGCTTCACCCTGCGGACTAACTTCAACGACCTGCGGCCGGGTTATAACGATAATCGTCGCCCGCAATACCAGCCGAATCCGCAGGACACTATCCTGCAGCACAACGTTGTCGCCAACCAGCTAACGCTTCTTAAATACAACGCCGGTCTTGCGAACCCGAATCTTCAGGTAAAAGGCGACACGATATACGTGACCGGCGAGCAGGTGAAATACCGCGATTCCCATGAGGGCATTGAGCGCGCTAACCGCATCGTGATGAACGATCTGCCGGAAAATATTCGTACTATCCGCATCACCGAAACGCGTCTGAACATGCCACAGGTCACTACCGAAACGGATGTGTCCAGCCTGCGTCGTCACCTGGAAGGCGAACCGCTGGGGCATGAAACGCAGCTCGCGCAAAAACGCGTGGAGCCGGTAGTGCCTGAGAAAACCGAGCAGGGCTACTACATCGACAAGTCCCGAGTGAACTTCTCGTTAGATCCGGTGCTTAATCAGTCCGTTGGCGGGCCTGAAAGTTTCTATATGTACCAGGTCGGCGTGATGGGAACCGCCGACTGGTGGGTGACGGATCACCTGTTGACCACCGGTAGCCTGTTTGCGAACCTGGCGAATAACTATGACAAGTTCAACTACACCAATCCGCCAAATGATTCGACTCTGCCGCGCGTGCGTACCCATGTCCGCGACTATGTGGAAAACGATGTATATGTGAATAACCTGCAGGCCAACTATTTCCAGTATCTGGGGAATAGCTGGTATGGGCAGGTTTACGGCGGCTACCTGGAAACCATGTATGGCGGAGCGGGCGCCGAGGTGCTTTACCGCCCTGTGGACAGCAACTGGGCCATCGGGGCCAACGCTAACTACGTTAAACAGCGTGACTGGCACAGCGCGCAGGACATGATGAAGTTCACCGATTACAGCGCGCCAACGGGCCACCTGACGGGCTACTGGACGCCGCCGTTTGCCGATGATGTGCTGGTGAAACTGAGCGTCGGCCAGTACCTGGCGAAGGATAAGGGCGGCACGCTGGAAATTTCTAAACGCTTCGACAGCGGCATTGTGGTAGGGACTTACGCCACCATCACCAACGTTTCAAAACAGGAATACGGGGAAGGGGACTTCACCAAAGGCTTCTATGTGAACGTGCCGCTGGATATCTTTACCTCATCACCAACCCGCAGCCGCGCGCAGATTGGCTGGACGCCGCTTACCCGCGACGGCGGGCAGATGCTGGGCCGTAAGTTTGATTTGTACAGCATGACAAGCGACCGCAGCACGAACTTCCGCTGACAGGCTCTTCCCTGACCCTCTCCCGCAGGAGAGGGTCAGAGCTTAAGTCTTTCCCACTTTCCCCCGCAGGAGAGAGTAATCAAAGGCTTAGGTCTTTCTTCCCCTCTCCCTCAGGGAGAGGGGCGGGGCGAGGGGGGTTATATAAGTAAATAATCTGGATACAGATCACATTTTCAACGTATAACCGCTTTCGGGACCCCCAACCTGAAGGTGCTGTTATGACGACTACCACCCGCGTTGAGTTGATCTCCACCCTGTTACAGAGGGTACTGAATCTGGGCCTGCTGGCGCTTGGCCTGATCCTTATCATCTTTCTGGGTAAAGAAACCCTTCATCTTGCCAACGTGCTGTTTACCCCCAGCGAACAGGCCAGCAAGTACCTGTTTATCGAGGGGCTGGTGGTCTACTTTCTCTATTTCGAATTCATTGCGCTGATTGTGAAGTACTTTCAGTCGGGCTATCACTTCCCGCTGCGCTACTTCATTTACATCGGCATTACCGCGATTGTGCGGCTGATTATCATCGACCATAAGCAGCCGCTGGACGTGCTTACCTATTCCGGGGCGATTTTGCTGCTGGTTATCACACTCTGGCTGTGTAACAGCAGCCGGCTGAAGCGGGAATAAAAAAGGGCGGCCCGGAGGCCGCCAGAAATGATACGAGGACAAGTTGAGGGTTGCAGTGGCATAACAATGTGAAGCAATGACTTACAGGAAAATTAACCTTTTACGCCGCCAGCGGTCAGGCCGCCTACCAGCCAGCGCTGTGCCAGCAGGAACACCAGGGTAATCGGGATAGCGGACAGCACCGCTGCCGCGGCAAAATCGCCCCACAGGTAGTTTTGCGGGTTGAGGTATTGCTGCATACCTACCGCCAGGGTGTAGCTATTCACATCACGCAATAACAGCGAGGCCACCGGCACTTCGGTAATCGCGGCGATAAACGACAGAATAAAGACCACCGCCAGAATCGGCACCGAAAGCGGCAGCAGCACCAGCCGGAACGCCTGCCACGGCGTTGCGCCATCCAGCGCGGCCGCTTCCTCAAGGGAACCGTCGATGGTTTCGAAATAGCCTTTAATCGTCCACACGTGCAGGGCGATGCCCCCAAGGTAGGCGAAAATCACCCCGCCATGCGTATTTAAGCCGATGAACGGAATGTACTGGCCGAGCCGGTCAAACAACGCGTACAGCGCAACCAGGGAGAGCACCGCCGGGAACATCTGGAAAATCAGCATTCCTTTGAGCAGCGTTGCCTTACCGGGGAAGCGCATGCGGGCAAAGGCGTAGGCGCAGGTGGTGGAAAGCGCAACGATGCCGGTTGCCGTAATCAACGCAATTTTGATTGAGTTCCACAGCCACAGCATGACCGGGAACGGCGGCGGCGTAACGCGTCCGTCGGCGTGTTCGACGCTAAAACCTAACGCCAGCTTCCAGTGCTCCCAGGAAACCTGGTCGGGAATAATGCTGCCGGTCGCAAAGTTACCCGGACGCAGCGAAATGGCGATAACCATCAGCAGCGGGAACATGATCGCCGCGATAAACAGCAGTAACAGCAGATGCGTGGTGAACAAACGCAGCTTTTGTGATTTGGGTTGAACCATGGCCATGAGTGTCGCTCCTTAATCAAACTTCATGCGGGTGGCTTTCAGGTTAACAATCGCAAGCACGCCGACCAGCAGGAAGATAAGCGTCGCGATTGCCGCCGCTAAACCAAAGTCCTGGCCGCCGCCGCCTTCAAAGGCGATGCGGTAGGTGTAGCTCACCAGCAGGTCCGTATAACCGGCAGGCGTGGTGGTGCCGAGCCTGTCCGGGCCGCCGTTGGTTAACAGTTGAATCAGCACGAAGTTGTTAAAGTTAAAGGCAAAGCTTGCAATCATCAGCGGCGTTAACGGCTTTATCAGCAGCGGCAGCGTGATTTTAAAGAAGTTCTGGAACGGGCCTGCGCCGTCCATTGCCGAAGCTTCGTAAAGATCGTCGGGAATCGCTTTAAGCAGGCCCATGCACAGGATCATCATGTAGGGATAGCCAAGCCAGGTGTTGACGATAATCACCATCGAGCGCGCGGTAGTCGGGTCGCTGAACCAGGCTGGCTTAACGCCGAAAAGCGCGCTGAGCATCATATTGATTTCGCCGAAGCTCTGGTTGAACAGGCCTTTGAATATCAGGATCGAGATGAAGGATGGCACCGCGTAGGGCAGAATCAACAGCACGCGATAAATCGCTTTGCCCTTCAGCGATTCCCACTGCACCAGACAGGCCAGCACCATACCCACCGCGACGGTCAGCACCACCGTCAACAGCGAGAAAATAACCGTCCAGACGAAAATGGCAAGGAACGGTTTCTGAATGCCATCATCGTGGAATACGCGCAGGAAGTTTTTCCAGCCGATGGTAACGGTATAGCCAGGGCTTAGCTGCTCGTTGCCCCAGTTGCCGTCGGCGTTAACGGACTGATAAAAACCGATATCGTTGTTCGGGCGGTATTTCACGCCGCTTTGGTTATTCGTCAGCTCGCCGTTTTCACCCTGCGTATAGAGCGGGCGGGTACCGGAGAACTGGCGCAGGGAACTCATGACCAGCGTGCTGGCATCCGGCATTTCGGCGGTGATTTGCGTCAGCGCCAGGCGGTTTTGCGTAATCACGCGCAGAGTGGCTTTTTCACCCGCAGGCAGGCTATCAGCTTCTTTGAGCTTCAGATGCTGCTCGCCGCCAAATTTGAAATTATCGGAAATAAAATGCTTACCGCTTTCGCCGTCGGTGAGGGCCAGTTGCCACTCGTCGCCCGCAGGGTAGAGGCCGAAGTTAAAGGTCTTACCTGCCTGATACTGACGGTCCATCAGCACCTGCTGCGCGCGCTCCTGCGTGAGCTGGTTAGTGCTGCTGTAGTTGGTAAAAGCGATAGCGATGGTACAGACCAGCGGGAAGAGCACGAACAGCCCCATTCCGGCTAGCCCAGGATAAACATAACGCCAGGCATAAGCCTTGCGGTTCGCATAAATGTATAAGCCAAGCGAGCTTAAAATCAGCGTCATAATGGCAAACAGGTACTCCCCCTGGGCGTACATTAAAACAACAAGATAGCCAACCAGCACACCTGACAACCCGACCGCGGCCCATTTAAGTTGCGCGTTTTGCCACCAGCGGCTCTTTTTAACTACATCCATGGGGTCTTCCTCTACAGCTCATTATTTTCCCTCTCCCGGGCAGGAGAGGGAATTTCTTAACCATTACTTGGTGATACGACCCTGAGCATCTTTCATCGCGGCATCAACGGTCTGACGGCCGCTTACCGCGTTGATAACCGCGGTACGAACGGCATACCAGAAGGCCGCCATCTGCGGAACGTTAGGCATGATTTCGCCTTTCTGGGCGTTGTTCATGGTGGCGGCGATGCGTGGATCTTTCGCCAATTGTTCCTGGTAGGATTTCAGCGCAACGGCACCCAGCGGCTTGTCTTTGTTCACTTCAGCCAGGCCCTGATCGGTCATCAGGTAGTTTTCCAGGAACTCTTTAGCCAGCTCTTTGTTCGGGCTGGCGGCGTTGATACCGGCGCTCAGCACCCCAACAAAGGGTTTAGAAGGCTTGCCTTTAAAGGTTGGCAGCAGCGCTACGCCGTAGTTGATCTTGCTCTTATCAACGTTGGACCACGCCCATGGGCCGTTAATGGTCATCGCGGTTTCACCTTTGTTAAAGGCGGCTTCGGCGATGGAGTAATCGGTATCGGCGTTCATGTGTTTATTTTTGATGAGGTCAACCAGGAAGTTCAGGCCCGCTTTCGCCCCCGCGCTGTCCACGCCCACGTCTTTCACGTCATATTTGCCGTTTTCGAGTTTGAACGCATAGCCGCCGTCAGCGGCGATAAGCGGCCAGGTGAAGTAGGGTTCCTGCAGGTTGAACATCAGCGCGCTCTTACCTTTCGCCTTCAGCTCTTTATCCAGCGCCGGGATCTCTTCCCAGGTCTTCGGCGGGTTTGGCACCAGATCTTTGTTGTAAATCAGCGAGAGCGCTTCAACCGCAACCGGATAAGCAATCAGCTTGCCGTTATAGCGAACCGCGTCCCAGGTAAACGGATAGAGTTTGTCCTGGAAAGCTTTGTCCGGCGTGACCTCAGCCAGCAGACCTGATTGTGCGTAACCCCCAAAACGGTCATGGGCCCAGAAAATAATGTCCGGACCGTCGCCCGTTGCCGCGACCTGCGGGAATTTCTCTTCCAGCTTGTCCGGATGCTCGATGGTCACAGCAATCCCGGTATCCTTCTCAAATTTCTTACCGACTTCCGCCAGGCCGTTATAGCCCTTGTCGCCGTTAATCCAGATGACCAGTTTACCTTCTTCAATTTTTGCCAGTGCAGAGGCGGAAAACATCATCGTCGTCAAAGCTGACAGGGCGAGAATGCGGGCGCCGGTTTTAATTTTCATGTGACCCATCCTTTTGAGTGGTGGTTTGCGCGATACCCGTCATCCTTCAAGCCGCAGGGGTGTTGGCTACAGAAGCTCACCCGAATCACTTACTTATGTAGGCTCATCGGAATTCTCTCCCTGGCCGCCTGGCTGCAACCTGAATGCTATAGGGTATAGGTAGAACGAATTTGGCGAGTTCAGTCTGCGGAGATGGCAAGCGCTTCTCATCCTCCCTCGCTCTACGCCCCACCCCTGTTATCTGTGATCTGCTTTGCATAACTGTGAGTTATGTGTTCTGGAGCACACAAAAGGTCGCGGAAATTTGAAACCAGGATCACGAAAATCTCCAGAGCCGCCTGCAACCGGTTGCAGAAACCCCTTCCTCATCCTCCCGCCTCCTCCCCCATAAAAAACCGTAGGGGTGGAGGATTCACACAATGTACGAATCATTCATAGTCCGACACATCTTGATTTACCGGCAGTAATAAAGGGAGTAGTGCATGGCAAGCGTACAGCTACGCAACGTCACAAAAGCCTGGGGCGATGTGGTGGTATCGAAAGATATCAACCTGGATATCCAGGAAGGTGAGTTCGTGGTTTTTGTCGGGCCGTCAGGCTGCGGTAAATCCACCTTATTGCGTATGATTGCCGGCCTGGAAACCGTTACCCGCGGTGATTTGTTTATTGGCGAAAAGCGAATGAACGATGTGCCGCCCGCTGAACGCGGCATTGGGATGGTGTTCCAGTCGTATGCGCTCTACCCGCATCTGTCCGTGGCGGAAAACATGTCCTTCGGCCTGAAGCTGGCCGGTGCCAAAAAAGATGAAATTAATCAGCGGGTCAATCAGGTTTCTGAAACGCTGCAGCTCGCGCACCTGCTCGACCGACGCCCGAAAGCGCTTTCCGGCGGACAACGTCAGCGCGTGGCGATTGGCCGTACGCTGGTGGCAGAGCCGCGCGTGTTCTTGCTTGATGAACCGCTTTCCAACCTCGATGCGGCGCTGCGCGTGCAGATGCGTATCGAGATCTCCCGTCTGCATAAGCGTCTTGGACGCACCATGATTTACGTCACCCATGATCAGGTAGAAGCCATGACGCTCGCCGACAAGATTGTGGTGCTGGACGCGGGCCGTGTGGCGCAGGTGGGGAAGCCGCTCGAACTTTATCACTATCCGGCAGACCGTTTCGTCGCGGGCTTTATCGGCTCGCCAAAGATGAATTTCCTGCCGGTAAAAGTGACTGCCACAGCCATCGATCAGGTGCAGGTTGAATTACCGAACCGCCAGCAGGTATGGCTGCCGGTGGAAAGTAGCCAGGTTCAGGTGGGTGCCAATATGTCGCTTGGTATTCGTCCCGAACACTTGTTGCCGAGCGATATCGCCGACGTCACGCTCGAAGGTGAAGTGCAGGTGGTAGAGCAGCTTGGCCATGAGACTCAGATTCATATCCAAATCCCCGCCATTCGTCAGAACCTGGTGTACCGCCAGAATGACGTGGTGTTGGTAAAAGAGGGTGCCACATTCGCTATTGGCCTGCCGCCAGAGCGTTGCCATCTGTTCCGTGAGGATGGCACTGCATGTCGTCGGTTGCATCAGGAACCAGGCGTTTAAGCACTCCCATAAAAAAGAAAAGCAATGATCTCAGGAGATAGAATGATGATTACTCTGCGCAAACTCCCTCTGGCAGTTGCCGTAGCAGCAGGCGTTATGTCTGTTCAGGCGCTGGCGGTGGACTTCCACGGTTATGCCCGTTCTGGTATCGGCTGGACCGGTAGCGGCGGTGAACAACAGTGTTTCCAGGCAACGGGTGCTCAGTCTAAATACCGTCTTGGTAACGAGTGTGAAACTTATGCCGAAATTAAATTAGGCCAGGAAGTCTGGAAAGAGGGCGATAAGAGCTTCTACTTCGACTCCAACATTGCCTATAAATCTGCTCAGCTAAACGACTGGGAAGATTCTAATACCCCGGCAATCCGTGAGTTTAACGTCGTTGGTAAAAACCTGATTGACGCCCTGCCAGGCGCAAACATGTGGGCAGGTAAGCGCTTCTATCAGCGTCATGACGTTCACATGATCGACTTCTACTACTGGGATATTTCAGGTCCGGGCGCGGGTCTGGAAAACATCGACGTTGGCGCGGGTAAACTTGCTTTTGCCGCAACGCGTTCTTCTGAGTCCGGCGGTTCCTCTGCCTTTAGCGATCGCGATCCGGTTACCGGCGAACGCACCTACAACAACGACGTACCGAATGACGTCTTTGACGTGCGCTGGTCCGGCCTGGAAATTAACCCGGGCGGCACGCTGGAACTGGGCGTTGACTACGGTCACACCAACATTCCTGACGACTATTACCTGCAGCCTGGCGCGTCTAAAGACGGCTGGATGGGTACTATTGAACATACCCAGAGTATGCTGAAAGGCTACAACAAGTTTGTTGTTCAGTACGCCACCGACTCCATGACCTCTCAAGGTAAAGGTCAGGCGCAGGGCGGCAGCGTGAACAACGATGGTCACATGATTCGTGTTATCGATCACGGTGCCGTTACTCTGGCTGACCGTTGGGATCTGATGTACGTCGGTATGTATCAGAACCTGGATATGGATGATAACCAGGGTACGGAATGGTACACCGTGGGCGTGCGTCCAATGTTCAAATGGACGCCAATCATGAGCACCCTGCTGGAAGTCGGCTACGACAACGTGAAATCCCAGGAAACTGGCGATCGCAACGGCCAGTACAAAATTACCCTGGCGCAACAGTGGCAGGCAGGCGACAGCATCTGGTCCCGTCCGGCGCTGCGTGTCTTTGCAACCTACGCCAAGTGGGATGAGAAGTGGGGCTATGCCAAAGATACTGGCGGCAATGCTACCCGTTTCGCGATTGCTGACTCTTCCGGTAACGGCACCCTCTCTACCAGCCGTGGCGACAACGATGAGTTCACCTTCGGCGCCCAGATGGAAATCTGGTGGTAATACAGCAGTAGCCTGATGTGAAAAATGAGGGGTTCGCCATCGGGCCCCTCGTTATTACCCTTGTATGCCAATGCTTTTTTCAGGTGGAAAGCGCTATTGCCTGGCCAACTTCCACCGAATTCCCATTCGAGGTTTATAACAATGAAAATGAAAAAAAGTCTTCTCGCGCTCTGCTTATCCGCAGGGTTGCTGGCAAGCTTGCCTGCCGTAAGCCTGGCGGATGTCAACATCGTGCCGCAGGATCTCAGCGCTGCACCGACGATTCCTGCATCCACCTTGCAGCAACTGCAGTGGACGCCGGTTAGCCAGAATAAGACCTATACCACAAACCTTGCGACCGGCGGGCAGTCGCTCAACGTGGGCGAAATTACCGGGCCGGTTGCGGCTTATAGTGTTCCGGCAAGTATCGGCGAGCTGACCATCACCCTCACAAGCCAGGTTGAAAACAACAGCGTCTACGCGCCGAACGTATTAGTGCTGGATCAAAACCTGCATCCCGCAGCCTACTTCCCGGGCAGCTTCTTCACCTACCAGGAGCCCGGCGTAATGGCCGATAACCGCCTGGAGGGCACGTTCAAACTGACCCCGGCCCTTGGGCAGCAAAAACTCTATTTACTGGTCTTCACCACCAGTAAAGATACGAAGCAAACCACAACGATGATAGATCCGGCCAAAGCCTATGCCAAAGGTAACGGTAACGCGATCCCGGATATTCCGGATCCGATAGCGAGCCACGGTACGACCGGCACGCTGAAGTTAAATGTAAAAACCTCTTCAGGCTCAAGCATATTAGTCGGCCCGCTCTTTGGTTCTTCCGGCCCGGACCCGGTTACCGTAGGGAATACGGCCGCGCCTGCGACGGCTTATGCAGCGCCAACGCCAGCCCCTGCGGCATCCACCCCGGCACCGGCACCAGCGGCGAAGAGCGAACCTATTCTGAACGACACGGAAAGCTACTATAACCAGGCCATCAAGCAAGCCGTGGATAAAGGGGACGTTGATAAGGCCCTGAAACTGCTGAATGAAGCCGAGCGTCTGGGTTCCACCTCCGCCCGTAAAACTTTTATCAGCAGTGTAAAAGGCAAGGGGTAACCGTTTCCCCACAGTGCTGATGCTTGTAAGATTGGTGCGCCCTCGTGGCGCACCCTTTTTTTTACTCCTGCCTCGTATGTTGCGCTCTTGTTGCGCTTTGCCTGCCACGTTGTACCCATTCTGCGTTACAATGACCTCAGGTTATGTATCGGAGAATTCCCCATGTCTGAGGCGCTATCGCAACTGCGCGCCCTGCGTTTCTTTGCAGAAGTCCCTGACGGGTTAAGCGCCGCTTTCCTTGACTGGCTTTTGCTCGAAGATTCAATGACAAAGCGCTTTGAACAACATTGTTCGCGCGTGACGGTCGACATCATACGCGAAGGTTTTGTGGCCGCTGATGAGCAGCTACCCGAAGCCGAAATGCTTCCTTCTGCCCAACGTTTCTGGCTACGTGAAATAGTGCTATGTGGAGACGGCGTACCGTGGCTTGTGGGGCGCACGGTGGTGCCTGAATCAACGCTCGATGGTCCCGAACTGGCTTTACAGAAGCTCGGAACCACGCCGCTAGGGCGTTATCTTTTTAGCTCATCTACTCTGACACGCGATTTTATTCAGATTGGCCGCAGCGGGGAGCTGTGGGGACGCCGTTCCCGCCTGAGACTGTCCGACAAGCCCTTGATGCTCACCGAACTGTTTCTGCCCGCATCGCCGCTTTACGAAGAGGAAAAATAATGGAGTGGAGTCTGCCACAAGGAAAGTACCAGGCGTATATGCGCCTGATGCGGCTGGATAAGCCTATCGGATCGCTGTTGCTGCTCTGGCCGACGCTATGGGCCCTGTGGCTGGCGTCGTCCGGCGTACCGCCGCTGTCGATTTTAGCGGTGTTCATCGCGGGCGTCTGGATGATGCGCGCCGCCGGTTGTGTAGTAAACGATTATGCCGACCGCAAATTAGACGGCCACGTAAAGCGCACGGCCCATCGCCCTTTACCGAGCGGGGCGGTCAGCGAGAAAGAAGCCCGCATCCTGTTTGTTTGCCTGGTGCTGCTCTCGTTTCTGCTGGTGCTGACGCTTAATACCATGACGATTTTACTGTCGGTGGCGGCGCTTGCGCTGGCCTGGGTATACCCGTTTATGAAGCGCTATACGCATTTGCCGCAGGTGGTGCTGGGTGCCGCGTTTGGCTGGTCAATACCGATGGCCTTTGCCGCCGTCAGCGAAAGCGTGCCGCTAAGCTGCTGGCTAATGTTCCTGGCGAACATCTGCTGGGCGGTCGCCTACGACACGCAATACGCGATGGTCGATCGGGATGATGACCTCAAAATCGGCATTAAGTCGACGGCCATTCTTTTTGGCCGCTATGACAAGCTGATCATCGGTATTTTACAGGTCGTGGTGCTGGCGCTGATGGCGCTGATTGGCTGGCTGAACGGACTGAGCGGGGCGTTTTACGGGACAATCGTTGTTGCAGGGGCGCTGTTTATCTATCAACAGCGGCTGATTGCGGAACGCGATCGCGACGCCTGCTTTAAAGCCTTCCTCAATAATAACTACGTTGGTCTGGTGCTGTTCATCGGGCTGGCGCTAAGCTTAATGCGCTTCTGATATCCATAAAAAAACAGGCGGGAAAACCCGCCTGTTTACTTTTATTCCGCCTGCTCTGCCACTATCTGCGATGTCGCGCTTTCAATGGTTAACCGCACATCCGACGTCACCAGTTCTGCCAGCATCTGGTAAACCCTCATCGTTTCTGTCGGCTCCGCATCGCCGGTATCGCTGATATAGCCTTCGTCACGCAGCGTCAGCGCCAGAGAGGTGAAGACCGCCTTATCAAAGAACTCCGGCGCATTGATACCGTGCAGCATTGAAAGGCGCTGCGCCACGGTACGGCTTTCACGTTCAAGCGTGCCGCGGTTAATGGACGGGTTGGCGCTCAGCAGCCAGAACGTAATGGCATAACGCTGTAGCGTTTCACGCACGCCCGCGGCCAGAAGCTGCAGAGTACGGGAGCGTGCCGGGTTAATCTGCACCTCTTCGGCGCTAATTGTCACCAGCCCCTGCCGCACCATTTCGTTCAGCAGCGCGTCGATTTCCGTGGCCAGCTCTTCTTTTTCCCAGCGCAGGAACAGCTCAGCTTTTAGCATCGGATAAAGCACTTCTACCTGGCGCAGCAGTTCGGCACGCCCGATATGACGGTGCTGCGTCACTATTGCAGCCAGCAGCGACGGCAGCACCAGCATGTGCATGATGTTGTTGCGATAGTACGTCATCAGCACTGCCTGCTCGCGCGGCAGAATGATGATGTCGCCGATGGTGTCTTTTTCGACCTCGAACTTGTTCATCTGCAGCGCGTGTTCGATAAGCGCATCAGCGTTTTGTTCCGGCGCCGTGGCGTCTGGCGAATACGGCACATTACGCAGCAGGCTGAGGTAGCAATCGAGCTGCTCGGTCAGTTGCTCGCGAGTCAGTGAACGCTGACGCGAAGCCAACAGCGCGGTACAGCACAGGTTCATGGCGTTTGCCGCCCCCGCGTTGTTGATACGCACCATCAGCTCGGCGGCGATTTCGTTCACCGTCGGCGTTAACCACGCCGGGCGTACCGCTTCTATCGGGTCGATAGCCTCGCGCCACTCCGGTACCCGCTGGTTAAGGAAGGTCATCAGCGGCATCGGCTCGCCAAAGTTAACGTAGCCCTGGCCGAGATTACGCAGCTTGCTTAAGCCGCGTAACATCGACATAAAGCCTTCTTTTTCTTTGGTGGCGCCGCGCAGCTCTTTGGCGTAAGTGCCCACTTCCATCACGTGTTCGTAGCCGATGTAAATAGGCACTAACGTAATCGGGCGTGTGCCGCCGCGTAACATGGCCTGAATGGTCATCGACAGCGTGCCGGTTTTGGGGTCCAGCAAACGGCCGGTACGCGAGCGCCCGCCTTCCACAAAGTATTCAACGGAGTAGCCGCGGCTGAACAGCTCGCCCAGATATTCACGGAATACGGTGGAGTAGAGCTTGCTGCCTTTAAAGGTACGGCGGATAAAGAACGCGCCCAGGCGGCGGAAAATCGGGCCTGCCGGCCAGAAATTCAGGTTGATACCCGCCGCGATATGCGGAGGCACCAGCCCCTGGTGATAAAGCACGTAAGACAGCAGCAAATAGTCCATGTGGCTGCGGTGGCAGGGCACATAAACGATTTCATGCCCGTCGTGTGCTAACTGGCGTACGCGCTCGGCGTTGTGGACATTGATGCCCTGATACAGGCGGTTCCACGTTAGCCCCAGCACGCGGTCTGTTAAACGGATGGCTTCATAGGAGAAGTTCGCCGCAATCTCTTCCATCAGCGCAACAGCGTTCTGCTGGGCTTTTTCATGGGAGATTTTCTTGCTGCGCGCTTCGTCTTCTACCGCACGGGCAATAGCTTTGGATGCCAGAAGCTTGTTAAACAGATCCTGGCGTACCGGCAAACGTGGCCCGATGGTGGCCAGACGCTGACGGGCAAAGTGCATACGCGCTACGCGCGCCAGCTTCTGAGCGATGCGTTTGTCGGTACCGTGTTCGGTCGCCATTCTGCGCAATGAGACGGGCGCGGAAAAACGCACAAAGCTGTCGCGCCCAAGCCAGGATACGGCGAAAAATTTCTGTACACCGTTCAGCATACGCAGCGGCGGGTTGATTTCGCCTTTTTCGCGGCCCGGAGAGCGGCCAAACATTATCGATACCGGCACCATCTGCACGTCCAGATTCGGATTGCTGCGGTGCAGATCGAGATAGTCATGGAAGAGCTTAATGGACTCTTCTTTCGGCGTGTAATAGGTGAATACGCGCGGGCCGCTGTGGATAAAGACATAGCGCGGCAGAACCGCCCCGTCTATTTCCAGCGGTTCGAGCGGATCGGGTAGATCATGTGCGAGGCATTGCGCGCGTAGCGTCAACAAGTCCGCCTTAGAGTTATAAGGCAGAACGTACATAATAGGGCGTGTGGTATCCAGGCCCAGCTCGGCTTGAGGATCTGCCGGTATGGACTTGCTCTTTACCAGAACGCTTAATGGTAAATTAAGTAATTTGTAGTAAATTCTTGGCCAGCCTGACATAAACGATGTAAAGCCTCAGGTTAATAGTGCAAATTCGCCGCAAGAATAGCAGAAACTGCATAAGATTTCTGTGGCGTTGCGATTTTACCCATCAAGGCTCAGGTTGCCGAATTCCAGGCTGAAACTTGAAACATGAAGGGTGCTGATAAGCATTGACGCTTTTATTTTAAAAAGGTTTCCCGATATGGCGAATAACACCGCTGGATTTACCCGTATTATCAAGGCCGCTGGCTACTCCTGGAAAGGCCTGCGCGCCGCCTGGATTAACGAAGCCGCCTTCCGTCAGGAAGGGATTGCCGCCGTTATCGCTATTGCCGTCGCCTGCTGGCTGGACGTCGACCCCATCAGCCGTATTCTGCTTATCGGCTCCGTGGTGCTGGTAACGATCGTCGAAATTCTCAACAGCGCAATTGAAGCGCTGGTTGATCGTGTCGGCACGGATTATCACGAGCTTTCGGGGCGGGCAAAGGATATGGGTTCAGCCGCTGTCCTGATTGCCATTCTCCTCGCCGTGTTCACCTGGGTCATGCTGCTGTGGCAGCACTGGCGATAATTTGCGAGGGCCTCTCCAGATTATGATAAGTCCCTGGTTTTTTGCTCAATATATGGTTTCAAATTCACCTTTGACTGTATATACTCACAGCATAACTGTATAAACACCCAGGGGGCGGAATGAAAGCTTTAACTACCAGGCAGCAAGAGGTGTTTGATCTCATCAGAGATCATATCAACCAGACCGGCATGCCACCGACGCGTGCCGAGATTGCTCAACGTCTGGGGTTCCGTTCTCCAAACGCTGCAGAAGAACACCTTAAGGCGTTAGCCCGCAAAGGCGTTATCGAAATTGTTTCCGGCGCTTCGCGCGGTATTCGGCTTCTGGTCGAAGAGGAAACCGGTGTTCCGCTGGTAGGGCGCGTGGCCGCCGGCGAACCGTTGCTGGCACAGCAACACATCGAAGGCCACTATCAGGTCGACCCGTCGCTGTTCAAACCAAATGCAGATTTTCTACTGCGCGTAAGCGGCATGTCCATGAAAGATATCGGCATTCTCGATGGCGATCTGCTCGCGGTGCACAAAACGCAGGACGTGCGTAACGGCCAGGTGGTTGTGGCGCGCATTGACGATGAAGTGACGGTAAAACGCCTGAAAAAACAGGGCAACACCGTCCAGCTGCTGCCGGAAAATAGCGAGTTTGAGCCAATCATTGTCGATCTCCGCGAACAGAACTTCAGCATTGAAGGGCTGGCTGTCGGAGTGATCCGCAACGGCGACTGGCTGTAATCGCTCCCCGCATTTTGTGATGCGCGCCTGCCGCGCATCGCTATACCATTCTCTTCTTTATTATTCGCCCTGGATCCCCGTATGCGTTTCTTCTCGTCGACGGATAAAGCGCTCTGGCGCCTCGCCCTACCCATGATTTTCTCCAATATTACGGTTCCTCTGCTTGGGCTGGTGGACACGGCGGTTATCGGACATCTGGATAGTCCCGTCTATCTTGGCGGCGTGGCGGTTGGCGCTACGGCCACCAGCTTTCTCTTTATGCTGCTTCTGTTTTTGCGTATGAGCACCACGGGCTTAACGGCTCAGGCGTTTGGGGCGAATAACCCTGCGGCGCTCGCTCGTGCGCTTGTGCAGCCATTGCTGATGGCGCTGGCGGCCGGTATTGCTATTATCGCGCTGCGTTACCCCTTGATTACGCTCGCGCTTAATATTGTTGGCGGAAACGAACAGGTGCTGATGCAGGCCCGGCGCTTCCTTGAAATTCGCTGGCTGAGCGCGCCTGCTTCTTTAGCTAACCTTGTACTGCTTGGCTGGCTGCTTGGCGTGCAGTATGCGCGCGCCCCTGTCATTTTGCTGATCGTTGGCAACGTGCTGAATATCGTGCTCGATCTCTGGCTGGTTATGGGCCTGCACATGAACGTGCAGGGCGCCGCGCTGGCAACCGTTATTGCAGAATACGCGACGCTTATCATCGGCTTGCTGATGGTTATGAAAGTGCTGGGTATGCGGGGGGTCGACTTCGCAATGCTTAAAAACGCGTGGCGAGGAAATATTCGCCGCCTGCTGGCGTTAAACAGAGACATCATGCTGCGTTCGTTGCTGTTGCAGCTTTGCTTCGCCTCGGTGACGGTTTTCGGCGCCCGACTGGGCAGTGAAGTGGTGGCGGTTAACGCCGTATTGATGACGCTGTTGACCTTCACCGCCTACGCGCTGGACGGCTTTGCCTACGCGGTAGAGGCGCATTCTGGTCAGGCTTATGGCGCACGCAACAGCGGCCAGCTGCTGGATGTCTGGCAGGCAGCCTGCCGCCAGGCGGGCCTTGTGGCGCTAAGCTTTGCGGTGGCTTATGCGTTTTTTGGCGAAAGCATCGTCGCTATGCTGACCTCGCTGCCGGAACTGCAGCAGCAGGCGGACCGCTATTTATCGTGGCAAATTGTGCTGCCGGTTGTGGGCGTCTGGTGTTATCTGCTTGATGGCATGTTTATAGGTGCCACGCGCGGTGCCCAGATGCGTAACAGCATGGCCGTTGCCGCAGCGGGCTTTGGCCTGACGCTGCTTAGCGTCCCCTGGCTTGGTAATCACGGTCTGTGGCTTGCTGTAGCGGTGTTTCTTGCGCTGCGCGGGCTATCGCTGGGCTGGATATGGCGACGCCACTGGCGGCACGGCACCTGGTTTTCGGCTGAAAGTCATAGTTAGTTACAACTGCTGAGGCGCTTTTACCTTGCTTCAGCACGCTGATTTGCCGCCAGATTCTGACGCCATCAGGCGCGTTTCCTGTTGCCGGGATGGTTCAATATTCTTAATTGCCTCTGCGATACCGAATACTTGACTATAATTATTATCACGTCCAGCAGATAGCGAGTGCAGCCAGACGGCTTCACCGGGACGACATCACTTTTTAGCGATTCTCCACCGAACGATGAGGATATTACTATGAATAAAGACGAAATCGGCGGTAACTGGAAGCAGTTCAAAGGTAACGTGAAAGAAAAATGGGGCAAGCTTACGGACGATGATATGACCGTCATCGAAGGTAAACGCGATCAGCTTGTGGGTAAAATCCAGGAGCGTTACGGCTCGTCCAAAGATGAAGCGGAAAAAGAAGTTGTTGACTGGGAAACCCGTAACAACTACCGCTGGTAGCCTGCATAACCCTCAGTTGTGCTAGTCCTTAAAGGCTATCCTGCCCGGGTACAAGGATGTACCATCTTTTCTTAACGCACTTTCTTTTTAATCTGCACCGAGTGGTCATGGCTGCTGCAGCCTTCTTTGTGACCGCAAGCCTCCACCTCAGAGCATGCAGCGCATAACCCATGCGCTTCAATAACGTTATGCCGCAGTGCAAAGCCCATCTTCGCGGCGAGCTTGTGCATAATATCCTCTACGCCCTGCGCGGCCTCTTCTTTTACCACGCCACAACGCTCACAGATAAACATGGCTGAAGAGTGGGTCGGCTGGTCTATCAAATTGCACAGTACATAGCTGTTAGCGGATTCCACGCGATGGACAAAGCCCTGCTCAAGCAGGAAATCCAGCGCCCGGTAGACGGTCGGCGGTTTGGCCTGTGGCTCGCTGACGCGCAGCAAATCCAGCAGATCGTAAGCGCTGATGGCGCCAGTCTGTAACGTCATCAGACGCAGCACTTCCAGACGTTGCGGCGTCAGGCGTACATTACGCTGTGCACAAAGCTTTTCAGCCTGCGCTAGCACGTGTTGTGAAGTCGTCGTATCCATCAGCATTCCTCGATTACGTAGCCTCTCACTTTATCATAAAAGCAGCAAAAACGCCGAATGCTGGTCCATACTGGCAGTGATTTACCTCAAAAATTCTCCACCGGAGCTGTCATGCAAAAACCAGACTGTATCCGCCACTGGCGCGAGCTAGAAGGCGCAGACGATGCTACTTATCCCGACAGCGATGAGCTGTTTGCTATTGGCGCGCCTCTTGCTCGCCGTCTTGGCCTTACCCGGCTTGGCATCCACCACGAGCGCCTGCCGCCCGGACGGCGAACTTCTTATCCGCACGCCGAAAGCAGTGAAGAAGAATTTGCCTATGTGCTGGAAGGGCATCCTCAGGTATGGATCAACGGTAATCTCTATCAACTGGAGCCAGGGGATAGCGTGGGTTTCCCGGCGGGGACGGGAATTTGCCATACCTTTATAAATAATACCGAGCATGAAGTCCGGCTGCTGGTGGTAGGCGAGGCTAACAAAGATGAAAACCGCATCTACTACCCCATGAATTCCAGCTATGCCGCTACGCGCAAAGATCGCTGGATAGACCATCCACCGCAGTTTTTTGGCCCCCATGACGGTCAACCTTCACGAAAATCGCGGAATAAACTATAAATAAATCTGCACGAACTGGTGGAACGGCAACCCGTATAGGTAGAAACGGGAGTCCTATGGGTGAAACAGCCCCTTTTTAAGCTCGTTATTCGCAGCAATAGTCCGCCTCTGTTAAGTCTTAACTGGCAGGGGCTAGTTATTACCTATGATGATAAACAGACGGACGAGCGGTAAATGAAAAAAATTAAAACTCTGGTGGCGCTGAGCGCCGCCTCTTTGTTGGTGGCAAATACCTCCCATGCGGCTGGTACATGGTCGGAAGCTCGTAGCGATGCGATGGGCGGAACAGGAGTCGCTTCCGGTAGTTACGGCAGCGGCGCGCTGATTAACCCGGCTTTGCTGGCAAAAGCGCAACAGGAAGACAGGGTGACGGTAATATTACCTTCCGTCAGCGCGCAAATTACCGATAAGGATAACCTTCAGGACCAAATCGATGACATTAGCGATAAGGTTGATAATTACAAAGATGTCATTGATGACCTTACCTTACAGGATATTATTACCAATCCCGCGGGCACGCTGAACCAGTTCCAGAGCGCTGCGGGCGATCTGGCGGGCGAGCTTGAAAGCCTGCGTGGGAAAACGGCGCACGCCAAAGCGGCGGCAGGAATTGCGGTAAGCATTCCAAACGACGTGCTGTCCGTGGCGTTTGTCACCAAAGCCTATGCTCGCGCTCGCGTCAGCTCGTCAATCGATCAGCGGGATATCGATTATCTGCGCGGCATTGAAGGTTCAGACGCGATTGCCGGGGCCGTAGCCGTTGATGCGGCGGTAAATGGCTCCGATGTCATTACGCGCAATCTTAACTCCACCGCGTCAGGCCGTGCGGCTATCGTGTCGGATTACGGTATCGCGATGGCAAAACAGTTTGATTTGGGCGGCGTGCCGGTTTCCATTGGCGTTACGCCAAAACTGCAAAAAACCTGGCTGTATAACTACACCACCTCGATTTACGCCTACGACAGCAACGACTGGAACAGCAGCCGCTATCGCAACGACGACACCGGCTTTAACATCGATGCAGGTGTGGCGGCAGATTTCGGCGAGCACTGGACGCTAGGTTTAAGCGGCCAGAACCTGGTGTCACGCGATATCGATACTAAAGATATCCGTATTACCAACGGGCGCACCGGCGAAACGCGCAGCTATAAAGATACCTTCCAGATAAGCCCGCTGGTCACCGCTGGCGCGGCCTGGCATAACGATCTTGTGACGTTGAGCGCCGACGGTGACCTGACGGAAACCAAAGGCTTCAAAAGCGAAGAAAACTCGCAGTACGTTGGCGTGGGCGCCGAGGTTCGTCCGCTCTCCTGGCTTGCCGTGCGTGCCGGCTACCGTGCCGATGTAAAAGGTAACGACAGCAACGTCTTCACGGGCGGTGTGGGTTTTGCACCGTTTAACCGCGTTCACGTTGATTTGATGGGCCTGTACGGCGAAGACGAAACCTGGGGGGCAGGCGCACAGCTTAGCGTCACCTTCTGATAAAGACGCGCCGGGACGAGCAGGTGTCCCGGCGCTGCTTTGTGCTATAGTGGCGACCCTTTTTTAACCGTACCTGCGTAAACGTTCAGTGATTATGTCCCCACAAAGCAATTCGACTCCTTTCCAGCCGTACCGTTTCTCCATCGCGCCAATGCTCGACTGGACCGACAGGCACTGCCGCTATTTCCTGCGTCAGCTTTCGCGTAATACTCTGCTGTACACCGAGATGGTGACCACCGGGGCGATTATTCACGGTAAAGGAGACTATCTGGCTTACAGCGAGGAAGAGCATCCTGTTGCGTTACAGCTGGGCGGGAGCGATCCGCAGGCGCTGGCGCAGTGCGCGAAACTGGCTGAAGCCCGCGGTTATGACGAAATCAACCTGAACGTGGGCTGCCCGTCCGACCGCGTGCAAAACGGCATGTTCGGCGCATGCCTGATGGCCGAGGCGCAGCGTGTGGCCGATTGCATTAAGGCGATGCGCGACGTGGTATCTATTCCGGTGACCGTCAAAACCCGTATCGGTATCGACGAGCAGGATAGCTATGAATTCCTGTGCGACTTTATTGGCACGGTGGCGGGAAAGGGCGAGTGCGAGATGTTTATTATTCACGCGCGTAAAGCCTGGCTTTCCGGCCTCAGCCCGAAAGAAAACCGTGAAATCCCACCGCTGGACTATCCGCGCGTCTATCAGCTTAAGCGCGATTTTCCGCACCTCACCCTGGCTATTAACGGCGGCGTGAAAACGCTGGAAGAGGCCAAAGCCCATCTTGAACACCTGGATGGCGTTATGGTCGGACGTGAGGCTTACCAGAACCCGGGTCTGTTAACCGCGGTCGATCGCGAGATTTTTGGCAGTGATGTAGCGGAAGTAGATACGGTAGCCGTAGTGCGCGCCATGTATCCGTATATCGAGCGCGAACTGGCGAATGGCGCTTATCTGGGCCATATCACGCGTCATATGCTCGGCCTGTTTCAGGGCATACCCGGCGCGCGTCAGTGGCGTCGTTATCTGAGTGAAAATGCGCATAAAGCCGGAGCGGGGATTGCGGTGGTGGAACAGGCTTTATCGCTGGTCGCCAACAGAGGCTAATTTGCAACGTAATAACCGTACGGAACGCTAAGGTATTGCGGAGCCGATCACAACCTCGCATCTTTATGGTTAACTTTTCCCGGCCTGCCGTATCTATTGTTTTGTAAATCTGACACTATTGCCGCGTTGTAATTACAGAATTCATCGTCGCTGTACCCTACAAAACAGCACGAACAAAAAAAGAATGGGCTTCCTTAGGGAAGCCCAAATTCTTTTATGGAATCAACAGGCTGGAACCTTGTGTCGAACGACTTTCCAGCGTTTCATGCGCGCGTGCCGCGTCTTTCAGGGCAAATTTCTGCGCCTGGGCCACGTCCACTTTTATTACGCCACTGGCAATCAGCGAGAACAGCTCGTTGCAGGCTTCTTCCAGCTCTTCACGGGTAGTAATGTAACCATTCAGTGACGGACGCGTAACATATAGCGAACCTTTCTGGTTAAGTATGCCGAGGTTTACCCCGGTAACCGGCCCGGAGGCGTTGCCAAAACTCACCATCAAACCCTGGCGTTGCAGACAATCAAGCGACGCTTCCCAGGTATCCTTTCCTACCGAGTCATAAACCACCGCGACTTTCTTGCCGCCGGTAATCTCTTTTACGCGATCGGCGATATTTTCTTCGCGATAGTTAACGATTTGCCAGGCTCCGGCCTGTTTTGCGCGCTCTGCTTTTTCAGCAGAACCAACGGTGCCGATAAGTTTTGCTCCTAACGCCTTCGCCCACTGGCAGGCAATCAGCCCCACGCCACCCGCGGCGGCGTGAAATAAAAACACGTCGTTTGGTTTTACTTCGTAGGTTTTGCGCAGCAGATAATAAACCGTCAATCCTTTCAGGAAAGAAGCGGCGGCCTGTTCAAAAGAGATGGCATCGGGGAGCTTAGCCGTCTTATCAGCCGACACGTTATGCACGCTGCTGTACGCCCCAAGACCTGACTGGGCGTACACCACCCGATCCCCCACCTTTAAATGCGTGACATCGCTACCGACTTTGCTCACCACGCCTGCCGCTTCCGTACCAAGCCCGCTTGGCAGCTTCGGCGGCGGATACAGGCCGCTGCGAATATAGGTGTCGATGTAGTTGATACCTATAGCTTTATTCTCAACCTGGACTTCATCGGCTGCCGGGTCGTGCGGGGTAAACTCAACTGCTTTGAGCACGTCCGGGCCGCCGTGCTGGCTAAACTCTATGCGCGTTGCCATGGAAACTCCTTGTGTCGAAGAGTGGCAAGACCAGGGTATACTTCCCGGTCTGTGAAGAACATGAAACTGGTAACTCCCTCACTATGGCAGGAAATAAACCCTTCAACAAACCGAACGAAACCCGTGACCGTCAGATGGAAGGGCTAAAAATGCCGCCACATTCTCTGGAAGCGGAGCAGTCGGTATTGGGCGGGTTAATGCTGGACAACGAACGCTGGGACAACGTTTCCGAGCGCGTCGTCGCCAACGATTTTTTCAGCCGTCCGCACCGCATGATCTTCACCGAGATGCAGCGCCTGCTGGAAATGAGCAAGCCTATCGATCTCATCACGCTCTCTGAATCCCTTGAGCTACAGGGCAATCTTGAAAGCGTAGGCGGCTTTGCCTATCTGGCCGAGCTGTCTAAAAACACCCCAAGCGCTGCGAACATCAGCGCTTATGCGGATATCGTTCGTGAACGCGCGGTCGTGCGTGAAATGATCGCCGTTGCGAATGAGATTGCCGATGCGGGTTACGACCCGCAGGGCCGCACCAGCGAAGATTTGCTCGATCTTGCCGAATCCCGTGTTTTCCAGATCGCTGAAAACCGCGCGAATAAAGACGAAGGCCCGAAAAGCATCGACCAAATCCTTGAAGCAACGGTGTCGCGTATCGAATCGCTTTACCAGACCCCGCACGATGGCGTGACGGGGGTGGACACCGGTTATCAGGACCTGAACAAGAAAACCGCCGGGCTGCAGAAATCCGATCTGATTATCGTGGCGGCGCGTCCATCGATGGGGAAAACCACCTTCGCGATGAACCTGTGCGAAAACGCCGCCATGCTGCAGGAAAAACCGGTGCTGATCTTCAGCCTGGAGATGCCCGGCGAGCAGATCATGATGCGTATGCTGGCGTCGCTTTCCCGCGTGGATCAAACCAAAATCCGTACCGGACAGCTGGACGACGAAGACTGGGCGCGTATTTCGAGCACCATGGGCATCCTGCTTGAGAAGCGCAATATGTATATTGATGACTCCTCCGGCCTGACGCCAACGGAGGTTCGCTCACGTGCGCGACGTATCTATCGCGAGGCGGGCGGTCTGAGCATGATCATGATTGATTATCTCCAGCTCATGCGCGTGCCGTCGCTTTCCGATAACCGTACCCTTGAAATCGCTGAGATTTCCCGCTCGCTCAAAGCGCTGGCAAAAGAGCTGCAGGTGCCGGTGGTGGCGCTCTCACAGCTTAACCGCTCCCTGGAACAACGAGCCGATAAGCGCCCGGTTAACTCGGATTTGCGTGAGTCCGGATCCATCGAGCAGGATGCTGACTTAATCATGTTTATCTACCGTGATGAAGTTTATAACGACAACAGCGACGAGAAAGGCATCGCGCAAATTATTATCGGTAAGCAGCGTAACGGCCCAATCGGCACGGTGCGCCTGACCTTTAACGGCCAGTGGTCGCGGTTCGACAACTACGCAGGCCCGCAGTACGACGAAGACTAAAATCCTCGTCATCCTTCAAGCCACAACCGCGCTGGCTGCACTCACTCACCCGAATCGCGCTTTAGTAAGCCAGTCGGGCTGAGTTTCCCTGCCGCCTTGCCGTGACTCGAATGATTTAGAGGATTTGCACAATTTAATCCCAATATTGAGCAAGGAAGAAACATGCAAGCGGCAACCGTAGTCATTAACCGCCGCGCTCTGCGACACAACCTGCAACGCCTGCGCGAACTGGCTCCCGCCAGCCGCATGGTGGCGATTGTGAAAGCAAACGCCTATGGGCATGGTCTGCTTGAGACCGCCCGCGCCCTCCCTGACGCCGATGCTTTCGGCGTTGCCAGGCTTGAAGAAGCGGTACGTCTGCGAGCGGGGGGCATTTCACAACCCATTCTTCTGCTTGAAGGCTTCTTTGACGCAAGCGACCTGCCGGAGATCGCCGGCCAAAACCTCCAGACGGCTGTTCACAGCATTGAACAGCTTGAAGCCCTTGAGCAGGCAAGCCTGAGCCAGCCGGTTACCGTGTGGATGAAGCTGGATACAGGCATGCACCGCCTGGGCGTGCAGCCGCACGAAGCCGAGGCTTTTTATCAGCGCCTGACGCGCTGTAAAAATGTCAGCCAGCCGGTCAATATCGTCAGCCATTTTGCCCGGGCTGATGAACCGGAATCGGACGCCACGCCGCGACAACTGGATATCTTCAATAGCTTTATCGAAGGCAAACCCGGTCAGAAATCTATCGCCGCCTCTGGCGGGATTTTGCTGTGGCCGCCGTCGCACTTCGACTGGGTGCGTCCGGGCATTATCCTCTACGGCGTTTCCCCGCTGGAGGGAAAACCCTGGGGCGCAGATTTTGGTATGCGGCCGGTCATGTCGCTGACATCCAGCCTGATAGCCGTGCGCGGTCACAAAGCGGGCGAGCCGGTAGGCTATGGCGGCACATGGGTTGCGGAGCGCGATACGCGCCTGGGCGTCGTGGCGATGGGCTATGGCGACGGTTATCCCCGCAGCGCGCCGTCCGGGACGCCGGTGCTGGTTAACGGTCGTGAAGTGCCGATCGTGGGGCGCGTGGCGATGGACATGATTTGTGTCGATCTCGGCCCGGACGCCAAAGAAAAAGTGGGCGATGGCGTGGTGATGTGGGGCGCGGAACTGCCCGTCGAGCGCATCGCTGAAATTACAAAAGTAAGTGCTTACGAACTTATTACGCGCCTGACTTCAAGGGTAGCAATGGAGTATCTGGACTAGTTATCCTTCCCTGGTTTACAGTGGTCGTCCGCCACACTGTAAACCAGGAGAACCTCACCGTGTTTCAAAAAGTTGACGCCTATGCTGGCGACCCGATCCTTTCCTTAATGGAACGTTTCAAAGTTGACCCACGTGCCGACAAGGTCAACCTCAGCATCGGCCTCTATTACAACGAAGATGGGGTAATTCCGCAGCTACAGGCCGTGGCAGAGGCCGAAGCCCATCTGAATGCACAGCCGCAAGGCGCTTCGCTTTATTTACCGATGGAAGGGCTGAACACCTACCGTAGCGCAATCGCACCTTTGCTGTTCGGGGCCGGGCATCCGGCGCTGCTGGCGGGGCGTATTGCTTCTATCCAGACGCTGGGCGGTTCCGGCGCGCTGAAAGTGGGTGCTGATTTCCTGAAAACGTATTTCCCTGATTCGCAGGTGTGGGTCAGCGATCCCACCTGGGAAAACCACGTTGCCATCTTTGCCGGCGCGGGCTTCACCGTAAATACTTACCCGTGGTTTGACGATGAAACCAACGGGGTTCGCTTCGAAGCCCTGCTCGAAAAGCTCAGTACCTTACCTGCGCAAAGCGTCGTGCTGCTGCATCCTTGCTGCCACAACCCAACCGGCTCGGACCTGACGGACGCCCAGTGGGACGCCGTTATCGAAATTCTCAAAGCTCGCAACCTGATTCCGTTCCTCGATATCGCCTATCAGGGCTTTGGCGCGGGAATGGAAAAAGATGCCTATGCGATCCGCGCTATTGCGAACGCGGGCCTGCCAGCGCTGGTCAGCAATTCATTCTCGAAGATTTTCTCACTGTACGGTGAACGCGTTGGCGGGCTGTCCGTGGTATGTGAAGATGCCGATGAGGCGGGCCGCGTGCTCGGGCAGTTAAAAGCTACCGTGCGCCGCAACTACTCCAGCCCACCGAATTTTGGCGCGCAGGTGGTGGCCACCGTCCTTAACGACGAGCAGCTAAAAGCCAACTGGCTGGCGGAAGTCGAAACGATGCGTCGACGCATCCTTGATATGCGCCAGGCGCTGGTTTCCGTGCTGAAGACCGAGGTGCCGGGACGTAACTTTGATTACCTGCTGCAACAGCGCGGTATGTTCAGCTATACCGGCCTGAGCCCAGAGCAGGTTGACCGTCTGCGTGATGAATTTGGCGTTTACCTGATTGCCAGCGGCCGCATGTGCGTTGCCGGTCTGAACAGCAATAACGTACAGCGCGTTGCGCAGGCGTTTGCCGCTGTTATGTAAGCGCTTACTCACTTCCTCTAAGGCGATGGGTAACCATCGCCTTTTTCAGCAAAATTTAACCGCCGGGTTTTACCTTTTGGCGAGTTGCCCGCACACTTAGTTGAGCGAAAATTTATCTGGAGCAAAGTATGTGGTTTCAACAGACCCTCACCTTAAAAGCCAAGTCCCGCGGTTTTCATCTCATTACGGATGAAGTCCTCGGGCAATTGTTCCGGCTTTCTGAGGTGCAAACCGGGCTGCTGCATCTGCTGCTTCAGCATACTTCCGCCTCTCTGACCCTCAATGAAAATTGTGATCCGACCGTACGTCTGGATATGGAAAATCACTTTCTGAAAGCCGTGCCCGACAACGCCGCCTACCAACACGATTATGAAGGCCCGGATGACATGCCTTCACATATCAAATCATCACTGCTGGGCGTGTCGTTACTGTTGCCCGTACACCGTGGGCAGGTACAGCTTGGCACCTGGCAGGGTATCTGGCTGGGAGAGCATCGTATTCACGGCGGTTCCCGCAAAATTATTGCAACGCTACAAGGGGAATAAAAATGACCAATTCGGAGCTATTACAGTACTGCATGAACAAACCGGGCGCCGAGCAAAGCGTTCACAGCGACTGGAAGGCCACGCAAATTAAAGTAGCGGATGTGATGTATGCCATGGTGCATGACGTAAAAGCACGCCCCGCGGTGTCGTTAAAAACGAGCCCGGAACTCGCGGAGCTGCTGCGGGAAAGCCACAAAGACGTTTTTCCCAGCGCGCATTTAAATAAGGCGCACTGGAGCACGGTTTATCTGGATGGAACGTTGCCGGATTCGCAGATTTATTATCTGGTGGATGCATCGTATCAGCAGGCGCTATCGCTGCTGCCTGAACAGGCCAGGCAGCAGCTTCCTGACTAATTACTTCAGCAACGGCTTGAGGAAACGCGCGGTATGCGAGGCAACGCATGTGGCGACCGTTTCCGGCGTGCCGGAGACGAGAATTTCACCGCCGCCGCTGCCGCCTTCCGGGCCGAGATCGACAATCCAGTCCGCGGTTTTAATCACGTCCAGATTATGTTCGATAACCACAATGGTATTACCCTGATCCCTGAGCTGATGCAGCACCTCAAGCAACTGCTGAATATCCGCGAAGTGCAGACCGGTTGTCGGCTCATCGAGAATATAAAGCGTTTGCCCGGTGCCGCGCTTGGAAAGCTCACGCGCGAGCTTAACACGCTGCGCTTCACCGCCGGACAGCGTGGTCGCTGACTGGCCCAGGCGGATATAAGACAGGCCGACGTCGATTAACGTTTGCAGCTTACGCGCCAGCGCCGGTACGGCATCAAAGAAAGCACGCGCGTCTTCAATGGTCATATCCAGCACTTCATGGATGCTTTTGCCTTTGTACTTAATCTCCAGCGTTTCACGGTTATAGCGCTTGCCTTTGCACTGGTCGCACGGCACGTAGATGTCCGGCAGGAAGTGCATTTCCACTTTGATCACGCCATC
The DNA here is from genome assembly GCA_032000125.1 of Buttiauxella sp. Lineage (GTDB taxonomy): Bacteria > Pseudomonadota > Gammaproteobacteria > Enterobacterales > Enterobacteriaceae > Dryocola. The sequence continues at coordinate 2,766 of DAMALH010000030.1, read as the reverse complement.
GCCCTGACAGGCTTCACAGCGCCCGCCACGCACGTTAAAGCTAAAGCGGCCCGGCGTATAACCGCGCGCGCGGGACTCCGGCACGCCGGCAAACAGCTCGCGTACTGGCGTGAACACGCCGGTATAGGTCGCCGGGTTGGAACGCGGGGTACGGCCAATTGGGCTCTGATCGATATCGATAACTTTATCGAAGTGCTCAAGCCCGTGCACATCGCGATAGGCTGCCGGTTCCGCAATGGTGGCGCCGTTGAGCTGGCGCTGCGCAATCGGGAATAGCGTATCGTTAATCAGGGTTGATTTACCCGAACCTGAAACCCCGGTGATGCAGGTAAACAGGCCTACCGGCAGGGTAAGCGTCACGTCTTTGAGGTTGTTACCTCTGGCGCCAACCAGCTTCAGCACTTTTTCCGGATCGGCGGGTACGCGGTTTTTAGGTACGGCAATTTCACGTTTGCCGCTCAGGTACTGGCCGGTCAGGGATTCCGGCACGTCCATAATATCCTGCATGGTGCCTTCGGCAACGACCTGGCCGCCGTGCACGCCGGCGCCTGGACCGATATCAATGATATGGTCGGCCGCGCGAATGGCGTCTTCGTCGTGCTCGACCACGATCACGGTGTTGCCGAGATTACGCAGGTGAATCAGCGTTTCGAGCAGGCGTTCGTTATCGCGCTGGTGCAAACCGATGGACGGCTCATCCAGCACGTACATCACGCCAACCAGCCCGGCCCCGATCTGGCTTGCCAGACGGATACGCTGGGCCTCGCCGCCGGACAGCGTTTCTGCCGAGCGGGAAAGCGAAAGGTAATTCAGGCCTACGTTGACGAGGAATTTCAGACGATCGCCAATCTCTTTAAGCACCTTTTCCGCGATTTGCGCGCGCTGGCCGCTGAGCTTCATGTTCTGGAAGAACTCCATCGCATGGCCGATGCTCATATCGGAAATAGTCGGCAGCGGCGTGTTTTCGACAAACACATGGCGGGCTTCGCGACGCAGACGAGTGCCTTCACAACTGGCGCACGGACGGTTGCTGATAAACTTCGCCAGCTCTTCGCGAACCGCAGAAGATTCCGTCTCTTTGTAGCGGCGTTCCATATTGTGCAGCACGCCTTCGAACGGATGGCGGCGCACGGAAGTATCGCCACGGTCGTTCATGTATTTGAATTCGACGGTCTGCTTGCCGGAGCCGTGCAGCACGACGTTTTTCACCGACGCGCTAAGGTCATCCCAGGGCGTTTCCACGTCGAATTTATAATGCTCGGCAAGGGAGCGCAGCATGGTGAAGTAGTAGAAATTGCGGCGATCCCAGCCGCGGATTGCGCCGCCAGCCAGCGACAGCTCGCCGTTTTGCACCACGCGATCCGGATCGAAATATTGCTGAACGCCCAGGCCGTCACAGGTTGGGCATGCGCCGGCCGGATTATTGAACGAGAACAGGCGCGGCTCTAATTCGCGCATGCTGTAGCCGCAAATCGGACAGGCGAAGTTGGCGGAGAACAGCAGCTCTTCGGCCTTTTCGTCGTCCATATCGGCCACCACAGCGGAACCACCGGACAGCTCAAGCGCCGTTTCAAAAGATTCAGCCAGGCGCTGGCCGATGTCTTCGCGCACTTTGAAACGGTCCACGACCACTTCAATGGTATGTTTTTTCTGTAGCTCAAGCTTTGGCGGATCGGAAAGATCGCACACCTCGCCGTCGATACGGGCGCGGATATAACCCTGGCTTGCAAGGTTTTCCAGCGTTTTGGCGTGTTCGCCTTTGCGGTCTTTAATGATGGGCGCGAGCAGCATCAGGCGGCGGCCTTCAGGCTCGGCCAGCACGTTATCCACCATCTGGCTGACGGTTTGCGCCGCGAGCGGAACATTATGGTCCGGGCAGCGGGGCTCGCCCACGCGTGCATACAGCAGGCGCAGGTAGTCGTGAATTTCAGTAATGGTGCCGACGGTAGACCGCGGGTTATGCGATGTGGATTTCTGTTCAATAGAAATCGCAGGCGACAGCCCTTCGATGTGGTCGACATCCGGCTTTTCCATCAATGACAGAAACTGACGCGCATAGGCGGAGAGAGACTCAACGTAACGACGTTGTCCCTCGGCGTATAAGGTGTCGAAAGCCAGTGAGGATTTGCCAGAACCCGAAAGCCCGGTCACGACAATGAGTTTGTCGCGAGGGATAACGAGATTGATATTCTTGAGATTGTGGGTGCGGGCGCCCCGAACTTCGATCTTATCCATTCACCTTTCCCGGATTAAACGCTTTTGCCCGGCCGCATGATGCACCGGCGATCGTAAACGGCTAATTATGACACAATAAAACCTGAATGGATATCCAGTGTTTTAATGCAATAATGTATAATGCGCCAGGATTCTGGAATACATCCCGCAGCTATAAACATTGAAGGTGGCATGGTAGAATCGAAGGTTTACACTATTCATAAAACGTTTCAGGAGACACGATCATGGCCAGCAGAGGCGTAAACAAGGCGCCGTTGCCAACATTACCCTGGCCACGTCAGAGTCCTGGCGCGATAAGCAAACCGGCGAAACCAAAGAGAAAACTGAATGGCACCGCGTTGTGCTGTTCGGCAAACTGGCGGAAGTGGCGGGCGAATACCTGCGTAAAGGCTCCCAGGTTTATATCGAAGGCGCACTGCAAACGCGTAAATGGACCGACCAGGCCGGCGTTGAAAAATACACCACCGAAGTCGTGGTAAACGTGGGCGGCACCATGCAGATGCTGGGTGGCCGTGCGGGCGGCGGCGCAGG
>DAMALH010000029.1:0-53394 GCA_032000125.1 Buttiauxella sp. | reverse complement strand
CTACGACGGGATTCGAACCTGTGACCCCATCATTATGAGTGATGTGCTCTAACCAGCTGAGCTAAGTAGCCTTCTTTTATGCGGTACCTTATCGGCGTTGCGGGGCGCATTATGCGTAGTTGACCGAACAGCGTCAACAAATTTTTTCCCTAAAAGCCGCTGAAATTGTCCGTTTGACCAGCATGCGAACAGCTTGGTGGAAATATCGGCAACAATCGGTTATTTCGGGCATTTCTCTGCGGAAAATTGGCCGCGAAACGGCAAGTTTGATGCAGAAATAACAACGGGCCGCAGGCGCGCTAAGAGCGATGACAAGCTTTCTGGCGTGGTTGAACTAAAAGGGGCCGCCATTTTAAACACAAGGAGCGTCAATTCATTGATTTTCGGCTGCTAATAACAAAGAAGGAAAACCACGCTTTTTCCTTTTGTCAGCAAGCTGAACGGGCCCGCAGGCCCGTTTCTGAATAAAAATGGCTTATTTATAAGCAGACTGGTGGACGCCTACCGCGCGGCCCGATGGATCATTCATACTTTTGAACGCTTCATCCCATTCAATCGCTTTTGCCGAAGAACAGGCAACGGACGGCCCGCCCGGCACACATTCTGCAGCGCTCGGCAGCGGGAATAATTCCTCGAAGATCTCACGGTACAGGTACGCCTCTTTTGAACCCGGCGTGTTGTACGGGAAGCGGAAGCTCGCGGTTTCCAGCTGCCGATCCGTTATCTGGCCTGCGGCAACTTCTTTTAGCGTGTCGATCCAACTGTACCCCACGCCGTCTGAGAACTGCTCTTTCTGACGCCATGCCACGCTTGCGGGCAAATAAGATTCAAAACATTCACGGAGGATATGTTTTTCCATTTTGCCATTGCCGCACATTTTATCTTTCGGGTTGATGCGCATCGCCACGTCGAGGAATTTTTTGTCCAGGAAGGGGACGCGTGCCTCTACCCCCCAGGCCGACATCGCTTTGTTGGCGCGGGCGCAGTCAAACATATGCAAAGCCTGAAGCTTACGTACGGTTTCTTCATGCAGCTCTTTATCGTCTGGCGCTTTGTGGAAGTAGAGGTAGCCGCCAAAGACTTCATCGGAACCCTCGCCAGAAAGCACCATTTTGATGCCCATCGCTTTGATTTTGCGGGACATCAGATACATCGGCGTAGACGCGCGGATCGTCGTCACATCATAGGTCTCAATGTGATAGATAACGTCGCGAATAGCGTCCAGACCTTCCTGCACGGTGAAATGGATTTCGTGATGCACGGTGCCCAGATGGTTTGCCACTTCCTGCGCGGCTTTCAGATCCGGTGAACCCACAAGGCCGACCGCGAAGGAGTGAAGCTGCGGCCACCATGCCTCGCTGCGCTCTTCGTCTTCAACGCGACGAGCGGCAAACTTTTTGGTGATGGCGGAGATAACGGAAGAGTCCAGGCCGCCGGAAAGCAGCACGCCGTACGGCACGTCGGACATCAGATGGCTTTTAACGGAGTCTTCCAGCGCCTGACGCAGTTCGTTTTTGTCGGTAACGTTGTCTTTTACCGCCTCGTAGTCAAACCAGTCGCGCTGATAGTAGCTGCGGATCTCGCCGTCCTGGCTCCACAGGTAGCTGCCAGCCGGAAACTCTTTGATGGTGCGGCAAACCGGCACCAGGGCTTTCATTTCAGACGCAACGTACATGTTGCCGTGCTCGTCGTATCCCATATACAGCGGGATGATGCCGATATGGTCGCGGCCAATCAGCCAGGCGTCTTTTTCGCTGTCATAAAGTACGAAGGCGAACATGCCCTGCAGGTCGTCCAGAAACTCAGGGCCTTTTTCCTGGTACATGGCGAGGATGACTTCGCAGTCTGAGCCGGTCTGGAATTCATAGCGATCGCCATATTCGGCACGCAGCGCCTGATGGTTGTAGATTTCTCCGTTTACGGCCAGCGCGTGCGTTTGCTGTTTATTGTAAAGCGGCTGGGCGCCGGCGTTGACATCAACGATAGAGAGGCGTTCATGCGCCAGAATCGCTTTATCGCAGGCGTAAACCCCTGACCAGTCCGGGCCGCGGTGGCGCATCAGACGGGACAATTCCAGCGCTTTTTTACGCAGTTCAACCGCGTCGGTTTTAATATCCAGCACACCAAAAATAGAACACATAAAGCTTTCTCCGTAACACTGCGCGTAGGCCGTTTAATCGTGATGCCGCATTGCCGTTTATTCATTTTTTAGCGGCGTTGCTGCGTTGCATGTATTCGAATTTGCTCAATCAGCAGCGGGAAAGCAAGCGTTTTACCGTCCAGGAGATAAATACTGCAATAGTGATTGCTGATTTGTGAAAATTAATGACTAAAAAGGATAAATAATTAGCGGATATTCAATTTTTGTGGGGTTTGGTTGGCGACAGGCAAACGAAGAGAGGTGAAAAATGCACTTCATAAAAAAGCCCGACGGGGCCGGGCGATGTTGTCTTAACGCAGCAGCGTTCAGATGATGTCGATTTCGGCGACGGACGGGTAAATAAATGAAGGGCGGAAAGGCATGGCATCGATGTCGTTAAGCGTCGACACCCCGGACAGCACCAGAATCGTTTCCAGTCCCGCCTGGAAGCCTGCCAGAATATCGGTGCGCAGGTTGTCGCCCACAATAACCGTCTGTTCGGAGTGGGCCTGCATTTTATTCAGCGCCGCACGGATGATCCACGGACTGGGCTTGCCGACATAAAACGGTTTACGGCCGGAGATTTTCTCAATGCCCGCACAAAGCGCGCCGCAGGCCGGATAATAACCGCGCCCGTGGGTGTCCGGATTGGTGGCGATGAATCGTGCGCCATTTGCCACGAAGTATGCGGCTTTGTGCATCATTTCCCAGTTATAGGAGCGCGTTTCGCCAACGATGACAAAATCCGGGTTGATATCGGTGATGGTGAATCCCGCTTTATACAGCTCATGGATTAGCGCGCCTTCACCCACAACGTAGGCTTTTTTGCCTTCCTGACGGCGCAAGAAATCCGCGGTCGCCATAGCCGAGGTGTAGAAAACGCTGTCCGGCACGTTAATACCTGCCGATGCAAAGCGGTTTGCCAGGTCCTGTCCGGTTTGTGAAGGGTAGTTGGTCAGCAGAACCAGCGGTAAACCTTTTTCAAGGATGCGGGCCAGAAACTCACTGGCGCCAGGCACGGCGACGTTGTCATGCATCAACACGCCGTCAATATCACAAATTACATTCTGGAGGGTCATTGACTACTCAGGCTCATATTCTCAGAAGGCGTAACTATAGCGCAAATCGCCGCCTGCCCGCGTTAACTTTCCAGCAGGCGCTGCAACAACATGCCGTTCAGCATGGAGCGTTTCACCAGTGCAAAAGCGCCAATCGCGGAACGGTCATCAAGGCGTGAACGTACGACGGGCAGATTTTTGCGAAAGGCTTTTAATACCTGGGTGTTGATGCAGCCTTCAATGGCGGGAAGCAGCACTTTTTCTGCTTCAATGATTTCGCCGGCGATCACTACCTTTTGCGGGTTAAACAGGTTGATGGCGATGGAAATGGCTTTACCAAGATGGCGACCCACGTGCTCTATGACTTCGCAGGCCAGCGCGTCGCCTTTGTTGGCCGCTTTGCAGATAGCGACAATATTGCACTCATCAGGCGTTAAGCGACTGTTATAGCCCTGCTCAAGCAGATGACGCACCCGTCCTTCAATGGCGGCGTTCGCAGCGATAGTTTCCAGACAGCCGAAGTTGCCGCAGTGGCAGCGTTCGCCTAACGGGTCAACCTGAATATGACCAATCTCGCCCACGTTGCCGTTGCGGCCGATGAAAATCCTGCCGTTTGATAAAATTCCCGCCCCCGTGCCCCGGTGAACGCGCACCAGAATGGAGTCTTCACAGTCGTGAGTGGCACCAAAATAGTGCTCGGCTAACGCCAGGCTGCGGATATCGTGCCCGACAAAGCAGGTAACGTTGAAGCGTTTTTCCAGGCTATCAACCAGCGACCAGTTGTCCACCTGGATGTGCGGCATATAGCGAATCACGCCGCTTTCCGGATCGACCAGCCCGGGCAGGATCACGGAGATGGCAATCAGCTCGCGGATTTTACGCTGCATCTGTTCGATAAAATGGGCGATGGCGTCGAGCAAAGCGTGCTCAAGCGTTTCCTGGGTGCGCTCCGGCAGAGGGTAATGCTCTTCGGCCAGCGGCCGGGCGCTGAGATCGAACAGCGTAATGGTGGCGTCATGACGGCCAAGGCGCACGCCAATGGCGTGGAAATTGCGGGTTTCAGTAATGATGGAGATAGCGCGGCGGCCTCCGGTAGAGGCCTGCTGATCGACTTCTTTAATCAGGCCGCGCTCAATAAGCTGGCGAGTAATCTTGGTGACGCTGGCGGGGGCAAGCTGGCTCTGTTCGGCAATCTGTATCCGCGAGATGGGACCCTGCTGGTCGATCAGACGGTACACCGCCGCACCGTTAAGCTGCTTTACCAGATCGACATTACCTATTTGAGCCTGTCCGCCAGTCGTCATACCTTTTTTACTCAGTTACGACCTCATTACCATTAACGAGAGTCTTGATGATTTTATAATCGCGGGTAAAGGCAGTCAGGTTGGCGACTTTGCCAGCCTCAATGGTGCCCAACTGCTGTTCCACGCCCATCGCACGGGCAGGGTAGAGAGTGGCCATACGCAGGACTTCGTCCAGCGCGATGTTGGCATGCTCAACCAGATTACGCACCCCTTCGATCATCGTCAGGGCGGAACCGCTCAGCGTACCGTTCTCATCTACACACAAACCGTTACGGTAGTATATTGTTTTACCAGCAAAAATGAACTGCTCAATATTGGCACCTGCCGGAGCGGTTGCATCGGTAACGAGGCAGAGCTTGTCGCCCTTCATGCGTTTCGCGGTGCGAATGTTGGCATAGTCCACGTGCAGGCCGTCGGCGATAATACCGCAGTAAATATCCGGCTCATCAAAAATTGCGCCCGTAAGGCCCGGCTCGCGGCCTGTAATATAAGGCATGGCGTTGAACAGGTGCGTGGCAAAGGTGATTCCCGCGCGGAAACCGGCTTTAGCTTCTTTTGCCGTCGCGTTGGAGTGGCCTGCAGAAACGATAATCCCGGCCGCCACCAGCTTTTTGATAACTTCAGGCTCGACCATTTCCGGTGCGAGGGTAATTTTAGTGATGACGTCTGCATTTTCGCAGAGGAAATCAACCAGCCCGGCGTCGGGTTTACGTACAAAGCTCGGATTGTGCGTGCCTTTTTTCACCATGTTCAGCCACGGGCCTTCCAGGTGGAGACCGAGCGCCTGGTTGCGATATGTCGCCAGGTACTCGCGCATTACTTTTACGCCCTGCATCATCAGCTCATCGCTGGCGGTGATAAGCGTTGGCAGATAGCTGGTGCAGCCGGAACGCTCGTTGGCTTTCTGCATGATTTCCAGTGTTTCAACCGTGACGGCATCGACGGTGTCGTTGAACTGTACGCCGCCGCAGCCGTTGAGCTGCACATCAATAAAACCGGGGGCGATGACTGCACCGCCCATGTCGCGGGTTTCGATCCCGTCAGGGAGTTCGGAAAGCGGACAAACGCGCTCAATCAGGCCATCAGCAATAACAATCGCGTGGTCATCCAGAATGTCATGGCCGGTATAAATCCGACCGTGGGTTAGTGCAAACATAGTTACCCCCGGTAAAAAATCAGTGCTTAAAGGCCTTTAATATTTTCTGCTTCAAGTTCGTTGAAGTACTTCAACGTCTTCACTTTCAGCTCCATGGTGGACGGTTCATCGCATACCACAACCGCTTTCGGGTGCAGTTGCAGACAACTGATGGTCCACATATGGTTAACGTTGCCTTCTACCGCCGCCTGCAGCGCCTGCGCTTTAACATTGCCAAGCACCAGAATCATCACTTCTTCTGCGTCAAGCAGGGTGCCGACGCCTACGGTCAGCGCGTATTTTGGAACCTGGCTTACATCACCGTCAAAGAAGCGGGAGTTTGCCACGCGGGTGTCATGCGTCAGGGTTTTAATGCGGGTGCGGGACGCCAGAGAAGACGCGGGTTCATTGAATGCGATATGCCCGTCGTTGCCGACGCCGCCCATAAAGAGATGGATTTTGCCGTAGGCGCGAATTTTTTCTTCGTAAGCGCGGCATTCGGCGTCAACATCTTCCGCGTTGCCGTTCAGCAGGTTGATATTTTCTGCCGGGATATCAACATGATCAAAGAAATTTTTGTGCATGAATGTATGATAGCTTTCCGGATGTTCTTTCGGCAGGCCAACGTATTCATCCATATTAAAGGTAACGACGTTCTTAAAGCTGACCTGGCCCGCTTTATGCATCTCTACCAGCGCTTTATAAGCTTCCAGCGGCGTACCGCCGGTTGGCAGACCCAGCACGAAAGGACGGTCTGCGGTTGGGTTAAATGCGTTGATGCGTTTAACAATATGGCGAGCTGCCCATTTGCCGACCTGAGCCGGGGTAGCCAGGGGAATCAGTCTCATCATTCACCTCTTAAGAGTTAATAGAAACGGTTAGCAAGATTGATATTCGCCCTTCTAAGGGTAAACCAGTTTGATACCGGTGCCTGAGGGAGCAATCTGCGTTGATTTTTTGAATGATAAAATAAGTTTTGCGTGATAGCCAGTCAAAGGGGGGTGTTATAGCGATATTTGGTGACTGTAGTCACAAAAAGAGCGCGTTTAATTTGCGGTACGAATTAAATTTTTTCACACTCCGGTGTGTGATGTGAATCGTCGCCGTTTATTTAAGGTAGTTAAGACAATAAAAACACTGCTTTGAGCGAGCCTTAACAAGGTCTCATAGGGGGAATAAAGTGAGTATTCTAGGTTATTTACAACGAGTTGGCCGCGCACTGATGGTGCCCGTGGCTACACTACCTGCAGCAGCAATTTTAATGGGGGTAGGTTACTGGATTGACCCGGTTGGCTGGGGTGGAGACAACGCGCTTGCGGCGTTCTTCATTAAATCTGGTTCTGCCATTATTGATAACATGTCCGTACTGTTCGCCATTGGCGTGGCTTACGGTATGTCTAAAGACAAAGACGGCGCCGCAGCGCTGACCGGCTTTGTTGGCTTCCTGGTTCTGACTACCCTGTGCTCTCCGGCAGCGGTTGCCATGATCCAGAAAATCCCGGCGGACCAGGTTCCGGCGGCATTTGGTAAAATCAGCAACCAGTTCGTGGGTATTCTGGTCGGTATCATCTCTGCGGAATTGTACAACCGTTACAGCAGCGTTGAGCTGCCGAAAGCGCTGTCCTTCTTCAGCGGTCGTCGTCTGGTGCCGATCTTGACCTCTTTTGTCATGATCGTTGTTGCTTTCATCATGATGTATGTCTGGCCGATGATCTTCGACGGCCTGGTCAACTTTGGTGAGCATATCCAGAAGCTGGGCTCCGTCGGCGCCGGCGTTTACGCATTCTTCAACCGCCTGCTAATCCCGGTTGGTTTGCACCACGCGCTGAACTCCGTATTCTGGTTTGACGTTGCTGGTATTAACGATATCCCTAACTTCCTGGGTGGCGCACAGTCCATCGAGGCGGGTAAAGCGGTGGTGGGTATCACCGGTCGTTATCAGGCAGGCTTCTTCCCAATCATGATGTTCGGCCTGCCGGGTGCAGCGCTGGCTATCTACCACTGCTCTCGCCCGGAAAACAAAGCGAAAGTGGCTGGTATCATGATGGCGGCCGCCTTCGCCGCGTTCTTTACCGGGATCACCGAACCGCTGGAATTCTCCTTCATGTTCGTTGCTCCGGTTCTGTACGTTATCCATGCCGTGCTGACCGGTATTTCCGTGTTCATCGCTGCAAGCATGCAGTGGATTGCTGGCTTCGGTTTCAGCGCGGGCCTGGTGGATATGGTGCTTTCTTCCCGTAACCCGCTGGCAACGCACTGGTACATGCTGATCCCACAAGGCCTTGTGTTCTTCGCGATCTACTACGCGGTGTTCCGTTTCACTATCACCAAATTTAACCTGTTAACCCCTGGCCGTGAGCTGGCGGTTGACGGCGATGAGGCCGATGGTCAGGACGTGAACGTTAGCGGTGCAGCAAATCAGGACGTTTCTGGTCTGGCCCGTCAGTACATTGCGGCGGTTGGCGGTTCAGCTAACCTGACCGGTATTGACGCCTGTATCACTCGTCTGCGTCTGAACGTGAAAGACTCTTCCCTGGTTAACGAAGCGCTGGCTAAACGCCTGGGTGCAACCGGTGTGATTCGCCTGAACAAAACCAGCGTGCAGATTATCGTGGGCTTTGTGGCAGAGAAAATCGCCAACGCCATGAAAACCGCCGGTGATGTGCCTGCGGCCCAGGCGCCTACGGCACCTGTTGCTGCTACGACAACCGCTAAGCCACAGGCTGTACCAAATGCCGTTACCATCGCGGCGCTGGTTTCTCCAGTCACCGGCGACGTGGTTGCGCTGGACCAGGTTCCTGATGAAGCCTTCGCCAGCAAAGCGGTAGGCGACGGCGTAGCCGTGAAGCCAACGGAGAAAACCGTTGTTTCGCCTGCGGCAGGCACCATCGTAAAAATCTTTAACACCAACCACGCGTTCTGCCTGGAGACGGAAAAAGGTGCGGAAATCGTAGTCCATATGGGCATTGATACCGTAGCGCTTGGTGGAAAAGGCTTTACTCGCCTGGTAGAAGAGGGCGCTGAAGTGGCAGCCGGTCAGCCGGTTCTGGAAATGGATCTGGATTTCCTGAACGCTAACGCTCGCTCCATGATTAGCCCGGTCGTTTGCAGCAATATCGACGACTTCAGCGGTCTGATTTTCCAGGCTCAGGGTCACGTGGTTGCCGGTCAAACGCCTCTGTATGAGATTAAAGGCAAGTAATCGCTCCTGAGTAAGCATTTGTGCCTTAAGCGGCTGGGGGTAATCTTCAGCCGCTTTTTTATTGCCACGAATTAAACTCCTCCTCGCTTTAACCGCGCCCGCCGAATTTGTGCAACTAAAGGTTGTTTCCCGCGCCTGCTTATTAGATCATGCACCGTTAATAAAAGTTTTGACTTGAGGAATCCGCGATGAGTGAGGCTGAAGCCCGCCCAACTAACTTTATTCGCCAGATTATCGATGAAGATCTGGCCAATGGTAAGCATGACCGTATCTGCACTCGTTTCCCGCCGGAGCCAAATGGCTATCTGCACATCGGGCATGCAAAATCTATCTGTCTGAACTTTGGTATCGCACAGGATTATCAGGGCCTGTGTAATCTGCGTTTCGATGACACCAACCCGGTAAAAGAAGACATCGAATACGTTGATTCGATCAAGCACGACGTAGAGTGGTTAGGTTTTCACTGGTCCGGTGACGTGCGCTACTCCTCTGATTACTTTGACCAGCTGTTTAACTATGCCGTTGAGCTGATTAACAAAGGCCTGGCGTACGTTGACGAGCTGACGCCTGAGCAAATCCGCGAATACCGCGGTTCTCTGACCGCGCCCGGTAAAAACAGCCCCTATCGCGATCGCACCGTTGAGGAAAACCTCGCGCTGTTCGAAAAAATGCGTAACGGTGAATTTGCCGAAGGCACAGCTTGCCTGCGTGCAAAAATCGATATGGCCTCGCCTTTTATCGTGATGCGCGATCCGGTGATTTACCGCATTAAGTTTGCCGATCACCACCAGACGGGCAGCAAGTGGTGCATCTATCCGATGTATGACTTCACCCACTGCATCTCCGATGCGCTGGAAGGCATCACCCATTCGCTGTGTACGCTGGAGTTCCAGGATAACCGCCGTCTGTACGACTGGGTGTTAGACAACATCACTATCCCGGCCCATCCGCGCCAGTACGAATTTTCACGCCTGAATCTTGAATACGCCATCATGTCCAAGCGCAAGCTGAACCTGCTGGTGACCGAGAAGATTGTTGAAGGCTGGGATGACCCGCGTATGCCGACTATCTCCGGCCTGCGTCGTCGCGGCTATACCGCAGCCTCTATTCGTGAGTTCTGCAAACGTATCGGCGTGACTAAACAGGACAACACCGTTGAAATGGCTTCTCTGGAGTCGTGCATCCGTGACGATCTGAATGAGAACGCGCCGCGCGCCATGGCCGTGCTGGACCCGATGAAAGTCATCATCGAAAACTATCCGCAGGGCGCGGAAGAGATGGTAACTATGCCAAATCATCCGAACAAGCCTGAAATGGGTAGCCGTCAGGTGCCTTTCAGCGGCGAAATCTACATTGACCGTGCCGATTTCCGCGAAGAAGCTAATAAGCAGTACAAGCGTCTTGTTATGGGCAAAGAAGTACGCCTGCGCAACGCGTACGTGATTAAAGCCGAGCGCGTAGAGAAAGACGCGGAAGGTAATATCACCACCCTGTACTGCACCTACGACCCTGAAACGCTGAGTAAAGACCCGGCGGACGGGCGTAAAGTGAAAGGCGTCATCCACTGGGTGAGCGCCGCACACGCGCTGCCGGTGGAAATTCGTCTTTACGACCGCCTGTTTAGCGTAGCGAACCCCGGCGGCGCGGAAGATTTCTTGTCCACCATTAACCCGGACTCGCTGGTCATCAAAAAAGGTTTTGTTGAGCCAGGCCTGCAGCATGCGCAAAAAGGCAAAGCTTACCAGTTTGAGCGCGAAGGCTATTTCTGCCTCGACAGCCGCTATGCAACCGCTACCAGCCTGGTGTTTAACCGCACCGTTGGCCTGCGCGATACCTGGGCAAAAACAGGCAATTAGTCTGCCGTGCTGAAATAGCAAACGCCGCGTTATGCGGCGTTTTTTTTCGCTTGCCGTTCAGCAAGTTATTTAATTATCAACATTCGCATCGCGAATTAATTGTTTAAATACCGCGAAATAATAATTGTCTACGGTTGACCTGATTCTAGAAAAATTCTCATTACCGTTTATGAGAGCGCTTTCATTAACGGGCTTATCCTCAATATATTGAATTTAATGATATAAAATTCACGCGGTAAGATTGTTACAAATGCTCATAAATTATGTGCTCTTCGTCATAATCCGGGAATGAACTTGAATAAAGTCATTGATAATTCGCGTCGCGAAAAATAGTCTATTACCCAGAAGTCAACGCGGGGAAATATTCATCGCCGCTTTTTAGCCGTCAGGCATTTTTTATTTTTCACCGTCAGGCGTTTTACGCCGGGTGATTATTTATACGTCAAAGAGGATTTTACTATGCGTACGTTTAGTGGCAAACGTAGTGCGCTGGCGCTTGCAATCGCAGGTGTCACGGCCCTTTCAGGCATCGTTGTTGTTCCGCAGGCAACCGCTGCGGGATTTATTGACGATTCAACGCTCACCGGCGGCATTTATTACTGGCAGCGTGAACGTGACCGTAAAGACGTTAATACAAATAAATACGAAACTAACCTTTCCCATTCCACCTGGAACGCCAACCTCGATTTCCAGTCCGGCTATGTGGCCGATATGTTTGGTCTGGACGTTGCGGCCTTTACCGCCGTTGAAATGGCAGAAAACGCCAATAGCGGGCACCCGAACGAAATCGCATTCTCCTCTTCCAATAAAGCTTATTCTGAAGACTATTCCGGTGATAAAAGCGGGATCAGCCTTTATAAAGCCGCGGCGAAATTTAAATATGGCCCGGTCTGGGCGCGCGCGGGCTATATCCAGCCTACCGGCCAGACGCTGTTAGCGCCGCACTGGAGCTTTATGCCTGGCACCTATCAGGGGGCTGAGGCGGGCGCTAATTTTGATTACGGCGATGCGGGCGCGCTGAGCTTCTCCTATATGTGGACGAACGAATATAAAGCGCCATGGCACCTGGAGATGGACAAGTTCTATCAGAACGACAGAAAGACTAAGGTCGACTACCTGCACTCGATCGGTGCGAAGTATGACTTTAAAAACGATCTGGTGCTTGAAGCGGCATTCGGCCAGGCAGAAGGGTACATTGACCAGTACTTCACCAAAGCAAGCTACAAATTTGATATCGCTGGTAGCCCGCTGACCACCAGCTATCAGTTCTACGGCACCCGCGATAAAGCTAACGATAACGGCGTAAATGATATTTATGATGGTACTGCGTGGCTGCAGGCGCTGACCCTCGGTTACAAAATTGGTCAGGTCGACCTGCGTCTGGAAGGAACCATGGTGAAGGCCGAGGGGCAGCAGGGATTCTTCCTGCAGCGTATGACCCCAACCTATGCCTCCTCAAACGGGCGTCTTGATGTTTGGTGGGACAACCGCTCAGACTTTAATGCCAACGGCGAAAAAGCGCTGTTTGCAGGCGCTATGTACGATCTGAGCAACTGGAATCTACCCGGCTGGGCAGTGGGCGCATCTTATGTTTATGCCTGGGATGCGAAACCCTCAACGTGGATGCTGGATGAAAACGGCAACAAGCAGTCTATTGCGTCGAACAAGATCAAAGAGTCTGCTTACAGCCTTGATGCTTTATACACCGTGCAGGATGGCCGCGCGAAGGGCACGATGTTCAAGCTGCACTTCACCCAGTACGACAACCATTCAGATATCCCAAGCTGGAGCGGCGGTTACGGCAACATCTTCCAGGATGAGCGTGACGTGAAGTTTATGGTTATCGCACCGTTCACTATCTTCTGATTTAATGCCGGGCGCTCAGGTGCCCGGTTTGCTGATAATTTTGCCATAAAAAAACCGGTGAGCTTCCTCACCGGTTTTTGCGTTCCCTTCCTGTGTAAAGGAAGAAAGCGTGCGGATTACTTATCGCTGATTTCGTGGGCGTTTTCGTCGGTACGGCAGTCGCCTTCGGCGCAGTGGCCATAAAGGTAAAGGCTGTGGTTAGTCAGACGAATGCCGTGACGGGTGGCGATTTCACGCTGGCGGGCTTCGATTGAATCATCGCTGAATTCAATAACCTTGCCGCAGTCCAGGCAAATCAGGTGATCGTGATGGTGCTGCTGAGTCAGCTCGAACACCGACTTGCCGCCTTCAAAATTATGACGGGTAACGATACCCGCATCATCAAACTGGTTTAGCACGCGGTAAACCGTGGCCAGACCAATCTCTTCACCCATATCAATCAGACGTTTGTATAACTCTTCCGCACTGACGTGATGGTTCACCGGTCCCTGCAACACTTCAAGGATTTTTAATCGCGGAAGCGTGACTTTCAGGCCGGCCTTCTTTAATGCGGTGTTGTTGTCAGTCATGCGGAAATTATCCTGTTGCTTAACGTTTTGCTCGGACTCGTTGAGCTTAAGTGAATGCATCTCATTATATACCCTTCTTGTGTGGGTATAGTACAGCCACGTCTAAATAGAAACTGTAAGTGTGAAGCATAACACAGCTAAAAAATCGTGGCCGAGTCGCTATTTGCTGGCATTTTAGCAAAGACGACCTGTGGGATATTGTACAGAGATAGCGAGAAAAGTTACAAAATTGTAGCAATTATTTTCATTGGTAATATCTATCAATACGGCGCAAAAGGTTGCTTTGCGCCGTATTGCATCAGGCATTGATGATATCCGCCAGATTCAGCTCTTCAGCAACCTGTTTGGTCCATTTCTCCACGCGCTCGGCGGTCAGTTCCGGCTGGCGGTCTTCGTCGATGGCCAGACCCACGAAGTGATCGTCGTCTGCCAGCCCTTTAGAAGCTTCGAAATGGTAGCCTGCGGTTGGCCAGTGGCCTACGATGGCCGCGCCGCGAGGTTCAATGATGTCGCGAATGGTGCCCAGCGCGTCGCAGAAGTACTCTGCGTAATCTTCCTGATCGCCGCAGCCGAACAGCGCAACCAGCTTGCCGTTGAAATCAACTTCTTCAAGCGTTGGGAAGAAGTCGTCCCAGTCGCACTGCGCTTCGCCGTAGTACCAGGTAGGAATACCCAGCAGCAGGATATCGAAACCCTCGAGATCTTCTTTACTGCTCTTCGCAATGTCACGCACTTCAGCAACATCTTTACCGAGCTGTTTTTGGATGATTTTTGCGATATTTTCGGTGTTGCCGGTATCGCTGCCGAAAAAAATGCCTACGATTGCCATGAGTTAAATAACCTCTTGAAACTTAATGGTATGGTGGCGGGAAATTGCCCACAGATACGGCAATCATAGCAGAACAGGCCACGGTGCGGAAACCGCTATCATAGCGCTGTGCACAGACTGCAAAATGATGGCGCATTAAGCGCCGTTTTTCATTAATGACGGGGTGAAACGGCGAACGGTTAGCTCAGATGCTGTTTTAGCTGCGCTAACAGTATTTCTTCAATCAGCTCGCTGCGGCTGATGTTTCTGGCTTCTGCAAGCTGGTTAAGCGCGTCCACCGCTTCGTTATTGAGCTTAAGCTCTACTCGCTTCAGGCCACGTACTTTATCGCGTTTGAGCTGGTTACGTTTGTTGATACGCAGTTGCTCATCGCGCGTTAGCGGATTGGTTTTTGGCCGCCCCGGGCGACGCTCGTCCGCGAACAGATCTAATGTTGTACGGTCCGTTTGTTCTTTTGCCATGATTAGGGTACTGACAGGAAATTCAGGATGCTGCGAGCAGAATGCTCCGGCGCATTTAAGCGCGCCATCATACATCAGCGAGTCCGGCGCGCCAACGCGTTAGCCGCAACTTGCGGCCAGTCGGTCTGTTTTTAATCAGTTTGGGAAAGATTCATCGATAAAACGATGAATAGCGCGTAAAACCGCTTCCGGTTTCTCGGCGTGAACCCAGTGTCCGGCGCCTGCAACCACATGAGCCCGCGCCTGAGGGAACTGGGCCAGCAGCGCATCACGGTGCGTTTCATCCACATAAGGCGAGGCGCCGCCGCGAATAAACAGCGCGGGATGGTCCCATGCAGGAACGGGCTGCCAGCCGACAATATGGTCGTACTGCTGCCACAACGCCGGGACGTTAAATTTCCACTCGCCTTCGGCAAACGACTTAAGCAGGAACTGAATCACGCCTTCTTCTTTTACATAGGCGCGCATCAAGGCGGCGGCATCTTGACGCGTCTTCGCGCCGGCTTTGCTCACGGCGTTTATTGCCGCGAAGATTTCATCATGGCGACGCACCTGATAGTCAACCGGCGCGATATCGATCAGCACCAGTTTATCAATGCGCTCAGGCGCGATGGCCGTTAACGCCATCGCCACTTTCCCCCCCATCGAATGGCCGATAATTATCGCTTTCTCAAAACCGTATTCGTCCAGGCTTTCCAGTACATCCTGCGCCATCGCTGGATAATTCATCTCGTCGCTGCGGGGAGACAGGCCGTGATTGCGCAGATCGATTTGCAGCAGCGTGCGGTCCTGCCCGAGATCGCGGGCGAGCACGCCGAGGTTATCAAGGCTGCCGAACAGGCCGTGGATAAGCACAACCGGGGATTTGCTGGTCAATTGTTGCGCAGTTTGCAGGCGAGCGTTTAATTTCATGGCAAAGTTCTTTTTTTTGATTCGTAGGGTTAGGGTATCATGATGGCATCCCTGCCGCAGTGCCGCGAACATTCAGTTTAATCTGGCTTTACCCGGCGGCACCTGTTTGGCGCTACCCGCTGTTGGGATTTACCCCTATAATCCCAACGCCTTGTATTCAGAATAAGATATCGTACTGGATGAAGATGAAAACGATTGAAGTTGATGACGAGCTATATCGCTATATTGCCAGCCACACGCAACACATTGGCGAAAGCGCGTCCGATATTTTACGGCGCATGTTGAAATTTACCGCCGGTCAGACTTCCGCTGCGACGACTCCTACAGCTAATCCTGCATCATCTGCGGCCACTCCTGCTTTAGAAGCGAAACCTGTAAATCGGGCTGGCGATCGCGTGCGTGCCGTGCGGGAGTTGCTACTCTCTGATGAGTACGCGGAGCAAAAGAAAGCCGTTAACCGCTTTATGATGGTGCTTTCTACGCTTTATCAGCTTGATGCGAAAACCTTTGGCGAAGCCACCGAAACTTTGCACGGCCGCACCCGCGTCTACTTTGCCGGCAACGAGCAAACGCTGCTGGCGAACGGTATTCACACCAAGCCAAAACACATTATGGGCACCCCATACTGGGTTATCACCAATACCAATACGGGTCGCAAATGCAGCATGATCGAACACATCATGCAATCAATGCAGTTCCCGGCGGAATTGATTGAGAAGGTTTGCGGCACTATTTAATCAGCGTCAAAAGGAAAGGCCAATGGCTAACCACAACCGTGCGGGACAACCTGCGCAACAGAGCGATTTGATTAACGTAGCCCAGCTCACGGCCCAGTACTACGTGCTGAAACCAGAAGCGGGCAATAGCGAACATGCGGTGAAATTCGGTACTTCCGGTCACCGCGGCAGCGCGGCTCGCCATAGCTTTAACGAACCGCATATCCTGGCGATTGCGCAGGCGATTGCTGAAGATCGTGCTAAAAACGGCATCACCGGCCCGTGCTATGTCGGCAAGGACACGCACGCCCTGTCTGAGCCTGCGTTTATCTCCGTGCTGGAAGTGCTAGCGGCAAACGGTGTGGATGTCATTGTCCAGCAGGAGAATGGCTATACGCCAACGCCTGCGGTCTCTAACGCGATTCTGGTGCACAACAAAAATGGCGGCGCTCAGGCGGATGGCATCGTTATCACACCTTCGCACAACCCGCCTGAAGACGGCGGTATTAAATACAACCCGCCTAACGGCGGCCCGGCCGATACTAACGTAACCCGGGTTATCGAAGAGCGTGCAAACGTGCTGCTGGCAGGTGGCCTGAAAGAGGTGAAGCGCATTTCACTCGATGAGGCATGGGCAAGCGGGCGTGTGAAAGAACTGGATCTGGTGCAGCCGTTTATCGAAGGGCTGGTGGATATCATTGATATGGCCGCCATTCAGAAAGCGGGCCTGAAGCTGGGCGTCGATCCGCTGGGTGGCTCGGGTATCGAATACTGGCAGCGTATCGCAAAGCATTACAATCTGGATTTGACCATCGTAAACGATCAGGTCGATCAGACCTTCCGATTTATGCATCTTGATAAAGACGGCGCCATTCGTATGGATTGCTCGTCCGAATGCGCGATGGCGGGCCTGCTGGCGCTGCGCGATAAATTCGATCTGGCCTTTGCCAACGACCCGGATTACGACCGCCACGGTATCGTGACCCCGGCGGGCCTGATGAACCCGAACCATTATCTGGCCGTAGCGATTAATTACCTGTTCCAGCACCGCCCACGGTGGGGCAAAGATGTAGCGGTAGGTAAAACGCTGGTCTCCTCAGCAATGATCGACCGCGTGGTCAATGACCTGGGCCGCAGGCTGGTGGAAGTGCCGGTTGGCTTTAAATGGTTTGTAGACGGCCTGTTTGACGGCAGCTTTGGTTTTGGTGGCGAAGAGAGCGCCGGCGCCTCATTCCTGCGCTTTGACGGTACGCCATGGTCAACCGATAAAGACGGCATCATCATGTGCCTGCTGGCAGCAGAAATTACCGCCGTAACCGGTAAAAATCCGCAGCAGCACTACGACGAGCTGGCCGCCCGCTTTGGCGCGCCAAGCTACAACCGTCTGCAGGCTTCGGCTACCTCCGCGCAGAAGGCCGCGCTGTCGAAGCTGTCTCCGGAAATGGTCAGCGCTGATACCCTGGCGGGCGACCCAATCACCGCACGCTTAACGGCGGCGCCGGGCAACGGTGCATCCATCGGCGGCCTGAAAGTGATGACGGAGAACGGCTGGTTCGCGGCCCGTCCGTCCGGCACCGAAGACGCGTACAAAATCTACTGTGAAAGTTTCCTCGGCGCTGAACATCGTCAGCAGATAGAGAAAGAAGCGGTAGAAATAGTCAGCGAAGTGCTGAAAAACGCGAAGTAAGCTGGGATTTGAAAAAGCGCCGCAGGGCGCTTTTTTTATGCCTGCGGAATGGCTAAAGCATAAAGCGGTAGCCGATCCCGGTTTCGGTAAGCAGGTGAGCAGGGCGCGCCGGGTCGTTTTCAAGCTTCTGGCGCAGGTGGCCCATATAAATCCGCAGATAGTGGCTGTGTTCCACGGCGTTCGGCCCCCAGACCTGGTTGAGGAGCTGACGCTGGGTCAGGACTTTGCCGTGATTATTGAGCAGGATTGCCAGCAGGCGAAACTCAATGGGCGTGAGATGGATTTCTTCTGCGCCGCGCGTAATGCGCCGTGCCGCCAGGTCAACGGTAATGGTGGAAAACCGATAAACCGGCTCCGGCTGGGCAAGGCTTGCATGACGACGTAAAGCCACGCGCAGACGGGCCTGAAGTTCGCCAATGCCAAAAGGTTTACTCAGGTAGTCGTCCGCCCCCGCGTCCAGCGCGGCAATCTTGGCCTCTTCGTCGCTGCGTGCCGATAAAACGATGACCGGCGTCTGGCTCCACTGGCGAAAATCACGGATGAAATTGATGCCGTCGCCGTCAGGCAGGCCAAGATCCAGAATCACTACATCAGGCTTGCGCGTGGCGGCTTCAATCAGGCCCCGTTGCAGCGTATCGGCGTCATAAACGCGCAGCGACTCACCTTCGAGCGCGGTGCGCAGAAAGCGGCGGATCTCTTTTTCATCTTCAACAATCAGAACCGTTATCACAGCGCCTCGTTCAGTTCGTCCATATCAGGAGGGGGAGGAAGAGGTAACACCACATGGAAGCTTGCTCCGCCTTCCGGGCGATTAAGCGCGAAGATCTCTGCGCCGTGAACGTCAACGATGGCCTGGCAAATGGCCAGCCCTAAACCTACGCCCGGAATCGCCGACTCTTTATTCCCCCGGGCAAATTTATCAAAGATATGCCGCTCCTGACCAGCCGGAATACCGGGACCGTTATCCCAGACTTCAAGATCGAGTTTATCCGCCAGCGCCAAGGTTTTGATGCCAATCTCCGCCTGCGGCCCGGCATATTTCATCGCGTTTTCCAGCAGATTGATTAATACCCGCTCAAAAAGCGGACCATCAACTTCGATCAGCATCAGCGGGTCGGACAGCGAGAGGGTGATTTGACGCCCGCCGAAACCCGGTTCGAGCATGTTTAACGCGCTGCCTACCACTTCCTCAAGCGTCAGCCACTCTTTGCGCAGGCTAAAGCCGCCGGACTGGATGCGCGCCATATCAAGCAGATTATTCACCAGCCGGGTCGTATTGAGCACATGCTGACGTATCTCGCTGGCCTGCGGGGCGTGCTTAGAGCCTTCAGAAGCCAGGTCGAGAGTGAGAATTTCTGCCTGCCCGAACAGCACGGTCAGCGGCGTGCGCAAATCGTGGGAAAGCGCGGCCAGCAGCGAATTGCGAAGCTGTTCGCGTTCACTGGATAAACGGGCCTGCTCTTCGCTGGCGGTAAGCTGCAGGCGTTCGAGCGCCGTGGCAACCAGCAGGGTCAATGTTTCCAGCAGACGCTGCTGTTCTGGGATCATCAACTGGCGCAGATTGTTCGGTTCCACCACCAGCAGGCCGAGCGTTTTCTCCGGCGTGCGCAAGGGCAGGATCTGATATGGAACGCCCGGCAGCGTGTCCGTACCGGCCCCGGCGGGCTGGCCTTTATCAAAACTCCAGCGGGCGATAGCTTCATCCCAGTTTGCCGGCTCCCCCTGCTGATTGAGGCTTTGTAGCGTTCCGTTTTTATCCGGCAGCAGTAGCTGGCTGCGGGCATGAAAACCGTTATTGATAAACTGCTCGCTGGTAGCCGCGATGGCCTGCGGGGTTCTCTCTGCCGCCAGCGCTTTGGACATCTCATAGAGATGCCTTGTGCGCTGTTCGCGGTAGCGGGCGATACGGGCCTGATAGCGAACGCCCGCGGTGAGGTTCCCGATGACCAGGCCTACGGTTAGCATCACGGCGAAAGTCAGCACGTACTGCACGTCGGAAACGGCAAGCGTGCCGCGCGGGGCAATAAAAAAGAGATCGAAGCTGATAACGTTTATCACCGTCGCCAGCACCGACGGCCAGCGGCCATAAAACAGAGCAATGACTACCACGCCGAGCAGATAGAGCATCACCAGGTTTGCCGCATCAAAGGCCACAAGCCACTGATTAGCAATAAAGGTAATGAGCGCACAGAGGAGGACGGCTAAGGCGCAGCCGCGAAGCTGTACTCGCCATTTATCCGTCATGCCGCGTAAGTCCGGCGCTCGTGCGGCGGCTGTAGCCGGCTTATCGTCAAGGGCGACAATCACCAGGTCGAGGTCAGGCGCGCGATTGGCAACCTTGTCGGCAAAGGATTCCCGGCCCCACCAGCGGCGACCGGCCCGGCGGCCAATGACTATCTTCCCAAGGTTATGCTCGCGGGCGTAGCGCAGTATGGCTCTTTCTTCCGCAGGGTCGGCAAGGGTTGCGGTTTCAGCGCCCAACTCCTGTGCCAGTCGCAGGGCGCTGAGAATGGATCGGCGCTGCTGCTCCGGCAAACGGTGAAGCCGTGGCGTTTCAACATATACCGCGTGCCAGACGCAGCCCAACTTTGCCGCCAGGCGCGCGGCCGTTCGCACCAGTTTTTCATTGCCGCTGTTATGGCCGATGCACAATAGGATCGCGTCTCGCGTATGCCAGACTTTTTCCTGGCCCTGATTATCCCGCCAGGCGCGCATCTGATCGTCCACCCGGTCGGCGGTGCGCCTGAGCGCCAGTTCACGCAGGGCAATCAGGTTGCCTTTACGAAAGAAATGTTCGATGGCGCGTTCTGCCTGCCCGCCTATGTACACTTTGCCTTCGTGCAGGCGCTGGCGCAGGTCGTCAGGCGGAAGATCCACCAGCACCACTTCATCAGCAGAGTCAAAAATAGGGTCGGGCACCGTTTCACGAACCTGGATGCCCGTTACGCCGCCAACCACGTCGTTAAGGCTTTCGAGATGCTGAACGTTAACCGTGGTGAAAACATCGATACCCGCGTTCAGCAGCTCTTCCACGTCCTGCCAGCGTTTTGGATGCCGGGAACCCGGAGCGTTGGTATGCGCAAGCTCATCCATCAGGATCAGGGCGGGGCCGCGGGCGAGGGCGGCATCTAAATCGAACTCATGTACCACCCGCCCACGATGACTGATGCGTTTTGCGGGCTGAACGTTCAGCCCGCGTAACAGCGCAGCGGTTTCTTTGCGGCCATGGGTTTCCACCACGCCGACCAGAATATCCAGGCCCTGGGCGCGCAGGCGCTGGGCTTGCGTGAGCATGGCGTAAGTTTTCCCCACCCCCGCGCAGGCGCCGAAAAACACCTTTAGTTGACCGCGCGGGTGGCGGTTTGCCTGCTCCAGCAGCTTATCCGGGTTCGGGCGCAGCGGCTCCTCGGTCATAACGGTTCCTTTATGGTGCCTGGAGAGTATCCAGCGCCAGATTAAGCTGTAAGACGTTGACCACCGGTTTGCCAATGAAGCCGACCAGCGGCGTGGTGGTATATTCATCGACCATGCGGGCAACCTGCGCTACGGGTAAATGCCGCGCGCTTGCCACACGCAGAATCTGCCATGCAGCAGCGTCCGGCGATAGCTGCCCGTCAAGACCGCTGGCGGATGCGGTAACCAGTTCAACCGGTATAGCATGAGCGGCCTGTGGATTTGCCGCTCGCAGCGCCG
This sequence comes from Buttiauxella sp., assembly GCA_032000125.1. Taxonomy (GTDB): domain Bacteria; phylum Pseudomonadota; class Gammaproteobacteria; order Enterobacterales; family Enterobacteriaceae; genus Dryocola. Next base: position 31,966 of record DAMALH010000029.1, on the reverse strand, counting down.
CTACGCGTTCGCTGAGCTGTTTATCCAGTTCGGGATTGCTTCCTGCAAGGTTACTCCCGCCAGAAGCCGTTGGATTATATGGGCTTTCAGCGGTGGCGGAAGGGCGGCCCTGGAAATATTTCGCCTGGGTAAAGTGCTGGCCAATCAGGCTTGAGCCGCGCACCGTGCCGTTTTCAATAATTAACGACCCCCTGGCCTGAGCCGGAAACCACCACTGGCCCAGCACGGTGGTCAACAGCGGGTAAAGCCCGCCGGTAATCACCGTCAGTAAAATCAGTAACAGTATAGCGGGACGAAAGGTAGCCATTTGTTTTTCCTCTTAAACCAGACCGCAGACGGTTAGCAGCACGTCGATAATTTTGATGCCGATAAACGGCACGGCTAAGCCGCCAAGGCCATAAATCCACAGGTTGCGGCGCAGCATAGCCGCGGCGCTCAGGGGCCGGTAGCTGATACCTTTTAGAGCCAGAGGGATCAGGCAGATGATGATCAGCGCGTTAAAAATCACCGCGCTCAGGATCGCGGAGGCCGGAGAATGCAGCTGCATCACGTTCAGCGCATTAAGCTGCGGGTAGGTTGCAGCAAAGGCGGCAGGAATAATGGCAAAGTACTTAGCGACGTCGTTGGCGATACTAAAAGTGGTGAGTGAACCGCGCGTCATCAGCATTTGTTTGCCGATATGCACCACCTCGATAAGTTTGGTGGGGTTTGAGTCCAGATCCACCATATTGCCCGCTTCTTTGGCGGCCTGAGTGCCGGAGTTCATGGCGACCGCGACGTCCGCCTGAGCCAGTGCGGGCGCGTCGTTGGTGCCGTCACCTGTCATGGCAACCAGGCGGCCTTCGGACTGATACTGGCGAATCAGGGCGAGTTTAGCCTCCGGCGTCGCTTCAGCAAGGAAATCGTCCACGCCCGCTTCGGCGGCGATGGCGGCTGCGGTCAGGCGGTTATCGCCGGTGATCATTACCGTTTTGATGCCCATCTGGCGAAGCTGTGCGAAACGCTCTTTAATTCCGCCTTTAACAATATCTTTCAGGGCAATCACACCAAGCACGTTTGCGCCTTCCGCCACCACCAACGGCGTTCCGCCCTGACGCGCCACGCCTTCCACTAGCTTATCAACCTCGGCCGGAAAGCGGCCTCCGTTGGCCTCAACGTGGCGGCGAATAGCGTCTACGGAGCCTTTGCGGATCATGCGGTGCTGAATATTGATCCCGCTCATGCGCGTCTGTGCGGTGAAGGGCACAAAGGTGGCCTGCAGGTTTTGAACGTCGCGCTCGCGCAGGTTGAAGCGCTGTTTTGCCAGCACGACAATACTGCGTCCTTCAGGCGTTTCATCCGCAAGCGAGGAGAGCTGTGCCGCATCGGCGAGCGCTTTTTCTTCCACGCCCGGCGCGGGCAGGAAATCCGACGCCTGACGGTTGCCCAGCGTGATGGTGCCGGTTTTATCGAGCAGCAGTACATCCACGTCGCCTGCGGCTTCAACGGCGCGCCCGCTGGTGGCAATCACGTTTGCGCCGAGCATTCGGCTCATGCCCGCCACGCCGATGGCCGACAGCAGGCCGCCGATGGTGGTGGGGATCAGGCAAACCAGCAGGGCAACCAGCACGGTAACGCTAACGGCGGCGCCGCCGTACTGCGAGAACGGCCAGAGCGTAGCGGTTGCCAGCAGGAAGACGATGGTCAGGGCCACCAGCAGGATAGTCAGCGCTATTTCGTTTGGCGTTTTGCGGCGCCGGGCGCTTTCCACCATCGCAATCATGCGATCGAGGAAGGTCTCGCCGGGATTGACGCTGCACTGGATAACGAGCCAGTCGGATAAAATCCGCGTCCCGCCCGTTACGGAGGCGAAATCGCCGCCCGACTCACGGATGACCGGCGCCGACTCGCCCGTAATAGCGCTTTCATCCACCGATGCGCCGCCTTCGAGCACTTCACCATCGCAGGGAATAATATCGCCTGCTTCCACCAGCACGATATCGCCCTTGCGCAAATCCTCGGCGGAAACGCGATCGGCCTGCGCGTCGTGCTGCGGCGCGCGGGGTTTGCGCGCCCAACTGGTTTTTTTCACGCCTTTGAGGCTGTTGGCCTGGGCCTTGCTGCGGCCTTCTGCCAGCGCTTCGGCAAAGTTTGCGAACAGCACCGTAAACCACAGCCAGAGGCTAATGGCGGCGCTAAACAGCGCGTTTCCCGTCAGTAAACCGGCGGACATGGCAACGGCAAGAAGGGTGGTGATAAGGCTGCCGATCCAGACGATAAACATCACCGGATTATGCCACTGCACCTGCGGGCTGAGCTTTTTAAAAGAATCAATTAGCGCCTGGCGAAGTAACGCAGGGTCGAAAAGCGCCTGTTGTTTGCGACTCATGGATGCCTCTTAATCACAAATGCACTAAGGAAAGGTGTTCCGCGACCGGGCCTAATGCGAGGGCGGGGATAAAGGTCAGGGCGCCAACCAGCAGCACGGTACCGATCAATAAGCCGATAAAAAGCGGGCCGTGCGTTGGCAGCGTGCCGATACCGGCAGCCTGTGATTTTTTGCAGACCAGCGAACCGGCGATGGCCATTACCGGTACAATCACCGCGAAACGCCCCAGCCACATGCACACCGCAAGCAACAGGTTCCAGAAAGGCGTATTGGCGTTCAGGCCGGCGAAAGCGCTGCCGTTATTGTTGGCGGCGGAGGAAACGGCATAGAGCACTTCACTGAATCCGTGAATACCCGGATTCAACATGCCCGCGCGACCGGCGTCGGTCATCATCGCCAGCGCCGTGCCGAGCAGCACCAGCGCAGGGGTGACGAGGATCGCTAAGGCGGTCATTTTCATTTCTGCCACGTCGATTTTTTTACCGAGGTATTCGGGCGTGCGCCCAATCATCAGTCCGGCGATAAACACCGTCAGCAGCACGAACAGCAGCATGCCGTACAGCCCTGAACCGACCCCGCCAAAGACCACTTCACCAATCTGCATCAGCCACATCGGGATCATGCCGCCCAGCGCGGTGAAGGAGTCGTGCATCGCGTTCACCGCACCGCAGGACGCCGCCGTAGTGACAACGGAAAACAGGCTGCTGGCCAGAATGCCAAAGCGGCTCTCTTTCCCTTCCATATTGATATTGCTGTTGGCGCCCAGCGCGGTGAAATGCGTATTGCCGCTGGTTTCTGCCCACATCACCACCGCCACGCAAATCACAAAAATGATGCTCATCGCCCATAAAATAGCGCGGCCCTGGCGTTTGTCGTTCACCGCATCGCCAAAGGCGAAACACAGTGCGGCGGGAATCAGGAAGATTGCCAGCATCTGCACAAAGTTGGTCAGCGCCGTTGGGTTTTCAAACGGATGCGAGGAGTTGGCGTTAAAGAATCCACCGCCGTTTGTCCCAAGCATTTTTATTGCTTCCTGGGAGGCGACTGGCCCCATCGGCAGCAGCTGATGCGCCCCTTCAAGGGAGGTGAAAGGCTGCCAGGCCGCGATATTTTGCAGCGTTCCCTGGCTAATAAAGAACAGGGCAATGACCAGCGAAACCGGCAGCAGAACGTAAAGAGTGATACGCGTTAAATCCACCCATGTGTTGCCAAGCGTGGACGCGGAGCGGCGGGAGAACGCACGAATGAGCGCGAAAACCACCGCGATGCCGGTGGCTGCCGAGAGGAAGTTTTGCACGGTCAGACCAACCATCTGGCTGAAATAGCTCAGGGTGGTTTCGCCGCTATACGATTGCCAGTTGGTATTGGAAACAAAGCTCACGGCGGTGTTCAGCGCCAGATGCCAGGAAAGACCGGGAAAGTGCTGCGGATTAAGCGGCAAACGATCCTGCAGCATTAGCATGGCGAACAACAACGCGAGGCCCAGCGTATTAAACGCCAGGATCGCCATTACATAGCGCTTCCATCCCATTTCCTGCGCATCGCAGCCTATTACGCGCCATAGAGCAGGCTCCATACGGCCAACCACGGGGAGCGGTTCACCTTCGATAAGCCGCGCAAGCAGCACGCCAAGGGGTTTGGCAAGAATGAAGAGGATCAGTAAAAAACTGCTGATTAATAAAAATGCGGACGCGGCCATCAGAATGCCTCCGCATTGATCAGGGCATAAATCAGATACCCCAACAGCCCGAATACCAGCACCACGCCAGCAATGACTCCTGCACTCACGGTCCACCTCCAGAGGTGTTAAACATGTCCGGTGAGAGTAGAAAGTTGGGCGCAAAGATGTCGTAAAACTCCGGGGGACGCGCGTAAAAAAAGTATAAAAATCACAAAGACCATCATTTAACTAATGGTTAGTGCTTATTTAACCTTTTTGTAACTTAATTACGCGATGAATTGTAAATCTTGCTGTATAGCGTCATTTTAGTGGTCGGATGAGTAGTAAAATTTCATCCATTGCGATACTATTTTAGCCAGATAACAAGTTTCACATTCCCGGCTTTTGTTGCCGGTCACAAATTAAAGGGAGAAGCCTATGTCCTTATACAAAGAATATCCTGCGCATCAGGTCATCCTGCGACGCATCTTCGCGGTCACCGTTGGAGTGCTGGCGCTGCCGGTGATGCTGTTCTGGAAAGACCGCGCGCGTTTTTACAGCTACCTGCACCGCGTATGGTCGAAAACCAGCGATCAACCGGTCTGGATGGCGCAGGCAGAAGCGGCTTCCGCTGATTTCTACTAGCTCAAGCGTGATGCTAAAAAAGGCTACCCAAACGGGTAGCCTGAGACGGATGACAAACCTGCCAGCGTGACAAAACTAAAAGTTGCCGCCATTTAAAAACAAGGAAAATCAATCCATTGATTTTCGGCTAATCATCACAAAGAAGGAAAAAACACGCTTTTTCCTTCTTTGTCAGCAATCTGAGGCTACCCAAACGGGTAGCCTTTTTGTTTATACGTCTTGCTACACTTAGTGTTCAATATAAGGAGCAAGCCCATGAGCACCATTCCAGTCGGCGTCAGCATCTGTTTACCCGAAGATAATGTTCGCTTTGAACACGTGCATAATCGGCTGGCGTTTGCCGTCAACGAACTTGCGCCCTGGGTGCGTTTTGAAACGGTTCGCCCGGATGCGGCGATGGAGCCGTTTTCCGCTGAACGCATCGCGGAACTGGAGCAGCTTTGTGGTTATATCGTCTGCGGAAAACCCTCAGCCGACGGCGAGGAACAGGCGCAGGTTCACGAGCCTGCGGAAAATAACAACTTTAAAAGCGCGACAGAGGGCTTTACCGTCGAGCTGAAACGGCAGATGCCGTGGCTGCCGGTTGAAGAAGATAGCCGTTTGCACGACGAGGCCATTCGCGAGAATTTTGTCGCGCGAATTTATACGCTTTTTGAACTTAACGCTCTGCGTAAAAAAGGGCTCACCCGAGACGGCCTTATCGCTTTTCACAGCCGTTATAAGCTTCTGCTTCTGGCGCATTCCCAGCCGCTCTATCGCGAGCTGGGGCCTTTTGTCGCGGATATCGAAAGCTGGGATTCGCTGGAGGCTTTCTACGTTGAATACCGGCTGCGCCTTCTGTCGCTGCTTGAACATCAGGCCACGCGCCGTAACCACACCAACGTGCTCATGCATGTACAGGGCTACTTCCGCCGCCACCTCAGCTCCCGCGAGCGGCAGGAGCTTTCGGATCTTATCGATAGCTATCGCCAGGGGAGCCAGCCGCTTGGGGCGCCCATCGGCTTGTTAAAACATTATATGGCAGAATATCCTGACCCTTATTTAGCGCAGCAGCGCTATTTTGAACCCTATCCGCAAGCTTTACGTCTGCGCTACGGCAGCTAATTCAGGGAGTAATATGGCCACTCATCTGGTCTGGTTTCGCCATGATTTACGAGTTAACGACAATCTGGCGCTCGCGGCGGCCTGCCGCGATCCGCAGGCTAAGGTCATCGGCCTCTTTATCGCCACGCCTGAGCAGTGGCGGCAGCACAATATGTCACCCCGGCAGGCTGAATTTATCTGGCAGCATCTTTTAGCTCTGCAAAACGCGCTGGCCGAGCGAGGAATAGCGCTATGCATAAAGCAGGTGGCCGATTTCACCGCCTCCATTGAATGTCTGAAAACCTTCTGCGCCAGCCAGAACGTTGACGCGCTGTTTTACAACTATCAGTACGAAATCAACGAGCGCGAGCGCGACGCCGCGACAGAGAAGATCCTCGGTCGGGAGGTGATTTGTCAGGGGTTTGATGACGGCGTGCTTCTGCCGCCCGGCAGCGTAACCACCGGCAATCATGAGATGTATAAAGTTTTTACCCCTTTCAGTAAGGCATTTATTAAACGCCTGCATGAAGGCCTGCCAGAATGCGTGGCGGCACCGCATCCGCGCGGTGAAGCTCTTGCCGTCAAAAAACCAGCGCCTTTTGATTATCCGCGTGAAAAGGTGGATACCGGGCTGTTTCCCCTCGGCGAACGTGCGGCCATCGCAAAGCTGCGGGAATTTTGCCTGCGGCCTGTCGCTGATTATCCTGAACAACGAGATTTTCCGGCAGCGGAAGGCACCAGCCTTTTATCACCCTACCTGGCGCTTGGGGTGATATCTCCGCGACAGTGCCTGCAGCGTTTACTCAAGCAGCATCCGCAGGCGCTGGAAGGCGGGGCGGGGGCGGTCTGGTTAAACGAGCTTATCTGGCGTGATTTTTATCGTCACCTGCTGGTGGCTTATCCTAAGCTTTGCCGCTTTCACCCGTTTATTCCCTGGACAGACAGGGTGCGCTGGCATCAGGATGAAAAGCGTCTGCAGGCCTGGCAGCAGGGCAGAACCGGCTACCCGATTGTGGACGCCGCAATGCGCCAGCTAAATGCCACGGGCTGGATGCACAATCGCCTGCGTATGGTCGTTGCCAGCTTCCTGGTAAAAGATTTGCTCGTCGACTGGCGGGCGGGCGAGCGCTATTTTATGTCGCAGCTAATCGACGGCGATCTGGCGGCCAATAACGGCGGCTGGCAGTGGGCGGCTTCCACCGGCACCGATGCCGCGCCTTATTTCCGCATTTTCAATCCCACCACCCAGGGGGAGCGATTTGATGCCGAAGGCGCGTTTATTCGCCGCTGGCTGCCCGAACTCAACGCTGTGCCAGGCAAACAGATCCATACGCCCTGGCTTTGGGCCGATAAACAGCGGCAGACTCTGGACTATCCGCGCCCGATTGTTGACCATAAGCAGGCACGTATTGCGACACTTGCCGCCTATGAGGCGGCCCGAAAACCGGAAGATTAACAAAATGAAAAATAGCGAACTGGAACGCCTGATAAACGAAAAGCTCAACAGCGCGGCGATAAGCGACTATGCGCCAAACGGCCTGCAGGTTGAGGGTCGCGAAGAGATTCGCAAAATCATTACCGGCGTAACGGCAAGCCAGGCGCTGCTGGACGAGGCGGTGCGTCAGAATGCCGACGCGGTGATTGTGCACCACGGCTATTTCTGGAAAGGGGAATCGCCGGTTATTCGCGGTATGAAGCGTAACCGTCTGAAAACGCTGCTCGCAAACGACATCAATCTTTACGGCTGGCATTTGCCGCTGGATGCGCACCCGCAGTTGGGCAATAACGCGCAGCTAGGCGCGTTGCTGGGCATTGAAACCAAAGGTGAAATCGAGCCGCTGGTGCCGTGGGGTGAGTTTTCCACATCGCTTTCCGGCGTGGAACTTGCTTCATGGATCGAGATGCGGCTTGGCCGCACGCCGCTGTGGTGCGGTGATTCCGGGCCGGATCACATTCGCCGCATCGCCTGGTGCACCGGCGGTGGGCAAAGCTTTATCGACAGCGCCGCGCGTTTTGGCGTAGATGCGTTTATTACCGGCGAAGTGTCCGAGCAAACTATTCATTCGGCGCGTGAACAAGGCCTGCATTTTTATGCCGCCGGACACCACGCGACCGAACGCGGCGGCATTCAGGCGTTGAGCGACTGGCTCAACAGCGAAACGGATTTGGACGTCGCCTTTATTGATATTCCTAACCCGGCATAACGCGGTATTCAGGAGGAAAAGTGCAGAGAGCGCGGTGTTATTTATTAGGTGAAAGCGCGGTGGTTCTGGAGCTTGAGCCGCCGATATCTCTTGAGAGCCAGCAACGCATCTGGGGGCTAACCCGCAGGCTGGAACAAGCCGATGCGGTACGGGAAGTCATCCCGGGGATGAATAACATTACGGTCGTGCTGCGCGATCCGCAAAGCCTGGCGCTGGACGGTATCGAACGCATCCAGCGCTGGTGGGAAGAAAGTGAGGCGATGATTCCTGACTCACGCCGCGTTGAGATCCCGGTGGTCTACGGCGGCGAGGTTGGACCGGATCTTAACGAAGTTGCAGAACATTGCGGCCTGACGCCAGGCCAGGTTGTGGAGCAGCATTCCTGCGCCGAATACGTGGTTTATTTCCTCGGTTTCCAGCCCGGATTTGCTTACCTTGGCGGGCTTGCCGCGTCGTTACAAACGCCGCGCCGCGCAGAGCCCCGTTTACTGGTGCCTGCGGGCTCCGTCGGCATTGGCGGCAGCCAGACGGGAATTTACCCTCTTGCCACTCCCGGCGGCTGGCAGATTATCGGCCAGACTTCCGTAAAACTGTTTAACCCCGCGGTTGAACCGCCGGCGTTGCTAGCGCCGGGCGATACCGTGCGCTTTGTGCCTCAGAAGGAGGGCGTGTGCTGAAGATTATTCGTGCCGGGATGCACACCTCCGTGCAGGATAGCGGGCGCTATGGTTATCGTCAGTTGGGCGTCAGCCGCTGCGGCGCGCTGGACGGGCCGGCTTTGCGCATTGCCAATTTGCTGGTGGGAAACGAACCTGAAAGCGCCGCGTTAGAAATTACGCTGGGTCAGTGCGTGATTGAGTTTACGCAGGACGGCTGGTTTGCCTTAACCGGCGCAGGCTGCCATGCGGAGCTGGACGGGCATGCTGTCTGGACGGGATGGCGACTGCCGGTGAGAGCCGGGCAACAGCTCCATCTCAAATCCCCGCAACGGGGCATGCGCAGCTATGTCGCCGTTACGGGCGGACTGGATATCCCTTTGTTAATGGGGTCAGCAAGCACCGATTTAAAAGCGCAGATCGGCGGCTTTTCCGGGCGTCTGTTACGGGACGGCGATACAATTCCGCTGCTGCCTGCAAAGCGCCGTTTCCGCGAAGTGCGAGGTGTAAAACAGCTACTGTGGGGTAACCGCATTCGTGCCCTTCCGGGGCCTGAATACCACGAGTTTAGCCATTCCGCGCAGGAAGGTTTCTGGCGTCTGCCCTGGCAACTCAGCCCGCAAAGCAACCGTATGGGTTACCGTTTCCAGGGGCAGCGTCTGGAACGTAACACCGATCGCGAGCTGTTATCCCATGGCTTGCTGCCGGGCGTGGTGCAGGTGCCGCATAACGGGCAGCCAATCGTGCTGATGAACGATGCGCAGACAACCGGCGGCTATCCGCGAATCGCCTGCGTGATTGAAGCGGATATGTATCACCTTGCGCAACTGCGCCTGGGGGAGCCTATCCATTTTGTACAATGCACGCTGGAAGAGGCGCTTAACGCACGTCACGAGCGGCAGCTCTACCTTGAGCAACTGGCCTGGCGGCTGAACGACGGCGATTGATTTAACCCAGGAGTAATGATGCCTGAAGGACCGGAAATTAGACGTGCCGCGGACGCGCTTGAAGCCGCCGTTTTGGATAAGCCCTTAACCGATGTCTGGTTTGCTTTTCCCGAATTAAAAATCTTTGAACAGGCGTTGATCGGGCAAAAAGTTGAGCGGATAGAAACGCGCGGTAAGGCTTTGCTGACGCGTTTCTCCAACGGCAATACTTTGTACAGCCACAATCAGCTTTATGGCGTGTGGCGCGTGGTGAACGCGGGAGAAATGCCGCAAACCACGCGCGTGCTGCGGGTAAAATTGCAGACGGCGGACAAAGCTATATTGCTCTACAGCGCCTCCGATATTGCTATGTTCGACGATGAACACCTGCTTAAGCATCCCTTTTTGCTGCGCGTCGGGCCGGACGTGCTGGATTTAACGCTGACGGCGCAGCAGGTGAAAGCGCGTCTCTTGTCGGCGAAGTTTCGTAAGCGACAGTTCAGCGGCCTGCTGTTGGATCAGGCTTTTCTCGCGGGGCTGGGTAACTATTTGCGGGTTGAAATCCTCTGGCACGTTGGGCTTGCCCCGCATCACAAAGCGCAGGATCTTACCGACGAGCAGCTCGACAGGCTTGCACATGCGCTGCTGGCTATCCCGCGTCTTTCGTACAATACGCGCGGCAGCGTGGATGAAAATAAACATCACGGCGCGATATTTAGCTTTAAGGTGTTTCATCGGGCAGGAAAAAAATGCGAACGCTGCGGCGGCGTAATAGAGAAAACGATGCTTTCTTCGCGGCCTTTTTACTGGTGTCCAGGCTGCCAACTGTAAGCTATAGCGAAAAAAAACGCGCCGGACGGCGCGTTTTTTTTTGCATGCAGCAAGCTTACTTTTGCAAATCAGATTTGAAATCACGCTGATCGTAGCCGGTGTAAAGCTGGCGTGGACGGGCAATTTTGATGCCGTCGTCGTGCATTTCGTTCCAGTGTGCAATCCAGCCTACGGTTCGCGCCATCGCGAAGATAACGGTAAACATGGAAGAAGGAATGCCCATCGCTTTCAGAATAATGCCGGAGTAGAAGTCCACGTTCGGGTAGAGTTTCTTCTCGATAAAGTACGGGTCGTTCAGCGCGATGTGTTCAAGCTCCATCGCCACTTCCAGCAGGCTGTTATCTTTCAGATTCAGCTCTTTAAGCACTTCATGGCAGGTTTCACGCATAACGGTGGCACGCGGGTCGTAATTTTTGTACACGCGGTGGCCAAAGCCCATCAGGCGGAAAGAATCATTCTTGTCTTTCGCGCGGCGGATAAATTCAGGAATGTGCTCAACGCTGCTGATTTCTTCGAGCATTTTCAGTGCGGCTTCGTTAGCGCCGCCGTGAGCAGGCCCCCACAGGGAAGCGATACCGGCCGCGATACAGGCGAATGGGTTTGCGCCAGAAGAGCCTGCGGTACGCACGGTGGAGGTTGAAGCGTTTTGCTCGTGGTCAGCGTGCAGGATCAGGATACGATCCATTGCGCGTTCCAGAATAGGGTTCACCACGTACTCTTCGCACGGCGTGGAGAACATCATATTCAGGAAGTTGCCAGCGTAGGAGAGGTCGTTGCGCGGGTAGACGAACGGCTGACCGATAGAATACTTGTAACACATCGCGGCAACGGTCGGCATTTTGGACAGCAGACGGAAGGCGGCGATATCGCGGTGACGCGGGTTATTCACATCCAGCGAGTCGTGATAGAACGCGGCCAGCGCGCCGGTCACGCCGCACAGAACGGCCATTGGATGCGAGTCGCGACGGAAACCGTGGAACAGACGGGTGATCTGCTCGTGGATCATTGTGTGGCGGGTAACGGTAGTCTGGAATTCGTCAAATTCTTCCTGCGTCGGTTTTTCGCCGTATAGCAGGATGTAACATACTTCGAGATAGCTTGAGTGGGTCGCCAGTTGATCGATAGGGAAACCACGGTGCAGCAGGATACCTTCGTCACCATCGATAAAGGTGATTTTTGATTCACATGATGCGGTGGAGGTGAAACCCGGATCAAAAGTAAACATACCTTTAGAACCAAGACTACGGATATCAATTACATCCTGACCGAGCGTGCCTTTTAGCACATCCAGTTCGATAGCATCATCACCATTGTAGGTGAGGGTTGCTTTTTTATCAGCCATTTACGGTCTCCTTAGCGCCTTATTTCATAAGACTGCGGATGCCCGATTTGCATTCGAACCCGCCATGTTCATTACCAGTTTGTTATTTGGCTCGCAGCTCTGTTTCGAAAGGGATAAAGCCAGGGTACAGAGCGATGGGCGCTTGCAGGTAACGTAGCCACGCAGGCGAAAAAACAGCAAATCAGGGTGTTAGCAGTCCATATCATTCAAACCTGTTTCCCCGTCATACTTGAAGCTGTATCTGCGTTGACTGCACTCACTCAGATCGGTCACTTACTTGAGTAAGCTCCTGTTCATTCCTGAGCTTGCCGCCTTGATACAACTTCAATTATTTAGGTGGAGGTACCACTAATAACTGTCCTGATTGACTGGGTCAAGACCGACACACTGTTACATAACTTATTCTCAGGTGAAAGGCTGACCCTATAACTTTTACGAATTATACGGCTTTTCTGGCCTTGTTTGTAACAATAATGTTTAACTTTTGTCAAATCAGATGATTAAATTTTAAAATAATGTTGTTATCGTGATCCTGCTCACTGTTCCGAGCAAAACCCTTCAAACTATATGTAGGTTAATTGTAATGATTTTGTGAAGAGCCTATACTGCCGCCAGGTCTCCGGAATACCTTGCCACCGGGCGCCACCCAGCGTTGTAGCCGGCTTTTTTGGCATCTGGACGTAGCTGTTTTTGCATGACGCACAGTTATAGAAAGTTCGCGCTGTCTGACCCCGCCTGCAAATCCGGAGGAAGGAAACAATAAGAACAGCATGTGGGCGCTATTCATGATAAAAAATGCGAAGAAACAAAGACCTGTCAATCTGGATCTCACCACGATTCAGTTTCCCGTGACTGCCATCGCTTCCATCCTCCATCGTGTATCCGGCGTGATCACTTTTGTGGCTGTCGGCATTCTGCTTTGGCTGCTTGGTCTGTCACTCTCCTCCCCGGAAGGTTTTCTCTCTGCTTCATCCCTGATGAGCAGCTTCTTTGTTAAGTTCATAATGTGGGGCATTCTTACCGCGCTTGCTTATCACGCCGTTGGCGGGATTCGCCACATGATGATGGATGTCGGTTATCTGGAAGAAACTTTTGCAGCGGGCAAACGATCCGCGAATATTTGCTTTGTATTAACTGTCGTGCTTTCAATTCTCGCAGGAGTCCTCGTATGGTAAGCAATGCCTCCGCATTAGGTCGCAATGGCGTGCATGACTTTTTGCTGGTTCGTGCCACCGCCATCGTCCTCACCCTGTACATTATCTATATGATCGGTTTTTTCGCCGTCACCGGTGATTTAACCTACGAGGTCTGGCGTGGATTCTTCGCCTCCGCCTTCACCAAAGTGTTCACCCTGCTGGCTCTGTTTTCGATTTTAATCCATGCCTGGATTGGCATGTGGCAGGTGTTGACCGACTACGTTAAACCGGTAGCTATTCGCCTTGGGTTGCAGCTTCTTATCGTTGTGGCTCTGCTGGTTTACGTCATTTATGGATTTGTTGTGGTGTGGGGTGTGTAATGAATTTACCAGTCAGAGAGTTTGATGCAGTCGTCATCGGTGCCGGTGGCGCAGGTATGCGCGCCGCGCTGCAAATTTCACAAAAGGGCCAGTCTTGCGCCTTACTGTCTAAAGTCTTTCCAACCCGTTCCCATACCGTGTCCGCGCAGGGCGGTATTACCGTAGCGCTTGGTAATACCCACGAAGACAACTGGGAATGGCATATGTATGACACGGTAAAAGGTTCCGACTACATCGGCGACCAGGACGCCATTGAATATATGTGTAAAACCGGCCCGGAAGCGATTCTGGAGCTGGAACATATGGGCCTGCCGTTCTCCCGTCTTGATGATGGCAAAATTTATCAGCGCCCGTTCGGCGGCCAGTCGAAAAACTTCGGCGGCGAACAGGCGGCGCGTACCGCAGCGGCGGCCGACCGTACCGGCCACGCTCTTCTGCATACCCTTTATCAGCAGAACCTGAAAAACAAAACGACGATTTTCTCCGAGTGGTATGCATTAGACCTGGTGAAAAATGACGACGGCGCGGTAGTAGGCTGTACCGCGCTGTGCATCGAAACCGGTGAAGTCGTTTACTTCAAAGCGAAAGCTACCGTGCTGGCAACCGGCGGCGCAGGCCGTATTTATCAGTCCACAACTAACGCTCACATCAACACCGGTGACGGCGTTGGCATGGCGCTGCGCGCAGGCGTTCCGGTACAGGATATGGAAATGTGGCAGTTCCACCCAACCGGTATCGCCGGTGCGGGGGTGCTGGTTACCGAAGGGTGCCGTGGCGAAGGCGGCTACCTGCTGAACAAACACGGCGAACGCTTTATGGAACGCTATGCGCCGAATGCAAAAGACCTTGCGGGTCGTGACGTGGTGGCGCGTTCCATCATGATTGAAATCCGTGAAGGCCGCGGCTGCGAGGGTCCGTGGGGCCCGCACGCGAAGCTGAAGCTTGACCACTTGGGTAAAGAAGTTCTTGAATCCCGTCTGCCGGGCATTCTGGAGCTTTCACGCACCTTCGCACATGTTGACCCTATCAAAGAGCCAATTCCGGTTATCCCAACCTGCCACTATATGATGGGCGGCATTCCGACCAAAGTTACCGGCCAGGCGCTGACGGTGAACGAGCAGGGTGAAGATGTGGTGATCCCAGGCCTGTTTGCAGTAGGCGAAATCGCCTGCGTATCGGTACACGGCGCTAACCGTCTTGGCGGCAACTCGCTGCTGGACCTGGTGGTATTTGGCCGCGCTGCGGGTCTGCACCTGCTGGAATCTATCGACGAGCAGGGTGAACTGCGCGATGCCAGCGAAGAACAGATTAATGCTGCGCTGGAGCGTCTGAACCGCTGGAACGGCAACCGCGACGGTGAGGACCCGGTACAGATTCGTAAAGATTTGCAGGAATGCATGCAGCATAACTTCTCGGTATTCCGCGAAGGTGACGCGATGGCCAAAGGGCTTGAGCAGCTAAAAGTTATCCGCGAGCGCCTGAAAAATGCTCGTCTTGACGACACCTCCAGCGAATTCAACACCCAGCGTGTGGAGTGCCTGGAGCTGGATAACCTGATGGAAACCGCTTTTGCTACCGCTGTTTCTGCTAATTTCCGCACTGAAAGCCGTGGCGCGCATAGCCGCTTCGACTACCCGGACCGTGACGATGCGAACTGGCTGTGCCACAGCCTGTATCTGCCAGATTCAGAAAGCATGACCCGCCGCGAGGTGAACATGCAGCCGAAACTGCGTCCGGCATTCCCACCTAAAGTGCGTACTTACTAAGCGGAGCAAAGTGATGAAACTCGAATTCTCTATTTATCGCTACAACCCGGATGTTGACGATGCTCCGCGCATGCAGGAGTACACCCTGGAAGGAGAAGAAGGGCGCGACATGATGTTGCTCGACGCGCTTATTCAACTGAAAGAAAAAGATCCTACCCTTGCGTTTCGCCGCTCCTGCCGTGAAGGTGTTTGTGGTTCAGACGGCGTGAACATGAACGGTAAAAACGGCCTGGCCTGCATCACGCCAATCTCCGCGCTGGGCAATGGAAAACAGAAGATCGTTATCCGTCCGCTGCCGGGTTTACCGGTGGTGAGGGATCTGGTGGTGGACATGGGACAGTTCTATGCCCAATATGAGAAGATTAAGCCTTACCTTTTGAATAATGGGCAGAATCCACCGGCTCGCGAACATTTACAATCGCCGGAGCAGCGTGAAAAACTGGATGGTCTGTACGAGTGCATTCTGTGCGCCTGCTGCTCGACCTCCTGCCCGTCATTCTGGTGGAACCCGGATAAGTTCATTGGTCCGGCAGGTTTACTGGCCGCCTATCGCTTCCTGATCGACAGCCGTGACACCGAGACGGCTAATCGTCTGGACGGAATGAGCGACGCTTTCAGCGTATTCCGCTGCCATAGCATCATGAACTGCGTCAGTGTATGTCCTAAGGGACTGAACCCGACGAAAGCCATCGGCCATATTAAGTCGATGCTGCTGCAACGAAGCGCTTAATGGTATTCCCCCTCCCGGCGGGGAGGGGGAATGGCAGGAAACCTTTAAAAACTGCCCTAACTAAGGTATAGCGACAGTTTTTAAAGGTTCCTTCGCGGGCCGTCTTACTACGGCGAAAGGTCCGCTCGAAGTGAACCCTGGAATGTGTACCAGACGTGTACGCTATAGTTATCCACGGCGAATAAGCAGATAAATGCTTAAGGGATCACGATGCAGAACGGCGAAATGAAAGCCTGGCTGGATTCCTCTTACCTGGCGGGTGCGAACCAGTCCTGGATAGAGCAGCTCTATGAAGACTTCTTAACCGATCCTGACTCTGTTGATGCGCACTGGCGCTCAATGTTCCAGCAGTTACCCGGAACCGGAGCCAGAGCGGATCAATTCCATTCTAAAACACGTGATTATTTCCGTCGTCTGGCGAAGGATGCCTCACGTTACTCCACCGCGATTACCGATCCTGACACCGATGTTAAGCAAGTCAAAGTGCTGCAGCTTATCAACGCATGGCGCTTCCGCGGCCATCAGGCGGCTAATCTCGATCCGCTTGGCCTGTGGAAACAGGACGCGGTTGCCGATCTCGATCCGGCTTTCCACAACCTGACGGATGCCGATCTTCAGGAAACCTTTAACGTGGGTTCTTTTGCCAGCGGCAAAGAAACCATGAAGCTGGCCGATTTGATTGACGCCCTGAAACAAACCTACGGCGGCTCTATCGGCGCGGAATATATGCATATCACCAGCACCGAAGAGAAACGCTGGATCCAGCAGCGTATCGAATCCGTGGTGGGGCACTCTACCTTTACGACCGAAGAGAAAAAACGCTTCCTGAGCGAGCTGACCGCCGCTGAAGGGCTGGAGCGTTATCTGGGGGCGAAATTCCCCGGGGCGAAACGCTTCTCGCTGGAAGGCGGCGACGCGCTGGTGCCGATGCTCAAAGAGATGATCCGCCATGCGGGCAAGAGCGGCACCCGTGAAGTCGTTCTGGGAATGGCGCACCGTGGCCGTCTTAACGTACTGATTAACGTATTAGGTAAAAAACCGCAGGACCTGTTCGATGAGTTCGCGGGCAAGCATAAAGAGCACCTTGGCACCGGTGATGTGAAGTACCACATGGGCTTCTCATCCGACGTTGAAACCGAAGGCGGCCTGGTTCACCTGGCGCTGGCGTTTAACCCGTCGCACCTGGAGATCGTCAGCCCGGTGGTTATCGGTTCCGTGCGCGCGCGTCTGGATCGTCTGGATAAACCAGGCAGTAACCAGGTGCTGCCGATCACCATCCACGGTGACGCTGCGGTTGCCGGCCAGGGCGTGGTTCAGGAAACCCTGAACATGTCCAAGGCTCGCGGTTACGAAGTTGGCGGCACCGTGCGTATCGTTATCAACAACCAGATTGGTTTCACCACTTCCAACCCGCTGGATGCACGCTCCACGCCGTACTGTACCGATATCGGTAAAATGGTGATGGCGCCGATTTTCCACGTAAACGCGGATGACCCGGAAGCGGTAGCCTTTGTTACTCGTCTGGCGCTGGACTTCCGTAACACCTTTAAGCGTGACGTGTTTATCGACCTGGTTTGCTATCGTCGCCACGGCCATAACGAAGCGGATGAGCCAAGCGCAACCCAGCCGGTGATGTACCAGAAAATCAAAAAACACCCGACGCCGCGTAAGATTTATGCCGACCGTCTGGAGCAGGAAAATCTGGCGACGCTTGAAGATGCTACCGAAATGGTGAATCTCTATCGTGACGCGCTGGATGCGGGTGAATGCGTGGTGAAAGAATACCGCCCAATGAACATGCATTCTTTCACCTGGTCGCCATACCTTAACCACGAGTGGGATGAAAGCTACCCGAATAAGGTTGAGATGAAGCGTCTGCAGGAACTGGCCAAACGCATCAGCACCGCGCCAGAGTCCGTAGAAATGCAGTCCCGCGTGGCGAAAATCTACAGCGACCGTCAGGACATGGCGAACGGCGCGAAGAAATTCGACTGGGGTGCTGCTGAAAATCTGGCTTACGCTACGCTGGTTGATGAAGGCGTCTCCGTGCGTCTGTCCGGTGAAGACGCTGGTCGCGGCACCTTCTTCCACCGTCACGCGGTGATTCACAACCAGACCAACGGCTCCACTTACACGCCATTGCAGCATGTGCATAACAGCCAGGGCGAGTTCAAAGTCTGGGATTCCGTGCTGTCTGAAGAAGCCGTGCTGGCCTTTGAATACGGATACGCAACCGCAGAACCTCGCACCCTGACCATCTGGGAAGCCCAGTTCGGCGACTTCGCAAACGGCGCTCAGGTTGTTATCGACCAGTTCATCAGCTCCGGCGAGCAGAAATGGGGCCGTATGTGCGGCCTGGTGATGCTGCTGCCGCACGGTTACGAAGGTCAGGGCCCTGAGCACTCCTCTGCGCGCCTTGAGCGTTATCTCCAGCTTTGCGCTGAGCAGAACATGCAGGTTTGCGTGCCTTCCACGCCGGCACAGGTTTACCACATGCTGCGTCGTCAGGCGCTGCGCGGTATGCGCCGTCCGCTGGTGGTTATGTCGCCGAAATCCCTGCTGCGTCATCCGCTGGCGGTTTCCTCGCTGGACGAACTGGCCAACGGCACTTTCCTGCCGGCGATTGGCGAAATTGACGAGCTGGATCCGAAAGACGTAAAACGCGTGGTACTGTGTTCCGGCAAGGTGTATTACGATCTGCTTGAGCAGCGCCGTAAGCGCGATCAAAAAGATGTAGCGATTGTGCGCATTGAGCAGCTATATCCGTTCCCGCACCAGGCGGTGCAGGAAGCGCTGAAGCCGTTTGCTCACGTGCATGATTTCGTATGGTGCCAGGAAGAGCCGCTTAACCAGGGCGCATGGTACTGCAGCCAGCACCACTTCCGCGAAGTGATTCCATTCGGATCTGCTCTGCGTTATGCAGGCCGTCCGGCCTCCGCCTCACCGGCGGTAGGGTATATGTCCGTTCACCAGAAACAGCAGCAAGATCTGGTTAATGACGCGCTGAACGTCGATTAATTAAAGGATAAAAAATGAGTAGCGTAGATATTCTAGTTCCTGACCTGCCTGAGTCCGTTGCCGATGCGACCGTCGCCACCTGGCATAAAAAACCGGGTGATACCGTGACCCGTGACGAAGTGCTGGTAGAAATCGAAACTGACAAAGTGGTACTGGAAGTACCGGCGTCCGCAGATGGTATCCTGGATGCTGTTCTGGAAGATGAAGGCACGACGGTGACCTCTCGTCAGATCCTGGGCCGCCTGCGTGAAGGCAACAGCGCCGGAAAAGAAACCTCTGCGAAAGCAGACAGCAAAGAATCCACCCCGGCACAGCGCCAGCAGGCTTCGCTGGAAGAGCAAAATAACGACGCGCTTAGCCCGGCTATTCGCCGCCTGATCGCCGAGCATTCTCTGGACGCCAGCGCCATTAAAGGCAGCGGCGTTGGCGGTCGTATTACCCGTGAAGATGTTGATAAACATCTGACCCAGGCAAAAGCGGCCCAGCCTGCTCAGGCGAAAGCGGCAGAAGAAACTAAAGCGCCGGTTGCGCCATTAGCCGGCCGCAGCGAAAAACGCGTGCCGATGACTCGTCTGCGCAAGCGCGTTGCCGAACGTTTGCTGGAAGCGAAAAACTCCACCGCCATGCTCACAACCTTCAACGAAGTGAACATGAAGCCAATCATGGAGCTGCGTAAGCAGTACGGTGAAGCCTTCGAGAAACGTCACGGCGTGCGTCTGGGCTTTATGTCCTTCTATATTAAAGCGGTTGTTGAAGCGCTGAAACGCTACCCGGAAGTGAACGCTTCTATCGACGGCGAAGACGTGGTTTACCACAACTACTTTGACGTGAGCATTGCGGTATCCACGCCTCGTGGTCTGGTCACGCCGGTGCTGCGCGATGTCGATACCATCGGCATGGCTGATATCGAAAAACGCATTAAAGAGCTGGCGGTGAAAGGCCGTGACGGCAAGCTGACCGTGGAAGATCTCACCGGTGGTAACTTCACCATCACCAACGGCGGCGTGTTTGGCTCCCTGATGTCTACTCCGATAATCAACCCGCCGCAGAGCGCAATCCTCGGTATGCACGCCATTAAAGACCGTCCTATGGCGGTTGACGGTAAAGTTGAGATCCTGCCGATGATGTACCTGGCGCTCTCCTACGATCACCGTCTGATCGATGGCCGCGAGTCCGTAGGCTATCTGGTAGCGATTAAAGAGCTGCTGGAAGACCCGACTCGTCTGCTGCTGGACGTGTAGCAACAATATCTACCTTACGGTCGCCATCGTTACCGGTGGCGGCAAACTAAGTACCCCGAGCTCAGATGCTCCTTAGTCTTAATGGATAGAACTCATGAACTTACACGAATATCAGGCGAAACAGTTGTTTGCTCGGTATGGCTTACCGGCCCCCGTTGGTTACGCCTGCACCACGCCGCGTGAAGCGGAAGAAGCTGCCTCTAAAATTGGCGCAGGTCCTTGGGTGGTGAAATGTCAGGTTCATGCCGGTGGCCGCGGTAAAGCGGGCGGCGTGAAAGTGGTTAACAGCAAAGAAGACATTCGTGCCTTTGCTGAGCACTGGCTTGGCAAGCGCCTGGTGACCTATCAAACTGACGCAGGCGGCCAGCCGGTTCATCAGATTCTGGTCGAAGCCGCCACCGACATCGACAAAGAGCTGTATCTTGGCGCGGTTGTAGACCGTAGCTCGCGTCGCGTGGTGTTTATGGCTTCCACCGAAGGCGGCGTGGAAATCGAGAAAGTTGCGGAAGAAACCCCGCACCTGATCCACAAAGTGGCGCTGGATCCGCTGGCGGGGCCAATGCCTTACCAGGGTCGTGAACTGGCGTTCAAACTGGGTCTGGAAGGTAAACAGGTTCAGCAGTTCACCAAAATCTTTATGGGCCTTGCGAATATTTTCCTGGAGCGCGACCTGGCGCTTATCGAAATCAACCCGCTGGTTATCACAAAACAGGGCGATCTGGTGTGCCTCGACGGCAAGCTGGGCGCCGATGGTAACGCGCTGTTCCGCCAGCCGGAACTGCGTGAAATGCGTGACCCAAGTCAGGAAGATGCTCGTGAATCTCAGGCTGCGCAGTGGGAGCTGAACTACGTTGCGCTGGATGGCAACATCGGCTGCATGGTTAACGGCGCGGGCCTGGCAATGGGCACCATGGACATCGTTAAGCTGCACGGCGGCGAACCGGCTAACTTCCTGGACGTTGGCGGCGGCGCAACCAAAGAGCGCGTGACCGAAGCTTTCAAAATCATTTTGTCTGACGACAAAGTGAAAGCCGTTCTGGTTAACATCTTCGGCGGCATCGTGCGTTGCGACCTGATTGCAGACGGTATTATCGGTGCGGTTGAAGAAGTGGGCGTGAACGTTCCGGTCGTGGTTCGTCTGGAAGGGAACAATGCCGATCTGGGCGCGAAGAAACTGGCTGACAGCGGCCTGAACATCATTGCAGCGAAAAGTCTGACGGATGCAGCACAGCAGGTTGTTGCTGCCGTGGAGGGGAAATAATGTCCATTTTGATCGATAAAAACACCAAGGTAATTTGCCAGGGTTTCACCGGCAGCCAGGGGACCTTCCACTCCGAGCAGGCGATTGCATACGGTACACAAATGGTTGGCGGCGTAACGCCGGGCAAAGGCGGCACCGAGCACCTTGGCCTGCCGGTCTTTAACACCGTGCGTGAAGCGGTAGAAGCAACGGGTGCGACCGCGTCTGTTATCTACGTTCCGGCGCCGTTCTGCAAAGATTCCATTCTGGAAGCTATCGACGCGGGCGTTAAGCTGATTATCACCATCACCGAAGGTATCCCGACGCTGGATATGCTGACCGTGAAAGTTGCGCTTGACGAAGCTGGCGTGCGCATGATCGGGCCAAACTGCCCGGGCGTTATCACCCCAGGCGAATGCAAAATCGGCATCATGCCGGGGCACATTCACCTGCCGGGCAAAGTGGGCATCGTTTCCCGCTCCGGTACGCTGACCTATGAAGCGGTTAAGCAGACTACCGATATCGGTCTGGGCCAGTCCACCTGCGTGGGTATCGGCGGCGACCCGATTCCTGGCTCCAACTTCATCGACATTCTGAAGATGTTCCAGGAAGATCCGAAAACGGAAGCTATCGTGATGATCGGCGAAATCGGCGGCAGCGCGGAAGAAGAAGCAGCAGCTTACATCAAAGAGCATGTAACCAAGCCTGTCGTGGGCTACATCGCTGGTGTTACTGCGCCTAAGGGCAAGCGCATGGGGCACGCAGGTGCCATTATCGCGGGCGGTAAAGGCACGGCGGATGAGAAATTCGCAGCGCTGGAAGCTGCTGGCGTGAAAACCGTTCGCAGCCTCGCTGATATCGGTGAGACCCTGAAGGCGATTCTGCCGCAGTAATCGTTTTCCGCTCCGGCGGGGAAGTGCAGAACTAATAATAAATGTTCGACATGGTTGGCCACCCTCAGGGTGGCCTTTTTTGTGGCCGGCGCCGTGTTTCTCTTTTAACATTCACCCGCTGAAACCGGTAAAATCCCTCATTTGTTAATTTACGCATCATTAAAGGTTAATTAATTGTTTAATTTGCGCCTTTGCGCTTTTATTTTTAAATAACTTGAAGAAATTAATATAAGGGTCTATGACCAAAAGAAATAGTTTGCCGCAGACATAATAACGGGTGCTTATTTACCGGCCGTTGCTGCGTTAAATCGGCCCCAGCATTAAAAACACTTTATTAACAATGTGATTACCATTCCTTCTTAAATGAAACCTAATTAACAAAAGCGAGAATACATGCGCCAGATCAATGTCTGAGGCTGGATTAATGGCGCGGAAAAGGGGAAAATTGCTACAGATCAAAACAGCGCTGTAGTAATATTTTTGCTATAAATTGATCGCCGTCGAGAAACGTAAAAAAGGCTAAGCAAATACCTATTTATTGTAAGGGCATTGCAAGGTAATATATTTGCGAATTCTATTAGTGCATTAATTAACGTATTTGTAACCTTTCCTCTTTTGCTTTCACATTTATAAAAATGGCGGCAGAAGAGCGTCCGGAAGCGAATGTTTTTGTATTAGGGCATGCATTGTGGAGTGCTAAACTTGCAAACCACGGGTGAAGTCTTTATGCGAAGAGCAAGGAGTCAAGATGTTTGATATTGTCGAACTGTCGCGCTTACAGTTTGCCTTGACCGCGATGTACCACTTCCTGTTTGTGCCACTGACGCTTGGTATGGCGTTCCTGCTGGCCATCATGGAAACGGTTTACGTGATGTCGGGTAAACAAATTTATAAAGATATGACCAAATTCTGGGGCAAGTTGTTTGGTATCAACTTTGCGCTGGGGGTCGCCACCGGTTTGACCATGGAGTTCCAGTTCGGGACTAACTGGTCTTACTATTCACACTACGTGGGTGACATTTTTGGTGCGCCACTGGCCATTGAAGGCCTGATGGCATTCTTCCTCGAATCCACCTTCGTCGGTCTGTTCTTCTTCGGCTGGGATCGCCTTGGCAAAGTACAGCACATGGCGGTGACCTGGCTGGTAGCGCTTGGCTCTAACCTTTCCGCACTGTGGATTCTGGTTGCCAACGGCTGGATGCAAAACCCCATCGCTTCGGATTTCAACTTCGAAACCATGCGCATGGAGATGGTCAGCTTCTCCGAACTGGTGTTAAACCCGGTAGCGCAGGTTAAATTCGTTCACACCGTGGCTTCCGGCTACGTTTGCGGCGCGATGTTCATCCTCGGTATCAGCTCTTACTACATGTTAAAAGGCCGCGATTTCGCGTTTGCGAAGCGCTCTTTTGCCATTGCAGCAAGTTTTGGTATGGCGGCAATTCTTTCCGTTATCGTGCTGGGTGATGAATCCGGTTATGAAATGGGCGACGTGCAGAAAACCAAACTGGCGGCGATTGAAGCCGAGTGGGAAACGCAACCGGCTCCGGCAGCCTTTACGCTGTTTGGCGTTCCCGACCAGGAAAACCAGGAAAACCGCTTCGCGATTCAAATTCCTTACGCGCTGGGCATCATCGCTACACGATCCGTTGATAAACCCGTCACCGGTCTGAAAGAGCTGATGATCCAACACGAAGAGCGTATCCGTAACGGTATGAAGGCATACAGCCTGCTTGAAGAGCTGCGTGCCGGGTCAACCGACCAGAACGTGCGCGACAACTTCAATAACGTGAAAAAAGACCTGGGTTACGGTCTGCTGCTGAAGCGTTATACCCCGAACGTCACCGACGCAACGGAAGAGCAGATCCAGAAAGCGACAAAAGACTCTATTCCGCGCGTAGCGCCGCTGTATTTCGCGTTCCGTATCATGGTGGGATGTGGCTTCCTGATGCTGTTTATTATTGCGGCGTCGTTCTGGACCGTTATTCGTAACGCTATCGGCTCGAAAAAATGGCTGCTGCGTGCGGCGCTGTACGGCATTCCTTTGCCGTGGATCGCAATTGAATCCGGCTGGTTTGTTGCTGAATACGGCCGTCAGCCCTGGGCGATTGGTGAGGTGCTGCCAACCGCGGTCGCCAACTCCTCGCTGACCGTGGGCGATCTGCTCTTCTCTATGATACTGATTTGCGGTCTTTACACGCTGTTTATGGTGGCGGAGCTGTTCCTGATGTTCAAATTTGTTCGCCTTGGGCCGAGCAGTCTGAAAACAGGTCGCTACCACTACGAGCAGACCACCGTATCTTCTCAGCCGGCACGCTAAGTCAGGAGTCGTGAAATGATCGATTATGAAGCATTACGTTTTATCTGGTGGCTGCTGGTTGGCATTTTGCTGATTGGTTTTGCCGTCACCGACGGCTGGGATATGGGCGTCGGCATGCTGACCCGCTTCCTGGGCCGTAACGACACCGAACGCCGTATTATGATCAACTCTATCGCCCCGCACTGGGACGGTAACCAGGTATGGCTTATCACCGCAGGCGGCGCGCTGTTTGCTGCCTGGCCAATGGTCTACGCAGCGGCGTTTTCCGGCTTTTATGTGGCGATGATTCTGGTGCTGGCCTCTTTGTTCTTCCGTCCGGTCGGTTTTGATTACCGTTCGAAGATTGAAGATACGCGCTGGCGTAACATGTGGGACTGGGGCATCTTCGTTGGCAGCTTCGTTCCACCGCTGGTTATCGGCGTGGCGTTTGGCAACCTGTTGCAGGGCGTACCTTTCCATATGGACGAGTACATGCGCCTGTTCTATACCGGTAACTTCTTCCAGTTGCTCAACCCGTTCGGCCTGCTGGCGGGCGTGGTGAGCGTGGCGATGATCCTGACGCAGGGCGCAACTTATCTACAGATGCGTACCACCGGCGAAGTCTATCTGCGCTCGCGTATCACCTCGCAGGTTGCCGCTCTGGTAACGATGGTATGCTTCGCTCTGGCAGGCGTCTGGGTTATGTATGGCATTGACGGTTATGCGGTAACCTCCGTCATGGACCACCATGCGCCTTCGAATCCGCTGACAAAAGAAGTGGTGCGCGAAGCTGGTGCCTGGCTGGTGAACTTTAACGCTACGCCGGCTCTGTGGGCTATCCCGGCGCTGGGTGTTGTTCTGCCGCTGCTGACCGTGTTGACCGCGCGTTTGAACCGCAGCGCCTGGGCGTTCCTGTTTTCATCCCTGACGCTTGCCTGCATCATTCTGACGGCGGGTATTGCGATGTTCCCGTTCATTATGCCGTCCAGCACGGTGCTGAACGCGAGCCTGACGATGTGGGATGCGACGTCCAGCCAGTTGACGCTGAACCTGATGACCTATGTGGCGCTGGTATTCGTGCCGATCATTCTGGCCTACTCGGCGTGGTGTTACTGGAAAATGTTCGGTCGTATCACCAAAGAACATATTGAAAGCAACACCCACTCTCTGTACTAAGTAAGGAGCTGATTATGTGGTATTTTGCATGGATTCTGGGAACGCTTCTTGCCTGTGCATTTGGCATCATTACCGCGCTTTCGCTTGAGCATATTGAAGCTAAAGCCGGTAAAGAAGAACGCTAATGGAAGCGATTATCGCAAAGTTATATGCGGTAATGGATAAGAGCCCTCTCAGGGCTCTTTCCTTAATTATGGCGTTAGGGCTGGCCGGCTGCATTTTCTGGGACCCGACGCGCTTTGCCGCGAAAACCAGCGAGCTGGAAATCTGGCACGGTTTTCTGCTGATATGGGCCGTATGTGCCGGCGTGATCCACGGCGTCGGGTTTCGCCCGAAGAAGGTGCTCTGGCAGGGCATTTTCTGTCCTTTAGTGGCCGAGCTGGTACTGCTGGCCGGGCTGCTGTTTTTCTTCTTCTGACGCTGACATCAGGCTAATCTGATTTACCTAAATTTTATGGGCTTTAACAGGCCCATAAATATTTATCTAACCTTTAATACAACCCATTCCCAACCCTCATCCTCTTGCGTATAGTAGCAACGTTTAATTGCATTACCGGGATGTAAAGTGAGTACAACGCCGTTTCGATGGCCGGTTCGTGTCTACTATGAAGATACCGATGCCGGTGGTGTGGTTTACCACGCCAGTTATGTTGCTTTTTATGAAAGAGCACGCACTGAGATGCTGCGCCAGCACCACTTTAACCAGCAGCATTTGCTGGCGGAGAGCATCGCCTTTGTCGTACGCAGGATGACGGTCGATTATCTTGCGCCTGCCCGACTTGACGATTTACTCGAAATCCAAAGTGCAGTTACCTCGATGCGAGGCACGTCTATGGTGTTTACGCAGCGAATAGTCAATGCCGACGGGCGGATACTCAATGAAGCTGAGGTCCTTATCGTCTGCGTTGATCTTCTCTCAATGAAGCCTCGTGCGCTTCCCAAGTCTATTGTCGCGGAGTTCAAGCAGTGACTGACATGAATATCCTTGATTTGTTCCTGAAGGCGAGCCTTCTGGTCAAATTTATCATGTTGATTTTGATTGGTTTTTCCATTGCATCATGGGCGATCATCATTCAGCGAACGCGAATCCTCAATGCCGCCACCCGTGAAGCGGAAGCGTTTGAAGATAAATTCTGGTCGGGCATTGAATTGTCCCGTCTCTATCAGGAAAGCCAGGGCCGTCGTGATAGCCTTGCCGGTTCCGAACAGATTTTCTATTCGGGATTCAAAGAGTTTGCACGACTGCACCGAGCGAATACTCATGCCCCGGAAGCGGTGGTGGACGGCGCTGCGCGCGCGATGCGTATTTCAATGAGCCGCGAGCTTGAAACGCTCGAAACCCATATTCCTTTCCTTGGCACCGTAGGGTCCATCAGCCCTTACATCGGTCTGTTTGGGACGGTATGGGGGATTATGCACGCCTTTATCGCCCTGGGCGCGGTGAAACAGGCGACGTTGCAGATGGTGGCACCGGGTATCGCAGAAGCTTTGATTGCTACCGCGATTGGCCTGTTTGCCGCAATTCCTGCGGTGATGGCATACAACCGTCTGAACCAGCGCGTGAACAAACTGGAATTGAATTACGACAACTTTATGGAAGAGTTCACGGCTATCCTGCACCGTCAGGCTTTTACCAGCAGCGATAAGCAGTAAGGGGTAAGTCATGGCCAGACGTACACGCGGTCGTCGTGAACTAAAGTCAGAAATCAACATCGTACCTCTGCTGGACGTGTTGCTGGTGCTGCTGCTGATCTTTATGGCCACGGCGCCGATCATCACCCAGAGCGTTGAGGTGGACCTGCCGGATGCGACAGACTCGCAAACGGTAAGCAGCAACGATGAGCCTCCGGTCATTATCGAAGTGTCCGGGGTAGGGCAGTACAGCGTGGTGGTTGAAAAAGACCGTATGGAACAGTTGCCGTCCGAGCAGGTTGTTGCTGAAGCCCAGCGCCGCCTGCAGGCGAATCCTAAAACGGTCTTTTTGATTGGTGGTGCGAAAGATGTCCCTTATGAGGAGATCATTAAGGCACTTAACCTGCTGCACAGTGCAGGGGTGAAATCCGTCGGTCTGATGACGCAGCCAATCTGATCCATCTCGCTATATTTGGGAACTGATAGTGTCAAAGGCAACCACAGAAAACGATAAGCTCAAACGCGCGATAATCGTCTCAGTGATCCTGCATATCATCTTGATTGCGATCCTGATATGGAGTTCGTTTGATGAGCACATAGACGCCAGCGCGGGCGGCGGTGGTGGCTCGTCCATTGACGCGGTCATGGTCGATCCGGGTGCCGTGGTGCAACAGTACAATCGCCAGCAGAATCAGCAGGCGAGCAGCAAGCGAGCGGCAGAGCAGCGCGAAAAGCAGGCGCAGCAGCAGGCTGAAGAGCTGCAGGAAAAACAGGCCGCTGAACAACAGCGTCTGAAAGCCCTGGAGAAAGAACGCCTGGAAGCGCAGGAACAAGCGAAGCAGCAGGCCGAACAGCAAAAACAGGCGCAGGAAGCGGCTAAAGAAGCGCAGGAGCAGCAGAAACAGGCCGAAGCGGCTGCGGCAAAAGCCAAAGCAGACGCAAAAGCTCAGGCCGATGCTCAGGCGAAGGCTGCGGAAGAAGCGGCTAAGAAGGCCGCGGCGGACGCCCAGAAGAAAGCCGCTGAAGAAGCGGCATCAAAAGCGGCCGACGCGCAGAAAAAAGCTGCCGCTGAAGCCGCAGCGGCGGCGAAGAAAGCTCAACAAGACGCCGAGAAAAAAGCCGCAGATGCCGCAGCGAAGAAAGCTCAGCAGGATGCTGAGAAGAAAGCGGCCGCTGAAGCAGCCAAAAAAGAAGCGGCTGAAAAAGCGGCTGCCGATAAAGCCGCCTCAGAAAAAGCCGCTGCCGATAAGGCTGCCGCTGCAAAAGCTGCCGCAGATAAAAAAGCGGCGGCGGACGCGAAGAAAAAAGCTGCGGCCGACAAAGCGGCTGCCGATAAGGCAGCAGCCCAGGGCGTTGACGATTTGTTTGGCGATCTGAGCTCGGGTAAGAATGCACCGAAAACCGGCGGTGGAGCGAAAGGAGATAGCGCAGCCGCGGCCGGGAAAGGGAATAATAAAAATAATGGCGCATCTGGTGCCGATATCAGCAACTATGCGGGTCAGATAAAAGCGGCGATCGAAAGTAAGTTCTACAGCGATCCTTCATTTGCCGGTAAGACCTGCTCATTGCGCATAAAACTGGCTTCTGACGGTTTACTGCTTGATATTAAATCAGAAGGTGGTGATCCAGCTCTGTGCCAGGCGGCGATAGCAGCAGCGCGCCTGGCGAAGATTCCGAAGCCGCCAAGCCAGGACGTGTACGAAGTTTTCAAAAACGCGCCTATAGACTTTAAGCCTCAGTAAAATTTTCCTCACAAAAGTGGAGAAAACTAACCAGGCTTAGTCACAGGGTTTTGGTAGTTTTGGGTATTTGGGTTTGTTAACATTCTGCTAAATTATCGTGGACTTCAGGTCCGGATAAGGGAGATATGATGAAGCAGGCATTTCGAGTAGCGTTAAGTTTCTTAATGCTGTGGGCAGCGGTGCTGCACGCAGAGGTTCGTATTGAAATCACGCAGGGTGTGGATTCAGCACGGCCAATTGGTGTAGCGCCGTTTAAATGGGCAGGCCCTGGCGCGGCGCCTGAAGACGTTGGCGGCATTGTAGCGGCCGACTTGCGTAACAGCGGTAAATTCAACCCGCTGGATCGTTCACGCCTGCCGCAGCAGCCTGGCTCCGCCCAGGAAGTGCAGCCAGCGGCCTGGACCGCGTTGGGTATTGATGCCGTGGTTGTAGGCCAGGTCACGCCTAACGGTGATGGCAGCTATACCGTTGCTTATCAACTGGTTGACACCTCTGGCGCGCCGGGCACCGTTCTGGCTCAGAACTCCTATAAGGTGAACAAACAGTGGCTACGCTACGCCGGTCATACCGCCAGCGATGAAGTATTTGAAAAGCTGACGAGTATTAAAGGCGCGTTCCGTACCCGTATCGCCTATGTCGTGCAGACCAACGGCGGCCAGTTCCCGTACGAGCTGCGCGTTTCTGATTACGATGGCTACAACCAGTTTGTTGTTCACCGTTCTCCGCAGCCGCTGATGTCTCCGTCCTGGTCTCCCGACGGCAGCAAACTGGCTTACGTAACCTTTGAAAGCGGTCGCTCCGCGCTGGTGATTCAGACGCTG
This sequence comes from Buttiauxella sp., assembly GCA_032000125.1. Taxonomy (GTDB): domain Bacteria; phylum Pseudomonadota; class Gammaproteobacteria; order Enterobacterales; family Enterobacteriaceae; genus Dryocola. Next base: position 2,180 of record DAMALH010000029.1, on the reverse strand, counting down.
GCTAACGGCGCTGTGCGTCAGGTGGCTTCTTTCCCACGTCATAACGGTGCGCCATCGTTCTCGCCAGACGGCACCAAGCTTGCGTTCGCACTGTCTAAGACCGGCAGTCTGAACCTGTATGTTATGGACATCGGTTCCGGTCAGATTCGTCAGGTTACCGACGGGCGCAGCAACAACACCGAACCAACCTGGTTCCCGGACAGCCAGAATCTGGCCTATACCTCAGACCAGGCCGGTCGTCCGCAGATTTATAAGGTGAATATTAACGGCGGTGCTCCGCAGCGTCTGTCCTGGGAAGGTAGCCAGAACCAGAACGCTGATGTAAGTACCGACGGGAAGTTTATGGTAATGGTCAGCTCCGCAAGCGGTCAGCAGCACATTGCCAAACAGGATCTGGTAGCGGGTGGCGTTCAAACTTTATCGTCAACGTTCCTGGATGAAACGCCAAGTCTGGCACCTAACGGCACTATGGTAATCTACAGCTCTTCTCAGGGGATGGGATCTGTGCTGAATCTGGTTTCTACAGATGGGCGTTTCAAAGCGCGTATTCCGGCCACTGATGGACAGGTAAAATCACCTGCCTGGTCGCCGTATCTGTAAATAATAATTAATTGATTACTAAAGGAATCATAGAAATGCAACTGAACAAAGTGCTGAAGGGGCTGATGATCGCTCTGCCTGTAATGGCAATCGCAGCGTGTTCTTCTAACAAGAACGCAAGCAATGACCAGAGCGGCGAAGGCATGATGGGTGCCGGTACCGGTATGGACGCGAACGGCAATGGCAACATGTCTTCTGAAGAGCAGGCGCGTCTTCAGATGCAGCAGCTGCAGCAGAACAACATCGTTTACTTCGATCTGGATAAATACGACATCCGTTCTGACTTCGCTGCGATGCTGGATGCTCACGCTAACTTCCTGCGTAGCAACCCATCTTACAAAGTCACCGTAGAAGGTCACGCGGACGAACGTGGTACCCCAGAGTACAACATCTCCCTGGGTGAACGTCGTGCTAACGCTGTTAAAATGTACCTGCAGGGTAAAGGCGTTTCTGCTGATCAGATCTCCATCGTTTCTTACGGTAAAGAAAAACCTGCAGTATTGGGTCACGACGAAGCGGCTTACTCCAAAAACCGTCGTGCCGTACTGGTTTACTAAGAGAATTGCATGAGCAGTAACTTCAGACATCATCTGTTGAGTCTGTCGTTACTGGTTGGCATAGCGGCCCCCTGGGCCGCTTTTGCTCAGGCGCCAATCAGTAGTGTCGGCTCAGGCTCGGTCGAAGACCGCGTCACTCAACTCGAGCGTATTTCTAATGCTCACAGCCAGCTTTTAACTCAACTCCAGCAGCAGCTCTCCGATAACCAGAATGATATTGATTCCCTGCGCGGTCAAATTCAGGAAAGCCAGTATCAGCTTAATCAGGTTGTGGAGCGCCAGAAGCAGATTCTGTTGCAGATAGATGGCCTTAGCAACGGCGGTGCCGCGGCAGGGCAGGCTGGCGGTAGCGATCAGGGTGCGGCGACGCCTGCCCCTGACGCCGGAGCGTCTACAAACGCACCGGCTGCGAGCACGCCTGTACAGGGTGGAGATGCGAACAGCGATTACAATGCGGCAATTGCTCTGGTGCAGGATAAGTCTCGCCAGGATGAAGCGATGGCCGCGTTTCAGAGCTTTGTGAAAAAGTACCCGGATTCAACCTACCAGCCTAACGCGAACTACTGGCTTGGACAGTTGAATTACAACAAAGGGAAAAAAGACGACGCGGCGTTTTATTTTGCCTCCGTGGTGAAAAACTACCCTAAGTCGCCCAAAGCTCCGGACGCCATGTACAAGGTTGGTTTGATCATGCAGGACAAAGGCGACACCGCAAAAGCGAAAGCCGTCTATCAGCAGGTGATCAAACAGTTCCCAAATACCGATGGCGCAAAACAGGCGCAGAAGCGTTTGAATGCAATGTAATGCTTACGGCCTGACCAGATAACGCTGTTTTTCTGGTCTCGCTGCGCGCTTACTAAGCAGTTAAGCGATCCGTGTCAAAATTCTTGTTGCGTCAAAATCTTAAATCAGTAATATATGCCGCCGTTGCCGGGGGATAAGTAGTTAACCGGCAGTGACACGAAAAGGGGTCGTTAGCTCAGTTGGTAGAGCAGTTGACTTTTAATCAATTGGTCGCAGGTT